>DATKFH010000119.1:0-147473 GCA_035511455.1 Candidatus Sulfotelmatobacter sp. | reverse complement strand
TCGAACTCTGTTGCCATTCGACTGGTGCGATGAGTCTGTATCCGCGACGTGCCAGAGTTTCAATGTACTTGGGGTGGTCGGCATCGTCTGCGAGCGCCTTGCGCAGGATCGCCATTGCAACGTTAATGCTTCTGTCGTAGTCCACGAAGGTGTCGTTCGGCCAAAGGATCTGCCGTATTTCCTGGCGGGAAACAATTTGGCCTTGCCGCTCGACCAGAATTCGCAGAATGCGGAAGGGTTGCTCCCGGAGCAGGACCTTGGCAGACTCAGATTCCACAGGCTCGGTTCCGATGGGGACAAGTTCCCCGGTTCGGACATTGAGCTCAAATGTTCCAAATCGGACTCGCTCGACGAGATTGATCGACTCCTCATTCATACGTCGGGTCTAAACTCCCTTGCCTAATCACGTCGCGACCGCCGTCCAACTCATTCATCGGCAAATAGATAACGGAAATAACCGCAAAATAATGCCTAAGTGTATTTACCTCCGAAACAGGAAAGAGTCAAAGTCAGGTCAATGCGGACCACGGGAAGGAAGGCGCTGACCCGCCAAGGTGGCGCCGATGCTCCAATTTGGTCGGTCGGATCATAGGAGAAGAGATGATTCTGTTCGCGGCTGCAAGTCCCAGGTCCATCTGCTGAAATTCGGAAACGTCAAAGGCGAACTCATGGCGAGCCAAAACATCCCAGTAGGCTCTGAAAGTGTCAAGCGAACCCTCAAATGTGGGCTGTCTGAACCCGAATTGAGTCACGCGATGCAAAGCTGGGTCTGCGCCAATCTCGACGTTCAGGAACGCAAACTAGCCGAGTTCTACCTTGCCGAGGGACAGCGGCTGGCGCACATGGGCAGTTGGACGTTCAACGCGGCCGGTTTCGGGCACTGGTCTCCCGAGCTGTTTGCGATTCATGGCCTCGACCCCGGCAGTACGGCGCCGAGCATCCCGGAATACATGGAGCTCGTCCACCCCGACGATCGGGAGTTCGTCGCTCAGGAAATCCGCACGGTGCTGGCAGAGCATCGCGGCTTCGACTTCACGACACGAATTGTGCGTCCAGGCGGGTCAGTTCGTCATGTGCGGTGCGTCGGAACGCCTGCGACCAGCGGTGGGATGTTCCAGGGTTTCGTCGGGATCGAGATGGATGTGACCGAGCATGAGGAACTCATAACGGCGCTGCGCAAGAGCGAGGCAGAGCTTCGGCAGATGCTGGACTTCGCGCCTCAACTTGTTGGTGTATACGGACCCAACCGAGAACGCCTTCATATCAACCGCGTCGGACTTGATTACCTGGGCTTTAGTCTAGAACAGTGGCGGCAGTCGCGTGAAAGGGGTGCGTTCGTTCATCCGAATGACCGAGGCCAGGAGCAAGAATATTTTGATCGTGCTGTCTCTACGGGCTCGGCCTACGAGTTGGAGTTGCGGCTGCGCAAGGTCGATGGGAGTTACCGCTGGTTTTTGGCTCGTTCCAACCCAGTTCGCGATGACCAGGGACAAATCATCCGCTGGTATGTCGCTTGTACCGATATCGACGATCGCAAAAGTGCCGAGGAGAGGCTCCAGCAGGAAAACGTCGCTCTGCGTGAGGAAGTCGACAAAGCCTCGATGTTCGAGGAGATTGTCGGCGCCTCGCCAACGTTGATGGCGGTGCTCTCGCGCGTGTGCAAGGTCGCCGGCAGCGATTCGACTGTGCTCATCACCGGTGAAACCGGCACGGGAAAGGAACTCGTCGCGCGAGCGATTCACCGGCGGTCTCGGCGTGCCTCACGAGCGTTCGTCGCGGTGAATTGCGCGGCCATTCCACGCGACTTGATTGCCTCGGAGCTCTTCGGTCATGAGAAAGGCGCATTCACCGGGGCCGTGCAACGGCAACTCGGTCGTTTCGAGCTGGCGAACGGGGGCACGATCTTCCTGGACGAGGTGGGCGAACTATCGTCCGAAACACAGGTGGCGTTGCTGCGGATCCTCCAGGAGCGGGAATTCGAGCGCGTGGGAGGGCGACAGCGGATCCAGGTCGATGTTCGCATCATCGCCGCGACGAATCGTGACTTGATGGCGGCTGTGGCGGACGGCACGTTTCGCGAGGATCTGTTTTATCGGCTCAACGTGTTTCCCCTCGAGATGCCTCCATTGCGGGAACGGCGAGAAGACATTCCCATGCTAGTGGAGTACTTCATCGGTCGGTACACGCGAAGGGCCGGGAAGACATTCCGACGGGTGGGCAAGCGGACACTCGACTGTCTGCAGTCCTATCCGTGGCCCGGAAACGTGCGCGAGCTGCAAAACGTCATCGAGCGGTCCGTGATCGTCTCGGACACCGACGAATTCACGGTCGACGAGAGCTGGCTGTCTTCGCGGGGGGGGCGATTAGGGGCCGGGGTCGGGTTGTCCAGCTCGCTCGCCGCGCACGAGAAGGCGATCGTCGAGGATGCGCTGCGCGCAAGCCGCGGGCGCGTATTCGGGCCCTCAGGAGCGGCGGCGCGACTCGGGATTCCGCGTTCGACGCTTGAATCGAGGATTCGCGCGCTAAAGATTGACAAGAGACGTTTCCGAACGCTAGCGAAGATTTCGTAACCCTGGTGCTGCCCAGTTTTTCACCATTGGCGAGATCTCGTCCGTCTGGCATCTGCTGACATTCTTCAGATTCAGTCGTTTTTCTTTGGAGCCGCAATTGCGTTCCGCACCACGTAGCGTTGCTGAAGACCACAGTGCACGATGGACCAGCACGGTCGTGTTCAAGTCAGTGGTCGAATCGACGGCAACTTGATTGCCGGACACCCGCAATACTCCGGCGGTGCTGTCGCCCGACTCGTGATTGAAGCGCTAAACCTGTAGCTGCAAAAATGCGAGCCATTTCTGACGTACGGATGAGAGCCGAGTGCAAATAGTGTTCAGGATCTTAGAGGTGTTGATATTGCTTGTGGTCATTGCAGGGGCGAATCGAATGATAGGACAAGAAAAACCGGCTTCGCTTCCGCGCCCCTTTTATCCGCTTCCTCGTTTTGAAGAGGATTGGGGCTTTCTGTCCGATCCGGCGAAACGCGACGATTCTTGGGATCCGATCAAATTCATCCCGCTTAATAATGAGGATAGAAACGTTTTCCTGTCCCTTGGCGGTGAGATCCGCGAGACCTACGAGCGCTTTCACAATACGAATTTTGGTCTCAGCCCCGATGACCAGGGCGGTTATCTTCTGCAGCGCTATTTGTTTCACGTCGACTTACATGCGGGACAGCGATTTCGATTCTTCGGCAAACTCAACAGCTCACTCGAAGAGGGACGAACCGGAGGTCCGCGCCCTTTAGACGAAGACAAACTCGACGTGCACCGGGGTTTCCTTGAATTTGTAATACTAAAGCCACGGGCAAATTCTTCACTGACCATGCGCATTGGGCGCCAGGAGATGGCCTTCGGGTCCGGTCGAGTCGTCGACTTGCGGGAAGGGCCTAATGTGCCACTCAGTTTCGACGGCGTTCGACTGTCTTGGAAATCTCCAAAGAGGCAGCTTGACGGCTTCGCAACCCAGCCGGTGCAAAACGAGCCGGGAGTCTTCGACGATCCTCCGCAGCACGACTTCGCTTTTTGGGGCCTTTATGCAACTCATGCCCTAGACCAAGCGCAAAGAAAGGCGCTCGATTTCTACTATCTGGGTTTGGATCTAAAACACACGGTATTTAGCCAAGGGGCAGGACATGAGAAGCGGCACACTCTGGGTGCGCGTATTTGGGCCGAGCGGGGACCGTGGGCTTACGACGTCGAAGCGATCTATCAGTTCGGTAGTTTTGGCGTCGGCCACAATCAACGCGTGGCGTGTAGCTGCCGATAATTCGTACTCTCTTACATCCGTCCGCTGGCGTCCGCGCATCGGATTAGCAACCGATTTGGCGAGCGGGATAAGAATCCAGCAAACCCCGATCTCCAGACATTCAATTCGTTGTTCCAGAGCGGCACATATTCTGGACGCGCGAACATCTTAGGACCAGACAACGCCATCCGTCTGGAACCTTCACTTGGTCTCTTCTTTTCTGAGCGTCTGACGCTGTCGACTGGCTGGGGATTCTTTTGGCGTGAAAGTTCGAACGACGGACTGTATGGAATCGCAGGCAACCTCATCGTGCCCAGCAATGGTGTAAAGTCGCGATACGAAGGCAGCCGTCCCATCGCGCAGCTGGATTGGCAGATGACTCGTCATCTCTCGACTCACGTTAATTACATCTACGTTTTCAATGCTTCATTTGAGGAACAGTCCGTCCACGCGACAACCAGCATGAGCTACATATCGCCGTGGATAACGTATCGCTTTTGAGTTGGAGGTAATGAATGGACGGGATTCCAGATTCAAGTGAAGGAAATCACGCTGTTCTCCGGGCGACGAAGTTAAGGGCCAAATCAAAGTCATTGTCACGGACGGCGCAACATGATGGCTTCGATGATACGCCGCACACTTAGGATGCGAATCGGCTTCGGAGCAGCCATCATCCCGCGTCTTGCCAATGACGGCCTGTGTTGTGAGGGTTATCTGCCGTGCCCGACTCCTGGATAACGTGGGATTACTAGCGAAAACACGCATGTGCTGGTTGAAATATTTGCGCAAAATCGCTTGGCCCCAATACGGCCCCCTTCCTCGGGAGCGCCTGCTAGCGAAAACCCAGTCATCCGGCTTAGTGGCGATGCATTTTTTTCGCCAGTCCAAGAGAGACTCGACAAGGAGCGGATGCACTGGCACCGGCTTTTGCGACGACACGGTCTTACACGGCCCGACGACGTCGTAGACGATGGATCGCGTTACGTTCATCGTTCTTTGGGCAAAGTCCATGTCGCCCCATTTCAACCCGAACAACTCGCTCTGCCGCAAGCCGGTGGACACTGCCAAGAGAACCAAGGTGCGTTCTCGAATCCGCAAATTCTCCACCAACGCCTTGATTTCGGCGGGCATCAGGACGGTTGGTGTTCTGCGGCTCTTCGCACTCTGACGAACTAGATAAATTGGGTTCCGATCAAACAATTCATACCGGCAGGCGTGATTGAATAGCAGGGACATTAGATTTCGGATCTTGGCACAACTGCCCTTCGCTAATGGCAGTGAGCGAAGCCAAGACTCCACCTGTACGGTTCTAACCTCGGCCAGTTCGTATTGCCGCCAGTGAGGGAGAATCCAGCGGATTAAATAGGCATGATAAGTTTCTTGGTTGCATAACTGCGCCAGGCATTTTCCTTAGCGAGTTCTCGCTGCTCGAAGTGACCGCAAAGCTGCGCGATTGTAATCGAGCGAGAACCCACCCTCGGCTTATACGAATTTAGTTCTTGCAACAAGACCGTGACCGCACTGCGGGCAGCACCCTCGTCTTGATAGCGCTCAACTGTGCCAATCACTCTCTTCCGTTGGACTCGAATTCCATGCAAATCCTTTTCAGACCGGCGAAATTGCCAGACTGAGGGTCCATCTTTGCGACTGACCATTGCCAGACTTCCGCGTTGCATTCTGATCCTCCTCGCCAAGGTTTGGCGCCAAAGAATCTTCATGTATGGAGGGCTAAGACAAACAGGCCAGGCCAGGCGCGCAAGTGAATTGCCTTGCGGCGGCAATGCTCTGTCGTTGCGCGCCCAGGCGTGTGAAAACTTCCGAATTGCCGAACAGACCAACAGACCTACCGGGTGCTACGTTGATGAGCGTGGACTGTCGCCGTCCGGTGGAATTCGCGGACCTCCTGAGAATTGGGTTGTCGGGATGAGCGACTCACTTATTCAGATGGCGAGGTCATGTTTGTATCGACAAGGGCCGATCTTTGGCCAAGCCAGAAAACTCGCAAATGCGTTGACAACCGATATCTTTGACCAATGCAGGAGCCAGGATGTTGTTTCAGCACGTTTTCATTCGGGGATTGGCTTTGCCTAGGCGGGTTCGTCATACACGCCAATCTCGGCCACGTGGGGCATCTCTTTGCTGGGCTCCAACAGTAGTCGGACCCTCTGCGCTGAGACGCGTGGAATACGAAGAATTGTCGTCGGTGCTGGTGTTTCACCGCCCATCAGAGTGATCCATTTCACGCCGTCCCAGCGCTGAAAACGATAACTCCGGATGCGGCTTTGCGGGTAGTCATCCCATCGACCGACAGGCTCCACCAGCGAGACAACGTTGAAGCTCTCCTGCTTTCTCAAATCCAATTCCAACCAGCCAGAGGTTTGGCCTTCATCCAGGTACCAACTCGATCTGAAGTCACCGTCGTTCGCCTCATCCGGTCCCACGGTATCTGGGTAGGAGCTAGCATGAATGGGCTTGTCCTTCGCCAGGTTCCGTGTCGTGATTACAACGTGCTCGCTGAGTTTTGCCATGGGCCCGGGATGCTTCCACGCTTTGCCGATCTCTTCCAGTCGGCTCATAACGTTCGGAGCCAGGCGTCCTTCACGGGTTGGGGGAGCATTCAGAATCAAGTTACAGTGTCTGCGATTCAGCGGCTCTAGCCACTCGTCCACCACGGTCGTCACCGCCTTGAGATGTCCATTCGCGTCCCGCTGTTTCCAGAACCAACCGTCCGTAAGGGTCACACATGAAAGTGCCGGCACGTCGCTGTCTTCAGGGACCTTCTGTCCGGCATTCTGCTCAAACGCCTTCACATCGGAATAGTAGAGTCCGCCCGAAGGATATTGACTGGCGTTGAGATCGCAGAGCAGGCAGTTGGGCTGCAAATTCTTGATATGCTCATAGATCTCCCGGAACGGTACCTCTTCGTAAGTAATACGGCTCCACGGTGCATCCCATCCATCAGTGATGAGGATGTCGACCTCTCCATAGCCGGTGAGCAGTTCCGTCAGCTGATCTCTGATGAGCTTTACCTTGGCCGGAGTGATGTTGAAATGGCGGATATCGTCGCGCAGCGACAGGATCGAATAATAGAGGCCCACCTGCAGGCCTGCCCTGCGAAATGAATTCACGTAGGCCCGCACAACATCAGCCGAATGCGATGTCTGCCCCACGCTTGCCGCCGATGTCTTTGTCGGCCATATGCAGAAGCCATCGTGATGCCGCGTCGTCAGGCAGCCCCAAGTCATGCCGGCCGACCGCGCCGCAGCGGCCCATTGATCCGTGTCGAGAGCGGCGGGATGAAACAGATCAGGGAGTGCTGTCGGATCACCCCATTCGCGGTCCTGAAATGTCGCCATGTTGAAGTGCACGAACATGCCGAAACGCAAATCCACAAACCGCTGTTGCAAATCGAGGAGCGGCCGTCCGCGACGCGGAGTTACGCGATGCGCTTCGTTCCGTTCCGCCGCAGCTCTGTGATTACGGGCCAGCATCGCGGCTGTCGCAGATTGTGCAGCCAACCGAAAAAACTCTCTTCTTGTCATCATCTTTAAGATGTTAGAACGATTTTCGAATCCTGGGCGGAAAGGCTGTACTTTCCAACATTGCCAAATAGATTCCCTTTTCGCCAGAGTCACAATCGAAGTCCAGGAGAAACTTTTGGTCTTGCGACTGCGCGCTCAGCAAGCAGTCACATGCGAACCCAATCAGGCTGTCTGGGAGCCCCTAGCCGAAAAGCGGGAGATGACCGGTCGTCTTAGAACTGTGGTAGCATCGTGTCGTATTTATCGACGGCCGGCCGCATTACCCAACTCAGATGGCACAGCCCGATGTGTCTTCAAAAGATAGCAGAGCTTTCCGACCGTCCGAGGTGTCACTCGCTCCTTCCGTCGCGTTTTTTCAGTTAACTGAGCGGTCTCGTTCCAAGGTACCTGCTTTGTGGAAGAACGAGAACAACTTTACGATCACAAGGCTCCAGTCGCCATTCGGGCTTTCTACGCGAATCGTTAAGGTGTCGGCCGTGAAGGCTGTTCTTGTTTCAGTCAGTCTTCGCTCTATCCCTTTGGGTGGATACCAGCTTTGGGCGGATGCAAAACAGCTGCCGACGTCCTACGTACCAACGTTTCGATCGAACGTAATCGATTTTGACGCCCGTCCGGCCTGCTCGGCCGATCAGGCATTTGACTTCGTCCACTATCACGTGCCTCGAGAGAGTCTTGATGACATCGCGGAAGATTTGGGATTCGGTCCAGTCTCCGAGCTCCAGCAATCAGTGAACGAACACGATATCGTCCTGGCGCAAATGACAAAGAACGTTCTTCCTTCCCTCAACATGGAGAAGAAGCCTTGTTCGCTAGCGTTAGATCAGTTCCAGATGGCCTTGGGGGCTCATCTTCTTCAGAGGTATGGAAGAATTGCAAGAGCGCAAGTCCCAGCAGCGGGAGGACTTGCAAAGTGGCAAAAGCAACGAGCGCTTGAACTACTCCGCGAGAATTTGAACGGTAGCGTTCGGCTTTGCGACCTGGCAAAAGAGTGCGGGCTTTCGGTTAGCCACTTTGCACGCGCATTCAAAGCTGCGCTTGGCATTTCTAGCCACCAGTGGCTGATTCGCCAGCGCATTGATCGCGCGCAAGAACTTCTCGTTCAAACAAAACTGCCTCTTTGCGATGTGGCAGTGCAGTCTGGATTCGGAGACCAGCCCGCGTTCACGCGAACCTTTCATCGCGTCGTCGGAGCCAGTCCGGGACACTGGAGACGCGAACACCAGGCTAGATAGTGTGGTATCCCTGCCTGAGACCTTACAACGTCGCGCAGGCATCGTATCCTTCTAACGAGTGACGAGGTGGCATTGGCGCGAGGAGACGCAACACGAGAGAAGCTCTTGAAGACGGCCATAAGCCTATTCCACGAGTTCGGCTACAACGGTACCAGCGTGCAGGATATTGTCAGTGGGGCCAAGGTTCCAAAGGGGTCCTTCTACAATTATTTCAAGAGCAAAGAAGAATTGGCGATCGCGGCGTCGGATGTGTTTTACCCCTATGCGCTTGGATTTTTGGAGTTGGAAAACGCCTCCTCCCCCGTGGCCCGGCTTCGCAAATACTTCCGGCTGACACTGAAGGAAATGCGGCGCTACGGATATGTGCGCGGATGCCTGGTGGGCAACTTTGCATCAGAAATTACGAACGCGACGCCAGCGCTCAAAAGGCGTGTCGCTGAGCTTCTGGACGAAGCCACTCGTCGGATCGCGGTTGTCGTATCGCAAGCACAACAGATGGGTGAAATCGATCCTGATGTGCCAACGATGGACCTCTCGCGATTTATTCTGAATTCGCTTTATGGCGCGATTTTCCGCTCTAAAACCGATCGGACGCAACGGCCAATGAAGCTGCTTGAGCAGTTCGCACTCGATCTTTTTGTGGTCAAGAAACGCTAGTACAGTCCCTACCTCCGCTTCTGCCGATCCAGCATCCATTCCCGCCGCAATAAACGACAAAATCGGTAGAAACGAGCAAGATGCAACATCACGGCATCGCCTATGCTCATACCGGAAAAGGGAGGTTGCATGGGCAGTCTCATGAAAACAATGCTGGCTGTTGCTTCGCTCGGAATTCTCATTACTGCAGGGTCGCTCATGGCGCAAAGCGCGCCCGCCAAGGACTTACTCCTCATTCACGGAGCCTTTGCCGACGGCTCAAGCTGGTCAAAGGTCATTCCTTTGCTTCAATCCAAAGGCTTCCATGTAGAGTCGGTCGGAATCCCGCTAACCTCCTTCGCAGACGACGTTGCAGCGACTAAGCGCGCCATTGCCGCTGAAGAGGGGCCGGTGATTCTCGTCGGCCACTCGTATGGTGGTCTGGTCATCACCGAGGCGGGAAATGATCCGAAGGTTGCTGGCCTGGTCTACGTTGCCGCGTTCGCTCCGGATACGAACCAGACCATTACGGAGATCAGTAAGCCGTTCCCGCCGCCACTTGGTCTCACAAAACTGAAACCACTTTCAGACGGGTTTCTCCTGTTGTCTTCGGAAGGTATAGAGACGGCGTTTGCCCAAGATCTGAGCAATGAAGAGAAGGCGCTTCTTGTTGCGGTCCAGCCTCAAACGGCGGGTTCCATTTTCGAGGCAAAACCCACCGCGGCGGCGTGGCACAACAAACCATCGTGGTACATCGTGGCAAGCAATGACAACATGATTGCTCCTGAACAAGAAAAGAGCATGGCCAAGCAGATCAACGCTACGACTACGATTCTTCCGTCGAGCCATGTGGTGATGTTGTCCCACCCCAAAGAAGTAGCGAGGGTGATTGAAGACGCGGCAGTAGGCAAGAAGTGAACATGGCCCCTGAACTACTTCATAAAGCGCTTGCAGCACACGGCGGCTTGGACCGATGGAAGCGCTTTGAGAAAGTACAGGCCACGATTGTCACCGGAGGTCAATTGTTTACAATGAAGGGTACGCCGCAAGATCCAACGCGCCGCCGTATGACCGTGGCGACCAAACGCGAATGGGCCTCAGTGGCTCCCTATGGTCCGGATGACCAGCGTACCGACTTTACAGCGAGCCGGATCGCGATCGAAAGAATGAATGGGACTGTTGTCAAAGAACGGCTTCATCCCTCAGAGCACGCCGAGGGCAAAGCGGTCGATGCTCCCTGGGATGGTCTCGATCGAGCTTACTTCAACGGCTACGCACTCTGGACGTATCTAACAACGCCCTTCCACTCCGAACTGCCCGGTTTTGCCGTTGAGAAAATAGAGGCATGGCACGAAAAGGGCGAGGCGTGGGGCGGCCTCCGTGTAACGTACCCAGCGAACATCGCGAGCCACAGCAGACAGCTGGGTTTCTATTTCGGCTCAGACTTTCTTCTTCGCCGGCATGACTACCATGTGGAGGCTTCGGGACGCTTCGCTGCGGCTCAATATGTTTCGGACAACGTAACCGCCCAAGGCATCGTGTTTCCCACGAAGAGGCGGGCATACATGCGGGATAAACGGCTCCTGCCGATTGATGATCGTCTGATGGTTTCGATTGATCACTCGGATATTTCATTGTCCTAGTCAGTTAGAGTCCTTTCAATGCGCATCGCGGCGAATCTCGGTAAACGGTGCTCCTGGGTCAACCTAGATGACTCGCTGTTGGTCCAATATCACGATCGCGAGTGGGGCGTCCCCGTGCACAAGGACCGTAAACATTTCGAAGTGCTAATTCTTTCGGGCGTGCAAGCCGGATTGAATTGGTCGCTCGTACTGAAAAAGCGTGAAGGGTACCGGCGTGCTTTCGACGCGTTCGATCCCAAGAAAGTCGCGCGATATTCCCGGAAACAAATTCAGAAGCTTCTTTCCAACCGCGAGATCATCCGCAATCGGATGAAGATCGAAGCTGCGGTGCATAACGCCCGCGCGTTTCTCAAGGTCCAGGAAGCGTTCGGGAACTTTGACTCTTACTGTTGGCGGTTTGTCGACGGGCGGCCCATAGCCAACCGTTGGAAAACCGTGCGGCAGATACCGGCGCTTTCGCCCGAATCCGAGAAACTCAGCAAAGACCTTAAGAACCGGGGATTTAACTTTGTCGGTCCAACCGTTACCTACGCCTACATGCAGGCGATTGGAATGGTGACCGATCACACTGTGGATTGTTTTCGATACCCGGAGATCGTTGAGGATTCAGCCCATGCAAACTGAACAATCGATGAACTTCGACGTCTTGTCCGCAGAAACAACCGGTGGAATTGCGGTCATTACCTTGGGCAGTGCAAAGCGCATTTATTTCGATGCTGAGATGGGCGGCGCGCTCACACAAGCGTTGGAGGAATTCGCCGGCGATCCCAACATTCGTGTGGTGATCGGGACGGGGGGCGCTCCGGGTTATTTCAATCGTCACTTCAGCATTCCTGCGCTCATCGAATTCGCCGAATCCGTGCGCGCCTCGGGTCGCGAATGGCCGGACAGCGCAACCTACCACGGAGGATTCTTCGACAAGGCTATGGCGCTGTGCGAGAGCATGCCCAAGCCTGTCATCGCCGCGATTTCCGGAACCGCCCTTGCCGGGGCTTTCGAATTCGCACTCTCCTGCGATCTCCGTATCGCTGAGGATGGTGACTATCTAATTGGGTTGCCGGAGGCAGAACTCGGTCTCCTGCCGGGCGCTGCGGCACACAAAGGCTGCCCCGCACTATCGGAACGGCGCCCGCACTCACGCACATCCTTATGGGGCAACCGCTAAATCCGCGCGGGGCCGAAAAGAAGGGCCTTGTGCACCAAATTGTCAGCGGCAGGGCCGTCGATCGCGCGATGGAGATTGCAAAACGGCTGTCCTCACATACACCGGAATCACTCGGCTACATCAAGCGTGTTGTCCGCAATGCTACCGATACCCCTCTCGCTCAAGGACTAGCTCTCGAGCGAAATCTCTTCATGAGATTGTGCGTCTCCGATCAGGGACTCGCGCGCATGCGCTCTTATGAAGAGAAGAAGATCACCTCGCCGTCCCGCTCGATTGAAATCTAAGGAGGACGAACCATGACCACAATTAATACCGCGGCGCCCATGCGGGTGGTTGAGGAAACGCCTGCGTACTGGAGAGTCGTCTTCGACTATCCACCCTTCAACGTCGTGGACGCGGACATCTTGCAAGCCCTCCAAGACGTTCTTGTCCGGATGGAGACGACTGAGACCCTGTGTGTGGTTGTTTTCGAGAGCGCGATTCCAGACTTTTACCTGTCGCACTTCGATCTGACGGGCAAGATCGGAAACATTATGACCACTGTTGGCCCCTCGGGCTTACCTATTCTGATGGATACGTTCGTGCGCATCACGAAATCCCCGGTGGTGAGTCTTGCCAAGATCCGGGGTTGCGTCCGGGGAGTAAGCAGCGAGTTTGTTCTCGCCTGCGACATGCGCTTTGCGTCGCGCGAGAACACGAGGCTCGGCCATCCCGAACTCGGGGTTGGCCTGCATCCCGGCGGCGGCGGTACCGAACGGCTGCCCCATCTAGTCGGTCGCGGGCGTGCGCTCGAAATCGTTCTCAGCGCCAATGACTTCGATGGCGAAACCGCTGAGCGATACGGTTATGTCAACCGAGCGCTTCCGGACGCCGAGCTGGATGGCTTTGTCGATGCACTCGCGCGCAGAATTGCCTCGTTCGACCGTCGCGCTCTCGCCGCCGCGAAGAATCTCGTTAACCATGTCTCGTTGCCCTCAGCCGACCGACTCCTGGACGCTTTCACTTCGTTTGGGACCGCGCTGACGTGGCCCGAGGCCCAGCACCGAATACAAGCTGTGCTGGAGCACGGACTACAACGGGACGCCGACTTCGAGAAAACTTGGCCAGAGGTCCTCGGCAATCTCCTCGAGAGTGAGAAGAAAGGATCAAGGCCATGATAGGCAAAATTGAGGTTGAGCGTTTCTCCCTGACATCGTCCCGGCCATTCGGTGAGGTGCTAGCTTCGATTAAGGGCGCTGTCGGCCATCCGGACATGGTTGAGTTTGCAAAGACGACCGCAGCTACAAGGACGTTTTCAGAACTCGAAAGCACGATTCGCAAGGGATTGGGCAGAACCGGATTGATGCTCTTCATGGAGCTCGACCATGGCGCTGTAATCCGTAAAGCGACAAGTCCCGACAAGTCTCGGATGGTCCGGCTTATCATGGGCAATCCGCTCATCATGCAAGAAATGGCCAAGCGCGTTCCGGACGCTGGCTCTTACGCTCCAGTCACCGTGCTCGTCGACGAGCGTTCGGACGGCGTGCATATCTCTTACGACAGAATGGCTAGCTTTCTAGCTCCCTACGGGAACGCCGACGCACTCGCAGTCGCGCGTGACCTCGACAAGAAGGTGGAGTCCCTTTTGTCCGAGGCGGCAGGCTGAGCTGGACCCGGTCCGTTAGTGAGGAGTATCTATGTCTAGTCACTCGAGGCGGATCGTTTCAACCACTCACGCACCCCTCCGCCTCGGACGATGCGGTCTCGGCTTAACGCTTGCGACCCGCGACTAACGACGGTTTCTAAAGAACGTCTGGAGCACTTCCGCGCAACGGGCAGCTAAAACTCCGCCGCGAACCTCAACACGGTGGTTCACTGCCGGGCAATTCAGCAGCTGCATTACTGAACGAACCGCCCCGGCCTTGGGGTCTTCTGCGCCGTAAACCAAACGCTTGATGCGCGCATGGACCACGGCGCCAGCGCACATCGCGCACGGCTCAATTGTAACAAACAGCTGGCAGTCTCCCAGGCGGTGATTGCCCAAGGTTGTACCTGCTTCGCGCAGGGCGATGATCTCGGCGTGGGCGGTGGGATCTGATTCGCGGATGTTGCGGTTCCATCCCTGGCCGACGATGCGTCCCTCGCACAAAACGACGGCGCCTACTGGCACCTCGGCGGCTTCGAGGGCGCGCCGGGCACAGCGCAGGGCTTCTTCCATCCAAAGTTCATCCGAGACTGCCTCGCTTTTTAGCGGTTTGGTCTTAGAGTGATTCCTGGTGGCTGTTTTATGTCGAGGCACGGTTCGGCAACATTCTAGCGTTTTGCGGACGGGCGCAGGGAACATGTTCGCAGCCGATCTTTGCAGGCGAGCGCTGGTTTCTTGTGATCGGACTTAGATCACGCTGAGCACCGTTCGCACCACATCGGGCACAACCGCGTGCACCACGGCCGGGACCACGACGGAGACGACCGGGTACGCAATTACGACCGCGGGTACAACCAAAAGCATCCAGATCTTGGTAGGCAGGTTGGTGAAGTAGGCCTTCATAACTTCCTCTCCCACTGGATACGCTGAGAAGGCAGAAAAAGTTCCCGCTTCGCCTTGCGTTCCTGTTCGCTTTATCTTCGCTGCCTTCGTTGCCACCATAGCAGCGGACCGCTTAACGCAAGCACCGGCAAAGAGAGGCTGAAGACGGCAGCTACGATCCGCGCGGGCCAGCCCCCAATATCCCCCGTGTGGATCTCGCGGTTGAGGCGAGTCACGTAGGCCACGGCAGCGGGTTCAGCGCGCGAACTGTTGAGCGCCAGCACCTTCCCCGAATAGGCATCGAGAAAAACGCGGGTACGGCCGGCGGGCGTGTGATCCTCGGGAAATTTCATGATCACCACAGCCGGACGGGCATGGTCAGACAATTCGATAACGGTAGGCCGCGCGCCGG
Source organism: Candidatus Sulfotelmatobacter sp. (assembly GCA_035511455.1). Taxonomy (GTDB): domain Bacteria; phylum Acidobacteriota; class Terriglobia; order Terriglobales; family Acidobacteriaceae; genus Sulfotelmatobacter. Next base: position 132,536 of record DATKFH010000119.1, on the reverse strand, counting down.
GAACGGCAGCCTGCGCCAGCGCCAGCAGCCCTGCGGGCTCCACGGGCAGCGCTCCGGATGGAGGCGAATCGGGCCGCGGGTCGGCCGGGCGGGCCACCCCGCTGACTTTGCTCGCCCAAGCACGGGCGGCGTCGCCCCAATGAACGACGACTCCGGTCCAAGCGAACGCCAGCAGGAAGACGGACGAGACAACCCCGATTGTGTTGTGCAGGTCATACTGAAATTTCGGCCCTGAGGTCTGGAGATCAATGCGGAAGATCTTGCTACGCCACCACAGAATCAGGCCGGAGATGGACAGGAATAAAAGAATCACCGAGCTCCAACCGACGATTGCCGATCCCACCTCTCCCGCCAGAAGATCGGTATGGAATCGGTGCAGCTTGCGCGCGAAGCGATTGTTGTCCCATATCCCCAGAGCCTTCCCGCTGTAGGGATCCACCGCTACGTCGATGCCTTCGCCCGAAGGCGACTGGAGATATGCAGCGCTAGCCAGGTCGGGCGCTTCGGCGATGTTGAATGACAACACACGATAGCCGGGATACTGGCGTTCGAGAGCGGCCTTCAACTCGGTTAGAGAGAGCGCCGACCCAGACGGTGAGACGCGGGCGAGCTTGTAGTTCAAGGCCTGATCGATCTGGGTTTCGAAAATCAGCAGAGCCCCCGATGCTCCCGCGAAAAGCAAAACGAGGGCGGCGGTGATCCCGACCCACAGGTGCAGCTGAAGAACGACCTTGCGGAATGTTTTGCTTGCCACTGGATCTCCGCCCTCGGCCGCTCTGAACCCAAGCGGCCAATTCAGGATGGATCAAATGTTAAGACTGTATCGCGGCTCTAGACGTTTGGGAATTAAAAGAGGCCCCCTTCTCGTGCGGGGCCACCGAGCCGGGACTTTGGTCCGGCACGTAGGTTAATGGTATTCTAACGGCATCATGGGCATGCCAAGCTTGCTCCGGAAAGTATTCCTGGTGGACCTGTTGCAGGGCCTGAAGGTTACCTTCCGCTACCAGGATCCCAAGGAAATCTACACCGAGCAGTATCCTCTGGAACGGCCGCAGGTGGCCGAGCGTTACCGCGGGGCACCGCGGCTGAACGTGAACCCTGACACCGACGAGACCATGTGCATTGCCTGCGACTTGTGCGCGCTGGCGTGCCCCGAGCATCTGATCGTTGTGTCAAGCGAACGCAACGAAAAAACCCGCCGCAAGGAACTGACCAACTTCACCTACGATCTGAGCCGCTGCATGTTCTGTGGTCTGTGTGAAGACGCCTGCCCCACCGACGCGCTCGAGTTGACCCAGGATTTCGAGCTCGCCAGCTACACGCGAGACGGTGCCATCTGGGATCGCGAGACACTGGAAAAAGGCCCACAACCCACTCAGTATCGCCGCTAACGGCGCAACTGTCCTGCGCCCTTCCCACTGCGCCACAGCAGTCAACCCATAGACAGCGTCCGGGTGCCAACTGCAATCAATTACCTGACTACGGCATCGACCGGATGGCAAATCGTCCGCGCGAAGTCCGAGACTTGGCGAAGAAGCGAATTGCAACTGAAGAGCACGATTGCACGCGCGCACTTCTAGGTGAGAGGTCTCGTGAAGATACGACTTGCAATGCTATTCATTTTGCTGTGTGGCGCTACTTGGGCAATTGCACAGGCCAGGGGCGCGAGTGCTCCGCCGCCTCCGGCGAAACCTGCCGGAACTCCAGGACAAGCCGCCACCCCAACGACTGCACCGACTCAGGGTGCAGCCAACCAGCCAGGTACGACAAACACCATGCCGGCGTCGATCATCGGTCCGCCGACGCCAATCACCACCCAGGCCGCTGGCCCTGGTTCAACACAGACGCCGGCTGCCCCGGCCTCGCCGCAGACACCGCCGGCCAGTCCATCCACGAATCCGACAACACCCGTGGTCCCTTGTGTAAATTCACCTGCAGCACCAACCCCGCAGAATGGGCCCTCCCACAGCCCGACTACGAGCACAACGGTTCCGCCCTACGCAACCAACCAGGGTGCCACGGGATCGCAGTCATCGAATCAGAGTTCGTCGAATCAGCCTGCCACTACCGAAGCAGGAAACAGTCAGGGAAGCACTACCGGGACTACTCCACAGCCCCCCCAGCCAACGTCCCCCTCCCGGCCGTGCCAGCCGCAGCCCGTACCAACGGGTGCCGGCGCGCCACCCCAGATGTGAGAAGCGAAATTCTCGGTTCGTGTGCGGGCCCTTCTGGGGCCCGCAGCTTTTTTTCGGGCTATTCGTGCTGCGGAGTCGCCAGCTTCTTTTCGGGTAGGAAGTACATGGCCGGGATCAATACGAAGATGAAGAAGGAGGCGTAGACCGACACGTACGCCAGCGGAACCGAAAGAAAATAGAGGGCGGCGGAGAACGCGTTCTTGCGTTGCATGGTGGCATGGTAGTCCACCAAGTTCGGATTCGTTTGATCCTGTCGCACCAGTTCCGTGCGCAGCAGATAAAAAGATGAGCCACACAAGGCCAGGTCAAGGCCATAAAGCACTACCGCTATCGGCTGGCGGTAATTTTTCCCGAGAAAGTCGGTGACGAAGGGTATCAGCGACATCCAGAAGAGCAGGTTCAGGTTCGACCACAGCAGTCGCGCCGTGACTTCGCGCACGGAGTGAATCAGGTGGTGATGGTTGACCCACATAATGGCCGCCACAAGAAAGCTCAGTCCGTAGCTCAGGAACACGGGCGCGACCTTCAACAGCGCAGGCCAGGTGGGCTGCGAGGGCGCACGCAGTTCGAGCACCATGATAGTGACGATAATCGCGATCACGCCGTCACTGAAAGCTTCCAGACGGTTAGTGGTCATCTCGCCGTGTGGCATGCGGAGAATCTACCACGGGGCCACGAGGATTTTAGATCGTAGATTTCAGATTTCAGATTTAGATTGCCGATGGCAATGCAAACTCCGCCGTCTGTTCAATCTGAAATCTGCAATCGGCAATCTGAAACCGCAAGCGTCCGAGCCGACTAACCCGACGCCGGCTGCTGTTGCGTCATGCAGTGCATCGCACCCAGCCCCCAGATGAAGTCTCCCGAGTAGATCGGAACGATCTCACGCGTCGGGAACAGTTGCGCCAGCGTGTTGAGCGCGATCCGGTCGTTCGGGCGGTTGAACACGGGCGCGAGCACCACTCCATTGGCAAGATAAAAGTTGGCATAGCTGGCAGGGAGCCGCCGGTTCTCAAAGATGACGGGCTGGGGCATAGGGATTTCCACAACGGTCAGCTGGCGGCCATCCTGATCGCGGGCAGCCTGCAGGCGGCGCAGGTTGGCTTGCAACGGCGCATGGTTCACATCCCTGGAATTGGGCTCGACCATGGTCACGACCGTGTCCTTCGCGACGAAGCGGGTGAGGTCGTCAACGTGGCCGTGCGTGTCGTCGCCGAAGATGCCGCGCCCGAGCCAGACAGTGAGCGGCGCGCCGAGGTAATCGGCAAAAGCTTTCTCGTAATGCACTCGCGTCATGTGCGGATTGCGCTCTTGCACCTTGCTGAGCAAACACTCTTCAGTAGTAAGAATCGTCCCGACGCCGTTGACGTCGATCGATCCGCCCTCGAGGACGATGCGGTTTCCAGCTGAGAGCGGCCGGATCTCCTGGGTGGGACTTGGGTGCCGCATCCTAGCCTCGTCTTTTGCGGCTACAGCCTGCCCTGAGCCTGCCGAAGGGGTGGGGATTTTGACCCTCGCCATCAGACTGCCAATCTTTTCGTCACGCCGCCAGTTGGAGTATTTGGCCCACGCGTTAAAGCGAAACTTGAGGGCCAGCAAGGCGCCCTCAGGGGCTGAAGCTCCGGTTTTCTTTTGCATTCTATCGGCATGAGTGAACTCGTGCCCTTCCCGGTTCTCATGTGGGGACAGCCGCCCTCGGCTGTCCGGGCGGGCGAAGCCCGGCTGGGGAGTGAGGAAAATACATCCCGAATCGCGCAACCACACGCGATTCGTCGGCCAGCGATGGAATCCGATGTTGTGCGAGAGAGCGTCGGCTCGTTCCAGCACCCTGCGCGCCTGTCTCGCCCCAGACGAGTCGTTAACGATCAGCTCGACACGCTCATGTCTCGCCAGATTCCGAATGATCTCCGCATAGACCCACGGAATCGGTTCGAACTTTCCCGGCCAGTCGCCGTGAAAGTGCGGCCAGGCCAGCCAAGTGGCGGCGTGCGGTTCCCACTCGGCGGGCATGCGGTACCCGAGCGCTGCCGGAGTTGCAGTTAAAGTATTACTTGAATGTCGGGGGAGGGGCTTGGCCACGTTCGATTCGTCCTAGTCCAGCAGTCGGTTGGCGATCGGTGCGTAAGCGTCGATGCGGCGGTCGCGCAGGAAGGGCCAATTCCGACGGATATCCTCGAGCGCTTTCAGGTCGACGTCTCCCACCAAAATCTCCTCGCGGTCATGCGAGCCCTCGGCCAGCACGCGTCCGAAGGGATCACAGAAGAACGATCCACCCCAGAATTCGAGCCCCTGTCCCGGGGCTGATTTTCCGCGGACATTTCCCGTCTCGAATCCGACCCGGTTCACCACTGCCACGTACACCCCATTGGCGATGGCGTGTGCTCGCTGAATGGTGCGCCAGGCATCGTGCTGGGCCGCACCGAACTCGGCTTTCTCCGCCGGATGCCAGCCGATAGCGGTCGGGTAGAAAAGTATGTGCGCGCCTTGCAATGCCGTCAGGCGCGCGCCTTCGGGATACCACTGATCCCAGCAGACCAGCGTCCCCAGCCGTCCGGCGCTGGTGTCGAGCGCTCGGAAACCGAGATCGCCGGGCGTGAAGTAGAACTTTTCGTAGTAGAGCGGATCGTCGGGGATATGCATCTTGCGATAGAGCCCGCGCAACGATCCATCGCTGTCAAAAATGGCGGCCGTGTTGTGATAGACGCCTGCCGCCCGCTTCTCGAACAGCGACGCGATGAGCACAACCCCGTTGCTGCGGGCAGCGGCGGCAATCTTCTCGGAGCTGGGGCCGGGAATCGGCTCGGCCAGATCGAAGAGGGAATGATCCTCGCGCTGGCAGAAATATTGGGTCTGGAAAAGCTCGGGCAGGCAGACGACCTTCGCCCCCCGGCCTGCCGCGTCGGCCACGCGCCCTAGCGCCTTCTCCAGATTCTTTTCCGGCTCCGGACCGCACGACATTTGCACCAAAGCTACGCGAAATTTCTCAGGCGGCACGCGCTCCGACCTCCGCGATCAATATAGCAGGATAGCTGTCAGCTCTCAGCCATCAGCTTTCAGCGACCCGCAAGGTTCCTGTAGAGTATCTTGTCGGGAAAAACTGGTTTTTGCTTGGAGGCTGGCGCTTGAAACAAGGCAATCATAGCAACTCGCATTCGGGACAGGGGCAGGCTGGCGGTGAAGGAAAAGACCGTCACCTGCATAATCCCATCGAAGACCGGCTGATCCCGCTGGAGCCGCTCGATCTTTCCAAAGTCAGTTCGATCGACAGCTTGGTACGGGCGATGGCCAAAACCGCCTTCACCGGCCGTCAACTGGGCGAGGCTGCCGACGTGCTCGAGGCAATGGCGCTCGACGAAGACGCTTTCATCGTGATGACTCTGGCGGGCGCGATGACCGTTGCCAAGCAAGGTCTGATCGTCACCGAGTTGATCGATCGCGGCATTGTGAATGCGATGGTTTCGACGGGCGCGCTCATGGCCCACGGACTTGTCGAGGCCACCGGCAGGGCGCACTTCCGCGCGAATCCCGAGGTCTCCGACGAAGAACTATACGAGCAAGGTTACAACCGCGTCTACGACACACTTGAGCCCGAGCAGAATCTGGACGACGTCGAAGAAGTCATGTCGGCAGTGCTCGAGGCCTGGGATCACAACGACATCATGTGCTCCTACAAACTGAATCATGCCATTGGCGCTTATTTGTCCAAGCATGCGCAAGGCCAGCGGGGAATTCTGAAGTCGGCCTACGAAAAGGGAGTTCCCGTGTTCGTGCCGGCGTTCAGCGATTCGGAACTGGGACTCGACACGGCGCTCAACAACCGCCTGCGCGAGTCCACCGGGAGACACAAAATCCGCTTCGACCCCTTCGAAGATCTGGAGCACTTCGCGGCTACTCTGCTGCGGCAGAAGAAGCTGGGAATCTTCACGATCGGCGGCGGCGTGCCGCGCAACTGGTCTCAACAATTCGGACCTTTCATCGAGCTGCGTCACCGCCGGCTGGGCGAAAACGTGCCCCTGAAGCGCTACCATTACGGACTACGCATTTGTCCCGAGCCAGTCTATTGGGGAGGATTATCGGGCAGTCCTTACAGTGAAGCCATCTCGTGGGGCAAGTTCGTGCCTCCCTCCGAGGGTGGCAAGTTCGGGGAAGTCTTCCTGGACGCGACCGTGGGCCTGCCGATCATCGTGGCTGCCGTCCTAGAGCGGCTCGATAAGGGAAAGAAGGGCAGCGGAGCACGCAAGGGCGCAAAAGTCGCCACCAGGCGGTAGAGGGGGGCTTTCTAAACCGGAAAGCGCGGGAGGGAAAGGAAGGCCCGACAAATCTGCGAAAATCGGAACCAGTTAGCGTTAGCCGAGCGTGTCGCAGGCGGGGAAATCCGGAACGGAGCGATCGGCGGCGACATCCATACCCTGGGAGTCTTGACGGTCCGTCCGAAGTCGCCGATATAGAGGCGCAAGGATGCTCTTCCCAAGTACTTCTGACTCAGCCTGAAACCAATCCTTCAGGTCCTGTCCTTCCTCTTGGCCCCGCGTCTCGTAGAGTTGCTTGGCGCGAGAACGTACCTTCCGCTCGACCAAGTGCACCATGAGCGCCCGCTGCTTCTTTCTGCGTGTTTCGATATCCAAGTGCTACTCCAATCTGTGTCTTTTCTTCCATTTCTATGATACCTGATCCCTGTTAACGGAGTATTACATCGGATAGGGCATCTGATTACTAAAGTTATAATCCCGCCGCTTCGCACTGAATGTCACGAAAGTATCTTATTTTTAAGTTAGTTAGAAGACAATCTGGACATTCCGACGGCAGACCCCCTGCAACTAACGACGCACTTGTATTAGGTACACGGGATTCCCAGCGTACGTGCCCTGCAGCGCGATTTCGGCATCATCCTCCAGCATCCGTTGAATCAGCCAGCCTGGACCGTTGCGTCGTTGGATCACATAGAACTGTGGGTGAGCCGTCAAGAAGGACGAGAGGTCAGGAATGGGAGTTTCGTCCATCGTCGAAGCGCCCGGGGCATCAGGAAATTCGTGTTCTGGTGAAGCAGACGGACGAAACTTGGGTCCGTGGGGAAGACGCACCGCTCGCGCACCGTTTCCGGACCGTGCGCCTCGAGGCGAAAGAAAAGATCGTTATCACCTGGCACTACTGGCAACTCCGGGTGGGCCGAGAGAGCGCTTGCGTCCGCAAAGGTCGAGGTGTCTCCACCCGAAGGCATTCCTGACACCTCGTAGTACCGGGAAAATGAAGCGTAGCCGCCGAGAATCAAAAGCGCCACGGCCATCCAGGCAGCACAAGGAATCCGAACCAATGGCTTCCCACCGCAAATTGCGATTCCCAGGAACAAACCAGCCAGGGCGAGGCTCTGCTTTTTCCGCTCCTCGACGAGGCTTGCCCAACAGACCAGCGCCATGGCGTCTGCGGCCAACACGAGCGAGTAGGGTCGTGCTTCGTACGCAAAAGAAAACGCCCCACACTGCAGGCAGAGAGCCACGAGGACCAATCCCGTGCAAACATCCGTATATTTCCGGACGAGGCGGTAGAGAAAAAAACTCATGACCGTATAAGCCAGCACGGACAGCAAGCGAGTAGAGAACTCCGACGGTCCGAAGAGGAGAAGGCAGTAGACGTTCAGGAAGTGATAAAGAGGTGGGTCGACGGCAAGCGGCGCCGTCCTGAGGATATGCCACACTGCAGCCGGAGAGCCGGAAAGTGCCGTCTGGCGCACCATGTACTCGTCCACCGAGAACGGTTGGCGCCAGGCAAAAAGCAACGAGAATCCCGTGAGGACCGCGAGCCCACAGACTAAAGCAAAGGTCTCGTACTGCCCGATACGCGACTGGACCCTCCACGTTTCCGCCTCCAGCCCACTCACACCGTCGTCCTTTCCTGGTCTTTTACCAGCGTCGCGGCGCAGATCCCGCAGGCGAGATAGAACAGCGCCACCCAACCCTCTTGCCAATTGGGCAGCACGACAAAGTGCAAGATCACATCGGCCAGCATCACGGCACAGAGCGCCCTCAGCTGTTTTTCAATCACTCCGACCAACCCCAGCAACAGGAACGGGATGAAAAAGCTGTTGGCAGCGAGCGTAATACCCGACCGGAAAGCGGAAAGATAATCGTGGGAAGAAAACTGAATTGTCATCTCCGCCGGAGCGAGCGGGACGCCGATGAAGTTTCGGTAGTAGAGCATCTTGATGCCGTAGTCGCCGGCAAAATGATTGATCACCAATACCGAACCCAAGGCAACCGACCCCAGAACACTCGCTTTCCAGAACTCGATTCGCCGCTCCAGCCAACAAAGCAGGAGCGTGGGCCCGGCCATCACAACGAGATCAGTGCGAAAGAAAAAGGAAGAAAAGAACCCAGTCGATCGTCGCAGACCGTTGCCTGTGGAGGAGAAGTCTACCACTGCACAGATCAGACTAGTCGAAGATCAAGACCGCCGAGGCGATGACCGTGGTCCACAGCCCGCGCTTGTCGCCGACTGCGGACTGCGTGACATTGGCGGTGCGCACGATTTTATTGGACAGGCGGTAGATCTGCTTCTTTTCGTCCCAGGAGCGGTCGGGATCGAATTCGACGTTGAGGGTCGTGGCCAGCATTTCGGCCGCGAGTTCTTCGGCGTATTCGCCGGCGGCGTCTTCGGTCTCGCCGAAGGAATGATGCTCACTGAGGTAGCCGTAGGTGTTGCGATCAGCCGGAATGGCCACCCCGATCGACGAAGCCAGCAGCCGGTGGGGTTCGCGGGTGGAGTTTTCGGCGACGACGGCAAAAACGACTTCTCCCGGATGCAGATATTTCACGCCTTCTTTGCGCGCCAGCAGCTTGCAGTTGGGCGGGAAGATGGAGGAAACCCGCACCAGATTCTGGGCCGCGATACCGGCATCGCGTAGCGCCAATTCGAAAGAAGTCAGCCGCTCACGGTGCTTCCCGACTCCTTTGGTGAAGAAAATCCTCTTCGGAACCATGTCTTTGCCCAATTCCGTGATCCTCCGGCACGCAAATATTCACATTGAGAAAGCACAATCTAACACAACGCTTTGTAAAGGAAATATGAATTTGAAGGGAAGCGCACAAAAATTGTGGCAGGCGCCTGAGCGCGCCTGCCAGCAACCGGAAGCTGCGAGATCAAACCTGAGAAGGAGACGCCGCCTACTGCGCCGCTTTCACCGAACTCACCGTGATGGTGTTGTCTTTCTCGGCCCCCATCACAGTGACCTTGGCCCCAGCCTGTTTGTCGAGCGTGGCCAGAGCGGTCTGGTCGCTGGTGTCAAGTGTGTAGACTTTGTCGCCTACGACCAAGGCATACTTGGAACCCTTGGAGACGCAGGCCCGAGTGCAACCGGCGTCGTCGCCTGCCATCGCGTGCTTTGCGCCGCACATCGCGTCGCTAACCGTTCCCGTGAAAGCTTTGCCGCCTGCAGCAAAAGCCGAGGCAGCCAGACCTGCAGCTAAAATCAGTGCGAATCCGAGTTTCTCCGCGCGCGATTTCATTCAGCAATTCTCCTTTTGAGTTAGCCGGGCTGTGACCTCGTCTGCTGCCCGCAGGAGGCACAATCCCCCCCGATCCATGATGCTTAACCCAACAGAAAGTTTCAACTCGCGTAAAAATGCGGGGAGGCGCTGGCGCGCATCCCCGCCTCATGCCCGGTGATATTTCAGGGGGAGGGCCCGGGCAAAACCTGTTTTGTCAGCCGCATAGACTAACGCGTTCAGCCCGTATCGGGAAGAAAAATTTGCAATTGTTTCAAAATCCGGAAAAGCGCCCGGCGCCACCTTCCACCTTCTACTTGGGAGCCTTCACGGAGTACACCAGGTCCACGTCTACCGTCTTGTCGCGGGCGTTGGCGGTCACGTGCGATGCGACCTCCCAATCCAGGCTGGCAGGCAGCAGCTTCTGGGCTTCGGGCAGGTATTGGTCCAGGTAAGACGCATCGTAGACATCGCCCGCGCGAAGCTTCCATGCATTACGTAGCTTGGCCGTCAGGCTATTGTCCAGCCCACGGAATTCGAGCTCGCCCATATGAAACTCGGAGCCCTCCTTCACCTCGAGACCGATGACGACCGTGCCAGCCGCGTCGTCATACCCGGCTGCCGCTTTCACCGTGGCTGTGACAAATCCGCGCGATCCGTACAGCTTTTGGACTTCCTTCAGCTCTTCGGCAAGACGCTCGGTGTTGGCCGGCTGTCCGGTTTCTATATGGACCATCTTTTCCAGCGTAGCCGTCGGGATCTCGTGATTGCCGGACCAGACGAGGCTTTTCAGCTTGTACTTCTGGCCGGTCGTGACCATGAACGTGACGTCGACGACGGTCTGATTGCGCGGGCCTTCTTCTAGGGGCTCTGAGCTGGGTTGCTGCACTGGTTTAGGTTCGGGATCGGCGAACGAGGCCTTGAGATAACCGCGCGCGTGGTAGATGGGAAGCAGATCGCGCTGGACGAGCAGGTTGAGCCGGCTGCGGGAGAATTCGCGATCCTGCAGCCTTTGGGCGGCCGCCTCGAGCGCCGGCTTTTCCTCCTCCCCTGCGCCATTGAACTCGATGTTACGAACCCGAATCAGCACCTCGGAAACCTTGAAGCTGATCCACTCCACCGGGCCGTCCGGCTTGCCCTCGCGCACATAGTCGACATGGCCCGGGATCGCTTTCTCGACCAACATGGCCTGCAGCACGTCGGAGACCTCGTCGGGCATGCGCCCCGAGAGTGGCAATTCTCCCTTGAATAGGGGAACGTGCTGCTTGATACGCCTCAGAATCTCGGCATCGGAAAACCAGACGAAGTCCTCAAAACGCGTAGGCACGAATTTGTCGGTGTCGGTGACCTTAAGCTCGAGCTTGGTCCCGGCGGAAGAGTACGTAAAGCTGTAGCCGATGTCGGTGAAGGCCCCGGTGTCACCTAGGTTGCGCGCAGCTTTTTTGAAGTCATCTTCGCCGACGGGTTGGCCCAACTGCAGGCCGGTCGATGCCGCGATCGCGTCTTCCGGAAAACGCTTGCTGCCCGTGACTCTGATGGCGATCAGTTGCCGTGCCGTGAGGGGCATCTGGGCCAGCGGCTTCTGCGAAGAGGAAGCTTGTCCCTCGCCGGGCAAAGCCAACGCGGGCAGGAGCAGAAGAAGCAGAAATCTGGAGCCGGCTTTCGTCATCTGCTGGGAGTCTGCACCAATTCCTGGGTAGATTTATGCTTCACCGCGATTTCAATGAAGGCCAACGCGGCACGGCTGAGCGCCTTGTCCTTGCGAAACACGAGCGCGAGGTCGCGGCGCACCTGGACATCGGCGATTGAGACCGCCGCCAGAGCTTTGGCCCGCACGTCTTCCTCAACATTGGAGCGGGAAATGAATCCGATCCCAACATCGGCGGCGACAAAGCGCTTCAGAAGTTCGCTCGAGTCCAGCTCCATGCTGAAATTCGGCTTCAGGCGGCGTTCATGAAACAACTGCTCGATGGCGTCGCGCGTGTGCCCCGCTTTCGGAACGATCAGCGGATACTTGGCAACCTCGGCGATCGGCGCCGACTTTACCTTGCCCAGGGGATGGTGCGGCGGTGCGATAATCGTCAACTCATCTCGATGGATGAGCACCACCGTCAGACGGTTGTCTGTGACGGGCAGGGAAACGACGCCAAAATCGACCGAGTTGTCGATCACCGACTCCAGAATCCTGGCGTAATCCGATCGCTTGATGTTCACCGAAACGTCGGGATACTGCTTCTTAAAGTCCGCAAAAACGTAGGGCAGGATGTGCAGGCAAGTGCCCTCGTTGGCCCCCACGATGATTTCGCCGCGCGGAACGCGCTCCATCTCGGCAATGGCCACCATCATCGCCTTGCGAGCGTCGAGTGTTTCCTCAACGTACTTCAGGAAGGCCTTGCCGGCGGCAGTCAGCGACACTTTGCCCCCGGAGCGGTCGAACAGCTTGGCCCCGACCTCCTCCTCGACCCCGCGAATCTGCGACGAAATGGCCGGCTGGGTGCGGAAACGCTTCTCCGCCGCCCGCGAAAATGAGGCGTGGCGCGCCACTTCGAGAAAGGTTTCGAGCTGGTCAAAGTCCATCGAGCATTGCCAGTTGCCGGTACTCAGTAGCCCGTCTTTGATCGGACTGGTTCCAGAAACCGCTCTGGGAAGGGCACGGCTTTAGCCATGCCACCAAAGGCGCTAAACGAACGGGCTTTAGCCCGTGAGGGTCGCCACTAGATCCATCAAAACCAAACCAAAGACCGCCGGCGGGTCAAGTATAAAGTCCAGTTATCGCCGCTATAAGAACAATCGAATTGCCACTGCCAAAGACAGGCCTTACACTCGTCGGTCCTGCACAACGCGACCGATTGTAGCAGCCTGCCGGGTGCCCCATCTTTGCCGTGTTCTGTGCGGCAAAGGTGGGTGTTTTTGCAGGACCTTCCGCAACCGCTCGCCCGATTTCTGCAAGGGAGATGCTCCCGGCAAGGAGTCCTCATGGCTGACGCCAAGGCCGTTGTTGAGTTCGCTAAACAGCACGACGCGAAGATCCTCGATCTGCGCTTTACCGATCTTCCCGGGCTGTGGCACCACGTTTCCTATCCCATCGACCAGTTAACCGAAGCCGCTTTTGAAGACGGCTTTGGCATCGACGGCTCGTCGATCCGGGGCTGGGCGGCCATCCAGGAAAGCGACATGCTGCTCAAGCCCGATCCCAACTCCCGTCTGCTCGATGCCTTCACCGAAGTGCCGACGCTGGTGCTGATCTGCGACATCGTCGATCCGGTGACCAAGCAATGCTACGACCGCGACCCGCGCTACATCGCCCGCAAAGCCGAGGAGCATCTTACGTCCACCGGCATTGCCGACACCGCGTATTTCGGCGCCGAGGCCGAGTTCTTCATCTTCGACAACGTGCGCTTCGATCAGCGCGAACAATACGGCTTTTACTACATTGACGCCGAGGAGGGCCGCTGGAATTCAGGCAGGGAAGAGAACAATCTGGGCTACCGCCCGCGCTATCGGGAAGGCTACTTTCCCGTCCCGCCCACCGACCACTACCAGGACCTGCGCTCCGAGATGGTGCTGACCATGCAGAGCTGCGGGCTAGAGGTCGAATGCCACCACCACGAAGTCGCCAGCGCTGGCCAGACCGAGATCGACCTTAAGTTCGATTCGCTGGTGCGCTCCGCCGACAAGATGCTGCTGTACAAGTACGTCGTGAAGAACGTGGCTAACCACTACGGCAAGACGGTCACCTTCATGCCCAAGCCCATCTTTGGCGATAACGGCAGCGGCATGCACACGCACCAGTCACTGTGGAAAGGCGGGGAACCTCTATTTGCCGGAGACGGCTATGCCGGTATGTCGCAGTTGGCGCTCTGGTATGTAGGCGGACTGCTCAAGCATGGCCCGGCTCTATCGGCGATCATTGCGCCGACCACGAATTCCTACAAGCGACTCGTGCCGGGATTTGAGGCGCCGGTCAACCTGGCCTATTCGCGGCGCAATCGCTCGGCGGCTTGCCGCATCCCCATGTATTCGATCTCTCCCAAAGGGAAGCGGGTGGAGTTCCGGCCACCGGACCCGAGCTGCAATCCGTACATGGCCTTTGCGGCCATGCTGATGGCCGGCCTCGATGGCATTGAAAACAAAATGGACCCCGGCCCCCCGCTCGATAAAGACATCTACGAACTCGACCCGGAAGAACTAGCGAGCGTGCCGTCGATGCCCGGTTCGCTCGAAGACGCGCTGGACGCATTGCAGCGCGACCACACCTTCTTGCTGAAGGGCGACGTCTTCACCGAAGAAGTACTGCGCACCTACGTCGACTACAAACGCTCAAAGGAGGTGGACGCGATCCGACTGCGCCCGCACCCCTACGAGTTCGCGCTCTACTACGACATCTAGATAACGGGTCTAGCTTAACTAGATCGGGAAGGGCACGACTTCCAGTCCTGCCGATGAGAGTCTCACTGGCCGCGGCTTCAGTCGCTGGGGGCGGCTGGTCTTAGGGGAAAGCTTCCTCACTCCGTCACCGAGCAACTGCAGTCCGCGGGCACGACGTGCGCCAGCAGGAAATCCGCCACGCGCTTGTAGGCGTCAATCTGATTCTCCACCCGCGCGAAGCCGTGCCCTTCGTTCTCATAAATCTTGGAGTCGACCGTCCCGCCACGCTTCTTGATGGCATCCACCACCTGCTGCGTCTCCGATTTCGGGCACCGCGGATCGTGCCCTCCCGCCAGCAGCAGCAGGGGCGCTTTGATCTGGTCAATAAAATTGATCGGCGAGCGCTCCTCGTAGAGCGCTTTGTTCTTGACCGGATCACCCATTGTTGCCAGGTCTGACTGCTGCAGCACCGGATCTTCATTTTCGATTTCCGTAAACCAGTTCACAAAGGGCACGATCGGCACGCCCGCCGCCCACACCTCCGGAGCCTTGGTCACCGCCATCATGCTGAGATAGCCGCCGTAACTTCCTCCCATCACGGCGATCTTTTTCGGATCGAGATGCCCGGTCTGCTTGATCCAGTCGACCCCGGCGAGCACGTCCTGCAAATCGCCGCCACCCATGTCGAAAAGATTTGCCTGTTGAAACTGTTTTCCGTATCCAGTCGACCCGCGGTAGTTCGGGGCGAGCACCATGTATCCCTGATTCACCGCGTACTGAACAAAGCGGTTGAACGAGTTCATGGTCTGCGATGTCGGCCCGCCGTGAATGTAAACCAGCGCGGCGTTCTGCCCGTTGCGCGCCATGTTGAAGGGAACATAAAGAAACGCGGAGATCGTCCATTTGCCGTCGCGGCTGGGATAGTGCACCAGGTGCGGCTCGACCATGTCCTCGGAACGCATTCCGGCGACCAGCGAGTGGGTAAGTTGCTGTGACTTGCCCGTACCGAGGTGATAGACCCACAGATCGCCCGGCGCAGTCGGCCCGTTGTGGTAGTAAAGCAGACGCGAACCGTCTGGCGTGAAGGCGGAATGCCCGCCAGCGGGTTCGTTCACCCCTTTGGCAATAGGCAGTGCCACGGCTTTTCCCGCCGCAAGGTCGTACAGATAGATGTCCTCGTTCCCGTCAACGTTAGCGCTGAAAGTGATGTGCTTGCCGTCCGGCGAGAACTCGTGCCCACGAATTTCCCACTTATCCTTGGTGAGCCAGGAGATTTTCTTGGTCGCAACATCGAGCAGCCCCATATTGTCATACCCGTTCGCGGCGTTCGAGGTCAGCAAAACCTTTTTTCCATCAGGCGAAATGTCATTGGCGGAATATAGTTGCTCGCCCTCATGTGGCGTCAGCAGAGTACTGGCAGCCGTCGCCAGTTCTGCGACAAAGATGTTGGAATCCGTCCCCTTTGCCTGTTCCTGCGAGTAGACAATGTACTTGCCATCTTTCGACCAACTGGGATTGGAATTGCGCTTGTCCTGGGGTGTGTTCGTCGTGAGATGCTTCACTTCGCGCATCACCATGTCGTAGATATCGATCTCATAGGCCGCGGAAGTTTTTGGCTTCACTTCATACGCCAGGTACCGCCCATCAGGAGACCACGTCGGATTGAGCTCCGCGATCTCTCGCGTCTGCGTCAGGTTTACTACCTTGCCGGTTTTGGGGGAAACCAGGAAAATGTCCCACTGCTCATCGCCGTCGTAGTCCGACTGGTAGGCGATCCACTTGCCATCCGGCGACCACGCTGGCGAAGACTGCCGCTGATCGCTGATCGTGAGTTGCATCGGCCATCCGCTGTCGGCCGGGACCACCCAAAGATTATTCCTCCCGCTCATGTTTGAAATGAAAGCGACGCTCTTGCCATCCGGTGACCACGTTGGCCGCCCGATCTGCCGCGTCATGTACAGCTTTTCGATGGTAAGACTGCGCGCCTCCACCTGCGCGTTCGGCTTGGACGCGATTTGTTTCGGATCGATAACGGCCTGGGGTTCGGGTTCGGGAAGAGTCTGGGCGGATGATTCGATCACAACGGTGTTCATGACTATGACGATAACAAAGAGGGCGAATGTGCGCATCGGAGCAAAGGACCTCGCGTGGGATGAAGAAAAAGTCTAGCAGAGTGCGGGAACGGACACCGCTTGAGTAACTGCTGGGTGCCCCATTTCTCGCGCTTTTTGCGAGAAGTGGCGACTTTGGCAATCACTGATGGAGCGTTGGCGCATCAGCCAAAGACAGGACCATCCTCTATCCCCTTGCGTTTTTGTGAGTCTCGACCGTGCTCCACGTCTTGTCGGCCGCATGGCACAGGTTCTCCAGCGGGCAATCCACGCACTTTGGTTTGCGTGCGTAGCAGAGTTTGCGCCCGTGCCAGATGATCTGGTGGGAGAACAGGATCCAGTTCTCGCGCGGAATAACCTGCATCAGATCCTGCTCGATTTTTTGCGGATCATTCTGCGTAGTGAGCTCCAACCGGCGCGAGATTCGATGCACGTGAGTATCGACTACCACGCCCTCGGCCTTCTTGAACCACGTGCCCAACACGACGTTGGCAGTCTTGCGCGCAACGCCCGGCAGAGTCAGCAACTGCTCCATTTCCTCGGGAACCTGCCCGCCAAAGTCGGCGACGACCTTCTTCGCTGCCCCCACCACGGATTTTGACTTGTTGCGGAAGAACCCGGTCGACCGCACGTCGGGCTCAAGTTGCTCCGGGGTGAGCGCGGCGAAGGCCTCAACCGTCGGATATTTGCGGAAGAGTTCCGGCGTCACCCGGTTCACATTCACGTCGGTCGATTGGGCGGAAAGGATCGTAGCCACCAAAAGTTCCCACGCGCTCGAATGCGTAAGAGCGCAAGTCACGTCAGGATAGAGCTGATCAAGGCGCTTCAAAATTTCCGCGACGCGCTCCGGCGCCACCGGGTTGTAGCCTTTTCCCTTGCTGACCCGGGCTGACGCAGGCTTGGCAGCAGCCTTCTGGCGCGGCTTCGCAGATGCCGGGACCTTTGCGGGCGAAGCACTCGAGACGCGAACCTTCTGAACACGATCTTGGCGCCCGGTTCGGGCGGGCCGACGGGGAACGACTCCGCGTGCCATGACAATCCTTTCCTGTTGCTGGACGGTGCCGCTCATCATAGCAATTGCCCGTTGCCGGTTTCCAATCCCGCCGTTTTCTGATCGAAGATGCCGGACAGCTGGCTGTGCGGTGCTGCCCGCTTCACCTCGAAGAGCGGCGCCTCAAGCACCGCCGTCAAAAGGCGAGACGGTCCCGCCCTTAGCGCCCGTGGCATCGGGCGCGAACATCTTCTAAGGTCGATGACCGACAATCGGCACGCCCGCCGCCTGTCCCTCGGTAACCTATCTGGGAATTGACGCCTCCCCAAACGGCGGGTAGTCTGAAGGTACTCCAGCTAGAATCAGGAAGAGTCCCGTGGCAGTAAATTCCATCCAGCTCGGGCAAGTGTGGCGCAGCGAAGCCGACGGCCAGGACTACCTGGTCACCAAGGTCTATAACGAAGTCTTCAGCCAGTACGCCATGCTGCGTCCGGCCGGCATCACCGCTCCCGACGCGCCCACGGTGCGGGTGAAAGTCTCTAAGAGCCCGCAGGGAGCAACCCTGCCTGGCTACGCGTTTACCCAGGAAGGCTCGTTCTAGCCTCGCACCTCGGCCAGCAGATTTCCGCTACACTGGAATGCAAGTTTTCGCATCTCAGCCCTAAGCTCCCGGTCTTAATTGAACACTGGCGCCTAAGCACTGAGAATTATTTCCCTCATGACCGAAAAAATTCTTGCTGTCATCTTCGTTTTCATCAAGTCCGTGATCGCCGTGACCGGCTACGGCGGTATCACGCTGCTGATGGCGATCGAGTCGGCCTGCATCCCGCTGCCCTCAGAACTGATCATGCCCTTCGCAGGCTATCTCGTCTTTGAGGGCACGTTCAAACTGCTCTGGGTGGCCACGGCGGGCGCGATCGGCTGCAATCTGGGATCACTCGTCGCCTACGAAATCGGCTTCTATGGCGGGCGCCCGCTGGTGGAGCGCTTCGGCCACTGGATTCTGATGAGCCACCGCGAACTGGACTGGGCCGATCGCTTCTTCGCCCGCTGGGGATACCTCGCCGTCTTCATCGCTCGCCTGCTGCCGGTAATCCGCACGTTCGTTGCGTTGCCCGCAGGAGTCGCACGCATGCCCCGCGGCCGCTTCCACATCTACACCTTCCTGGGATCATGGCCGTGGTGCTTCGGCCTGGCCTGGCTCGGCCTGAAGCTCGGCGAAAACTGGCGTGAACTGGGCAAGTACTTCCACAAGTTCGACGCCGTAATTGGAATCGTGCTCGTGGCTGGGGCAGCGTGGTTCGCGTGGAATCATTGGCAGAACAGGATCAGGAGCCCGGAGTCAGCGGTCAGCAGCAGGTAATCGTTCTACATTCGGGTCGGGAGACTCTGATGCCGATGCCGAATACGCCCATTCCGTTTAAGTGTTGCCTCTGTGGCCAAGTCCTCGCTGAAAATGAAGTCGACGGTTACTCGCTTCAGGTGCGCAAGTTTGGCGTTAAATCGCCTGAAATGATATGGGCTCAGGGCCCGTGTCTCGGCCGCGTTATCCCAGTCGTCGGTATGGAAATACCCGGTCGCACCTAGACCCTCGCCAGCTGCGACGCCACGTTTTACCACCTGCCGTTGCGCTTCACAACTACATCCACATACACATAGCGTAACGAAGAACTCCTGCCGCCCTGCTCGACCGCATCGTCCTAGGAGCCGCGAACGATGGCCACATCGTCGCGCAGCAGCCAAATGCGGCGCCCGGTCGAGGTCATCGAAACAAATCGAACCTTGCCCATTGTGAGCCGGTCAATGACATCCTGCCGGGTAGAGGTCGTGCCCGCCTCATCCTGCTGCACATAATCGTCAGGGTAGACGCGCCGCAGTTCCTCAACATCGGCGGCGATCAACGCCCGGTCGCCGTCCTCAAAGAGCTGCAATATCTGTTCGTCGTCTGATTGCATCAGCCACTCTCAACCTAAGCTTTGTCATTGTGAGCGGAGTGACCGATCGTAGAGCGACCGGCCACGCAGTCGAAGAATCCCTATCGCGCGCGCACTGTATCCGGTAGGTCAGGGAGTTCACGATTCACCGAGGGCGCCTATTGATGCGAGCCCGCGCTTGGTGTACAAGCAAAGCACTCGCACTCGAGGAGGAACCCGTGATCGCCATGCGCCGCATTCTCGCCGCTCTGTTATTCATCACCATCGCCGTGCCAATTTCCGTCCACGCTCAAGCCTCCGATCGTCCCTTTGTGGTTGAGTACTACTACAAAACGAAATGGGGACACGCCGACGAATTCCTGAGGCTATTCAAGAAGAACCACTATCCCGTGCTGAAGAAAGAATCCGAGATGGGGCGGATCGTGAAGGTCTGGATGGACCAGCCGCGCTATCACACCACCGAAGACGGCCGCTGGGATTTCCGCGTCACCATCGTCTTCAAGAACGCAACCGTCGCCAACGAGCCCTTCGACGAAGCCGCGCTACAGAAACAGCTCTATCCCGACCAGGATACTTTCCAGCGCGAAGAGCAGCGCCGCTTCGAGATTCTCGACGCACACTGGGATCTGCCGATAAAGACCGTCGACTTGGAGGCGAAGTGAGAGGATTGATCAGTCGATCTTAAGGAAATTGGCGATGACCTTCTCGTGCCACTTCCAGAGTAGAACGCGTTTCATGGCCAGTTGAATCTTCGCGTCGCGGCCGACGACGTATCGCAGATTGGGATTCAGGTTCTGCGCGATTCTCCACGATCTTTTTGGCAACCGTGATCGGATCTGCCTTTGGGAGCTTCCCGATCCGCTCGCGCACGCGCAGGCTGCGCAGGAAGTTCGGTGAACTGTCTTTGGTCGCCGCCTTGCCCATGACCGGCGCCTCGCGTCCAGATGTCGGTCTGGAACGCGCCAGGCTCCACCAGCACGACCTTGATGCCGAGCGCGTTCAACTCCATCCCCAGAGACTCGCTCCACCCTTCGAGCGCGTGCTTGGATGCCGAGTAGCTGCTCACTGTCACCGAACCGTGCATCCCACGATCAACGACACCTGAATAATGCGCCCCGAGCGCTGCTGCCGCATTGTAGGCAGCACGGCTTTGGTCATGGCAACTGGCGCCGAAGAAGTCGGTTTCAAACTGTAGCCGCAGCTCCTCGAGCTGGATGTCTTCGGCGAATCCGACGACGGCAAACCCCGCATTGTTCACCAACACGTCCAGCCGCCCGTACTCTGCGACCACGCCCTCTACAAATCCCGCTAGGCCGTCAAATCGGGTGACGTCGAGCGCGTACGTCGATCCGCTCCGCGACACTGGCCGCCCCAGCCGCCTGATCCAGTCGTTCACGGCGTCCAAGATCCCGCATCTGTCGCGACGACGCGGAAACCCGCCTGCGCCAGTTCAATGGAGCTCAGCAGCCCGAACCCGCTGGAACTGCCGGTGATGAGAGCGATCTTGTCAGGCCTGGCCATGGTGTAACCACAGTCTCTCAGAAAACTACTGCCGGAGCCCTCAATTAGTGCGACAATAGAAGCAGACAGGTCGCCTACTCGCACTCGTTCCCGCGTGCAAAGGAGGGTCTATGCTGGCGATACGTCACCGGTTCAACCGCAACCCCTACTTTCAGTTTCACCCGATGCACACTCTCTTCTCCCTGGTCGGGGCCGTGATCATGTTCGGATTGCTGGTGTGGTTTCTGGCCGTCCCGGCACGATAGAAACCGCCCGTGAGACGCGCGGCGCCGGAGGAGCAGTGCGCCCATCTCAGCCCAGATGCAGCCGCAGCGCAAAAGATGTGAAACGTTAGTAACAATCACGACGGAAATACTTTATCCTCGCCATCGAAATTTGGAATTAGACTCCCGCCTGCGCAATCCGCTAGGGTAGCTCATGACTCATCTAATGTCGGTGGAAGACTCGCATATTGACGTTCTTCATGACATCAGCGTTCGCTTAGGCAGCGGCGACGGATTTCACGAAGTCCTCAACCGGGTCCTTGAATTCGCTTCCGCACTGGTGAAATGCGACTCCTGTCTTATCTACATTCTTGAAGGCGATGAACTGGTGCTGCGGGCTTCCAAAAACCCGCATCCCGAAGTCGTCAACCGTCTAAAACTCCACGTTGGAGAGGGAATTACCGGATGGGTAGCAGAGCATCGCGAACCGGTGTCCATTCCGGAAAAAGCCGCGCAGGATGCCCGCTTTCAGTTCTTTCACGAACTTCCCGAGGATAGCTATGAGGCGTTCCTCTCCGTGCCTCTGATGTGCCGAGGACGCGTTGTCGGCGTCATCAACCTGCAGCATCGCCAGCACCACGTGTATCGCCGTCGCGAGATTCGCATGATCTCGGCCATTGGGTTTCTGGTCGGCTCCGAGATCGAACTGGCGCGGCTGGAGGAAGCCAACTCCACGCTGGCAGAACAGCTCGAGACCCGCAAGGTGGTCGAGCGCGCCAAGGGCATTCTGCAACGCGATCTGGGACTGAACGAAGAGCAGGCCTACCTGACCCTGCAGCGGCAGAGCCGTCAGAAACGCAGACCAATGAAGGAAATCGCCGAGGCCATCATCCTCAGTGATGAAGTGCGCGGTAACTCGCAGGCGTCCCTGTCCTAGCTCCCCTTCCGCTGTCGCCTGAACATTCTCCCAAATCGATGGGGAAGGGCACTAGCCGCCAAGAAGGCCGACAGTAGAAAGCCCACGGCATAGCCGTGGGTGCAGTGGAAAATAAATGCAGTCCAGCGGGCTAAACAGAGGTTCTCAGGCGACTTAAGTTGAGCCGCTCAGAGCCGCCTCCGATAGGGGCTCACAGCTGAGTTGCTCGCCTTGGAACGGGCCGGAGGATCGAACTCAAACAAACCAAAGACTGCGGGCGGACACCTGGTTGGATATCGGCCCTCAGCTTTGGGGTTCGAGAAACTATTGGCCCGGTGCCAGAGCCGCGCTTCCGGCTTTGGCGATCGGTTTCTGCGTCGCCTGCGACGGCACAGGGAAATGGAGGGTCATGCCGAACTCAGGCAACTGCATGGTAGTAACGTAGCTGCCCGCGGGGGTGGTTTCGAGAACCAGTCGGCTGGAGTCAGATGGCTTGGACTCATCCGTGCTGCCGACCAGGAATATGAAGCCGGCACGCGGGCCGGTCATTTTCGCCAATGACAGCATGCTCATCCCGCCATCCGCCTCGAATGAGAAGCGGTACACTCCGGCCGGAACGAGGGCGTTCTGCCAGTGCACGTCATGCGGTAGCTTGAACTCACCCCGCGCCGGCTCCTGCGCGGAAGCCAGCGTCGGCGCGAAGCTCAGAGCGCTGAGCGCCAGCAGAGTGGCGTAAACGAATCTGCGAATGTTAGTCATGGAATCTCCCGTTCTGCCCTCGAAAGGGCAAGTCCGAAGAGCACGCTTCCCGCGCAAAGCCGGGAGGCGTGGGCTCAGATTTTAGTGGAGAACAACGGGGTCAGGAGATTTGCAGCGCCGCCGACAAGGACGACATGCAAACATCAGCTTCGCGGGACCGGCTGCAGAGCTGGTTTGCGAAGTGATTCCACTATGCCCCCACCAGGCGCCAGAGTCCAATCGAAAGAAGTGATCCTCTCAATCGGCGCTGAAGGATGACTGCGGTAACGAACAGCCTTATGGATAGAGAGACAGCCGTTCTTTCTTAGGTCGATCCGTCCGGCGATTCCCCGCTCAATGACACTCCCATGCAGTTGGGAGGAATATTCCGCGCGTTGGGCCGTTCGGATTGGCCAGGCCGCACCCGGGTATGAGAACATTGCTAATGGCGGTGGCGGTGACCAGCCACCGCCACCAAAGAGGGAGCCCATGTATCAAAAACGCCCCGGAGTTTTCATGGCCGATTGGTGGGATGCCGACGGCCGCCGTCACCGTAAACAGTTTGCCAATGCGCAGTCAGCACGCGAGCATGAGCACCGCGAGACTGCGTTAGCCCACGCCGAGCGGGCCAGCCGCGAGCTCAAGATGGCGGCTAAACCAGGGGGCGGAAGGAGGCACCCAAAGGAGGCGAATAACGGCACCATGGAGGCGGCGAAAGGCAAGCTCGGCGTCATGATCCCCGGCATGGGAGCCGTCGCGACTACGTTCGTCGCCGGGGTTGAGGCCATCCGCAAAGGCTTGGCCAAGCCCATCGGATCGCTGACCCAGATGGGCACTGTCCGCCTCGGCAAGCGCACCGAGGGCCGCTCGCCCAAGATCAAGGAATTTGTCCCCCTGGCTGGACTGGACGACCTCGTCTTCACCGGCTGGGACATTTTCGAAGATAACATGTACGAGTCCGCGTCCAATGCCGGCGTGCTCGACCACCGGCTGCTCGAACAGTTGAAACCGTTTCTGTCCTCGATCACACCGCGGGCCGCCGTCTTCGACCACAACTATGTGAAAAAGATCGATGGTCCCAACGTAAAAAAAGGCAAGACCAAGATGGATCTGGCCGAGCAGTTGCGCGCCGACATCCGCGACTTCAAGAAGACGAGCGGCGCCAGCCGCCTCATCACCATGTGGTGCGGTTCCACCGAATCCTATATCGAGCCCACCGCTGCCCATCAGTCGGTGAAGGCGTTCGAGAAGGCGCTCGGCGACAACGACGAGATGATCGCGCCTTCGATGATCTACGCCTACGCGTCACTGATGGAAGGCGTACCCTTCGCCAACGGCGCGCCGAACTTGACCGTCGACCTGCCTGTAATGCTGGAACTCTCACGGCGCAACGAGGCGCCCATCTGCGGCAAAGACTTCAAGACTGGCCAGACGCTGATGAAGACGGTGCTTGCTCCCGCCTTCAAGGCGCGCTTGCTCGGCCTGAGCGGGTGGTACTCGACCAATATCCTGGGCAACCGCGACGGCGAGGTGCTCGACGATCCGGGCTCGTTCAAAACCAAAGAGGAGTCCAAGCTGGGCGTCCTGGAGCACATCCTTCAGCCCGGCTTGTACCCGGAACTCTACGGGAACATCTTCCACAAAGTCCGCATCAATTATTACCCGCCGCGCGGAGACAACAAGGAAGGTTGGGACAACATCGACATCTTCGGCTGGCTGGGATATCCCATGCAGATCAAAGTCGACTTCCTCTGCCGTGACTCAATTCTCGCCGCGCCCATCGTGCTCGATCTCGTGCTATTCCTCGACTTAGCACGACGCTGCTCGCAGTTGAAGGGGCTCGGCATTCAGGAGTGGCTGAGCTTCTACTTTAAGTCACCGATGACGGTGCCTGGCCTCTATCCCGAGCATGACCTGTTCATTCAGTTGATGAAGTTGAAGAACACCCTGCGTCACTTGAAGGATGAGGAACTGATCACGCACTTGGGATTGGAGTATTACGACTAGGCTTGTGTGGGGCGGACACTCCTGTCCGCCTTTCTTCGGGGATGAATCACCTCGAGCAGTAGGCCGCTCACGAGATTTCCTGGGTGATTATCATACGGCTGGAACCCAAATCACCAGTTTTCGTCACCGCGACCACGAATAGGTCATTTTCACCGCAAATTTCTGCGCCCGTACCTCCATGGGATTTCCCGCCGCTAGGCTCTGGAAGCGGTTCCCCACGTTGTAGATCACGTAAAGGTCGCTGTCTGGGCGAAAAGTGTAACGCAGCCGAAAGTTGGCGCTGACGGCCTGGTTCTGCGCGGTATCAGCTTGAACAAAAGTGCTGGCGTTCACAAAGCGGGTAAACGCGTAGCTGAGGTCGACCCCCGTCAGGTCGATGTCGAAATTCCCCTGCGGCAGCCGGAAGGAATTCAGCGTGTCATTGATGGCGACCGCCAAATGCGCGTTCGGCCGATACTGCCCGGTGACCGTTGCGCTGTTGAGATGCCCTGTGTAATAGCCGCCCCACTGTTCCGAACCCGTGAAGGTCCCGCGGTGACTGCCGGCGGAAGTGTAGGCCAAGCTGTGGGAGGTGAAGCGGTACCCCCCGATGGGAATCGCAATATTCTTGTAGAGGCTCAGCGGCTGCCCGAGAAATTGGTAGACAACATCATAGGGAGCCGAGTCGATTTCCGCGCTGCTGTTAAATTGAACGCGAATATTCGGCGTCCACTCCTTGTAAATCAGCGTGCCGGCAGTGTTCGGGTCGTGGCCGAGAAAGGCACCCATGTCCAGTTCCCGAATGTCAAGAACATGCGGCCGCGGTGTGAAGTTGAACTGGAAGATGGTGGGCTGGTCGTCGATGCGGGTCACAAATCCCATTTCCGAGTTGAAGTTCTTCTCGGTGAGCCCATGACCGGCATAAACATTGAACCAATTATTCGCGAAGGTCAGGCGCCCGCCAAGCGCAGTGTTATCTCCGTGCAGGCCGGTGGTCCAGGTCTTGGCGTAGTACCCGCGCAAATTCAGGTTGCGGAAAAGAACAATCTTGGCATCGATTCCGCCCGAGCGATTGTGGGGATCGAGCGGGTTACCAGATTCTTTATCCGTCGCCATGAATCCGATGAACGAGCCCGGAGTGAGCGGTCGCTTGACCCGCACCACGGCATAATTGCCATAGGGATTCACCCCCACCGACCGGGTCCTCACGTCCATGACTCCTAAATCGAATCCGAGAGCGCTTCCCGCAACTTTGCCCCCGGCGTCAATGGGCACCTCCTGACCGCTGACCGGGTCAATTCCGATCTGGCGGGTAAAAAACAGCAAGTCCTGATTCCACAGCAGAAAATTGAACACATCTGAGTCTTCCAGAAAGAAGCGCCGTTTTTCCGGAACGAAGATCGGGTTCGGAGTCAGATTGAACTGTTCCTGATCCACGTCCGCATCCGAAAAATCGGTGTTGATGGTGCCCACTGCGATGAGATTGCTGGCCAGGCCATACTTGATGTCGCCTCCGCCCGTGTGCAGCGCACCCCAAGGCTGCCCCGTGGACGCCTGCGCTCCAAACAGCCCGTACGGCTTTATGACCAGGAGGCGGCCGCTCCCGATCTCCTTCAAGCCGTGAAGTTGTCCGGCCTGGGAGACCCGCCAGAAGCCGAAGATCCTCCGGTAGCCGGACCATGTGTCCTCTTCATTTTTTCGCCGGATGAAGCGACGGAAGTTCAGCCCCCAGGTGACCTCGGTCCCGCCCCGAAAGTTGAGGGTGCTGAACGGTATCTCAATCGTCGCGGTCCACCCGTCGCTGGTCACCTTCGCGGCGGAAATCCAAAGCCCGTCCCAGCTGGGTTCGACAATGGCGTCAATCTGCGGCGCTTGCTCCTCAATGACTTCGCCATCGCGCTGCGTCCCCAGCGGATTCACCTCGAAGATGTAGCCATTCCTGTGGCCGAGCGTGGGATCGATCATGATGGCAAAGTTGTCATCGAGATCCAGGGAGAGGTCGCGGCGCAACTGCGTGGCTACAATGCCCCTCGGATCCTGGTCATAGCAACGAATCCCGAAGTAAACGTGGTGGGAATCAAAGAGGATGCGAACCTCGGTTTTCTCCGTGGCAGGAACGGTCTCCAGCGGTTCGCGCTGCCGGAAATCGGTGATGGCCGGAGCGGTTTGCCAGATCGGATCGTCGAGGGTTCCATCCATCCGCGGCGCATGCTCAGCGCGTCTCGCAGTCGCCATCCGGTCCGCGAAGTTCGAGGGCTGCACCTGTGCGAGTATCGAGCAAGGCCCGGCTGCGATGGCAAGTAGAAAAGACACGAACCCACGGAGTCGGCCCCAAGCCATTCCTGATAGACGCGCCGGCTCAGCTCTGGTCACCTGGTCATGTTCGTCGATCTGCGCCACCTGAAAGGGGAGAATTGATGGCAAACCCGATCCGGTGATACCGGGAACTCCTCCGAAAACGTTGCTTCACTCCTGAACAGGCGAGGCCTCAGGCACGGGCGAGTTTCGTTTTCTTGTACTCGTCGAACTTATCCAGGAAGCGGTCAATGTCCTTCTTCTGCAGGTAGTAGGGAGTCGACAGCCGCAGCTTATGCGGATCGCCGCCGCGAATCCGAATCTGGTAGGTGCTCCACAGCCATTTCTCCAGGTCCATGCGGGGCACGGGGGGCACGTTCACGCTGACGATCCCGCAGCGCAGAGCCGGGTCGGGCGACGTCCACGATTCCGCGCCGCGCTTCTTCATCTCCTCCAGAATGTAGTCCGCCATTTGCCGATGCCGGCGCTCGATGCGCTCCAGGCCGATATCATTGGCCAGTTTGATGGAGGCCCGCAATCCCCACAACGCCGGCACATTCGAACTGCCGATGCGCTGGAACCGTTCGGCGCGAAGTTTGGGATCGTTCCAGCCTTCGGTGGCGATGGTGTTCCACAACCGGTCAATCATTTCGTCACGAAGATACAAGAAGCCCGAGCCTTTGGTGGCGAACAGCCACTTGTGTGGGCTCGAGGTATACATGTCGCAGCCCAGTTCCGACAGATTGAGGCGCATCATGCCCACCACGTGCGCACCGTCGACGGCGGAGAGAACGCCCTTGGTCCGCGCCAATGCCGCCAGTTCCTTCGCCGGTAACACGACCCCGGAAAACGTCGTGATATGGCTGAAAAATAGCACGCGAGTGCGCGGCGTAATGGCGTCGTTGAACAGGTTGAGAACCTGCGCCGCGTCTTTCACGGGGCGGGGAAGCGTGATCTTTTTGACCACGATTCCATAGCGCTTGGCTTTCAGATTCCACGGATGCTCGCCGCCAGGGTGCTCCTGGTCGGTCATCAACACTTCGTCGCCGGCCTGCATGTCCACGCCGTTGGCAATGTAGCTGTTGGCTTCAGTGGCGTTGCGCAGCAGCGCAATCTGGTCGCGTTTGCAGCCCACAAAAGCCGCCAGCGGATCGCGAAATTCGTTCCACGCCGCGTATCCCCAAATCGGGTAGTCCTCAGGATCCTCCGGATCCATCTTTTCGGTGGTGGTATATCCGTCAAAGATGGCGCGCAGCACCGGCGCTGGACTCGAGCCCACGGTGCCGTTATTGAGGTAAATCTTGTCTTCGGGAATCAGGAATTGCTTCCGCATCTCAGCCCAGAAGGCATCTTCATTCTGGTCGAGCAGGGAACGGTCGGGAAGCTGCGGAGTTTTCTCCAACTGCGCCAACAAGTTACCGCGCAGTGCGAGCGACGCCGTCAGTCCCGTAACCGCGGTACTCAAAAAATGACGCCGGTCGAACATAGATCCTCCTCTGGCCGCTGATCAACGGAAGGCGCCATGGTACGACGCAAGCGACCAATCCTCAAGCGGGATGATAGGACCGCCCTCTGTCCGCCCCCACGGCTGTCATTCCGAGCAACGGGAGGAATCTGCTTTCCCAGCCCACTGTAGACGTTTGTATCGAGTCCTTTCGCTTCCAGATAACCCCAACCGGGCTAGCCAGCGTCTAAGTCTTAGGACCCAATATTGGGACTTGGTGTCTCGAAACCGGGCGTATAATCACTGCAAGGAGTACCCTATGAGACTCAGATGGCTGGCAAGCGCGGTGGCATTGGCGGCGTTCGGCGCAGGGCCCTGGACGTTGGCGCAGGTTCAAGATCAGGATAAAGATCAGCCAAAATCCGGCGACGTGCAGAACGCGCCCCAGCAAAAGCCTGCGGCTCTGCCCACGCAGGATGACAGCCAGATCAAGCACGACGGCAGCAAGACCGACGTCGATGCGGTGGGCAACCGCAACGTAGGCTGCGGACGCGGTGTGGGGAACTGGTATTCGGTCGAAGGGCAGGTGGCTCGCGGTCGTGTCTACGCGCAGCAGATCGAGTCTCAAATCAAGCTGGTCAACGATCCCGTGGTCACCGAATACGTGAACCGGATCGGCCAAAACCTGG
The DNA here is from genome assembly GCA_035511455.1 of Candidatus Sulfotelmatobacter sp. Taxonomy (GTDB): domain Bacteria; phylum Acidobacteriota; class Terriglobia; order Terriglobales; family Acidobacteriaceae; genus Sulfotelmatobacter. Next base: position 103,667 of record DATKFH010000119.1, on the reverse strand, counting down.
TACGCAATTCTGACGCGCAGGTGCCCTTCACCATAAAGGTGATCGACTCCGACGTGGTCAACGCCATGGCGTTGCCGGGCGGATTCTTCTATGTCAACTCCGGCCTGATTCTGGCCGCTGACGAAGAAGCGGAGATGGCGGGCGTAATGGCGCACGAAATCGCCCACGTGGCCGCCTGCCACTATGGCCGCGAAATGACCCGCGCCAACCTGCTGCAGATGATGTCCATTCCCTTCATCTTCATGGGCGGGGCGATTGGCTACGCCGGATACGAGGCTATGGGCCTTGGGATTCCCCTAACCTTCCTGCACTTCTCGCGCGGATTCGAGGCTGAGGCCGATTACCTGGGGATCGAATACATGTACCGCGCCGGGTATGATCCGTCAGCATTCGTATCGTTCTTCGAAAAGATCCAGGCCATGGAGAAGAAGAAGCCGGGAACCCTGTCGAAAGCCTTCGATACGCACCCGCAGACTCCAGACCGGATCGAAAAATCACAGGCAGAAATTCGTAAGATTCTTCCCGCCAAACAGCAGTACGTCGTGACCACTTCGGAGTTTGACGAGGTGAAGGCGCGGCTGGCGGCGATCGAGAACAAACACAAGCTGCTCGACGAAAAGGATTCGAACCGGCCGAGCCTGCGTCGTACTTCGAACACGACCGACAAGTCGGGCGACCAGAAGACCGACGACGATCGTCCGACCCTGAAGCGCCGCGACGACTCGAACTAGATGCGGTCGGCAAACGGATTCGGCCGCATCCGCTCTACAGATCGGTAGACCCGACGAAAATGACCGGCGGCTGCGGCCGCCGGTTTTATTTTGTGGGGACCAAAAGCCCTGGGTAGGCTTGCCATTTAGGTCGCAAGAACCTGTGATCCGAATCTACAGCTCCGGTCTGGGTTCAGACATAGGCTCGGCTAGGTTGGAATCATCGCGCGTCTGAGGGAGATCAGTCCCATGCCAGAGAACACGCTCACCATTACGGATAATCGCACCAACAAGACCTACACGGTTCCGGTCGACAGCGGCACGATCCGGGCAATGGATTTGCGTCAAATCAAAACCGGCCCGGACGACTTCGGGCTCATGACCTACGATCCGGCGTTTATGAACACGGCGTCGTGCAAGAGCGCGATCACTTATATCGACGGCGACAAGGGAATCCTTCGCTATCGCGGCTATCCGATCGAGGTTCTCGCCGAGCGCTGCACCTTCCTCGAAGTTGCCTACCTGCTCTTGTTCGGCGAGTTGCCGAGCGAAAAGGAATTGAAGAGCTGGGTTTATGACATTACGCATCACACCATGCTGCACGAATCGACGAAAAAGTTCATGGAGGGCTTCCGTTTCTCCGCGCATCCCATGTCGATGTTCGTGAGCACGATCGCGGCACTGTCGAGTGTATATCCCGATGCCAAGCTGGTTCACAGTCCGACCGATCGCATGCATCAGATCGTCCGTCTCATCGGCAAGGTTCCCTCCATCACGGCCATGTCGTACCGCCACAACGTAGGTTTCCCGTACGTGTATCCGGACAATGATCTGAGCTATACGGAAAATTTCATGAACATGTTGTGGAAGATGGTCGAGCCCAAATATGTGGCGCATCCCGCGATTGCGCGGGCGCTCGACATTCTCTTCATCCTGCACGCCGACCACGAACAGAACTGCAGTGCGAACGCCATGCGGGCGGTGGGCAGTTCCGAGACCGATCCCTACCTCGCGGTCGCCTCGGCGGCATCGGCTCTGGCTGGCCCTCTGCACGGCGGCGCCAACGAAGAAGTTCTCAAAATGCTGGACGAGATCGGTTCCAAAGACAACGTCCCCGCATACATCAAGAAGGTCAAAGAAGGCCATCTGAAATTGATGGGCTTCGGCCATCGCATCTACAAGAATTACGATCCGCGCGCGAAGATCATCCGCTGGAGCGCCGAGCAGGTCTTTGAAGTGACCGGCCGCAGTCCCAAGCTCGACGTCGCCCTCGAACTGGAGCGCATCGCGCTGGAAGACGACTATTTCGTGAAGCGCAAACTGTATCCCAACGTCGACTTCTATTCGGGGATTATGTACCAGGCCATGGGCTTCCGCCCCGAGATGTTCACCGTGCTGTTCGCTATTCCGCGGACGGCGGGCTGGCTGGCGCAGTGGCAGGAACTCATCACCGACCCCGAGCAGAAGATCGCGCGTCCGCGGCAGGTCTACACCGGGAGCGCCGAGCGGGAGTTCCTACCCCTGGATAAGCGCGTTCCAATGCCGATCCCGGCCGAATACCCGGCGCACTAATTTGTAGCGAGCGGTCGGTTGTTCATTAGGAGTGAAGCGAAGGGCTTCCCCTGAGCTTGTCGAAGGGATCTATCGATTCTGCTGGTAACGCAGATACGCATTTCTTCTTGCTTCGCTTGTTTTGTTTCCGGCGTGCATCATCTTGCTTTCCACCTGATATGTGACTAAGCTCTTCCGTCATGACCGAGCGTCTAGCTCCCGGCGTCTACATCGAAGAGGTGCAATTCGCATCCTCCCCAATCCAGGGGGTATCGACGAGCACGGTGGGATTTGTGGCGGTTACCGGGCGAGGTCCAGTCCTCGGTCCACTCTTCAGCTTTTTGGATTTCGAACGAGTCGCGACTCCAAATCTCGGCGCAAATCTCCCGCTGGCGGTGCGCGGTTTTTTCGAGAACAGCGGCCAGCAATGCTTCATCTCTCAAATCGCTGCCACGGATCCCCTTGAAACGGGGCTGGTGGCTTTGGACGCGCGAGCAATTTCAATCATCTGTTGTCCCGACGATCCAACCATTCAGAATTCGGCCGCAGTTATGGCCGCCCATTGCGAGCAGCGCAAGGATCGCATCTGCATTCTTCAATCGGCCCAGCCCATCGTTCCCGTTGCTGCCCATCAACCGCCGGTGCACTCCACTTACGCCACCTATTACTATCCCTGGATCACTGTGATGTCTCTCGACGGATCTTCTACGGTCACGATTCCCCCTTCGGGGCACGTCGCCGGGGTCTACGCGCAGACGGACTCCGCCCGCGGAGTCTGGTCCGCACCCGCCAACGTGCAACTCGTCGGAGTCGCCGCGCTTTCTCAAGACCTCACCGCGTCGGAGTCCGACGCCCTGAATTCTCGTGGCGTTGATGTGATTCGCACTTTTCCCGCCCAAGGAATCAGGGTTTGGGGTTCCCGAACCACCACCAATCAGGACTCGGACTATAAGTACGTTTCGGTTCGCCGCTTCATGATTTTTCTGGAGCAGTCGATCGCGAAAGGCCTGCAGTGGGCCGTCTTTGAGACCAATGGGCCTCGGTTGTGGGCGGTTATTCGCTCGTCCATCGAGAATTTTCTGAGAAGTGTTTGGAAGCAGGGTGCGCTTCAGGGTTTAACCCAGCAGGAAGCTTTCTTTGTCCGCTGTGATCTGACGACCATGACTCAAAACGACCTCGATAACGGGCGTCTGGTATGCATTGTGGGCGTGGCTCCTGTCGCCCCGGCGGAATTCGTTATTATGCAGATCGGCATCTGGACCGAGTGCACACCCAAGCTGTCATCCCACTAGGAATTCTTCTTCGGCGGCGCCACTGCGGCCGAACAAGAGCTAAGCAACGAGAGAAACGCGTGGCTTTTGGGGAAGGGAGATTATTTCACGAAGGGCTTCGCCTTCTGTGCAGGGACGCCTGCGTTACACGGGCAGCCGAAACTACGCCGCGTGTTTCGCAAGTTCGGCCAGATGCTCGCGATGCTGCTCCGGCGACGTAATCACCTTCATTTCCTGCCAGTCGTAAGGAAGTTCTTTACCGCAATCCAGACAAGCGACGTAGGTGCCAGTCAAAGCCGCGGCCTGGGGGCGGCGCGTGAGACGGCGAACAGTTACCGGAAAGCTGTACCGGGAATGCCTGCAGCCAAACAACGCGTCATAGAGTCTTTCCAACATGGTCCCACCTTCCACATTCGGGATCTGCCCGCTTACCTGTCCATTAAAGTGTAAGCGCCCCCTCCTACCACGCTTACTGTACTAGTTAGATTCATTTCGGAGCTAAAGGGTTTCGCTTTTGAGGACGCAACCGTGCCCGGAAACGGGACTGCGGGAGAAATCCTTCTATTGGTGATGGTTACAGGGGGAGGAAAAACGTTTCACACACTCTGCGGTCCGCGCTTTTTCTGTTGCTGGCACTTGGTCATGATGGCGGAACGGAGGCGGCTGCGAAGATCTTCGGGGAGTTCGTAGAGCTGGGAATCGCGGTAAATCTCGATGGTCTTCTTGGTTGTGTCGCACACCACATAGCAGTTGTGGCACCAGGAAAGGTGGTTCTCCAACTCAACCTTGGTCTTCTCGTCGAGGACGCCGTCCAAATAGTTGGTCAGCTCGTGTAAAAATTCAGCGCATTTCACTGGTTGCCATCTCCACTCTCGCGTTTCTGGAAGTACTTGCCCAACCGTTCTCTTAGCTGCAGGCGTGCGCGTAATAACCGCGATTTTACTGCGGGTACGCTCAACTCTAACGCGGCTGCCGTTTCTTCGGTCGACAGTCCCTCCACGTCCCTCAGCACAAACACCGTTCGGAAGCCCGGGGGAAGGCCCTGAATGGTCTTACTTAAAATTTCACGCAACTCCGCTTGCGTGTACTGCTGCTCGGGATTGGGGCTCCAATCCGCAATCTCACGGGGAACGGAATCATCTTCCGTTTTGATCTCTTCGTCGAGCGAAACCGTACGCTCAGGCCGCCGGCGCCGCAACTTCATCAGCGCCTCATTTACGGCAATGCGCACCAGCCAGGTGTAAAACTTCGACTGCTCCTGAAACTGCGCCAGATTGCCATAAGCTTTCAGAAACGCTTCCTGCACCACATCCTCCGCATCTTCCCGGTTCTGCGTGATGTGCTGCGCGATTCTGAAAACGTTGCGGTCGTAGCGCCGAACCAGCTCTTCAAAGGCTGAGTCGTCGCCCCGTTTGGCCGCTTGCACCAGCGCTAGCTCTTCGCTAACAGGTGCTCCCAGTTTGTTTTGGATGGCTCCCATTGTTCAGGCGATGCAGTATTTTGCGAGTGCTCCAGATATCATCTGTGTGCAATGTCGAAACTGTTATTCTACTTGGTAACCCGGCTTTTTGCCCAACTGCTTTGCCGTAGTCGCGTGGAAAAGTTTGCGGTACAGTTCAAACTTAGAGTTCACGGCAAGTGATTCCGCGGCCAGCCCACACCGGACGAGCAGGTACTATAGTACCCTGCCACGTTCCTACAAGTGCCGTATAATCAGCAGTTAAGACGATGTGGTTTCCTGGTGTGCGCCCCCGGTGAGATTGGGTAACACAATGACCGAGGGCGGGGAAAAGGTTCTCTGAGAATGGCGGAAAGCAACGAACTTCGGCAAGTCGTCGCGCGCGCTCTGGCACAGGTTCTTGACCTCCAACTCCCAAAGTTGCAGGCGGAACTGGTGGAGCGCGTACTGGCGGCACTCCCGGCACCCACCGCAACTCCTGCCGCTCCCGCTGCGGTAGCTTCGGTACCGGGAAATCTAGTTCAGTCGGTCGGCAGCATCCACGCCGGGACCACACAGAAAGAAATTCTCCGAGCATTACTCGACGCCGGAAGTTCCTACGCGGCCCGACTCGCCCTATTCGTGGTCAAGGCAGGAGCAGCCAACGGATGGCAATGTCGAGGTCTTGGGAATGATGACGCTATTAAGGATTTCGCCCTCGACTTGAACGCCGGCCCAGTCGCTCATTCGTATCAGAACCGCATCGTCACTCCCGGCAACATCGCCGAAATGGACACTCGCTTTGTCGACCGCTTTGGCGGCCCCGCGAATGAACAGATCCTGGTGCTGCCTCTGGTCCTGAAAGATAAGGTTGCGGCCTTGCTCTACACCGACGGCGGCTCCGAGGGCCTGCTGGATGCCTCGTCTCTGGAATTGCTTGTGATGGCCACCAGTTCCTGGCTCGAAGTGACGTCATTGCGCAAGCAGGCGCAGAAAGAAATTAGTGACGCCGCCCCCAGCATCGACCGCGCCCCTGCGGCCCCTGTCCAGACCATGAATTCGTTCGCCGATCCCTTTGCGGCCCACGTTCCCAAACACATTGCGCCCAAAGTTCCCGAGCCTGAACCTGCGGCCGCGGAGGTGGTCGAAGTTGCCGCGCATGCCGGCGCGAGTGCTGCTTCGGCTCCTGCCGCCGCCGCGGACCCCTTCGCCGGGATGTCGGCCGAAGACGCCGATACCCACCGCAAAGCCCAGCGCTTCGCACGCCTGCTGGTGGACGAGATTAAGCTGTACAACCAGGCCAAAGTGGCGGAAGGTCGTCGCCACAAAGATCTTTACGATCGCCTGAAGGAAGATATCGAGAAGAGCCGCTCTACCTATCAGAAACGTTACGGCAGCACAGTAGCCGCAAGCGGCGACTACTTTCAGAAGGAAGTCGTACGCAGCTTGGCGGAAGAGGACGTCGCGATCATGGGCGCTAACTTCCGCCACTAGGTTCTTCATCTCGGCACAGGTTCTGGCATTGCGTCTCCTTAACGCAGATAGAAGACGCTAAAAGAAATCGTGGTTCGATTCGGTCTCAAGTGGTGGTGGGTACTCGCCCCGGCAGTGCTATGCGGATCGCTGATCAGCGTATCTTCGGCTGCCCGCGCTGTCGTGCAGCAATCCTCAACTCCCGCGACTTCCTCTGAAACTCCCGACAAACCGGCAGCTCCAGCAGCGACGTCAAAGAAGCCGTCCACCGCCGCCACGCCGTCCAGCAAAACCGCCGCCCACAAGACTTCTCCCAAGAAGACCGCCACCAGCAAGATTCACGCGACCAGTGCGAAGCGGCGCAAACGTCCCGTTTCCCCGCGCATCCGCCGCATGCGGAATGCTTTCGTCGCTTCTACGACCTTGCGTCCTATGGCTCAGCAGTTGCTCGAGGACCGCAGTCCCGCCGCCTATGCCGGCGTTGAAGCCTACGCACACGCTCATGCTAAGGAAGATGCGGGCGCGCTGGCATGGCTAGCCGTTGGATATGCGCACATCCAGGATCACGATTACGCCAAGGCCATTGATCCGCTGAACCGTGCCAAGCCGCTGGCAGGTGATCTCGGCGATTATGTTGCCTACCATCTCGGAACCTGCTACCTGCAGACCGGACGCCAGGCGGAAGCCCTGGCCGCTCTGGCGAACTTTGCCACGTCGTATCCGGACTCCCTGCTGGTGCGCGATGCCGACGTCACCTACGCCGGAGCTCTGCTGACCGAAGGCAGGGCCTCGGAGGCGGCTCCTCTCCTGGAAAAAGACCGGCTGCCTGCTCGCTCGGATCTGGAACTTACCCTGGGCCGAGCGTATGCCGCCCTGGGCCAACCAGAGAAGGCAGCAGCGGCACTGCAAAATGTTTACTACAACATGCCGACCTCTCCCGATACTGACTCCGCCTATGCGGAATTGAGGAAGCTCCCGCAGGTGCCGGCCGCTACTCCGGCTCAACACCGCTCACGCGGTGACTTGCTATTGAAGGCACGCCGCTACAACGATGCCGCCGACGAGTACCGCGAACTCGCCACTCTAGCCGGGGCCGAAGGGCTGCCGGCAGCGGAATTGGCGCTGGCCGACGCTTTGCATCGTGCCGGACGCAACCGCGAGGCCAAGGCTGAACTAACGACCCTGCCCGGCGCTACCGCCGAACAGAACGCGCAACGCCTTTACATCCTCGGCGAAGCGGCGTGGTCGTCGGACGAGAACGAAACGTTTTACCGCACCGTCGACGAACTGCGTTCGCTTGCTCCCACCAGCCAGTGGCTGGAAGCCGCCCTGCTCTCGGTGGGAAATCTCCATCTGGTCCATCACGAATACGACCAGGCCCTTGACGCATACCGCGAGTTGCAGCAGCGCTTTCCGAATGGAAATCGGGCCTCCTACGCTCACTGGAAGGCCGCGTGGCTGACGCTGCGCCAGGGACGCAACGAGGAAGCGAAAAAAGAATTCGAAGAACAGATCGCTCTGTACCCAGCCGGCAACGAGACCTCGGCTGCGCTCTACTGGCGTGCGCGGCTGGCCGAGGAAGACAACCAGCCGGAGATGGCGCGCGCTTACTATCAGAAGCTCTCCGACCGTTATCGCAACTACTACTACGCCGAACTAGGCCGGCAGCGGCTGAACAAGTTGCCCTCCAGCACCGTTGCTTTGGGTCAGTATCCACTGCTGGATCGCGTTCCGCCACTCGAGCACGGCGATAAGGTAACGCTGGCTGAGCCGCCTGCCGAAGACCTCCACCTGCAGAAGGCGGAACTGCTGGGCAACGGTGGTTTGGTCGACCTGGCCGTCCGCGAACTGCAGGCCGCCGCCAGCGCCGACGGCGGCAACTGGGGTCCCGCCGAGACCGCTCGCCTCTACACGGAGACCGGACACTATGATCGCGCCATCGAGGTCATGAAGCATTCCGTGCCCAGCTACTTCGCCGTCGATATCCCCACTCTGCCGCGCGAGTACTGGGAAGCGCTGTTTCCGCGGCCGTACTGGATCGACCTGAAAAAATTCTCCGTGGCCAACGGTCTCGATCCCTACCTGGTTGCATCCCTGATTCGCCAGGAATCGGAGTTCAACCCCGTCGCCGTATCGCGCGCCAATGCCGTCGGCCTGATGCAGTTGCTGCCCAAGACCGGCAAGCTCGTCGCCCACCAGGTAAAACTCAATCGCTATAACGCCAGCCAGTTATATACGCCGCCCGTGAACCTGCAGCTTGGAACCCGCTACTTCCGGGGCATGGTCGACCAGTTCGGCGGCTCGTTCGAATACGCCCTCGCCGCCTACAACGCCGGCTCCGATCGTGTCGTGGAATGGCTAGGCCAAGGCAAATATCGCGACGCACCCGAGTTTGTCGAGTCCATCCCCTTCACTGAGACACGCGAGTACGTGCAGGCGATTATACGGAACGCGAGCGTCTACAAGCAGCTCTACGGCGCGCCGTAGAGCGCGCATTGTGCCGCGCCCTTCAAATTTTCCTTATTGACGGCTTACTTCTCAGAAGCTCTGGCCGCCGCCTCTTTCGCCATCCGCCTCATCTCGATGGTCCCCGGGCAGCGGCTTCTTTGGCGGTCTGAGCAGGATTCTCGATCGCTTCCCGCATCATGGCGCATGCGGCCTTGCTGATCTGCACGGTGTCTCTGGTGCTGACCTGCGGTTTCGCCTGAGAGGGCAATCCACTTTAGCTGATAAAACGCTCACATGGTTAGGCTCAACGGCTGGGCCGACAAGTCCATGGAACTCCGACTCCACCCTTTGCGTAACACAATGTGAAGCCAGAGGTCTGCTTGCTGGAGGTGCGCCCATGAGAGTCGTCCCCACGAAAGCTATCCTGTTTTTCATGCTCAGTCTGAGCACCGCTCTGCTCGCTGCCCAGGACACCAGAATCGAAGAAACCGGCAAGAGCCCGGTTGAGGCAAAGTTCGCTCCCAATGGTCAGGTGCGGATGCATCTTTGTCCGAGTGGAGTCTCGCTGATCGGCCGGGACGATGGTGTGCTGCGAGTTTCCTACCACCCGACGATCGAAGATGTGAAAGTTCGCCTCCAATTCTCCGGGAGCGAAGCCGAGTTGCGCGTGACGGGGTGTCCCCACAATAACTTCCAACTCACGGTCGAGGTACCCAAGTCTTCCGGACTTCACGTCCGCATGTTTGCCGGACAACTGGATGTCCGGGGCGTGACCGGCGACAAGGATGTGGAACTGAGCTTCGGCCAGCTGACCATGGAGGTCGGGGAGCCAGACGACTATTCTCATCTGGATGCGTCCGTCAGCTCCGGTGAACTGGATGCGGCCGCCTTCAATGTCAACAAGGGCGGGCTCTTCCGCTCCTTCGACCACAACGGGCCGGGAAAGTATCGCCTGCACGCTCACGTGGGGGCAGGGCAGTTGGATCTCCGCTAGCAGTCCGTGATGAAAATACGATTCGTATCAGGGCACGCCTTGCGGCGTGCCGCAGGGTGCATTAGCTTAGCGTCAACGCGGCTTTCAGGCACAGCGTTTCGCCACTCGAGTTGCACAACGGACTTTTAGGACTCACGCCCGAGGCCGTTGGGCGAGCTGAACAGGATCTCCACCACCAGAAGTCCCGCACCCACAACGATGGCGCTATCCGCCATATTGAAAACGGGCCACTGGTACCGCCCGACATAGAAGAGCAGAAAATCCACAACGCGCCCGCTCAGCACACGGTCCCAGAGATTTCCCGCAGCGCCTCCCAGAATCAATGAGAGCGCGATTCCCGTCATGGTCAGCACCCGTCGCTGCTTCCACAAGAGCACCGAAACGATCACCGTCGCCACCACTGAAAAACCGATCAGCAGCGCCGTCTTCCAGTGCGCCGGCGAGTCGGCAAACAAACTGAAAGCCGCACCCGTATTCTCCGTGTGGGTGAGCCGGAAAAACCCTGGGATGATCTGAATGTGCGCGTAAAGAGCAATCTGGGTCGCTACCAGCCGCTTGGTCCAGCGGTCAATGAGTATGATGAGCAGGGCGAGACAGAAGTGTGCAGCGCGCGCGCGGTTGGCAGACATTCAGGTTTTATTGTAAGCGGCCTTCATTGCGTCCCTCGCGGAACCTTAGCTTTGCGGCTAAAGTCTTTCTGCCGACAGTGGACAAAAGCCTTTAACCGCCAAGGCCGCAAAGAAACGCCGCAAAATACGCTAAGAAATACTCAGCCCTCCAACTCCTCCAGCACCGCGCTGCAGCGCTCGCAAACCGTCGGATACGCCTTGTCCTCCCCAACGTGCGTCGAATAGTTCCAGCACCGGTCGCACTTGGCGCCGTCGGCCTTTTTGACCTCAACGTGCACGCCGCCCGTGCCGTTGCCCGAGCCTTCGGCCAGCGTGACCGCCGAAACGATGAACAGATACCGAAGCTGATCCGCGTACCGCTTCAAAACGGTATAGGCCGGCTCAGCAGCCGTGATGATCAGCTGCGCCTCCAGACTCTTGCCGATCCGCTTGGTAGTTCTTTCTTCCTCGACAGCCTTCATCACCAGTTCCCGCACCGCGAGTAGCGTGGACCAATCCCGCGCCTGCAGTTGGTCATCTTCTGGAACTGAAGCCCTTCCCAGCACCTCTCTACCATCTGGAAACTGCGCCAGATGCACACTATCCGGTCGTCCCGAGGTCCTCGGCAGGTGACCCCACACCTCTTCGCAGGTGAAGGTCAGAATCGGCGCCAGCAGGCGCGTCATGGCCTCCGAGATCCGCCATACCGCGGTCTGCGCCGAGCGCCGCCCAGGAGAATTGGGAGCGTAGGTGTAAAGCCGGTCCTTGATGATATCGAAATAGAACGCGCTCAGATCCACCACGCAGAAATGATTCACCCTGTGATAGATCTTGTGGAACGCAAACTCCTCATACCATTTCCGCACGTCGCCCGTCAGAGACCAGGTCTGGCGCAACATGTACTGGTCGAGCGCTTCCAGCTTCTCATACGGCAGCGCATGGGCCTGCGGATCGAAATCGTACAGATTTCCCAGCGCATTCTTGAAGAGTTTGTTGCGAATCTCCCGATAATTCTCCGCCACGCGTTGCATCAGGGTTTCCGACCCAACCACATCCTCGCGGAAGTCGACCGAGGCCACCCACAAGCGCACCACCTCGCCTCCCAGCCTGCCCGCGATATCGACCGGATCGACGTCATTGCCGCGCGACTTCGACATGGCCTGGCCCTTTTCGTCGAGCGTCCATCCTGGAGTCACCACGCCCTTATACGGCGGCGTTGCATGCGTCCCCATGGCGCACAGCAGGGAAGACTGGAACCACCCGCGGTACTGATCTCCGCCCTCGAGGTAAAGATCCGAAGGCCACCGATAGCTTGACTCGTCGTCCAGCAGCGCGAGATAACTCGCTCCCGATTCGAGCCACACATCGAAGATGTCGGTTTCTTTATCGAACTTCGCGCCTCCGCAATGCGGACACTTCGTTCCCGATGGAAGGATCCCATCCGACTCCGCCGTAAACCAGGCATCGGCGCCGGACTTCCGAAACAGCTCAACTACTTTCCGGTTGATCGCGCGATCGTTCAGCGGCTTGCCGCACGCTTCACAGAGAAACACTGCGATCGGCACTCCCCACACGCGCTGGCGCGAGATGCACCAATCCGGCCGCGTCTGGATCATGTTCGAGAGCCGCTCCTCGCCCCACGCTGGATCCCATTTCACCTTCTTGATTTCTTCCAGCGTGCGCGTGCGCAGCGTGTCGTTCTTCCCATTCCCGCCCGGCATTGGCGTTTCCATCGAGATGAACCACTGCTCGGTCGCGCGGAAAATCACCGGGTTGTGGCAGCGCCAGCAGTGCGGATACGAGTGCTCCATCCTGTCGGAGTGCAGCAGCGCCCCGCGCTTCGATAGCAGATCGATGATGAGCGGATTCGCCTTGAATACGTATTGGCCGTCATATTCCGGCAGTCCGTTGCGCAGGATCCCCTTTTCATCGACGTTGCTGGTGGCGTCAAGACCATATTTCACGCCGGTCGCGAAGTCTTCGGCGCCATGGGATGGCGCAGTGTGGACGACGCCCGTCCCGGTGTCCATGGTGACGTAGTCCGCCAACACGCCAAGAATTTTGCGATCCAGAAATGGATGCTGAAAATTCAGCCGTTCCAGCTTGCGGCCGGGGAAGTGCGCCAGCTCCCGCGGATCCAGCAGTTGGCATTTCGCCGCCACATCCTGCGCCAGTTTCGAGGCGACGACATAAACCTCCCCGCCCGATTCCAGCGCCACATATTCCTCATCTGGGTGGAACGCCACCGCCATCGAAGCGGGCAACGTCCACGGAGTCGTGGTCCAGATGATGGTCGAAACTTTTTTCCCCGCCAGCGCCGCATCGATCTGAGCCGGATCATCCAACAGCCGGTACTTCACCCAAACCGTCGGACTGGTGTGGTTCTCGTATTCGACTTCCGCCTCTGCCAGCGCCGTCTCATCATGCATGCACCAGTAAACCGCGCGCAGACCCTTGTAGACGAACTCGTTTTCATAAAACGAATAAAACGTCGACAATACCACCGCTTCATACTGCGGCGTCATGGTCGCGTAAGGCCGGTTGAACCGCCCGAACACCCCGATCCGCTTGAACTGCGTCCGCTGCAGGTCAAGAAACTTCTGCGCGTACTGGCGGCACGCGGCCCGCACGTCCGTCGGCTTCATCTCGAGTTTCTTGCCGCCCAGTTCCTTGTCGACCTTGATTTCAATGGGCAGTCCGTGGCAATCCCACCCCGGTACATAGGGCGCGTCAAATCCCGCCATGGTTTTCGACTTGACGATGAAATCCTTGAGGCACTTATTCAGCGCCGTGCCCATGTGGATAGGCCCGCTCGTATAGGGAGGCCCATCATGCAGGATGTACCGCGGTGCCCCCTTGCGCGCCTCGCGAATGCGCTCGTAAACGCCCATCTGCTCCCAGCGCTCCAGCATTTTTGGCTCGTTCCGGGGCAGGTTGGCCTTCATGGGGAAGGCGGTCTGGGGCAGATTGATGGTCTTTTTCAGGTCGAGCGGCACTCGGTTGTGTCTCCCAAATGATTGAATCTTTTCATTATAGGGAGCGCTGCCGGGAACGTCCACGACCCCAAGGAGGCCGTGTCTCGCCGGAAAGGTTACCAGCGCGTGGAAATGGACTGTCGAAAATCACGGAGTAGAGTTACAATCTGAAAACAGAGAGGCTAACCAGAGTCGCAGGCTTTGCCTGCGATCGAGGAGCGGACCTAAGTTTTGACAAATCGTGCGGAAATGGAAGCAACTTGGAGCTGACGTCGCTCATCTGTGTAAGCAGGGGATTACACGGACGTTAAACTGAGTCTTTCCAAAACTAGCGAGGGCAATCTAGATCGGAAGTATGGGATCAGCACAAACGAATCCGAACGCCCCTGGTCAACCGCCGGAACTCCACCTGCTGCTGGCCAATGAAAGTTTTGAAGAGCCTCTTTGGAAATCTCTGTTCCAGCAACTGGACGACTTTTTCTTTCCCAAGAAGCTTCCGCCTCTCAAGCTGGAATCCAAGCCCGAGCCCGTCAAACCCATCTGGGGCTTTTACAACAATCGGAAGAACGGCGCGCTGGGCTCGACCGGCGTGCATATTCTGATCGCGGGTGTCATTGTCGCCGGCACGTTGCTAGGTCGCCACGTTGTGACTGCGGCCCCTGCACAACACGTAACCGTCACCCTGGTCGATCCCGATACTCTGCCGGCTCTGAAACCTGCCAAGACGCTAGCTGGCGGAGGTGGTGGCGGGGGCGATCACGATGTGCTGCAGGCGAGCAAGGGCCGCCTTCCGAAGTTCGCGATGGAACAGATCACGCCTCCGGTCGTGGTGGTGCGCAACGAGCATCCTAAACTGGCGGTTGAACCGACAATTGTGATTCCGCCACAGGTACAGTTGGCCACCAACAACATGCCGAACCTTGGCGACCCCATGGCGCACGCGACGCTGCCCTCCAACGGCACTGGCTCTGGCGGCGGCATCGGTTCCGGCAGTGGCGGTGGCGTCGGATCGGGCAAGGGGCCCGGATTTGGCCCCGGTGAGGGTGGCGGCTATGGTGGGGGCATTTTCCACGTGGGCGGTGGAGTCTCACCGCCGCGGGTCATCTACCAAGTCGATCCTGAATTCTCCGAGGAAGCGCGCAAGGCGAAGTACCAGGGAACCTGCACCCTGATGCTTGTGGTGGACAAGGCCGGTCGTCCGACTAACATCCGCGTGGCCAGTTCGCTCGGCATGGGCCTTGACGAAAAAGCCATCGAAGCCGTCAAGAACTGGCGCTTTGAGCCTTCCGTAAAAGACGGCCATCCTGTCAACGTAGAAATCGCTGTCGAAGTCGAATTCCACCTCTACTGAGCCCTTTCAGCCGCGCCGCGGTGGCCGCGAAAGCCCGGCACGGAACTGCCAGGCAAAGCTGGGAAAGGTGTCCCAGTCCCGCAGGACGGACCTTCTCTCGCGGTTGACGCTCGCGACCAGGACGTAAATCCTTCAGTTCATCCGCAGCAGCACATAGTGCAGCAGCACCCGCACCCGAAATCCCAATCTCTCGTAGATCTGTACGGCGCGCACGTTGTCCTGCCGGACGTGAAGGAATGGTGTTTCTTTTCGGCTCCGGATGCGCTGCATCAGTTCCAACATCAGAACCTGCGCATATCCCTGACCCGTATGCTCGGGATGAGTGCACACCGCGCTCACTTCCGTATAGCCGGGAACTTTCAGGCGCTCACCCGCCATCGCCACCAGCTTTCCGTCGCTCCGAATGCCCAGATACGTGCCGAGCTCATGGGTACGGCTGCCGAACGGCCCAGGCTTCGTGAGGGCAGCCAGTTTCCCCATGTCAGGCGAGTCTTGCGACCTGAGCTCGGTGATCTCGGGGAGGGAACGTGCAGGATTCGCGGCCGCGACGCCGTTGTCTGAAACCATCTCCAGCAGCAGAGCCCCTCCGACCGCTTTCCACCCCTCGCGCTCGCGATATGGCTCATCGAGAAACACTGCAGCCGTGCCGCCTGAACCCACCAAACTAGCCAGCGACGCGTAGCCCTCGGCGTTGGGTAGCGAAAAGCCAGTCAACGATGTTACTTCCGGCACAAACCGCCGCGCGTGCCCAGCCACCTCGGCAAACTCCCTCTGCCGCGTGGTAAGCGCCTGCCAGATCACGTTGTCAAGTGGGTGCATCTTTCCTCAGACATGCCCTCAATTTGATGGGATCTAGACCTGGAGGAAACAGTAATTCTCCCATCCGGGCAGAGGCTATCCGAATCTTGCGCGGAAACTAGAGAAGCTCATCTGGAGAGGAAGCTCATGTGGGGACAGCCGCCTTCGGCTGTCCGGCCAGCGCGAAGCGCGGCCGAGCTTGGCGGAAACCCTCAAAAATCTCGAATCTAGTCACTCTTTCAAATCCACATGCTGGGCATCCGCAATGACATGTCCCAGAAATCTCTCTCCCAAGCGACGAAACTTCTCCACCGAATCCGTCGCGAAGAACTTCAACCGTGGCGCAGTCCTCCGTTCGCCCTCATCGCCCGCAGGCACCAGTTGCTCGAGACGAGAAGCCACGGCTCGCGCGGTCGATTCCGCCGAGTCCACGATGTTCACATGCTCCAGCGCCACGCGCCGCAACAGCGGCTTGATCAGGGGATAGTGCGTGCACCCCAACACCAGCGCGTCCGCATCCCGAAAACCGTCAGCGAAAGCTTCACCCAGGTAAATACGCGCCACCTGCTCGGTTACCGGATGCTCCACCCATCCTTCTTCGACCAGCGGCACCAGCAGTGGACACGCCTTTTCCCGCGCCTCGAAACCGCGAACTTCAAGAGCTTTCCGATAAGCGTGGCTGCTCACCGTCGCCTCAGTTCCGATGACCACGATTTTCCGATTCTTGGTAGCGGTGGCAGCCGCCTCCGCCCCCGGTTCGACCACGCCAACCACGGGAACGTGGGCCGCGCCCGTGATGCGGTCCAGAGCCAGCGCGGTCGCAGTGTTGCAGGCGATCACCAACATCTGCGCGCCATGCGATTCGAGGAAATGCGCCGCCTCGACCGCATATCGGGCGACGGTCTCAACGGATTTCGATCCGTAGGGCAGGCGCGCGGTATCGCCAAAATAGGCGTAATCGGCGCCTGGAATGACTCCGAGTAAAGCTTTAAGAACGGTAAGACCACCAAAACCGGAATCGAACACGCCGATGGTAGGACGACGGTTGGTCATTTGGATGGAAACTTAGATCATAGCAGTGTGGCTGGTTGAAGCTGGTGAACAGGCTTGCTCTGCTCGCGGAGGCCCTACGCGGGACGATGAGTCTTCGCGGCTTCTGTTACGACTCGGGAAAACTCCGCAGACCGCCCGCAGCACGGCCCCGGCGGAATCAATGCCCCGTGCGGACACGTTCGCGGATGGCCCAGAAACGTGCAGATCTTATCCGTCGCTTCCGGAGAAAGAATGTGCTCGAACTTGCATGCCTGCTGTTCGATTTCCGACTCGCTGTCCATCGCCAGACTGTCGGTGAACAAGCGCTCCGCCAGCCGGTGCCGCCGAATAATGCTTCCCGCGCGCTCCCGCCCCCGTGGCGTGAATTCGACGATCAGTGTCCCATCGCCGGACGACGATGCCACCGGCTTGAGCGCCTCGTGGCACGGATTCACGAAAGGCTTGTGATCGTGGGCCTGTGGCGGATGCGGTGCCGAAACCACCAGCCCCATCTCGATCATCTTTTCAATCGCCAGGCTGACCGGCAGCGCACCGTGTACTTCCATGCGCTCGACCTCGGCAATCTCGCCATGTTCCTCGAGCACCCAAAGTTCTTCCAGAACTTCATCCAACTGCTCTTCATCGGCCAGGGAAAAGATTTCCTGCGATGCGATCTTGCCGTGATGCAACTCGATGCGCCGGTCGGCCAGCCGCGCCACCACCGGATCGTGCGTCACCATCACAATCGTCCGCCCCTGCTGATGAAACTCGCGCAGCAACCGCAACACGATCTCTTCATTCTGGGCATCGAGATTCCCCGTGGGCTCGTCGGCCAGAATGATGCGCGGATCATTGATCAGGGCCCGCGCGATGCACACCCGCTGCTGCTCGCCGCCCGAAAGCTGTGACGGAAGATGATGCGCGCGGTCGCCCAGTCCAACCCGGGTCAGCGCCTCGACCGCTTCCCTCTGATCGGTCATGCTGTGAAAATACTGCGCCAGCATGACGTTCTCCACCGCCGTAAGGAAGGGAATCAGGTGGAATTGCTGGAAGATGAAACCAATTTTTTCCGCCCGCACGCGGTTCAATTCGCCCGCAGAAATGCCAGCCACGTTCTGTCCATCGAGCCAGATCTCGCCCGACGACGGCCGGTCGAGGCATCCGATCAGATTGACCAGCGTCGATTTACCAGAGCCCGAGGGCCCCATGATCGAGAGCCATTCGCCCTGTGCCACATGCAGCGAGATATGGTCGAGGGCATGAATCGCCCCGTTGTCTGAACCCGATCCGCCCGCGCTGTTCCCCGCTTCCTTGGCGGGATAGAACTTAATCACGTCTTGGATCTGAATCATTTCACTCGCCCCTCAGGATCACCGCCGGCTGCACCCGCCGCAGCAGCGAGATCGGGAGAATCGCCGACACAAGCGTCACCACTATGCTACCAGCCAGAACCACAGGCAGCACGCTGAAACGCGGCACTACCGGAGCATGGAAGTTCACCCGCCCGATCCAGGCAGCGATGCCGATCCCGACCAGGAACCCAATCAACGCCCCCGATGCGCCCAGGGCCGCGGCCTCGGCCGCGAAGAATCCGTTCAGCACTCGCCCGGAGGCGCCCAAAGCCTTCATGATCGCAAAATCGCGGCGCCGGTCGTAGACCCAGCCCATCAGCGTCGACAATACACACAGAGCCGCCGTCATAATAATCAGCGCCGCCGCCGCCAGCAGTGTCGCTCGCGTCTTGCCTAGCACCCGCGCCTCGCCCTCCATGATCTGGCGCACCGGTCGCACCTCGGCTGCTGGAATCGTTTGCGCCATCTGATTCATAATCGCGGCGACTTCTTCCGGAGAGCCGTTGGCTCCCACCTCAATCGTCGACGGCTGCACTCCCGTCCACGCCATGAAGTCCGCGAGCGAAACATAGATGCGGCTATCTTCCGCCGCCCCGGTCTGCACCGTGCCCGCAGGCTCAACATGCAAAGTGTGCCCTTGAAAACTCAAATCAAATGCTTGATTCTTCGGAGCCACAGTGGCCATCGCGCGTACGCCAATCAGCGCCGGGTGCCCCATTTCTCGCGCGTCTGTTGCGCCAGTAAGCTCGCCCTGAGCTTGCCCCAGGGTGGAGATTGGCCAATTACTGACCGACCACCACCGATCCAGTTGCCGCACCCGATTAAAATCCGTGCCCGCCACCACAATCGGCTGCCCATTCCCGGTGCGGGCCACGATCAGCCCGAACGGAGCCGCAATCCCCCGGCCCGCGAGGACAGAATCTACGTGCGCCAACGCATCCGCGGGAAGGGAAGCGCCGTCTTTCCCCACCAGAATGATATTCGCGCCATAGTTGCGGAATTCGCGCCGCAACTTTGCCTGCACATCGACGTACAGATTCAGCATCGCCGTTGCCACCGCCGCCGCCACGACCATGGCAAACAATGCCGAAACCGCCCGTCCCCGCCGCAAGATCGCCGCCCGCACCAGCATGCGCAACAGCATTGAGATATGCGGAGACTTCGCCCGGCTGGCCGCCAGATCCCCTGCAGCATGCGACGTCGGCGCGCTCACAGTTCACCCCGCAACGCAAAAACCGGATCAAGCCCGACCGCCCGCCGGATGGCCGCCGCGCTCCCGGCGAAGGTCACGATGACCGCAATCGCCAGGATCACCGGCAACAGCACCGGCTGAATGGAAATCTGCGAGTTAAAAATTGACCGCCCGATCTGGCGCGCCAGCACTGCTCCCGCACCAAAGCCAACCACACCACCGATCAGCGCCAGCAGCGCGGCCTCGGCGAAGAACACCGACGCCACCGCCAGTCTTCCCGCGCCCAGCGCCTTCATCAGACCGACTTCGCCGCGTCGCTCGAACATCGCCGTAGCCATCGCCGCCGAAACGGCCAGAGCCGACGCCAACAGCGCCGCCAGCGTAATTAGAAAAATCAGGCCCTCAATGCGCGTCAGCACCGCGCCTTCATTCTGCGCAACCTGCCGAATCTGCTCGGCATGCGAACGCGGAATTGCCTCCGCCAATTGATACGCAATCGACTGCGGATAAGGCGAGCAATACCAGCGGTCGTAAATTGGCCCCGACATGCTCTTCGGATCACGCCGGGCCAGCGCATCCTCCGGCTTGGTCAGCGCGCTCACGTAAACCCGCCTCACCGCCCCCGGTTTGCCCAGGATCTCCTGCGCCAGACTCAGAGGCGCAACCACCTGGTCGTCTTCCGCCCCGCCCGCCGAAAGAATCCCGCTCACCCGCAGCTGCCGGCCTGCCAGCGTGACCTCATCTCCGCATTTCTTCCCTAAGCGAAAAGCCAGCCGTTCTCCCAGCAAAACGTCGCGGGAATTGTCCTCAGGCCATGCCCCGGCAACCTTCCACCACGGATGCGTAGAACGCACCCCGGTGGTGAACGCTTCCTTACCGAAAGCCAGCGGCTTGGCGAAATACGTTCCCTCAATGGTCGTCTCCTGCCGTTTCCCGTCCTGCTCAATCGCGACGTTCACCGGCAGCATGGGCGCAAAGCCGGTAATGTTGTTGTGCCAGAAAGTGCCTTTGATTTTGGGCAGGTCAGCTTCGTCGAGGAACGCCCCATCGCTCGGCGGCTTCAGATTCACACCGCCAATTTCGACGTCGAGGGTATCTTCCTGCGGAGTGACGATCAGGTTGGCGCCGATGGTGCGCAGTTCGCGGTTGATTTTGTCGCCGATGTCGGTCGCGACCGCAATCATCGCCGTGGCCACGGTCACGCCCAAGGTAATGGCTGCGCCCGCCAACATCTTGCGTCGCTTCTGCCGCCGGAACGATTCGTAAACCAGGCGCAGGAACATCGGCTATTGTGCCCCGAACATGCGGCTGCCGCCCGCGATGTCCGCCTCCTGAATCACGACCGCGTCGGCGGTCTCGGTGGCCTTGAGCGGAACCGGATTGCAGCCTCCCGCCGTTCCTACCGACTGCGGATTGATCGGCGCCGCGCAGTTCTTGCACACCACGCCGTTTCCGCTCTTGTAGAAGCCGACCGCGCCGCAAATCTCGCACGCGTCGAACACCGTCGCGATCTTGCCGTCCGGCTTCTGATACAGCCAGAAGCGAACTGCCGTGCCGTTCTCCTTCGCCTGGAAGCGGTGCAGATCGCCATCAGAAATCTGCGCCAGAGGAATCGTCACCTGCCCGTTGGAAAAAGTCACTTCGGTCGCCGGCGACAATGCGCTCTGGCTCTTGGCGTAGACAAACTCCGCCGTCACCATCGCGATAAAGACAAACGAAAACGTATAGACCGAAACCATCCACATCCGCTCGCGCCGCGCGCTCCAGGCCGCTTTGCGCCTCTCGGCTGGAGAAGCTGACTCAGGCACCGGTTCGCGCCGCTTGGCCTCGAACAACACCATCAGCGCCGCCAGCGCGAAAATCGTCACAAAGAAGAACCAGTCATTGCTCACGATGGGCCCGATAAGCGCCATCTCCCGCTTCGAAGACGCGATCACGCCGCTCTCGGAAAGCTCGTGCAGCCCGGAGATCACCAACTGCGCCGCCACCAGGAACATAATGGCCGTGGTCACGCGGAAGAATTTCTGCAGGTTGATGCGCACGCTTCCCTTAACGAACATCACCCCGAAAGCAATCGCGGCAAGTACGCCCACCAGAGTGCCCAGAAAGCTCATCAGTGCAGACGAGTTGAGCGACACGCCGGCCAGCATCAGCACGGTCTCGGCGCCCTCGCGCAGCACCATCAGAAAGATGAAAACAAACAGCCCGAACCAGGCGTCGTTGCCCGCCAGCAGCCCGACCTTGCCCTCGATCTCCCCCTTCATCTTGCGCCCCGTCTTCATCATGAAAACAACCATGGTAACGACGAAGAAGGCGGCCACTAGCATGATCCAGCCTTCAAATACGTCTTCGTTTAGATGGGTGCGGGAAATGGCGATGGCTACGCCGATACTGCCCAGAAACGCGGCCACCAGCGCGGCATAGACGGTTTTGCGCAGCTCGGCCCGCCCGATTTTGCTCAGGTAGGCCAACGTGATGCCGACAATCAGAGCGGCCTCGACCCCTTCCCGGAGGGTGATGATGAATGCCTGAAGCATTTAGGAACGCCTTTTGATTTTGAAAATGAATTTCAATTTCAACTTTAAGGATATGCCCGCCCCGTCGGACCCGTCAATCCGCAACCTCACAACCGCGTGTGATTGGGATCACAAAGGTAATTTCCTGGGCTGAACGGTTACGGGATGCAACCGAGCCGTATCGGTTCATGTGATCGCAGATCTGTGCGGCAGGCCAGTAGTCCTCAGAGACCCGAAGGGAATCGAACCTTAAGCTGCCAGAACGTTTTCATGTCCAAACCGTTCAACGAACTGGTAACATTCCCCTCCTATGTTCCAACAACTGGTAATGGTGCTCGCCCTTTTCGCCACAACTTCATGGGCACCTTCTGCGGACGCCCCGCAATTGCCGACCAAGAAATACCTGAACCTCGCCGCCATTAAGACCATGGTAGCGGGCGCCGAAGCCGAAGCCAAGCGCCAGAACGTGTCGGTCACGATCTGCATTGTGGACGAGAACGGCGCCTTGCTCTTTCTGGAGAAAGGGGATGGCGTCTCCATCAACACGGAGGAATGGGCGCAGAAAAAAGCGCGCCACGCCGCTTTGTACGGCAGCCCGTCGAAAGACGCTGCCGATCAAGTGAAATCCGGAAACACAGCCGCACTCTCGTATCCGAATTTCTTCCCGGGGCAGGGCGGGTTGCCCATCAAGATCGACGGCCAGGCGATCGGAGCGATTGCCTGCAGCGGCGCCAAGTCGGAGATCGACGAGCAGATTGCGCAGGCGGGCATCGATGCTCTGTTCAAGAAGTAACCTTCCGCTGATTTAAGGAGGCTGATGCGTCTGCGTCTTGAGAGCCGCGCCGTGGGCGAGGTCCTGATCGTTCAGTGCGTCGGACGCATTGTGACTGGAAACGAGGTCCTGACCCTGCACGCCCACATTGCCGACGCCTTGAACAAATATGGCGACGTCGTACTGCAATTTGACCTGCTGGAGTTCATCGATAGCAGCGGCTTGGGAGCCCTGATGCGCCTGATGCAAGCCGCCCGCTCGAAGGGAGGAGACCTCAAACTTTGTGGAGTGCCGCCCAATATCCGCAAGACCCTTGAGATGACCCACCTGCTCCCGCAATTTGAAACCTACGACTCGGTCGAAGAAGCGATCACGGCCGCCTATCTGGGGTCGCGCTACTCGCGAGGAAAAGCGGGGGATGTCAGGCCGCGTATCCTTTGCGTCTACGAATCGTCCGACGTCTGCACCTTTCTACGCGAAATCCTTTGCGGAGCCGGTTACAACCCACTGACCACAGCCAGCATCGACGACGCCAAGATCCTGCTCAAGGCAACCAAGGCGAAACTGGTGGTGGTTTCCGCGCGTATGCAATCTGTTTACGGCAGGCCGACCCGCAAGGCGTTAGAAGAAATTGATCCCTCCGTCTCGCTCCACATCCTGGACGAGAGCTTCGCCACGCAAGACCCCGGAGAAGCCGCCGAGAAACTCCTCAGCGGCATTGGCAGCTTGGCCAAGGGGAATTCATGATGACCGCAAAAACTCCAGGATGGCTTCCTGGTCCGCCTTCTTTCATGGCTTGCCTCGCCGCGGTGCCGCATGATCGCATCGCGAAGCGTCAGCGATTCGCCGTCATGCATCAGGCGCGGACGCAACCGGACTCCCCATAGCGGTGCAGTGCGTATCCTATTCCGGCTGCTCTCAAAGTCTTGTTTAGAAATGTATTCCGACATCATCTCAAACACCTTTTTCCGGTAATGCTCCCGCGTCGCCTGCAGGATCCCGTCACCCGTCCCGACATCGTGCATAAGGAAATCTCCATAGAGATGAAATGTTACGGACCCGAGTGCGTCCGGAATCGTAAACGTTCCCCCATTGATCCTTGTTCCAGCGGCCGCAGTGGTCAGCGTCGCGACGTGGCAGGTCGCACAACCAAACCGCCATCAGCATGAAAACGCCCAGCACAACATAGAGGCTAAGTCTAAGCATCATGTCATCGGTGTATGTGGAGTGATCTGCATGCAATAGGGAATCCACAATCGGATACACGCCAGCCAGGAAAAGCAATCCCACCAGCGCCAACACAATCTTCAGCGCGCCTTCCCGACGCGTAGCACCCTCCCGTACCCATCGACGAAACTCGGCGGGCCATGTTAGGGATGGAAAGCAGCGTAAGTCAACGTCGGAAGGGGTATATGTGGATGTGATGTCGAAATGTACACACCCCAAGGTGTGGTGGTGGTGGATGTGTTGGATCATGTCGGGATCATCATCTGCCCTGCTCAACCTCAGATCAGCTCAGCCCGTAGGCCAATCGCATTCACCTGCGGGGGCACTCAAATATCGAGACGCTTCCTGCCATAAAGGAGGGCATCGATCGACCAGGTTCCTGGTCCCAGAACTGCGATGGCAGCACCCACCGCCGCCAACAGGATCCTACTTCGCAGGTGGTCAGTACCTGAGAGAGCGATCCAGGCTTGAGTGACCGTTAGAAGCGCGCCGGCAACCGGCGTCCACAAACCGGCGAGTAGAAAGATTCCTGCGCCGGCCGCGATTATTTGCAGCGCAAGCGATTCATGGTAGGGCTCTCCCATCAGTCTGGTGATGACGTCGTAAATCGGGAGGATTCCGGCAACTATCCGTAGAAGGAAAAGTCCCCTCCCAGGCCAGCCACAGGGAAACATCGAAAATAGGCGTTGCAGAGACCCCCCCTGTCTGAAACGTTAAAAGATAAGGCACGTCCAAGAGGATTCGATACTCCAAAACGAGGGAGGTGGGTGCTACTCTTTCGGGTGGTTACAATTCAATGATCCCGCGCTTCAGCGCAATCGTGACGGCGTGCGTACGGTCGTTCGCGCCAAGTTTAGAGAGGATGTTCTTGACGTGGCCCTTGACTGTGTCCTCGGTAACCGAGAGTTGATCAGCGATCAGTTTGTTTGCATTCCCGCCGGCAAGCAGGCGCAGGACATCGATTTCTCGCAAGGTCAGCGTGTCATCGACCGCATGTTCGGCGAGTTGCGAAGCGATCTCAGGCGGTATGCGCTTTTCTCCGGCATGGACGGCGCGAATCGTCTCCAGGAGTTCCTTCCGCAAAAGACCTTTTAGTAAATAAGCCCGTGCACCGGCTTTAAGAGCCCGTAGAACTTGAACGTCCCCCTTATAGGTGGTCAAGACGATGATTCGTGCTTCGGAAAACTCGTTGCGAATCGCGATGATCGCATCGAGGCCGTTCATTTCTGGCATTTGCAGATCCATCAGGGTTACGTCGGGACGGTGTTCACGGAACTGGTGGATAGCCTCGTGCCCATTAGAGGCTTCGGCGACCAACCTCATGTCCGGTTGACTAGCGATATAGGTCGCGATCCCCTCGCGGGCGAGGGAATGATCGTCCACCGCCAGAATCCGAATCGAACCGCCCTCGGCGCTCATGACTGCGTCTTTATCTCTTTCACATCGGTCTCTTTGAAATCCATCCGTTTCCCAGAGAGCTTCTCAAACAGCCAGGAACGGTGGCGAGCGGGATTTGCGTATGCAGTAGAGGCAGGAATGCTCAGCTCCACTTCCGTGCCAGAATCGAGCTTACTCCAGACAGTCAGCCTACCGTCCACAAGTTTGGCGCGCTCGCGCATGCCATGCAAGCCGTAGTGTCCGGCGCGCCCGTCTCCGCTAAGAAGCTTCGGATCAATGCCCTTTCCGTCATCCCGGACCCGCAACCGAAGCCACCGTTCGCCATATAGAATTTCCACTTCGATTCGCTGCGCCCGCGCGTGCCGGAAAGCATTGCGCAACGCTTCGCCCGCAATCCGGTAGACTTCGTCCCGGAGGATCGGATGGAGGTTCCGCGGCGTGCCTTCCACCTCCATCTCAAAGAGGGCAGAATTCGGGTTGATACCTTCAGCCCGGAGTTCTTCTCCGAGAATCCTTACCGCCGAGGCAAGGTCATTGGTCTCGACGGTGGATGCACGCAACCCTTGCACAGCGTCTCGGCCCTCGGCGATCGCTTGATCCGCCCGATCAAGCGCGATCTCAAGTGTTTTCCGGGCCTCCCCCGGACGCACTGAGAGCAAGTCGATGCCAGTTTGAAAATGGAGCATCAGTCCCTGAAAGCTCTGCAGCAGCGTATCGTGCAGGTCTCGCGCGATCCGGGTGCGCTCGCTAACGCGCTCTTCCAGGCGCATGTTGAACTGGTACGCCAGTCGACGAAGGCGGAGTCGATGAAGCACCCAAAGCAAAAGCAGAAAAGCGGCGATGCAGGACACACGAAACCAAATGGTCTGGTAATACGCCGGGGCAAGGGAGAAATCCAGGAACGTGCCGGCCTCGTTCCACACGCCACTGTTATTGCAGGCAAGCACGCGAAACCGATAATGCTTCGGCGGCAGGTTCGTGTACTCCACGTGGCGAACGTTTACCAGTTCTCTCCAGTCCTTGTCCTGGCCTTCGAGCTTGACGCGGAAACGCACCTTCTCCGGTACGACCAGACTCAGCGCTGTGTAATCGATATTGAGGTTGCGAATTTGCGCTGGCAGGTGTACGCCGTTCGATAGAGGATAAGACTTGTCATCGGCAGTGATGTTTTCGATGTGTACGGGAGGTGGAATGTTGTTGAAGGGAATGTGGTGCGGATCGACTACGCTCACGCCTGACAATGGTAGGAACCACAACTTCCCATCGGGAGTCTTGACGACCTGTGGGTGGTCGTGTGTAGGTTCGGAACGGCTCTCTAGGCCATCGGAGCTGTCGAGGACGGTGACCTGGACACTACGCGGTGTATTTGCCCCTTTGTCGACCGCCGCAGCCCAGGCATCCAATTCGGAACGGGCAATGCGGACCAGACCGCAGGCGGTGTAAAGCCAAAACGAATGATTATCGTCTTCAATCGCCCATTGGACCGCATCGCAAGGCAATCCCTGCTTGCTCGACAGCGTTGCTACGTGGTTATTCTTCAGTCGGCTGAGGCCGCCTTCGGTGGACACCCAGAGAGTACCTTTGTCGTCGAAGTAAAAATCGCTGACATGGCCGACACCTAGCCCATCAGAAGTTGTGTATGACGCGCGGGGCTGCCCGTCAAAGAAATAGGATATTCCTCCACCGAAGAATCCGATCCACAATCCGCCATTCGAGCGGTCAGCAGCGAGAACGCTTGCACTGTCGCTTTGTCCGAAGGTCGACCAGGGAATCTGTCGAACATCATTGTGCGGCGATATCCGAATGAGACCGATGCGCTCGTTGATCGCCCAGGTACTGCCAGCGGTATCCTGGATGATGGACAGCACAAATCCGCCCGGAACGCTCCCGACAGGAATGAACTTGCCATTTTCCAAGTAACCTAGCTCGCGAGAAGTGGAAATCCAAATTCGCCCGTGATCGTCTTCGAAAAGAGAACTTGGGGTTGCTTCGTTGAGCCTCCCATCTCGTTTGGCGCTGCCGGTTGGAGGAATAGTGACGTGTCCACGATCCCAGCGCTGCAATCCGTCAAGGGTGGCGAGCCAAACGCTTCCATCCTTATCGGATAAAATTGATGCGACAGGTGCTGGTGACAAGCCCTGTTTGCTGGTAAGCGTGACCACTGCAGGCTCACGAAAACGGTCTAGCCCGTCGGTCGTGGATACCCACACACTTCCTTCGAGATCTTTGAAAAGTGCATGCGCCCGGTCGCCAGAGAGACCATCCGTCTTGGAAAAAACATCCGTTCTTCCTTGATGTACGTGAACGATCCCCAGGTCCACCGTTCCAATCCATAGGGAATCATTTCCGTCGCGGAACATTCTCTCGGCGAGAAAATGATTTGAGATGTCAGGCAGCGGGTACGGTTCCACTTTCCCGTCAGTGAATCGGTAAATTCCGTTCCGCCATCCAATTAACAGCGCTCCGTCAGAATCATCAGCGAACGCCAGTATTCCGTTTGGCGCACCAGGCAGCGAATAGAACTTCGGAGGCCCCGGTTTCCATCGCCACAGCCCGTCTAGGACTCCGGCCCAGAGATTACCATCCCTGTCTTCATGCAATGCTGAGACTCCAGAGCCGAGCTGTCCGTCACCCCCAAAGCAATCTACGCCGTCGTTCCGAATAGCGCAAAGCTTCCCCGCAGTCGGAGCCCCGCCAGCGGCAACCCATATAGTGCCGCTTCGATCTTCCAAAAGATCGAAGATAATTTCTCCGGTGAGCTCCTGGTAGCGAGTCAGCTTGCCAGCCTGCCAACTTGCAAGACCTTTAGTAGTACCGATCCAAAGCGCCCCATTTCGAGAAATGAGCAGGCTGAAAATGCGGTCACCAGGCAGTTGCTGATTTCCAAGGGGTTGCCACGGAACGGCTCGGACGCCATCAAAGCGATACAAACCGAATTCCGTACCTAACCAGAGATACCCGTCAGGTGCCTGGGCCACGGAGATGATCTCGCCTTTTACGAACCCATCGCGAATTTTCCATGCGGTGTGCGAGTACTGGCTGATGTCGAGTGACGGATCAAGTGCCAGCGCGCAGGCACACCACGCCAGCAACATGACTGCCAGCAAGATGCTTAGCTGGACTGCGCGCACAACAGCTACCGCAAGGCGCTGCGCCGCGTACCGTCCTTGCCCGCGGGCTTTTCCCATAGGACCCAAATGTTACTCTCATTTATCTCAGCGGAGGGGCCACTTGCATCCCCCTTTAGAGGTGTAGGGAGGCGACCCCTTTTGTGAGTCCCTGAACGACGCGTTTGGGTGTTGACCCAATTAGCGCGCCGAAGGTACGCTCACGGCTTCCGCGTTTTCTTGGGTGAGATTATGCGTGTCCACGCTCTCCTGCTGCTGTTCCTCGCTTCGTCTTCCTCTGTGCTCCACGCCCAATCCACCGACGCCTCAGTCACCGGTCGCGTAACCGATCCTTCCAAAGCTCGAATCGTCGGTGCCAAAATCACCGCCATCAGTGCAGGCACAAACATCCGCTACGAGGTGACAACCAACTCATCGGGCGAGTACTACCTGCCGAATCCCGTCCCCGGCACATATCGGATTGAGGTGAAAAAGCCTAACTTCAAGAAGCTGATCAAACCGGATGTGATCCTGCACGTACAAGATTCTCTGGATATCGATTTCGAGATGACCGTCGGATCTGCGTCAGAGAGCATCACTGTGGAAGGTGGCGCACCGCTCCTGAATACCGAATCGGCCGCCGTAAGCACTCTTATTGAAAACCAGTTCGTGGAGAACATGCCGCTAAATGGGCGCAGCTTCAGCTCCTTGATTGAGCTCACGCCGGGAGTGGTACTGACGCAGTCCACTTTTTACGACCAGGGTCAGTTCGCCGTAAACGGCCAGCGCCCGGATTCCAACTATTTCACCGTGGATGGAGTGAGTGCGAACCTGGGGACCAGCGATTCCAACCTCGGCCAGGGTGGAGCTGGCCAGCTTCCAGCCACCAGCGCCTTTGGCGGCACGAGTAATCTGGTGTCACTGGATGCTCTGCAGGAATTCCGGATCCAGACTTCCAGCTTTGCGCCGGAATTTGGGCGCACTCCCGGCGCACAGGTGTCAGTTGTCACGAAGTCCGGCACGAATCAGTTTCACGGAACGGCGTTTGAGTATCTCCGTAATGACAAACTTGATGCAAACGACTGGTTCGCCGATAACGCAGGCGTACCAAGGCCGGAACTACGGCAGAATGACTTTGGCGGCGTCTTTGGCGGCCCCATTGTCAGAGACAAAGTGTTCTTCTTTGGTTCCTATGAGGGATTGAGGGTCCGGCAACCTGAAGTTGCGAATACGTATGAGCCCACCTTGGCGACGATCCAGAGCGCGCCCGCAGCCGTCCAGCCGCTGCTCAATGCGTTTCCAAAACCCAATGGGGTGGACCTCGGTAATGGGACGGCTAAATTCACGGAAGGCTACTCAAATCCGTCCTCGCTTAATTCTTATAGCGGCCGGATCGATTATCTGCTCTTGAAGAAGGTGACCATTTTCGGAAGGTATAGCGATGCGCCATCGAATTACGATCTGCGAACGTCCATCCCCTCGGAGCAGCTGAACTACAACACGATCTTGCGCACCGAGTACCGTACCCAAACCCTTACCTTCGGGGCCAGTCAGGCGATCACGCCACGCCTAGCAAACGAGTTCCGCTTCAACTTTAGCCGAAGCCGGGCGCACAGCTCCTATGTGCTCGATGATTTCGGCGGCGGAGTGCCTCCACCTGATTCGGTGCTGTTTCCCGAGGGAGGATCTGCGCAGAACTCCCTGTTCGGCTTTTTTGGCGACTTCAATCCTTTTGGTCTGACGTTCAAGGCAGGGGACGTGGGAACGAACGTCATACACCAGATCAATGTTACCGACGCCTTGTCTTACGCTGTTGGCGCGCACCAACTCAGATTTGGAATGGACTACCGTCGCCTTCATCCCGAAGAGAACTCCTCGCCCTATGCACTAGAGTACGTCTTCGGATCTCTCTCCAACGTTGTAGCAAACAGCGTGCTGGAAGCGGTCGTGATTTCTAGGACCCCATCCACGCTGGTTTTCTCGAACTGGAGCTTGTTCGCGCAAGATACATGGGGTATTCGAGGCAGAATAACCATCACCTATGGCTTGCGTTGGGATTATGATGCAGCGCCTTCGTCATCCAATCGCACTCTTCCGATGACGGTGACGCAGGTGAGCGATCTGGCCACCACGACACTCGCCCCGCTGGGCACCCCGTTGTGGCATGCCCAGAAAAGCGACTTCGCTCCACGACTGGGTATCGTATGGCAGGCACTTCCGACTTTGGTTTTCAGGGCAGGAGCAGGCATCTTTTTTGATCTCGGATACGCCTCTGCGGCGAACGGTTCGAGCGCGTTTCCATACTCTCAAGAAAACCTTTTCTTCAGCACGACTTATCCGCTGGGTTCCAATAATCTCGTGCCGCCGCAATTTAAAACGACTCCGCCTGTTCCGTATCTCGCAGTGGTGGACCCGAATCACGTATTACCTAGAACTTATGAGTGGAATGCAGCGGCGGAGAAGAGTCCGCATAAGTCCGACGTCATCACCTTGACTTATGTCGGCGCGGCCGGGCGGAAGCTCATGCGTCAGGACCTTTACCTCGCGCCCAACCCCAACTTCATCGGTGAGTTCGACTTGATGAGGAACGCCGCAACCTCAAGCTACAATGCTCTCCAGGTCCAGTATCGCCATCGCCTGGCATATGGGTTCCAGACGCTGGTCTCATATACATGGGCGCATTCGATTGACGATGCCTCCTTCGATTCCAATTTCCTGAATACGCCGTTGACCGTGTTTCCCCCATCGGTCGATCGCGGGCCGTCCGACTACGACGTTCGGCACACATTCTCCGGCGCGATCTCCTACAACATCCCTGCCCCCACTGGCGGAGCGATGAAGCACATCTTTGGAGGTTGGTCGACCGATTCGATCATTTACGTTCGAAGCCCTCCCCCGGTCAATGTTGTAACCGGGCAAGATGCATTCAATACTGGCTTCCTAGCAGGAGCGTTCGGCGTAGCGCGTCCAAATCTGGTCCATGGAGTGCCGCTCTACGTTCATCCGTCGGGCGCACCCGGAGGCAAGGTGATCAACGCTGCGGCATTCAGCACACCCGCGAGCGGTCAGGGCGATCTCGGACGCAATGCCCTTCGCGGATTCGGCGCGACCCAGTGGGATTTGACCTTACGCAGACAGTTCCGACTCACAGAACAGGTTTCGCTTCAGGCAAGGGGCGATTTTTTCAACATCCTGAATCACGCAAACTTTGGCAGCCCGATCAACTACCTGAGTTCGCCTCAATTCGGACAAGCGACGCAAATGCTGAACAACTACTTCGGCAGTGGCGGACAGAGCGGCGGCCTCAATCCCTTGTACCAAATCGGCGGTCCGCGCTCGATCCAACTGGCGCTGAAGCTTCAATTTTGAAAGCAGCGTGGACTCCCATCGTGCTAGGGGAGAGGATGTCTTACAGAGAACGCTTCAGTCGTTGTCGCCACCGTGCATACTCCTCGATGCGTCGTTCGTACTCGCGATACGTCGAAGCCTTCACAAGTTCGCGACGGCTGATTTTTTCAATGATGCGTCTCCCGAACCCCTGCCGAATTAGAACCTATCTCATAAATGCGATCTCACCGTTCTTTAGGAGCGAGGCAGCAACAACGGTCTAAGCGTCAGCATTCATCTTCATTGTCCTTTTTAGACACCGTAACCGAGGGCCAGTTACTTGCCCCTGCCATCCCATTTGTTTTCAACACTTCAACTCGCGGCATCATCGAGGTCGTTGCCGAGTGCGATTGCGGCTGAGCGCTGGGCGCCGTGGAGTATCTCCTTCGCCGCCTTGACAGCGTCCTCGATGGAGCCGAAAGGCCCGCCCAGATTCCGGTCGCAGTGGTACAGCTTGCGGCTGAGATCGAGCTTATGCTCGATGAAGTACACGTGGCGGATAAACCAATCCTCCCCTTCGATCACAATCAAGATTTGCTCCGTTGACTCGCGAAAATCAGTTTGTCTTACGGTGGACTTAGCTTCACTCCGTCTAGGCATGCTTTTTGTCTTTCCGTAGAGCCAGTTCGCAGTCCCTCGCGGCGGCGGTCTCTACTGCTCGATGAAAAGTTCGGTGTTCGCTCGCAAGTGTTAGATTCCGGATCAAGAGCGGGGCCTTTTCGCCCGCGACTTCACGGCGCCAGGCCTAGTTTCCAGGTGTCGCATTGGATCCCGCAGCAGGCGCTGAACCTCCGAAAATTATGAGTGCGAATCGAAATGCCTACTCGGACAGTGCCAGCACCCAGGTATCGCTAAGACCGAATCCGCAACCGAAGCCGCCGAACAGAATTGCACTCTGAGCAGCCGGATCAGACGCCATACCCGCCGCAAACCGGCTTGGAGGCCCGGCGGATGGGGATACTAGAGTCCAGTTCGTTCCATTCCAAGCCCACGTGTCGTTGTTAGGGCAGTACTGCCCCGGCGTTACGCCTCCAAACAGAACAACCTTGTGAACGCTAGCGTCAAATGCCATGGAAGCGAGACCACGCTGTGAGGGTGAGGCCGCTGGCGTACGCTGCGCCCAATTCCTTCCGTCCCAGGTCCAGGTGTCGCCAAACGCGTTCCCAGAGGAAGGGTCGTCACCTCCGAAGAGGACTACTTTTCCTCTTATGGCGTCGTAGGCGATTGGAGCTCGCCGAGCCGAAGGACTCGCAGTCGGGTGTTGCTGTGTCCAGGTCTTGGCCTGTCCATTCCAGCTCCAGGTATCGCCAAAAACTTGGCCTGTCGCATTGCTGTATCCGCCAAACAAAAGAACGGTTTGTGTGGCGGCGTCGTAAGCCATTCCCTGTGTGTCAAGGCGGCGTCCGGATGGAGCCACCGACGGAAGGACCTGGGTCCATGTTTCTCCGTTCCAAATCCAAGTGTCGCCCAGGTCGGTGCCGTCCGCAGCCGTGCCTCCGAAGAGCACGACCGTGTCCGTAGCCGCGTCGTAGGCCATTCCCGGCCCCTGCCGCGCGGCCGGGGAGCTAGCAGGGATGATCTGGATCCACCGGCCTTCCCGGAAGATCCAGGAGTCGGCAAAATACGAAGTGCCATCAAATCCACCAAACAGCAGAGTGCCTGAAACGGGAGAATTGCCCGACACATTTGCAGACATGCCCATGCAGCACCGGATCGCGGGGGAATGCGCGGTCCAACTCACTTGCCCCTCGATCCTGCTGGAGGCAGTCAGCACGGTTACCAGGAATAGAAGAATAAACATGTGAGGTTTCATGAAAAGGCCTCCCTCATTGAATTAAGTTCTGTTCAGTTCGTAGCCGCGGTCTCGTATCCGGCCGTTGCGCCAAAATCGTTGATGCCCAGAACTACCATCCCGTAATTTGCTCGCTTACCCGGGAGCGTAAGGAAGTTTCCATACCGATCGCGGACGAAACCCTGCGGAAATCCGTTTTTGTCAGAGTAGTAGCCTGCGACCGCGCCAAATGCGTTGATGCTCAAAGCGAACGTTCCACTGGTCGCATTCGGGTCATCGAAGGTCGTGATATGACCGAGGGGATCGCGCACGAAGCCGTGACTGACGAAGTTGGAGTCGGTATAGTATCCGGCGATCGCCCCAAAATCGTTGATGCTCTGGGCGAAGGTTCCTTGAGAGGCGCCCGGGGCATCGAACGTTGTGATGGTCCCGTCAACGCGACGTATGACAGCATGGTTTACGGAACCAGCGTCGACGAAGTTGCCTGCGACAGCGCCAAATGCGTTGATGCTCGACACTGCGGTCCCGCTAGTGGGTCCGCACCCGGCGTAGCCGGCGCCGGGCGCATCGAAGGTGGCAAAGGTTCCCAGGCTGTTCCTAATAAAAGCATGGCTTACGCAGTTGGCGTCGTTATAGCGCCCCGCGACGGCCCCCCTGTCGTTTATGGTCGTAACAAAGGTACCGTTAACTGCTCCAGGTGCGTCGATTGTCGAGAAATTCCCATGGGTGTCCCGCAGAAAACAATGACGCACAAAGTTTGTGGTGTCGGTGTACCGGCCGGTGATGGTGCCAAGCGCGTTGCTGGCGAAAGCAACAGTGTTTGTTCCCCCTGGCACATCGATGATCGTGATTTTTCCGAGGCTGCCCCGCACGAAACCATGCCAGGCATCGTTGGCGTCGTTGTAATAACCAGTAGCCACCCCGATGTTGTTAATGCTCTGGGAGAAGATCCCGAGCGCGGCTCCGGGGATATCAAAGGTGTTGATGGAGCTTACAGTTGAAACGACACCTAACACCTGAGCCGGACGGCCATTACCCTGCGCGCAGCCGCCCGCTGCGTTTGACCAGATCTCCTGGATTTTCCATCTGCCGACTGTCAGAGGGACCCAACTCTGGAAGATAAAGTTGCATGGATCCCCGATCTCAACACCAAGCGCCAGGTTGACCCACCCGTCGCTGGCGTCGGGGTCCGTGATCGACTCCATGACCTCATGCGCTGTGCTGTTGGCCATGGCACTGGTCGCTCCGGAGTAGGTATTGGGAGTGAATAGCGGATCTACATTGGGAGCGAACAGAGGCGAAAAGTTCGTACCACAACCTGACACGGCGCTTGTATCGTTGGGCACGTAAATGATGTGGATGGGCGTTCCGTCCGGCGCTGGTGCGACGTCGTGGTATGCGCAGTAGTAGTTCTCGTTCGGAAAGTTAGAGACGTAGACCGTATATAGAGCCGTGGGGTCTGCTTTCATTCCATTTGCGGTCAGAACTTGGTGGACCTCCGCGACTATGTCTGTGCTAGGTACGTCCTGCACCGGCGGGGCCGAGTAGTCGAACAAATTTCCACCGAAACGGGTGCGCGTTTTCTGGCCGAACATATACTGGTCGGCGATTTGAAGGTATTCCGACCCGTCAAGGCTCTCGAGGAAGTTGTCCAGGCCATCACGTGCGTCGGTTGGGAAATCAGAGGGATTCCCCCACCAAATGGCGTATGTCGTGGTATTCGGCAGGAGCAGGCCGCCATAGTAGGTCATATTCTGCGGATTAGTGGCGGCGGCCGGACTCGCGCTAGCGGCTCGATTAAGCACCGCCCCGCGCATGTGCTGGATTCCGCGGTGAACAGGCGCTCCACTGGATTGCGCAGTTGCACTCGACGGAAGCAGAAACGTCGTTGCGGCAAGTACCCCGAGGCAAACGATCCCTCTTCGCTGCGTCATATTCTTTTCCCCCGCCTAGTTCTCTTGTTTCTTCCTGATTGCGTGTCGTTTCCTCCAAACGGCTGAGACGCGCCTCGCTCACGGACTACAGGGATTCGGAATAAGCGCGCCAAAATTCCCGAAAGCGAAGCCGGCTATGAAGGTGTAAGGACCGTATTGCGCGTCCTTGCCGAAGTCGTTCGTAGTCCTGCCCGGGATGTCATTTCCGATGGTCAGAAGACACCCAGTTCGGGTTCCGAGCTGGCTGTAGAAGGGATAGAAGGCGGCACCGTTCGGTGGCACAACACATCCCACCCCATTGGTAAAATTGCAATTCGAGTCTGCGTTGGCAACATTGGTTTTGAACTGCATTGTCGTGTAGGGGGTCGAATAGACGATGCCGCCAGGGCTGGCGCTCATGGGCCCGATTCCCCGCCCAGTGAGGGACCCTATCAGGAGCGGGCTGGGATGCTTCTTCGAGCCGTCGGGCCAGTCGGGTTGGTAGGGAGGTCCGTCGAAATCTAAGTCCCCGCCCGAAAAATAGTCAATGCAGCCAGCGACCGTCGGACCGCTGAAGCAATCGGAGTCATCCGCATCGGAGTCGGCCGTTCCTCCTAGCTCGAAATGACCGATTTCCGTAAAGAAACTGACATTCGAATACAGAGACGCCCATGGAATGCCGTTGCCGGGCGAGGCCGTGCTGAATTCCGGGTGAAAACTAAAGGGGTACGTTTGACAGGTGGCATAGTCAGTATTCTGGAAGCCATTGGCAGCGCTGGCGACCATAAAGCCTTCTCTGCCGGTGGTCAGGTCGATTATCAAGGTGAGGACTCCGTCAGGCGTGTCGCGAATGGCGATCACGAGGTCGTCGCCTGGGTTCATTAAGAGGGTGTGCGCATTGGGCGTGAAAGAGGCGAGGGTCTGAGCTCCGGGCCCAGGGGGGCCCGGCGGGATGCCATCGTCCTGCAATAAAGAACCATTACCCGGCTCCGTGCAGTTGGGATTGCAATTAAAGTAGTAGTCGCACTCAAGGCTGTTTATGCCAAGACCCGCGCACCAGTGCGTCAGGTCGCAACTTAACTGGGTTGTGAGAGGCGGGTAGCCCGGCGGGAAAATGAAGAGTTCCAGCGCAGCTGACCCAGCGTCGGTTGGTAGCACGAGAGAGGCGTTGGTGTCGCTGTTGGGCGTGCATGGGTTGAAGGGGTTGGACCGAGGGTCACAAAGTGCCAGGCCGAACACAAACCCACGCGCTAGTTCGAAGGTCGCCACGGAACTTCCCGATTGAGTGGGAACGGGATCACGCTGAGGCAATCGTATGCGCCAGGCGAGGTTGTTTCCCGAGCCAGGCTTGGTCGAGAAGAACTGTACCGCGGGTTCGTCGTGCCCGACGTACCAGCCGTTGTCCAAAAAGCGACTTCCTAATGCTCCGCGCGGGTCAGCGCACGGCCACGCGCGTGACGCATTCGGTGAGATCGGGCTCCAACCGTTGCAGTCCAGGCCACTCCCGAGGGTGGCCGTCTGTGCTGCGGCGGCTGTGAGAAAACCGCCCGCCGAAGTCAAGAGAGCAATTACGAAAGAAAGAAAAGGGGTAGACAGTTTTAGGCGCATTTCCTTTAGCCTCCAGCTTAGGATTTTGGTTGCATTCGCTCCGCACCCGGATAGACACACCCATCCCCAGACGACGTTGAGAGCATTTCATCGCAACCCCCATCCCCAAAACGTGTGCGGGCCGGCACATTTGACCGGACGCCGGAGCGGACCTTCTCCCTTACTGGTCAGTCCGCATCTACCTATACACACGTGAAATGCGAGCAAGAGTGGCTCATCACATTGAGGAATCTTTTTACGAGGCGCCAGCGGAACGGTTCGGATCGACACAATTTCAGGGTGGAAGTGGTTCGAGCATCAGAACGAACGGCGTTCGAAAGCGCTATCCTTCAATCGTTTGGAAGGACAATCTTGTGCTGAAGCGTTGACTTTCGCGCGCAAACAGGCTAAGTTCTGGGCGCTGTGGGCCCCAGGTTTCTGGGGGGGTGGCAGTGAGTCCTGCCTCAGCCAACAACCAAGTGACTGAACTGCTTCGTCGCTGGAGCAGCGGCGATGCCGCGGCCAGAGACGCTCTTATTCCCCTCGTCTATGACGAACTCCGAAGGGTGGCGCGGCACTTCCTGGCAAGCCAACGCTCGGCTCACACTCTCCAGAGCACAGCGCTGGTTCATGAGGCTTACATCCGCCTGGCCGGCCGCCAGGATGTCCGCTGGGAAAATAGGGCGCATTTTTTCGCGGTGGCGGCCCAGTTGATGCGGCGTATCCTCGTGGATCATGCCCGCAAGCGCAACGCGGCAAAACGTGGATCGCGGAACGTAACCCTCCTGCTCGAGGAGTTCGAGGAAATGCCGGCGCGCCGGGAAGTAGACCTAGTCTCGCTCGATGATGCGCTGACTTCCCTCGCCGCCGTTGACGAACGACAGTCGCGGATTGTGGAGTTGCGTTTCTTTGGGGGCATGTCCATCGAGGACACATCCCGCGTTCTGGCGATTTCGCCGGCTACCGTAAAACGGGAGTGGGCCACGGCACGGGCCTGGCTATTCGCCGAGATGCGCCCCCAGACCGGTTGAGATCATGACTGCTGAGCAATGGGAGCAGGTCAAACAGACATTCGCCCACGCTCTGGAGCTGACATCTCCCCAGCGAGAGTCATACGTGGACGCTGCCTGCGCGAGTGACCCGGTCCTTCTTCACGAGGTCCGGCGCCTGCTGGACGCGGAGAGGCAAGCGGGCTCGGGATTCTTGAATCTTCCAACCAGGTCCGTGACGCTGGAAATCAATGACACCACACATGACAAGATGTCGGGCCGGCGTGTGGGCGCCTATCAGGTGGCAGAACGAATCGGCGCGGGGGGGATGGGCGAAGTCTATCGGGCGTTCCGCGCCGACGATGAGTACAGCAAGCAGGTGGCTCTCAAGGTGGTGCGGTCGGGGCAGGGTTCCCGGTTTGTATTGGAGCGCTTCAAGAACGAGCGGCAAATTCTGGCCAGCCTTGATCATCCCAACATCGCTCGATTACTCGATGGGGGTACCACTGACGATGGCGCTCCTTACTTTGTGATGGAGCTGATCGAAGGCAAATCGCTGTATGACTACTGTGATGAACATAAATTGCAGATTCTGGATCGCCTGAAACTATTCCTGCGGGTTTCTTCCGCGGTGCAATTTGCCCATCAGCATCTGATCGTACATCGCGACATCAAGCCGGGGAACATCCTGGTGACAGCCGACGGCACTCCAAAACTGCTGGACTTCGGCGTGTCGAAGATTCTAGATGCGGATAGCTCCCTAAACACAGCTGACCTTACCGTGACTGCATTTCGGGCGTTCACTCCAGCGTACGCAAGTCCCGAACAGATCAAGGGCGAGCCCATCACCACCGCTACCGACGTTTATTCACTGGGAGTGGTGCTTTACGAACTGCTGACCGGCCGAACTCCCTACTCGATCTCAACCGGCACTCCGCGCGAGATTTCACGCGCGGTCTGTGAAGTGGAGCCGGAGAAACCTAGCGCAGCCGTGCGAAGGAACTTGCCAAGGGAGAGCACTCTCCCTCGACCTGCAGACTACGCGGCGGTCTCCTCTGTAAAACTCAGCAAGCAACTCAGGGGTGATCTGGACAGTATTGTTCTAAAGGCGCTGCGCAAAGAGCCGGGGAGGCGGTACGCCTCGGTGGAACAATTCGCCGGGGACATACGGCGCCACTTGGAGCATCTGCCCGTCGCGGCTCGTAAAGGAACGGCGCGTTATCGAACGGCGAAGTTCGTACTCCGTCACCGCACTGGCCTGGCGGCCACGGCAATTGTAATAGTCGCCTTGCTGGCCGGCATGGCCATGACGCTCGTTCAGAAACGACGCGCCGACCGGCGGTTCAACGATGTTCGAACGCTGGCCAACTCTTTGTTATTTGAGATTCACGACAGCATCCGCGACCTGCCCGGCTCGACTCCAGCGCGGAAGCTCATTGTCGACCGCGCCTTGACCTACCTCGACAGCCTGTCTGCCGAGGGTGGCAACGATCTGTCACTCATGCGCGAACTGGCGACGGCGTACGAGCGAGTCGGTGAGGTGCAAGGCCACTACCTGCAAAATAGTCTCGGGGACACGGCTGGCAGCCTGCGCAGTTATCAAAAGGCCCTCAAGGTCCGCCAGGAGGTGGCGGCGCGATCCCACGATTGGAGCGATCGACTTGCTTTGGCGAAGAGTCACCGTCTCGTGGCAAACCAGCTCTGGGCTACAGGCGATCTTCGGGGAGCCTTCGATAACAACTCCCGAGCGGTTACCGTTGCGGAATCACTGCAGAAACAGAGACCTACTGACTTGAGAGTATTGGACGAACTAGCACGCGACTATGAAAATGCCTCGCAAGTTTGGGGAGGGAGTTATCCAGGCGCCTTCGATAACCATGCAAAGGTTGCGGAAAGCATTCGGAAAGCCGCTGCGGTCGATGCCGCAATGCTGAAGATCGATCCCAACAACGAACAGACTCAACGGTCATACGAGATCTCGATTTCGAACCTGGGCGATCTGCGTCGAGAAAGCGATCCCGCTGGGGCGCTGCAAGACTACCGCCAAGCCTTGGCAATAGCTGAGGTCCTCAATCGCCGATCGCCAACCACTCAACACCTACGCGACGTCGCCCGGGAATACTCTCAGATCGGAATCGTCTATTGGAACCATTTGTTCGAGCCGGAGCCCGCTTTGGAGAATTACCGGAAATGTCTTCAACGGTATCAACAGGCCGCCGCCGCCGACCCGGAGAACGCCTTGCTACAGCAAGGGCTCGCCATTGCCTATGCCAATGTGAGTGACTACGATCGCGGCCTCGAAGTTGGGAAGAAGCTTGTGGCCAAAGATCCACGAAACGTTCAGAAGAGGTTGATTCTGGCTGCTATCTACGTCAATCGTGGGGACGATCTTCTAAAACGACATGAGTCAACCCGGGCAGCCGATGACTTTGCCAGCGCGTGCGCTATTTTCCGTGAACTCCGCACTCCCGATACAGGCGACGAAATCGATCGAGCTGTTGCGGAATGCACGTTCAAGGCCGGGTATGCAGCGCTGCAGTCTGGTCGAACGCAAGCGGCGGATGCGGATTTCCATGAGTCTTTGACTTTGACGGAGCGCTTTCTGCCAAAAGATAGCCTCGATCGCGAAGTTCTGCTTCATGCGGCAGACTGCTATGCAGGCTTGGGCGACCTAGAGGCTCGGCGCGCCGCGACAGAATCGGCCACCGGTCACAACCGCGAGGAACACTGGAGCCGGGCGCGGGATTGGTATGAGAAGAGTCTCGCAACTTCCGGACGAGTCCCTCCACAGCTTCGGAAAAGACCTGCGGACTCTCCCGCCGAACAGGATCCCAAGACGGTTGAGGAGAAATTGCGTCGGAGCGAAGCTGCTGTTGCGATGGGGCGTATCCTGGGTCAGATGCGTTGATCAGTCGCCCAGTTGAAACTTCGTCGAGCCCATGAGTTCATCCCCAAACATTCGCTCGTATGTGGTTAATGATTATCATTCGATCACGCTGAACCATTGTGGCGGAAGTGATCCCGGAATTCCGCGAACGAATCAGTACCGCTAAACACACCTCTTGCAAGCAAAACAAGTCACCCCTGGTGGTCGACAAACCTCAAGTAATTCGAAAAGGGAACGAACGTCATCAATAGATGCATGGACCGGGCATGTGAATTAACAGACCAACAGTGGAATATCCTTGATCCCCTAATCCCTGAGCCCGCCAGCCGCCGTGACGGCCGGGGTCGGCCCTGGAAGGAGCGGCGGGAAGTTCTGAATGGAATCTTATGGGTCCTACGCACGGGTGCTCCTTGGGCCGACATTCCGGATCATTAACCGTCGTACCAGACCTGCCATCGCCGATTCCAGCAATGGGTCCGGTCCGGAGTGATGAGAGGAGTTCTAGCGGCACTTGCCGCGGACCTTAAAACCCGCGGCCTGCTTGACGTACAAGAAGCCTTCATCGATGGGACCTTTGCCCCAGCGAAAAAAGGGGCTCCAAGATCGGCAAGACAAAACGAGGCAAGGGATCAAAAATCATGGCTGTGGCAGACTGTCACGGTCTCCCCGTCGCCGTCTGTGTCGAGAGCGCCACTCCTCGTGAAGTGAAGTTGGCTACCAACACACTCGTTCAGATGATTGTCCCCAGTGCGCCACAGAATCTGATTGGTGACAATGCTTATGACTCCGATAAGCTGGATAGTGAGCTTCGTCAATACGGAATTGAACTTATCGCTCCCCATCGTGCTAATCGAAAAAACACCACCCAGGACCTGCGTCGCCTGCGGCGTTATCGCCGACGTTGGAAGATCGAGAGATTATTTGCATGGTTACAGAACTTCCGCAGGTTGGTTGTTCGCTACGAACGATACGCTGAAAACTTTCTTGGAATGCTTTACTTGGGCTGCTGTTTAATCTTGCTGAGGCATTTATGAGATGGGTTGTAGTCTCCGAATACCAATCTTCCTGACCAATTGGCTGAGAGAAAGACTCGGCTGGATCAGCGGCTCGCGCGCCCGGCTCGCCCTATGTGTGTACTCGATGGGCGTCTGATGCATCGCGTCCAGATCGTCGCCCTCCTCCCAGCGCCGATCAACTTCCTTCCCGATGCGATGGCGCTTGCCTCCAATTACGTGAGGCCTCCGCAGGCGACCGTGTGTCTTCGGCTGGCATGGTTCGCCGTCCGGACCAAGGCTCTTTGACTCCGGGTGATAGAAGTATCGGTGCAGAAGTTCCTCGAATGCCTCGACTATCGGTCGCTCACCAAAGTGGGGCGTCAACAAAAGGGACATCGCCCCTCAATGAGTTGATTTGCAGGATGAGCTGATCTGAGGCTGAGCTGAGGATGATCCCGACCTGATCTGTCACCACAGCTTGGGGTGTGTACATTTCGACATCACATACACATATACCCGTCAACGTCGGAAGGGGGATAAGAGATAGAACCAAGAAAGTCGGTTCCCTGGCTAACGAATCCAGGAGACAGGGATATCGGTGGGCACGAGCCAACTACTGGGCCGGGATACGATACACAGTCACTGAGTATGGGCGCAACAAAACCGCATTAGTTCCGGCTCTCAAATCAAGCGTGGAAGATTCTGGCGCTACCGCCGTTGGGTGATCGAAACTGTTTTCGGCGTTCAGGTCAGTGCTCGCCAAAGTTGTGACTTTGGCTGTACCGGACACATGGATTCCGTTCAATCTGATCTCTGCCGGCCTCGGGGTTGGCGAGTAGTTGATCGCCTTCACGATCAGTTCATGGTTGCGCTCGTCTAGCGATGCGCTCGTGTACAGGCCGGCTTCGGCCTGCGTTGTGACAGGAATGATGCGGGTTCCAACATTGTTGGCAAACACTTTTTGAACGTAGTAATCCGGAGTGCCGTACGAACGCAAATTGTCAAACCAGATCGCGTCCGGTTTCCACTGCCATGCATCGACGTGAGCCATCAATGGGGCATAGGACGCCATCTGCACAACATCTCCGTTCCGCTCCAGGCCGGTCATGAAAGCGGCCTCCGCAATTGCGGCCCTCCAGTTATTACGGTTGTCAGAACTGGTCACTCCGGCTGTCTGGGCGGCATACTCGCCTGCGAACACCTTCGGTCCGAGCCGATCATAGTGGTCATAGCGTCCGGTGTTCGCGAAAAACCACTCCGGGTTCATGTAGTAGTGCTCGTCCACAATGTCGGCCTTGAGCGTCCGCCAGGTCGACCACATGCTGTCGAACGGCTCTCCATTGGGCAAAGGTCCGGCGGCGACGACGAGCTTGATCTCCGGATGCTTAGCCTTCAATGCTGCCGCGAACACCTTGTACCGCTCCACGTAGCGCGTCCCCCACTGCTCGTTGCCGACTCCGATCATTGTCAGATGAAATGGCTCCGGGTGCCCCATCTGCGCCCGCAGCTTGCCCCAAGGTGAAGTGGCCGTGCCGTTTGCGAATTCGATCAGGTCCAGCGCATCGCGTACATATTCGTCGAGTTGGTCTACCGCGGCCGTCTCACTTGAATTGAACTGGCAGGCCATGCCGCAATTCAGGATCGGCAATGGCTCCGCCCCAATATCCTCAGCCAGTTGGAAGTACTCATAGAAGCCCAGGCCGAATGACTGGAAGTAGTCCGGAGCCGGCCGGAAGTCGAATTCATCGTTCCATCGATTGATGATGGTATGCCTTTGCGCAATGTCTCCTACCGTGGTCTTCCAGCGATAGCGCGTCGCCAACTGGCGGCCTTCGACAATACAACCTCCCGGAAAGCGAAGAAATCCAGGGTGCAAGTCGGACAGCAGTTGTACAAGATCATTGCGTAAGCCGTTCTCACGGTGTTTCCAGGTGTCCACGGGGAACAGCGAGACCATGTCGAGATCGAGGTACCCTACTTCGTCAACGAAGAAATTCAATCGTGCATGCTGGACGGTCGTGTTGGTTCGAATGACGGTCGCATATCGTTTCCATTGACCGTCGAATCCTTCCAGTTTTCCGCTCCCGATTTCGTGACCGCTCTCATCCGTGAGGGTGGCGCGGATTGCTCTCGGTCCGCCGCTCCGAACATAAGCGGAGAATCGGTATTCGGCGCCGCTTTCCACCCCCATGCCGCGGAAACCAGAATTCCAAAATGCATAGCCAGGTTCGTAGACGCGGACCCTGAGATAGTGCGGATTGAACTGGTTGAGAGGATCCTCGGTGCGGATGCCGAGTTCACCTTTTGGCCGATCGAGGCCCTTACTGCTGAATCCGAGAACTTCATGCCAGCCGGCCAGCGGTTCCTGAAACTCGAACGATCTGTTCTTGACGAGCTCGGGATAGAGTCCGCCATCTGCGGCGAAGTTGATGTCCTCAAAAAAGATGCCGAACATTGAGGGAGAGATCGTTGCTCCAGCGTGCGCTGCATCGACTGAAACGACTGTCTTTTGCTGGTCTTGACTGAAGAGCCAGATCGTAAGGAGTGCAACGAAGAGCACGACCAGCGAGATTGTTTTGCGCATAAGAAGAGCGTCCGATCCTCGATAAGCTATTGTCCATCTACGACGAAGCCTGTCAACGTCAAATAAGCGCCGCCTGGGTTACCGGCTTCTCGACCATCAACGATCTAGCTTTTTTCTTGCTGGCTCCGCGGTATATAGTGAGCGGAGACCGCCTATGATTGCCCTGCCGTTGCTGAAATCATCTTCGCTGATCTCATTGGCGGTTGCACTCGGCCTTGCCCCAAACTGTTCC
The DNA here is from genome assembly GCA_035511455.1 of Candidatus Sulfotelmatobacter sp. GTDB lineage: Bacteria > Acidobacteriota > Terriglobia > Terriglobales > Acidobacteriaceae > Sulfotelmatobacter. The sequence continues at coordinate 59,088 of DATKFH010000119.1, read as the reverse complement.
GCGCAGGATGACTCAGGAAATAAGTCCTGGTCCCAAAGCAGCCAGCAGGACAATCCGGGCGGTACTTTAAATCCAACCCGCACTCGTGAAACTCACACGGAATCCGACGGTCGAATCGTGGATAAGACTTCGGTTGAAACCCTTGGTCCCGATGGCCGGTACATCCCCTACCAGGACACGGAAAAAGAGTCTGTTCGCGTAGACGCCACTCTGACTCGCAGCATCGAGCGAGTCTTCGGCCGGGGGCCCGACGGCCAGAGGACTCTGATTCAGGAGCGGCAGGAAGAGGCGCGCAGTCTTCCCGGCGCGGAGCAGAAGGTCGTGCGTACCGTCTCGAATCCCGACGCCGATGGCAAGCTGCACGTGGTGCAGCGCGAGTTACAGGATTCGAAGCAGTCGGCTGCGGGAGTGCGCGAGACCAAAACGACGGTCCTTACACCGGACGCTGACGGAAATCTCACTGCGGCCGTCCAGATCGAAGAACGACAGAAGCAGAGTAGCGACGGCACCGTCGAATTCAGAAAATCAACCCTGCTTTTCGACGGCGCCGGGCACTGGCAGCTCAGGGAGGTCCGCGAAGGAACCAGCAAAGAGGGAAGTGGCCAGGGACGAACTCAGGAAGAACGCGTGCTCCGTCCCGACGCGAACGGTAAGCTCGCAGAAGTTGAGCGCACGATCAGCAAGCAGACAGCAGGCACTACAGGCGAAAAGCGAGACACAATCGAAACCTATTCGACCAACGTTCCCGGTATCGCAGGCACAGATGCCCTCCAGCTTGTTCAGCGCGAGACAACCGTTCGCCGCATCACCGCCGGAGGCGAGCAGAGATCAGTTCGTCAAATCGAGCGCCCCAGCCCGGGGAATCCTCCCGACGATCTGCACGTCACCGAAGAGGCCATCGACATCGTCCGACCGGGCGGAAGCGGCGGCACCGAACAGAAGCGCTCGATCCTCACTCAGGACTCCAATGGCAGCCTTGGCGAAGTTTGGGTCGACGTGGGCAAGACCACCAACCCTTCCGCAATCCAGGTAGACACCCGGACCACCGCCAAGCCGCAGTAGAGTTCGAGCGTCCGTCGTAGAGACATAGCTCGCTACGTCTCTGCCGCCAGCAAAACGAACCCGCCCAAATCCTGCTCCTACAGCCGCTTCAAGAACGCGTTCGCCTCCGCCACCCGCGGAAACAACTTCTCCTCCGCCTGAAACTCCGCCGAATGCACGCACCGCCGGCTCCCGCGTAACTTCACCGGATGCTTCAAGTGCAGCATCTCGTGATACACGATGTACTCCAACACAAATCGCGGCATCGCCGGGTGGTCGAAGATGCAGCTGATGACGATCGCATTATGCGCCGGATCGTAGTGCCCCAGAATGCGGCGCGTCTTGGTCTGGCTCCAACTCATGCGCGGCCGCGCCATCAGCCCGTGAAAAAAGCGAGTGTTCAACTCCTCGAAGATTTCCTCCAGGTCATAGAAGTGCCCACGTGCAGAGCGAAGCCGCTTGCGTCCCCGCATCTGCCGCACCAGATGCGCCTTGCGCACGATCTCGTGACTGCCCACATACTTTCGGTAGCGCGCCGCTTGCCCTCGGTCGATCGGCTTCCGGTACATCTTCGCCAGCAGAATGTGCGCGATAGCGCGCAGAACATTCTCAGGCGCGCCTTCCAGCAAATCCGACAGCCGCACCAGCAACCGCCCTTCACGCAGCCGTATCGTATTGTTCACATTGGCGAAAGCGAAGAACTCGATTTTCAGCGGGGGCAGGGAAGTCCCCGGTCGCAGTTCCCCATAGGTTTCCTGAAAGATTTCCAGCAGGCCTTCACGCACGGTAAAGCCAGATTAGCACGACTCGTCTGCGGTAGCTCCGGGCTCCCTTCGACCGCTCAGGGCAGGCTTTGCCGGCTGCCCCGAGAAACCGTCCTGTGTGCGCTTATAGGATGAAACTCGTGAGTGCCCCATTTCTCGCGCAAAGGACGCGCGAGAAATGGGACTTTCGCGGCGCATTTATTCTGGCTTCCCACCGCCCTTCGCGCTCGAATTTGTATTCAGCTTCTTGTGCTTGGCCGCGTCTTCCTGATCGGCCAGCAGCTTGCGATGGTCCTCCGCCGACGTGTCCAATGTTTCCAGAATATTCGTCAGCACGAATTCGTAGACGCGCACCTCGTCGGGTGGAACGTCGGCCGCGTCCTTCAGCGCCCGCAGCTTGGCCTGGAACTCGTTATCGGCCTCGATGATCAGCTTCAATGGCTTGCGGATGTCGTCTTTTCGATCGACGTAGGTGTCGATATTGTCGTTGAGTTCGTCATAGAGCAGCTGAAAATCGTCGAGCAAGTCGTGCGTCTGACCGGGACGGTTCTTCGTCTTGGGGTCGCTCCTCATCTGCTCCAGCTTCACCAATCGCGCTCGCGCGAACTGCACGTAAAGTGCAAGCCGCTGTTTCGGTTCCCAGCTGGCGTCACGAACCTGGTCAATCTCGGGTTGCGTCAAAGGATCGCGATGGCGCTGCGCCGGCAAAGCCGCGGTCAGCAATAGAACTACGAGACAAACACGAAACAGGAAAGCGCTCATTTTTGGCCTTTGGGAAACATCGCCAGCAGCAGATCGTCGCGAACCCGCTGGAGACGTGTAATCGCGTCCCGCACCGGCGTCTGGTCGTCATGCGGCAACGAATGCATAAGATCCGTGAGCTTGCGCGTCATCTCGCGGACCGCAATCTCGGTTTGCTTCTGATGTTTGTGGGACTGGATCGAATAATCGCGCGCCAACTCCGTGAATGCGGTGAGGTCGATCAGCGCCGCCTGCCCCTTTTCGTAATCCGCGGCCGCATAAAAGGAGTCGGTCTCGATCAGCCGCCGTTGAGCAATCTGCAAGCACAAGCGCGGCCGGTCGCCGATCGACGTCGCCGCCAGCTTCGCCTTCAACTCTTCCACCGTAGGCTCGGGCCCGGACGCTGCCTGAACCGTCATCCCAGCGACCGCGGCCGCCAACAGGACAGCACCACACACTCGTAATGAATTCCGCACGCCCCGCATAGTCTGAATCTCAACCCGACTACTTCTTTGGCTCGATCGCGATCAGCCGGTGCTTCGCCTGCCACTCCTGATCAGGATACTTCCCGTTGGCCGTATTTAGAAAGAGGTGATAGCTCGCCGAGGCCCGCTTGAAATCCTTGAGATGGTCGTACGCCGAGGCTCGCAGGAAGTGAGTAAGCGGAATCTCCGGCAGGAACTTGGCGCGCGTATCCAAAGCCTTGATCGTCAGCGCATAGTCCTTGTTTTCGCTGGCGGCGAAGGCCAAATCGCCGTATGTCTCTCCCATATCCGGCTTGAGTTTCACCGCCGCCAGAAATTCCTGCTGCGCGGCTGGAAACTTCTTCTGCCGCAGCAGGCTCTGTCCCAGCCCACGGTGCAACTCTGCATCGTTGGGATACGCTGTGATCAGGCTGCGATACGCCGATTCCGCTAGATCATTCTTGCCGGCCGTGAAGTAGAGATCCGCCAGATCACGCTGCAAAGAAACGTCCCCTGGCGCCAGCTTCGCCCCAGCCTGCAATTCGGCCACGGCAGCATCGTTTTTGCCTTCGGCAGCCAGCACGCGTCCCAGTTGGATATGTGCCGCGGCCTGCCCCGGCTGCGCGGCGACCACCTTGCGCAGATATTCTTCGGCCTCGGGGAACCGCCGGCCGTGCATGTAAAGATTTGCCAGCCCCGTCACCGCGTCCGACGACGATGGATCCAGCACTAACGCCTGTTTGTATTCATCCTCCGCGTTCGAAAATTTGTTTTCCTTTTCCAAAAGCGCCCCGGCTGACAAGTGTGGCTCCGGATCTTTCGGCCGCAACAGCGCAGCTTGCCGATACGCGGCAACGGCGTCTTCCGGCTTCGTCGCTTCGAGCACATGCGCCAGAGAAAGCCACGCCCTCTCGCGGCCCTCAGCAGGTTGACTCGTAGGGGTAAGCCGAGTGGCGGCTCGCAGAAACTCTTCCGCATCGGGTTGCCCCGCCTTCGCCAACTGAATCCCCAGATTCAGGTTCGCCTCGAACACATCGGCCCTCGCTGCCACCGATTTCCGGTACGCCGCAATCGATTCGTCCGTCTTTCCTAGGCCGTTCTCGGCGAATCCCAAATCAAACCACGCCACATAATTGGCAGGATCGTTCGCAACAACCTTACGCAACAGCGGTTCGGCCGCGGCGTAATCGCGTTTCTGAATAAAATCCTCTGCCTGTGTGAGTTCGGGCGGCGCCGAGCCGTTCTCCGTCACTCGGGTGTGCCGGACCGTCTCGCTTGAATTCGTCCCGGTCTTGCGATGCACCGTCTGGCTGGAAGAAGAAGTTCCAGCTGGTAGCTTATCGGCGGGAGCATCCGCGGATTGCGGATCCTGAGGAGATTGGGGGTGCCCCATTTCTCGCGCGCTCTCCGCGCGAGAAGGGGGGATTCGTGCCAGTACAAGCGCGGCAACTACCGTCGCCAGCACCGCCATCGCAGCTCTACGAATGCCCATTCGGTCGCGACGTCCCTGCGCCATTCAGAACCCGCGCCAGATACTTCCCGGTATAAGAACCGGCCAGCTTGGCGATCGCCTCCGGAGGCCCAGCGCCAACGATCTTCCCGCCACGATTCCCGCCTTCCGGCCCGAGATCAATCACCCAATCCGCCGTCTTGATAACCTCCAGATTGTGCTCAATGACAACAATCGATCCCCCCGCTTCGATAAGACGGCGAAACGCGGCCAGGAGTTTGCTGACGTCGTCAAAATGTAGCCCCGTCGTCGGCTCGTCGAAAATGTAGAGCAGCCGCCGCATTCGCCCCTCTCCGCCGCCGCGGCCGGATCGACCTACTTCCCGCGTCGCCGGCTGCAGATGCGCCGCCAGCTTCATGCGTTGCGCCTCGCCGCCCGAAAGCGTCGTCGCCGACTGCCCCAGCCGCAGATAGCCCAATCCCACTTCCTCCAGCGACCGCAGTTTCTCGGTGACTTTCGGCGCCTCGGCAAAAAACTTCAGCGCCTCCTTCACCGTCAGATTCAGCACTTCGTGAATATTCTTGGCGCGATACCGCACTTCGAGCACCTGCGGTTTGTAGCGTGTCCCCTTGCACTCCTCGCAAATCAGTTCGACGTCGGCCAGAAACTGCATCTCCACCGTGACCGTGCCGTCGCCCTCGCAAGTCTCGCAACGCCCGCCGGGAATGTTGAACGAAAAGTGTCCGGCGCTGAACCCGCGCTTCTTCGCCTCCGGCAACGAGGCAAACAGCTCGCGAATGGCATCGAAGGCTTTGATGTAAGTCACTGGGTTTGACCGCGGAGTGCGCCCAATCGGCGATTGATCGACCAGCACCACTTCGTCAATGAACTGGTCGCCGGTCAAGCTTTCCCAGGTCGCCGCCGGTCCACCCGTTCCGTTGCTCGACTGCTGCTTCGCCTGCGCCAGCGCCCGGTAGAGCACCTGGTGCAGAAGCGTCGACTTTCCGGATCCTGAAACGCCGGTGATGGCGACGATCATCCCCAGAGGAATGCTGATGTCCACGCCCTTGAGGTTGTTGGCTCGAACGCCGCGAATTGTGATCTGTTGCGTTCCCGGCTTGCGCCGTGTCACCGGCGCTTGAATGCGGAGGTCTTCCGAAAGGTAGCGCCCCGTCAGCGAGGAAGGATTGTGCCGGATCTCGTCATACGTCCCCGCTGCGATCAGCTTCCCGCCGTTCTCGCCGGCGCCCGGCCCTAAATCAAGAATCCGGTCCGCCGCCCGCATGATGTCGGGATCGTGCTCGACGACAAGAATCGTGTTCCCCAGATTCCTCAGGTCGTGAAGGATTTTGATCAGCCGATGCGTATCGCGCGAGTGCAGCCCGATTGACGGCTCATCCAGCACGTAGAGTGTGCCCACGAGCCGCGATCCGAGCGAGGTCGCCAACTGAATCCGCTGCGCCTCCCCGCCCGACAAAGTCGACGACAGCCGGTCCAGCGTCAAATACTCCAGTCCCACGTCATTCAGAAAGCGCAGGCGCTCGCGAATTTCCTGCAGCAGCTTGTCGGCAATCTCAGCTTCCTGCGCGGTCAATTCGAGCTCAGAAAAAAATCGGAACGTTTCCTCTACCGTAAGCGCGCAGATCTCGCAAATATTGCGTCCCTTGATCTTGACCTGCCGCGCCTCCACCCGCAGCCGCGACCCGATACACGCCGAACACAACGAATACCCACGATAACGACTCAGAAACACGCGCACGTGCAGCTTGTATTTCTTGCGCTCGAGGTGATTGAAAAACCCGCGCACCCCAAGAAAGCGTCCCTCACCGTTGAGCACGAGATTCCTGTGCTCATCCTCAAGCTCGATCCAGGGCACATCCAGCGGAATCTGGGCCTGCTTGGCAAAGCGCTTCAGTTCCGTGAACAGCGGACGATACTTCGGCTTGGTCCAGGGCTCGATCGCCCCTTCCGCGAGCGTCTTCATCTTGTCCGGAATTACCAAGTCAAGATCGAAGTCGATCGTATTTCCGAAGCCCTGGCAACGCGGGCACGCCCCATAAGGATTGTTAAACGAGAACAGCCGTGGCTCCGGCTCCTCATACCGCAGACCGCAATTCTTGCACTCAAACCGCTGCGCAAAGCGAAGTGCGGGGCGGACACTCCTGTCCGCCACTGTTGCCAGCGGTTCGTCTGTCTGGATTTCAAAAATGACTTCGCCCGATTCCCGGTAAGCCGTTTCAATCGCATCCACCACGCGCGACCGAGCCTCAGCAGAAACAATCAGTCGATCGACCAGCACAAAAACAGGCTGATCAAAGTTGACATCAAGCAGCGACTCCGGAGTCGAGAATTCGAATATCTGCCCCGCCTGATACAGCCGGTTGAACCCAGCCTTACGCAAGTCAAACAGCCGCGTCTTCAAGGCCTCCGTGAACGCCTCCGTGGGTGCCCCACCCTTCTCACGCTTTTCGCGAGAGGGTGGAGATTTTTTCGTTTTCGTGGAACGATCCGTCTTACTCGCGGGTTCCTGCCCATTCGCAACCGGTCTCTGCAAAGGAAAGAGCACCTGCAGCCGCGTCTCAGAATCGAGCGCCAAAATCGCGTCGGCAACTTCATCGACCGTGTCTTTCTTCACCTCGCGCCCGCAGTTCGCGCAATAAGTCCGTCCCACGCGCGCAAACAAAAGCCGTAAGTAGTCGTAGATCTCAGTCGCCGTAGCCACCGTCGACCGCGGATTGCGCGTCGTATTCTTTTGCCGTATGGCAACCGCGGGCGCGATCCCATCAATCGTGTCCGCATCCGGCTTCTCAATCCGCTCCAGAAATTGGCGCGCATACGCCGACAGCGACTCCACGTAGCGCCGCTGTCCCTCGGCGTAAATGGTGTCGAACGCGAGCGAGGATTTCCCCGACCCCGAAACCCCGGTCACCACCGTTAACGTATTGTGAGGGACTTCAAAGTCTATGTTTTTGAGGTTATGAACGCGGGCACCGCGTACAACAATGCTTTCCGTAGGCTTAGGGGTCTCAGACATCAGCGTGAAGGCCGGATAGCCCCGCTGTCAGGCGAGTGCAAGCGCCCAGCAGCCTCCGCGAGGCCTACCGAATCTTTCTATTATAACTTGAGAGGCCAACGCGCATTCAGTAACACACAGATTCCACGAACAGCCAAAACCGCAACAACCGCAGCTTTCCCGCCTGTTTTAGACACGGGTTAGACATGGAGACGCGAACGGCCTATGCCACGAAAACAAGAGATCGACGACAAGGAAAGGCGGCGGATGACATTCACGGATGATCCGAGCGTTCGCGCCCAGCGACTCAATGACCTCCTGCGGGCGATGCATCAGCGATATGTTGATCTTGCCGTGCTAATCGTTTCCGGGCTGCTGCTCGCCTTCGCCTCCGGCTACATCGTAGGCGTTAAAGCACGGTGCCCGACCGAAGTCGGCATAACGCGGCGGGTGCAGTGAACTCCCATGCCACGGAAGCAGAAGATCAACCTCGACGCGGTTCTGAAGGGCAAAATTGGGTCACGGAACACGACGAGCAGAGCTTCAGTTTGCTGCGCGTCGTCCGCACGCCTACCCGAACAACACCCGCCTGTTCGAGGTGCGGCCTGTGCACAGCGTCGAGGAACGGCAGGTCATCGCAATCTCGGCGAAGCTGCACGAAGTCATCGCGGAGGCACGGCCTGAGCGGAAGGAGAACAAGCCACACGCGGGGCGCGAGGAGCGGCTCGCGTAGCACAGGAAACCGTAGCGCAGGAAACATTTGCCACCTGCCTAGTTTTGGTGTAGCCTGCCGGACACCTTCCCAAAGAAGGATATTCGGGAGGATTCAGGTGAAAAGCAAATTCAGCAGGCAAATCATGCTTGGAGTTACCGTGTGTCTGCTGGCTCTGCATGCCTCTGCTCAAGTCACGCAGCTTACCTTGCAAGTACTCAATCAAACCGATAAGAAGGCCACCTATCGGCTGACAAACAACTCAGATAAGCATCTGACGTGCTACAGCGTTGCCGTGGATGTTATACAGAACAATGGCGAGATCAATAGTGGACAAGAAAGCGAGTGTTCGTACGAGAGAGGGATATTGGCCCTGCACGCCTTTCTTGAACGTACGACCAACATCGAAGGCAACAGGGTCAATCACAGCGGCATCGCCCGAGTGGAAATTGAGCCATCGCTCGCCGTGTTTCAGGATGGGTCTTCTCAGGCTAGAGACGACCGCAGTTGGCACATCTTGATGGACAACGTGAAACTGGAGAACTATGGTGTCCGTGACGTGATTGACGCTATTCAGAGTAGTGGCAACGATCCGGTTAAAGCTGCCTCTATCCTGAAAGCGAAACAGAGCACCATCCCGTCAAAGTCGCCCTACGACTACCGCCTCAAAGAGGCACTCACGTTCCTTGAAAAGTCTCCAAAACCGGACAAGGTTAAAGCGTATGTAGATTACCTAAAGAGAACATACGCATCTTATAAACCGCTTGCTGACCTGCAACCGGGAGGTGGCAAATGACCCCTATCCGAGTGGTTTTTAGTTGGTGCTGTCGGAATCACGTTGTTTCTTGTCTTCGTATACGTGATCGCCTTCGTTGCGCGTAAAGGATGACGCTAGTTGCCCATTCAGACGGCCATAAGGAAGTTGGCCACCACGCTGAGGACGGATTCCCAGTCGAACCTCCCGACTACACCAGCCTCGAAGGTAAGTGCATGCGCCATGTCTGCATTCTCGTACTAGCTTTTTCCTCAGTAGCCGCCGCGTTCGCTCAAGACACACCGCGTGCGGAAGTGTTCGGCGGTTATTCCTACTTACACATCGACACTCAGGGGGTCACCGGTTCCACACTCGATGCTCTGTGCAATAAGCCACGCCGCTGCCCCGAGAGACGTAGCTGGCTACGTCTCGGCCGGCACCATTTCGAGTTTCGACGGAAGAGAGAAAGCTGAAAATAAGAGGTTATTCAGTCGGGCAGTTTGTCATTCTCCAGATCGCGCCGCCTGCCATACCGAAATGCACACCCCACACCGACCGTCATGGCACCCAACGGTGGCACCAGCAAAATCAAAATCGCCCGGCTGAGCGCCCGCTGTCCGTCCTTGGGCGCCCCCTTCGCGCTCTCATAACACATCACGCACCCCTGCGCGAACGCTGGCGCAGTGGAGAACCCCAACGTCATCGCCAGCAGAAGAAGAGCCGTCCGCACTCGCGGATGCGATTTTCTGAGCGCGCTCAGTGTCGGCTTAGGGCTTAAGTTCTTCATTTCACTCCCAACTGTAAAATCCGGTCCGCATCCGGAAAGAAAAAGAAGTACATGATGATGAAGCATGCCGTCACCGAGATCACCAGCAGCCACCGCATCAGTGCCCGCTCGAACTTCAAGTGCATGAAGTATCCGATGATCAGCGCCGACTTGATCACCGACAGAATCAGCAGGATCTCCAGCATGCGAACCGGCTGAAACACCTGCTTGTAGGCAAGCAGCACCTCGGCCGCGGTCAGAACCAGCAGTGCTCCCCACACCCAGAAGTACTGTCCTTTGCTGTCGTCATGCGGCACGTCGTGCATCTTGATTCCCCTCAGCGGCTGCGGCCGCGCCCAATTACGTAATCTTGGTCGACATCAAGTACACCAGCGGGAAGATGAACATCCACACCAGATCGACGAAGTGCCAATACAGCCCCGACACTTCCACATCGTGTGCGTCATAATCCTTGGGCTTGAGAAACAGAATCACCGCCGCCAGGATCAACCCGAGTCCGAGCACGTGAATGCCATAGTGAAAAACATTGTCCGACGGAATCAGAAAATATCCCGCGATGTAAATTACTGCGAGAATCGCCAGGAAGAGCTTGCGCAGCGCGACCACGCCCAGATAAATCACGCCAATGGTCACGTGCAGCATATGCATGGCGGTCAACCCGAAAAACGTCGCCGGAAATTGCGGCACCGCCTGCGACACGGCCGCGAATTCGCCAGCCGGCCCCGCCGCCTTGGGAAATCCCGACAGCGTCAGCCCTTCGCCGATCAGCTTGCTCCACTCCATCCCATGCAGCACGATGAACGCCGTGCCGAACGCCATCGTCGCCAGCAGCCAGTTCCGCGTCCAGGCCCGGTCGCCGCGTTGCGCCGCGAACACGCCCAGCACCATGGTCAGCGAACTTGACAGCAGGCACGCGGTCATGATGGTCGCGTTCGCGATGCTTTCTTTGCCGAATGGCGTGGGCCACGCCGCCATCGAAATGCGGTTGTAGCTGAAGGCAACCAGCAGTGCCCCGAACGTCAGCGAGTCCGAAGCCAGAAACAGCCACATCCCCACCTTCTTCGAATAAGCTCCAAACAGCGGCGCCTCGTAGTCTCCCGCCGATCCGTGTTGGACCACATCATGTTGAAGCGTGGCGTCAGCCATTCCTCAAGTTCCCCTTTCGCCTTCCTGTAACCACTAAGGCCACCAAGGTTCACTAAAACCTTTGTGTGACTTCGTGTCCTTGTGGCTAATGCTTTTATCTAGCGAATCCCAACAGCGCAAAAATATAAATCCACAACACTCCCATGAAATGCCAATACCAGGCCGTGACGTCGACAACAATCCGTCGCGCCTCCACCGGCCGCCGCAGCAGGGAAGTGCTCGCTGCCCACAACAGTGCAAGGAGCCCGCCAGTCAGGTGTACCGCGTGCGTGATGGTCAGCAAAAATGCGAATGAGCTGCTGGGATTCGTATTCATGTAGAACCCGCGATTATGCAACTCTCCCCACGCCAGCCACTGCCCCGCCAGGAATCCGAAGCCCAGCAGCACCGTCAATCCCAGCCACGGGAACCTCGTCTCCTTGCCAAGCGACACTCCCGGAATCTCCATCACCGGAGCCAGCGCCGCCTGCCGCGCCGCCGCGCGCCGCGCCAATTCAATGGTCAAGCTACTGATGAGCAATACCGCCGTATTGATCGCCAGCAGTACCCAGGGCAGATGCACCTCGCCCCAATCGCGTACGTAACTGTTCGACGCGTCATCGAACGTCGGCAGTCCCTGCCGCACGACGTACGCGCTGGTCAGCGAGATAAACACCATGCAGACGGTGACAATCGCGCAGATCAGTCCCAGTCGCGCCCGCCGCAGCCTGGCTCCATAGTCGGGAACGCCGCCGCCCCCGCGCCCGTCATCCCCTCCACCCGGAGGCGGCACCGGCGGCTTGTGCCCTCGGCCAATATGATCAATCGGAGTTGTTGGAGTATAAGTCGCCATAACTACTTAGTTGCCATAACGCGTGCGACGGGTGCCCCGTGCCCCATCCTTCTTTCGCGCTCTTTGCGCAAGAGGGTGGGGACTTTCCCTCGCCTCAATGCGTCGCCCCCACCGCAGGATCCGTCTGCATCACGAAATCCTTCGCCGCCCCTGGCACGCCGTACTCATACGGCCCGTGATGCACAACCGGGGTCACCCCGCCGAAATTGTCATGCGGTGGCGGAGTCGCAGTTGTCCACTCCAGCGTCGTCGCCTCCCACGGATTGTCGCTGGCCTTCGGCCCCTTGAACATGCTCCAGAACAGGTTGATCACAAAAATAAACTGCGCGGAGATCGTGATGATTGCCGCGACCGTAATGAACGTTTGCAGTGGGATCAACTTGGCCTGATACGCGACTTCGGTGAACTGTGAATATCGGCGCGTCTGCCCCGCCATGCCCAGATAATGCATCGGCATGAAGATGGCATACGTCCCCGCCAGCGTGATGAAGAAGTGGATTCGTCCCCAGGTCTCGTTCATCATCCGCCCGAACATTTTGGGGAACCAGTAATACGTTGCCGCGAAAATCCCGAAGATCGCCGCCACTCCCATGATCAGATGGAAGTGCCCGACCACGAAGTAGGTGTCATGCAACTGAATGTCGAGGACCGGTTGCGCCAGAAACGGCCCGCTCAGTCCCCCCGACACAAACAATGACACGAACCCGATGGCGTACAGCATTGGCGTGTGGAAGCGTATTTTCCCCTTCCACATCGTGCCCAGCCAGTTAAACGTCTTGATCGCCGAAGGCACGCCGATCGCCATCGTGAGGATCGAAAACGCAAACGCCGAGTACGGACTCATGCCGCTCATGAACATATGGTGGCCCCACACCATGAACCCAAAGAATCCGATCGACAACATGGCATAGACCATCGCCTTGTAGCCAAAAATCGGCTTGCGCGAAAAAGTCGAGAGAACCTGCGAGGCAACGCCCATTCCGGGCAGAATCGCGATATACACCTCGGGGTGCCCGAAGAACCAGAACAGATGCTGCCACAGCAGCGGCGATCCCCCTTTGTGCCCCAGCACCTGCCCGTTCACCACTACCAGCGGAACATAAAAGCTGGTGCCCATATTGCGATCCAGGAGCAGCAGGATTCCCGCCGAGAGCAGCACGCCAAACGCGAGCAAACCCAAAATCGCCGTGATGAACCACGACCACACCGTCAGCGGCAACCGCATCATCGTCATGCCCTTGGCCCGCAGATCGAGTGTTGTGGTAATAAAGTTCAGCGCCCCCATCAGCGACGCGATACAGAAAATCGCGATGCTCGTAATCCAGAGGTCCGCTCCCAGTCCCTCGCCTGGCCCAGCCGATTGCACTGCGCTCAGCGGCGGATAGCCGGTCCACCCGTGCAGCGGCGCCCCGCCTGTCACAAAAAACGCGGCGATGATCAGCACGAACCCGACAAACGTTGTCCAGAACGAAAGCATGTTCAGCACCGGAAACGCCATATCCGGGGCGCCAATCTGTATAGGCAGTACGTAGTTTCCGAACCCTCCCTGCGGAGCCGTGGTAAGCACAAAAAACACCATGATCGTGCCGTGCATGGTCAAAAGGCTGAGATAGGTCTCCGGCTTGATTTCCCCCACCAACGGCAACGCCGCCGTCGGCCAGATCATGTGAATGCGCATCAGCAGTGACAGCAACATGCCCACAAACACCGCCGTGAGCGCCAGGAAGAAATACTGGATGCCGATGACTTTGTGATCGAGGCTGAAGATGTACTTCCGAACAAAGCCCTGAGGAGCGTGCGAGTGGACCGAAGCAGGGGTCGCCATTTTACTGTTTCTCCGCCTCCCGTGCCGCCAGCCACTTATCAAAATCCTCCTGGCTGACGACGTGTACCATACCGTGCATCTTGTAGTGCCCCAACCCGCAGAGTTCGGCGCAAGCGATTTCATATTCGCCGATCACCGTCGGCTTCACATGCATGTGAATGTTCAGACCAGGCACTGCGTCCTGCTTGAAGCGCAGCGACGGCACAAAGAAACTGTGAATCACGTCCACCGCGCGCAGGCTCAGGTCGACCTCGCGGTTCACCGGCAAATACATTGTTCCGGTCACCACGTCATCCTTCGCCGCCGCGTCCGACGTATTGAGCCCCACCGCGGCCTCGCCACCGGCTGATGGATCCATCAGCTTTGGACTGGTCGCGCCATACTTCCCATCCGGCCCGGGATAGCGGAAGTACCACGCAAATTGCATTCCCGTAACTTCTACCTGCACCGCGCCCGTCTCGGCCGGCGCAAAGCGCTGGCTCGCCCACACCCGGCTGCCCATCAAATTGAGCCCGATGAACAACACCGCAGTGAGCAAGGTCCACACCACTTCCAGCCGGGTGTTCCCATGGGAATAGGACACTGGCGGCCCCGACGGCCGCTCGCGATATTTCCACACGATGTAACCGAGCCCAAGTTGCGCCGCGAGGAAGACAATCCCCATCAGGACAAACGTGAGGGCGAATTGCCCATCAATCCATTCTGCGGCTGCGGCCGCACCCACAGGCAGCCACCAGGTCTTGGCGACGAAGAAGTATGTGCTGACCAGAGTGATCAGCCAGATTAAAAACAGTAACGCGAGGCCCATTCCCCAGCCCTCCAGGCACCCAAGGACGACACGAAAGGATTTCCCCACGGCGGTTGCCTCGTCCCACAGCGCAGGCAACAGTCGGCGCCGAGTGTACCACAGCCCCGCGCAAAGAAAGCAAGCGAGTCTTGAGGAAAAGTTTCTGTGGGACGGACACTCCTGTCCGTCGCACTTGAACTTGATGTTGAGGCTGATCTTGGTGGTGTTCCCGAGGAAGAAAACCAGCCTCCATGGCACGGAACGGTCCTGCGCCGATGTTAAGCTGACTTTCGAGCACCCGCTGGAGGGCATACGTGAGAATTGTTCTCGCCTCAGAATCCGAATTTCGCCGTCGAGCCATGGACATGCTCGGCCTTCCCTACGAAGTCCGCCCCGCCCGGATCGATGAAAAAGCAATCCGCGATCACGATCCCGCCCGATTGACTCGGAAGCTGGCGGAAGCGAAGGCGCAAAAAATAGCCGGCGAATGTCCCGACGGGGTGATCGTCTCGGGCGACGCCGTGGCCTGCAAAGGCGGCAGGATTTTCGAAAAACCCCGCAGCAAGACCGAAGCCGCTGAATTTCTAAAAGAATTCTCCGGCAGCGAATTTCAATTTGTCACTTCGATTGCAGTTCTCAACGCACCAACGAGCCGGATGCTATCGACGGTCGAAACTCTGAGTATCAACTTTCGTCCATTACTCGAACGCGAAATCCAGCAGTACGTCAGCAAATACGATGTCCTGAATTATGCCGGCGCTTTCGAAAACGATGCCGTCCTGCTCTTCGCCGACCGTATCTCCGGAAGCTACAACCTCGGCACCGCACTCCCTCCAAGCCGCCTGGTCGTCCTTCTCCGCGAGCAGGGCATCGACGTCTGAGTAAAACAGCGAGGGTGCCCTTCGCTTGTCGCGCTTTTCGCGTCAGGGTTGGGATTTTGACTTCTTATCAAACCCTCCGATTCATTCTCTACTTCTCCGACCACTCCGGCACCCGCCCCGGAGTCCAAGGCGCCCCCGCCGCCTCCATGTCTTTTTCGAGCTTGGCCAAATCCACTTCGACCAGCGTACGCAGTTTCGCCAACTTCTCTCGAAACTCCGTCGCCGCAATGTTATACCCGTCGAGGTGCGTCTGCGTGGGCTTGGCCAGCGAGAACCGCTCACCGTCCATGATTCCATTCAGCCGGTCGTTGATCGACGTCGGCACGTTCTCATTCCTCTTCGCTATCTCCACGTCGCCGCGCAGAGCTCGCAGAATCTCCCGGTCCCGCTGCTCGATTCCATCCGCCACCGCTCCCAGTTCCTTCTCGACCGCCGGAGTCTCTCGCAGCGCCTCGCGAATCGCTTTCAACCGCGATTCCACTTCCTGCGCCGTGTGCAACGCTCCCGAGACCGCGCGATACAGTCGCGCCGTCTTGCGGAGAAATTCCTCCTGCGCTGCCTGATCGGCCGCGTTCATCGACGCCGATCCCTCCGTCACCACCTTGAACGTCTGCTGCGTCCCCAGTTCCGTAACCACTCCGCCAACCTTTTCAAAGGCTCGCACCGAGTAGCTCCCCGGAAGTACGAGCGGGCCCTGCTCCGCTGCATCCGGAAAGAAAATGTCGACCTCATCCGAGTGCTCTTTCACCTGCGAAGCCGGGTATCGCAAATCCCAGGCTGCCCGCTGGAAGCCCGCATCCGTACTGCCCTCGACCCGCCGGATCGCCGCCCCACCTTCGTCGTGTACGACGAAATAGAGTTCCGGCTTCGCCTCCTGGGCCTCGGCCCGCAACTCATCGTTCGTCGGATAGGGAACGGTCTCGTTCTTCTTCGCCGCCTCCGTCTCCGCGTCCTGCCGTTTCTCCTTCTTCGTCTTGATCTTCTCTTTCAGGAACGCCGTGAACACCGCCCCATACGGCGGATTCTCCGCCGCATAATACGCATCCCCCTGAAACCCTTTCCTTGGCCCGCCCAACGGATGCCGTTCCATATATAACAGCGCATCCTTGACCGGGAATGTAGCCGCGGCCTGCTCCACCGACTCCGCCTTGATCTGCCGCAGCGGCGTGAGGTTATCCAGCACATAAAACCCGCGCCCGAAGGTCGCAATCACCAGATCACCCTCGCGCGCCTGAATCACCAGGTCGCGCACCGCGATCGTCGGCAGCCCGCCCTTGAGCTTTACCCAATGCTGCCCGCCATTGATGGAGAAGAAAACCCCAAATTCCGTCCCGGCAAAAAGCAGATTTTGGTTCACCGTGTCTTCCGCGAACGCCAGCACCGGCCCATTCTCCGGCAAGTCGCCCGCGATGGAGGTCCACGTCTTTCCCGCATCAGAAGACTTCAGCAGATAAGGCTTGAAGTCCCCGTTCTTATGATTGTCAAACGCTGCGTAAGCCGTGCCCGGATCGTAGTTCGACCCAGCCAGCCGGCTCACATAAGTCATCTCCGGCACGCCCGGAAATTTCTCGTACTTCGTCCAGGTCGCGCCGCCGTCGCTGGTCACCTGAATCAGCCCATCGTCGGTGCCCACATAGATCAGCCCTTCCTTCTTCGGTGACTCCGCCAGCGCCACAATATTTCCGTAAAACGAAGTCGAAGCATTCTTCGCCACTGCATCCGGCCCCCACACTTTGCCCATCACCGGCAGCGTGTTGCGGTCGATCTGCCGGGTCAAATCGCCCGAGACCTCCTTCCACGTGTCCCCGCGATCGTCGCTGCGAAATAGCTTATTCGCCGCAAAATAAAGCCGCGTATGCGAATGCGGACTAATGATGATCGGCGAATCCCAGTTCCATCGCAGCGGAGGCTCGTCTTTCCCCTGTTGTGGCTGTAGCAGCAACTCCTGCCCCGTCGCCTTGTCGTACCGCACCAGCACGCCATACTGCGATTCCGAATACACCGTGTTGGCGTCGACCGGATCCACCTGCGAGCGGAACCCATCTCCGCCCGTAGTCACGTACCAGTCCGAATTCGCAATCCCCTGCAGGTCGTGCGTACGCGCCGGCCCACACCAGGAAAAGTTATCCTGAGTCCCCCCGCACACATGGTAGAAGGGAATGGCGTTGTCGACGGCCACATCATAAAACTGCACCGTCGGCAGATTGGACTTGAACTCCCACGTCTTCGCATCATCCCAGGTCTCATACATCCCGCCATCGGAGCCCACGAGCCAGTGCTTCGTATCGTCGGGATCGATCCACATCGCGTGATTGTCGATGTGATGGTTGACCTCGTTGATCTTGTGCAGGGTCTTGCCGCCATCGAGCGACTCCTGCAGGAACACGTTCATCACAAGAATTCGGTCGACATTCTTCGGATCAGGCACCACCCGCGCGTAATACATCGCGCCCTGATCGAACTCATTTCGCTTCTCCCAGGTCGCACCCTTATCGGTCGAACGGTAAATTCCGCCTTTCTTGTCGGCGGCCTCAATCGTCGCGTAAACCACGTTCGGATCCGCCGGCGCAACCACTAGCCCAATCCGCCCCATGTCAACCTTGGGCAAACCCTCTTTGAGTTTGTTCCAGGTCGCTCCCGCGTCAGTCGATTTATAAATCGCGCTCTCCGGCCCGCCGTCAATCAAAGTGAAAACATGCCGCCGCCGCTGATAACCCGACGCGTACAAAATGTCCGGATTGGACGGATCCATCGCCACATCCGCCACGCCCGTGTTTTCGCTGATCGTCAAAACCGCCTTCCAGTTCTTGCCGCCATCGGTGGTCTTGTACAACCCGCGATCCCCGCCCGCCGCCCAAAGCGGCCCCTCCGCCGCGACATAAACCACCTTCGAGTCTCGCGGATCCACAACCACCCGCCCAATATGCTCCGACTTCTTCAGCCCCAGATTCTGCCAATTCTTCCCGCCATCATCCGACCGGTAGATACCGTCGCCATAACTCACACTGCGCTGCGAATTGCTCTCCCCCGACCCCACCCACACCACCGACGCATCATTCGGATCCAGCGCCACCCACCCAATCGAATACGATCCCTCGCCATCGAACACGGGAGTCCAAGTAGTCCCGTCATTGACGGTCTTCCACACGCCCCCCGAAGCGACCCCCACGTAATACTCAAACTTGTTCTTCGGATTGACCGCAATCGACATCACCCGCCCCGAAGCCACCGCCGGCCCAATCAGCCGAAACTTCAGCCCCGAGAAAGTATCGGCGGTCATCCCGCCCTTCTTCTCCTCCTTGGGCTCTTCTTTCTTTTCTTCCTTTTTCAGCTCGTTCTTTTCCTGCTTCTTTTTCTGCGGCGCCGCAGTCGGTTTGTCTGTGTCTTTGTCGTGCGTCTCGTGTGCAAACATCACGCGTGGTGAGAAGGCGGCCAAAGCGAGAACGAAGATGGCGACTAATTTCATCGAAGGCTCCAATAGCGACTGGATTAGCGGGCACACCGAACGACGTTTTGGGGCGTCATCCTGAGCGCAGCCGTTCTTCAGGCGGAGCGAAGGATCTCCCCCGGATCAGTCCCGTACCAAAACGCAGGGCGATGCGAACACCCAAAACCGATATGTATACAGGAATCCCGCCCCAGAAAGAAGGGCCCGTCGACTCAGGTTTTTTCTGCGCCCCCTTGGCGCTTTGCGCCCGCGCACCTAGCGGCCAATGGCTTTTACGGGACAGGTTAGAATCCCTCCATGCCCCGCAAGATCCACGGCCACGAAACCGTCCACCACAAGCCCCCGAAAAACCACTGCTTCGCCTGCGGCCCCGACAACCCCGAAGGCATGCACCTCAAATTCACCCTCGACGAAGCGCGCCAGACCTTCGTCTGCCGCTTCCGGTTGGGCAAGCGCTACACCGGGCCGCCCGGACACTGCCACGGCGGCATCATCGCCACCATCCTCGATGACGCCATGGGCAAGGTCAACAAACTCCACCACGTCATCGCCCTGACCAAAGAAATGACCGTCGAATACATCAAGCCAGTCCCGCTCCATAAACCACTGCGCGTCGAGGGCAGGGAAGTGAGCGTCCACGGCCGCCAGCACATCAACATGGCCGAGATCCTGAACGAGAACAACGAAGTCCTGGCCCGCAGTCGCGGCACCTTCATCGCCATCGACCCCGAAAAGATGTTCGGCAAGTTCGTGGAAAGATAGACCTTACGCAGGAGCAAATTGGGGATTTCGCCTTGTAGACTTTTCGTCACATGCCCCGTCCAAAACGCATGCGTCCGATAATAGGAGCGCTTCTTGCGGTCGTCTCCATGGCCTCTCTCGAAGCGCAGGCTCCGCAAGCGCCTCTCAATTCCGCCGCGGCCGTTCTCGACCGCTACAAACAAGCCTTGGGAGGCACGGATGCCATCGCGAAAGTCCAGTCGGAAACCGTCCGTGGGGAAATCGAAGGCACCGGCATCTCCGGCAAAATGACTTTCACTTACTACGCTAAACCATTCAAGACGCTGATGAAAGTCACAACGCCCGACGGCAAGGAGATCCTCCAGGGATTCGACGGCAACGTTTCATGGAGCATCACTCCAGAAGGCACGAGCGTCGACAAAGACACGCCCGTCGAGGCCATCCGCCGCGATGCCGATCTCCAGTATCCTCTCCACCAACCCGACTATTTCAACCAGTTTGAATTCGCCGGCATTGCCGATTTTGAAGGCCACAAGTGCTACTGGCTGCACGGCACGACCCACTGGGGTAAGGACAACAATCAGTTCTATGACGTCCACACCGGACTCCTAGTCGGATACCGCTTTCAAGTGGACAACGCCTCGAAGAAGATCGCAATTGTGACGTTCGACGATTACAAAAACTTCGGCGGCCCTCTGGTGGCAACCAAAAATATGTCGCGCTCCGCCGATCAGTCGCGGACTTTCATCTACAAATCCATAGGCTACGACCGGCTGGCCGATTCGTTATTCGACTTGCCTGACACCGTCAAGACCCTCCTGAAGCAATAGGCCGCCTGCTGGATCACTTCGGCCTGCCCTGGGAAATCGGCCATCCTCTATAGCCGGGTGCCCCATCCTTCTTTCGCGTTCTTTGCGAAAGAGCGTGGGGATTTTGATGTTGTGTCCGATCAGAGATCGAGAAGGGGTACCGCGAACCCGCAACGCACTGTAAGATAGAAGCAGACCGTCTGCCGCCGCGGGCGGCCCATCCTTCGCGATCGCGAAAAGGTACCCACAGGGTAGACATCATGTCCCAGAACAACGGCAGCAATACCAGCCTCCGCCTCAAGACCGGTCTCGCCGAAATGCTCAAAGGCGGCGTCATCATGGACGTCACCAACGCAGAGCAGGCCGTCATTGCCGAAAAAGCCGGAGCCGTCTCCGTCATGGCCCTCGAGCGCGTGCCCGCGCAAATCCGCGCCGAAGGCGGCGTGGCCCGCATGGCTTCGCCCAAAAAGATTCGCGAGATCATGGCCGCCGTCTCCATCCCGGTCATGGCCAAGTGCCGCATCGGCCATTTTGCCGAAGCCCAAATCCTTCAGGAGTTGGGTGTCGACTACATCGACGAATCCGAAGTCCTCACCCCCGCCGACGAAGCCCACCACGTCGACAAACACGCCTTCAAGACCCCGTTCGTTTGCGGAGCCCGCAACCTGGGAGAAGCCCTGCGCCGCATCGCCGAAGGCGCCGCCATGATCCGCACCAAGGGCGAAGCCGGCACCGGCGACGTAGTCCACGCCGTGAAACACATTCGCCAGATCGTGCAGGAGATGAAAATCCTCACCGTCCTCGGCGAAGAAGAACTCTACGCCAAAGCCAAAGAGCACCAGGCCCCCTACGAGTTGGTGAAGATGGTCGCGAAAGCAGGCAAGCTCCCGGTCCCGAACTTCAGCGCGGGAGGAATTGCCACCCCAGCCGATGCGAGCCTAGTGATGCAGTTAGGAGCCGAAGCAGTCTTCGTAGGCAGCGGCATCTTCATGAAGGACTCGACCACGTTCGCCGATCCCGCTGAAGCGGAAAAGCGCGCGCGAGCCATCGTTCAAGCCGCCACGCACTATCAAGATCCTAAAGTGTTACTTGAAGTCAGCGAAGACCTGCAGGGCGCGATGAAGGGCCTCGCAATCGCGGGCCTGGACGAAGCCCACATGCTGCAAACCCGCGGCTGGTAGTGTGGGACGGATACTTCTGTCCGTCGCCTTTGACTTTAGTTTTTGCTAGTTCTGATGATTAATGTTCGGGGCCGGGTGCCGGGTACCCCTCGATAAGAGGGAAGGCTCCGTCAAGGACATCGTTAATCCGGTAGTGGGTCAGTTCAGGTCTACTGTCCATTTGGCGAGCTGGTTCGAGTCGCGTGGACGTTCGCCGATGGTCACGCGAAGTTTCGCTCCTAGCGGGTTGCGAATTTCCATGCCACCACGGCGAGGAAAATGACTATCCCCGCCAAATAGGCCCAGCCTCGCCCCTTTTGGAGTTTTTCATGGTCTATCATGAAGCGTCTCACTTGGACCATCATGCCACAGGTCGGATACTAAAGCGAGACCGTGGATTTTCAAACTGACCCACTACCGTTAATGTTAATCCTGGTCGGGTGGCCCACTCACCCGTACCACTACCCTCGCGGGTGCCCCGTCCTATGCAGACATTTGACACACTGCCGATTCCTCTGTGGTAAAGGTATTTCTTGTTGGCCATGGCCGACCTCACCAACCTCGGCAAAGCGCGCCGCTACCTGAAGGCCATCGAAGACGGCGACGGAACCTATGTCCTTAGCCTCTTTGCTCCCGATGCCGTCCTGGAGCAACTCCCCAACCGGATCTACCCGCAAGGCCTTCGCAGCAGCGTCGCTCAAGTCCCCGAGGCCTTCGAAAAAGGCCGCAAGATCTTCTCCCGCCAAACCTACGAAGTAACCAACGCAGCCGAGACCGGAAACATCGTCGCCATCGAATTCCTATGGACCGGCACTGTGGCCATCCCCTTCGGCACGCTGACCGCGGGCAGCCAGATGCGCTGCCACTCCGCCATGTTCCTCGAGTTCCGCGACGGCAAGATCGTCGCCCAACGAAACTACGATTGCTTCGATCCCTGGTAACCGCCAAGCAGCGACCCGTACTTATTCGTTCCCCTCGTGTGCCCGTTTCAGCGCCGCCACATCGATCTTGATCATCTTCATCATCGCCTGCATTACTCTCTGCGATTTCTGCGGATCCTTGTCGCCCATCAACTCGCCCAACGCCTTCGGAATGATCTGCCACGTCACTCCAAACTTGTCTTTCACCCAGCCGCACTGCATCGTTTCTCCGCCCGCAGACAGCTTTTCCCACAACGCGTCCACTTCTTCCTGGGTTTCGCAATTGACGAAGAACGAAATTGCCGGTGAAAACTTGAACGCCGGTCCCCCATTCAACGCCATAAACTCCTGTCCCTCGATCTGAAACGTGGCTGTCATCACCGATCCCTGCGGACCTGGCCCCGCCTCTCCATACCGTCGCACCTGTCCAAGCTTAGAATTCTTGAAAATCGAGGTGTAAAAATTCAGGGCCTCTTCAGCATTGTTGTCAAACCACAGGAACGGGGTAATCTTCTGCATATTCGTTCTCCTTGATGATCGTCCTTACTACGCGCTCAAAGCTTCGTGTCCCGGCGAAAACAAAAAGCCTTCCAGCCTGTCGTAGCTCGCGGCCATGCCGTACTGCATTGGCGACTTAAGCACTCGATCGCGCGTCTCCCGCGAGTTATACAGAATCGTTTGCCGGAGCGTAGTCTTGCCGTCCTGTTCGGTCAGGGTGATCGTGCCCAGCGCCTCACCCGGATACCACGCCTCGTCGAACTTTTCTGTGGCCACGATCCGGTCCGGCGGCACCACCTCGCGGTAGATACCCCCCATCCCCATTTCCTGTCCATCGGCATCGTTTCTCCACACGTAGCGATACTTGCCTCCCTCTCTCAGGTCAATTTCGCAGACTGGCAGCGACCAGCCCTCCGGTCCAAGCAGCCACCTCTTCACCAGTTCCGGCTTGGTGTACGCGTCAAATACCAGCCGGCGTGGCGCATCAAAGACCCGCGTCACCACAATCTCGCGGTCACCGTGCGCGGTGATGTTAAACGTTCCACTGTTTTTCATGCCGATCTCCTTTATCGCTTTGAGTGCACACGTTTCTGCTTCTTGGTGTCCGGTTTCTTCTGATTGGTTTTCCGCTCGCCGGTTTGCAGGTCCAGCAGAAGGGCATCGAGGCGCTGGAACTGCGCGTCCCAGAACTGACGGTAGTTCTCGAGCCATTGAGTAGCATCGCGCAGAGGCCGCGCTTCCAATCGCCGTGGGCGCCTTTGTGCATCGCGTCCGCGAGAAATCAACCCGGCCCGCTCCAGCACCTTCAGGTGTTTCGAGATCCCTGGCTGGCTCATCGCGAACGGCCCCGCCAGGTCCGCCACTGATGCTTCCCCCTTGGCTAATCGAGCCAGGATGGCTCGGCGCGTGGGATCGGCCAGCGCCGCAAAGGTTGCGTCCAGCTGCGCGGAAGATTGTGCATAACCAATAGGTTCCATAACCAAATGGTAATGTATAAGGGGAAAGAAATGCTGTCAAGCAGATTCTGAAGGTGCGGGACTCACAACAGCCTGCACCGTACCTTTCCTTTAGAATCAAAGTTGTGCTTTAGGTAGAGCGCCAACGACCAACAACGAGCGACCAACGGCTAAAAGCGACTGAAATGACCATCGGAGTGCTAGCCTTGCAGGGCGATTTCGACGCCCACCGCCGCCGGCTCGAAGAGCTGGGCGCCGAAGTTGTGCTCGTCAAACAGCCCGGCCAGCTTGACCACATCGATGGCCTGGTCATCCCCGGAGGCGAGTCCGGCACCTTCTTAAAGCTCCTTGGCGAAAAAGGTTTCGCCAAGCTGAAAGACTTCGTTCACGCCAAGCCGACCTTCGGCACCTGCGCGGGCGCTATTCTGCTGGCCACCGAAGTTGAAAATCCTCCCCAGGTCGGCCTCGGCGCCCTTAACATCCGCATTCGCCGCAACGCCTACGGACGCCAGATCGACAGCTCCATCCGCGAAGGCAAATTCGTGGCGCGCAATCGGTCCGGCGATCCACACGACGCAGCTCTCCGCGAGGATCCGCTGGAGATGGTTTTCATCCGTGCCCCCAAAATCGTCTACGTCGGTGACGGCGTCGAGGTTCTCGCCACCGAAGGCGCCGATCCCGTCGCCGTCCGGCAGGGAAGAGCCATGGCCGCAACCTTCCACCCCGAACTCTCCGCCGATACTCGCTTTCACCGTGTCTTTTTGGATCTCGTGCAAAAAAGCGCGCCCTAGCCCAAAGGATTGCCATCTTATTGAGGGTCGCCATGTATGGATTGATTGCGAAAATAACGGTTGTTCCCGGCAAGCGTGAAGAAATGATTGGAATCCTGAGGGAGAGCGCCGCTAACATGCCTGGCTGTTTCAGCTACGTCGTGGCCCGAGATTCCGCTCACGAAGATGCAATTTGGGTCACCGAGGTCTGGGAGACACAGGCCAGTCACGACGCCTCTCTGCTGTTGCCGTCGGTGCAAAAGGCTGTCCCTCGGGCCAAAGCGATCGTTGCCAGTTTCGAAAAGGTTGCGGTGACCACACCGGTCTGCGAGTTGGGTTCCCCGCAGGCCATGCTCACGGACCAGCTGTTTAGATAAGAACCCGAGGTTTTCGAAAATGTGCCGAAACATCAAAATGCTCTTCAACTTCGATCCGCCCGTCACCGACGAAGAAATCCGCGCCGCCTCGCTGCAGTTTGTGCGGAAGATCAGCGGCTTCACCAAGCCCTCAAAGGCCAACGAAGCCGCATTCCTCGCAGCCATCGACGAAGTAGCCGGTGCCTCGACCCGCCTCCTGCACTCGCTCGAAACCACGGCCACTCCCCGCAATCGCGAAGAAGAAGCCGCCAAAGCCAAAGCCCGCGGCGCCGCCCGCTTCGGCGACTGAATGTGGGGCGGACACTCCCTGTCCGCCGCCGTTGATCTTGTGGGGTTGTTGATTTTTGTAGCCAGAGAGACCTCGAAAAACAAGTGGCCAAAAAATCTCTTGACAAGCAAATCGCGTAACCCTATAGTTACGCATTATGCGTCACCGATCGGTTACATATTCTCCGACCCAAACCACCGAGGCCGCCTTCCAGGCCCTCGCCGATCCTACTCGCCGGGCGGTCCTGGACCTGCTCCGCCGCGGCAGTCAACCCGCCGGACAAATCGCCAGCGCGTTTCCTGTCTCGCGTCCCGCAATTTCCAAGCACCTGCGCCTGCTGCGTCGCGCCCACCTCGTCCGCGAACATCGCGAAGGCCGCCATCGCGTTTATCAACTCAACCCGGAGCCGCTCCGCGCGGTTGACTCCTGGATCGAGCAATACCGCGTTTTCTGGAGCACCAGCCTCACCAACCTGAAAGCTTTTGTCGAAGCCGAGCACGCGCGGGAGACCGAAGCCGCATCCCGCAAATCAGAAACCAAACCTCGGAAAGGAAAATTGTCATGACGAAACAGACTCGCATCTCCTTGATTCTCGCCGCCCTCGCCCTGGCCGCCGCCACCGCCTTGGCCCAGACTGACGCCCAAAAAGCCTTCACTGCCATCAAGAACATGCCAAGTACCTGGGAACAAAAAATGCCGGACGGCAAAACTCTCCAGGTCAATTTCAAAGTGGTTTCCGGCGGCTCCGCCGTGATGAGTGAGATCCTCGGCATGGGCAAGGAGGATATGATTTCAGTCTTCAATATGGATGGGCCGAACCGGCTGCTGCTCACGCACTACTGCAGTGCGGGGAACCAGCCGCGCATGCAGGCCAGCGTGTCGCCCGACGGCAAAACCATGACCTTCAGCTTCGTCGATGCCACTAATCTCGCTACCCCCGACGCCGGCCATATGCAAAGTATGGTCCTCACGTTGCTCGACGAAAATCACCACACGGAGGAATGGACCTTCAACGACCACGGCAAAGAACTGAAGGAAATCTTCGACCTGCGCCGCAAAATGTAAAGACGTTGTTCTGGACGCTATCGAACCGACTCTGACCGGAGGATCGCTATGAAAGCCGTATGGCTGTACCGAACTGCTTCGATTATTTTTGTCCTCTTTGCAGCGGGGCACACCTATGGTTTTTTGAGTTTCCGGCCTGCGTCTGCAGAAGGCCGCGCCGTGTGGGAGGCCATGAACAATGTCCGATTTGAGCAGGGCGGAGACAGTTTTACCTACGGAGGTTTTTACCTAGGCTTCGGCCTCTCCGCAACTGTCTTTCTGCTGTTCTCGGCTTTTCTTACCTGGTACGTGGGCAAGCTGGCAACAGACAATCCGAAGGCCATTGGACCGCTGGGCTGGGCATTGTTCGTTCTCCCGTTTGTGTCGATAGGACTGAACTGGAAGTATTTCTCAGTTGTGCCTGCGATATTTGCGGCCGTACTGGCAGCCATCCTGGGCAGCGCCGCCTGGTTAGTCGGCGCCGCCCGCACCTAAACTTTTGCCGTCAAAACATGCTGGAGAACTCATGACAACCGCCATCATTGCCCCCGATCAAGATGTCGTAGTCAGCGAAATCCAGATCGCGGCGCCGCCCGAGCGCGTCTTCCAGGCGCTCACCGACGCCCCACAACTCCGGCGATGGTTCACCAACCCGTCCTCCCCGATCCACCTGTGGGAGATGGACGCACGCCCCGGCGGCCGCTACCGCTACACCACTGAAAAAGGCACAGTCGTGGTCAACAACGTCAGCGAGTTCGAATGTCACGGCGAGATCCTCGAATACGAACCTCCCCGCCTGCTCGCCTATACCTGGATCGCCAACTGGCACGACGACAAATCGCGCCGCACCGTTGTGCGCTGGGAGCTCGCGCCCAGGTTCGGCGGCACGCAAGTGAAAGTCACCCACAGCGGCCTCGCCCAAGAACCCACCGCCCGCAAGGATTACAGCGGCGGCTGGCCCGGCGTCGTCGAACAACTAAAGAAGTTCATAGAGAAATGAACGGAGGATCTTCACCGTGCCCGACACCGCGACTATGCAAATCACTCAGGATGCCATCATCAGTGAGATCGAGATCGCCGCTCCACCCGACCGGGTCTTTCAGGCGCTGATCGATCCCCGGCAGGTTGTGCAATGGTGGGGACAAGAAGGCGTCTATCGTTGCACTGAGTTCGCTTCCGATGTGCGCCCCGGTGGCCAGTGGCGCAGTGCCGGCGTTGGTTCCGACGGCGGGCGATTCGAAGCGAGCGGCGAGTACATCGAAGTTGATCCGCCTCGTATGCTCCTCTATTCCTGGGCCGCAAGCTGGACCGGTGCTCTGAAGACGACGGTCCGTTGGGAGCTGAACCAAGCCAACAAAGGGACTCTTCTCAGATTGAGTCACAGTGGTCTGTCGGCTCATCCCGAACTAGCTCAGAGCTACAGAGGGTGGCCCCGAATGCTGGGATGGCTCAAGGCCTTTCTGGAGCGGGGCGAGACTGTACAAATGCGCGCCTCACTTTCTAAGACAGGAGATTAGGAAACTCGGCATATCGCGCTTGCATTGACACATTAAAACCTTAGGAGAAAGCATGGCCACCGCAACAATCACTCCCGATCAAGAAACAGTCCTGGTCGAAATCTTCATCGCCGCTCCTCCGGAGCGCGTCTTCCAGGCCATCAGCGACCCCGAACAGCTTTCGCAGTGGTGGGGCCAAAGCGGCCTGTACCGCATCACCGAACGCTCCGCCGATCTTCGCAAAGGAGGCAAGTGGTGGTGTGCGGGCGTCGGCGCCGACGGCACCAAGTTCAGTGTTGAGGGCGAATATCTTGAAATCGATCCACCCCGACGCCTGGTCCATACCTGGATCGCCAGTTATCAGGGACCGCTCAGAACCGTGGTCTATTGGGATCTCGAACCGCAGACTGTCCACGGACTGCATCCGAGCGGCCCCAAAAAAGCGGGCACCGGCACGCTCGTCAAACTCCGCCACGAAGGCTTCGTCGGCGTACCGAAGTCCGCGATCGAGCACGGCGAAGGCTGGAAGCGCGTCCTCGGCTGGATGGAGGCCTACGTCGAGCGCGGCGAAACCATCGACACGCGTAAGTAGTGCCGGTATTCGCGTCATCGTTCGAAACAAGGGCCGGGTGCCCCATCCTAAACGTCGCGTTTTTCGCGACGTTAGGGTGGGGACTTTGACTTTCCTTCCAACCGCACCGATCTCTCGTCGAGAGCACCGTGTCCCACTTCTCGCAAAGTACGCGAGAAATGGGGCACCCTGGTTCTTGGAGCAGGGGAAATCTTGTCAAGACCCAAACATCACCTCTTTCTGCTAACCCACTGATGTCACGGCAAATATAAACATGGATCGAAGCGGACGATCTTCGAGATGGGAAGCGCCCTCCTCACGACAAGCTTGTGAAGGACGACTAGTTCTCTTGCAGACATCGACGCTATACTCGCCCTTCACCCCTCATGGCCAACATCCTTTACGGCGTGAACGGCGAGGGCGCGGGGCACTCGACTCGCGCTAAGGAAGTTCTCTCTCATCTCGTCGCTCGGGGACACACCGTCCACGCGGCCTCGTTTGACCGCGGACTGCGCAATTTGAAAGAACATTTCGACGTCACCGAGATCTTCGGCTTCCGCTTTGCTTACGTGAATAACCGCGTGCGTTACAAGCGAACCATCGCCAGGAACTTGATCACCGTGCCGCAGGCGGCGAAGAGTCTTGCCCGGCTCGGGCACTTAATCGACGAATGCAAGATCGACCTGGTCATTACCGACTTCGAGCCACTCACCTGTCACGTCGGACACAAAAAAGGCCTGCCCGTTATTTCCATCGACAACCAGCACTGCCTGACGAACGCCGTCGTGTCTTATCCGAGGAAATACCGGCGCGACGCCGCCGCGGCGAAACTGGTGACGCGGCTGATGACGCCACGGGCCGATGCCTACTTGGTGATTTCGTTCTTTGCGGCGCCCGTCAGGAAACGCAACACATTGCTGTTTCCACCGGTGCTGCGCCAGGAAATCCTCGATGCCACCGCTGTCGAGGGCGACCACGTCCTGGCATATGTCACGTCGCCCGCACCGGCTCTGGCCAAGCTGCTCGGTTCGGTCCGGTGCCGCTTTGTGGCCTACGGCTTCGCGCGAGAGGGACAAGAGGGAAACATTCTCTACAAGAAGCCCTCGCTCGATGGCTTCTTCGCCGATCTGGTGAGCGCCCGCGCCGTCGTCGCGAATTCTGGATTCTCTCTGGTCACCGAAGCGCTCCACTTGGGCAAGCCCTACCTGGCAGTGCCCGTTAGCCACCAGTTCGAGCAGGTCTTCAACGCGTATTGGCTGGACAAGTCCGGCTACGGCGCGTACTGGGACGCACTGAACAAAGAGCGGGTGGAAGCGTTCTTGTACAACCTGCCGCATTATCGCGAGGCGCTGGCGCAGTATCCGCGGCAGGGAAACGGTGCGCTGCTCGCCAAGTTGGACGAGTTGATTGCCAGCCATAGCTAAGCTGAGGCGGATTGCCCCATTTTAATCTCTCTGTTTTTGGGCAGATTAGGGTGGAAATTTTCACTTCCATTCACCCGGGAAGATGGACTATCAGAACGCTCAGATCGCGCAGATTTACGACCTCATCAACCCACGGGCGAAGGATAGCGACTTCTACCTCACCCTCGCTGGACCGCGCCCAGGTAGCGTGCTCGACCTGGGTTGCGGTACGGGCACGCTCTGCTGTGCCCTCGCGGAACGTGGTCACCGGGTGACGGGTGTCGATCCAGCAGCGGCGATGCTGGCTGTGGCCAGACGCAAACCTCACGCGGAGCAGGTGGAGTGGGTCGAATCCCCGGCGCAGAGCTACAAGTCGCAGCGGCGCTTCGACCTGGTCGTCATGACCGGGCACGCTTTCCAAATTCTGCTTACCGACGCCGATGCGCTCGCGGTATTGGAGACGATGCGTGGCCATCTCAAGGAGGGCGGCAGCGTTGCGTTTGAGACTCGCAATCCCAGCGTGGATTGGGTTGGCGAGTGGGCGACGCGACCGCCTTTGGTCCGCATATTGCTCGGCGGCCAACTTCTCGAGACGTTAGAGGTCACCGGCGAGGACCGCGACTTCATCTCATTCCAGACTTGCTACCGCTTTCCGCACATGACGCTGACCACGAGCAGCACGTTGCGGTTTCCTTCGCGAGAACATGTCGAGGCCCTGATCACCCGTTCGGGGCTGGTGGTCCGTGACGTGTTCGGAGACTGGGATGCATTGCCGTTCGAGGCCACACGCTCACGAGAGATCATCTTTATCGCGGAGATCGCCGGGTAACTCGATCGGATTCTGTCTCCTCGGAGCAATCGCGAAAATCAGTCTGGACTAACTCTTATTCAGCTACGGAGTCAGCTTATACAGAATGCCAAAACCCGTCGGGAAAAACTGACTCGGGCTGGTAACGCCATACAAATTTCCCTGTTGGTCGCGGACCAGGCCCGAGCTAGGACTACCTTCGGAACCGTCAGTAGGAAAGCGGTGCAATATGGTTACTTTTCCAGAGCCGTCCATCTTGAAGATGGTTCCGAATCCGGCGCCCAAGCCACCGCCATAAGTCGTGCCATAGAAATTGCCCTGCCCGTCAGGGGTCAAGCCGGCGGCGGGGTGGGCACCGTCTCCAGTTGCAATTCCACCAAAGCTGTAGAGCACAGTTTCCTTGCCGGCAGCATTCAATTTGAAAATTGTACCGAAACCGTGCGCTCCACCGAGGTCGGTTGTGCCGTAAAGGTTGCCCTGAGGATCGCGGAACAAAGGCGCCAGAGGATACCCTCCGTCGGTACCGCCAGTGAAATGGTATAGGGTCGTCTCCTTGCCGCTCTCGGTGATCTTGAAGATGTCTCCCCCGGTGTCTGTAATGCCTCCGCCAGGCTCTGCTACGCCGTAGAGGTTTCCATGTCCATCTTCAATCAGACCTTCCTCGGGTCGAGCGCCGCCGTTATTGCTGCCCTCCTGGAAATTATGCAAGAGAGTTTCCGCTCCCTTCGACGTGATCTTGAAGATGGCTCCAAACCCATGTGTGCCGCCGTCAAACGCGGTGCCAAATATCGTCCCAGCAGCATTCCTTACTAGAGTCCCTCGAGGACGGGCTCCATGGCTCAGTCCGGAGAATGTGTAAATTAACGTCAGCTTATGAGTTGCCAGATTTAGTTTAAAGACGGTTCCACGACCCAACTTGAGAGGAGCAGCCCCACCCATATCGGTCGTCCCATAGAGATTGCCAGACCCGTCGAAAATCAGGTGCCCGGTCAGCGGATTGCATCCGTCCGGGTTGTCATGGAAGTGGTGGAGAATCGTTTCCTGTCCTTTTTTGTCGATCTTGAAAACGGTTCCACAGTTCGTCAAGGTACCACCACCGTCAAGGACTCCGTAAGTTGTGCCGTACAGGTTGCCCATGGTGTCGAGGATTAAGTCAGTAGAGGGTGATTGGCCATCTGATCCCCCAGTGAAAGCATGCAGCACGGTGAAGGATTGTGCGAACAGGGCTGATGAGACAAAGAAGATGAGCGCCACAGGCGCCACACGGTGGAAGTCTCGTGCAAGCATAGCTTGTCCCTCGATATTCTGGTCTTGGGTTGACGTGCTCGAGCGGCGCGCACGTATTTTACAGGAATGGTTGTCGATTATCAGGCTATGCTGCTAAAACTTGCCGCCGGTTTTAGCGATGAGGCTAGAGCTAGAAGCTAGCAGCGACAAGCTCCACACGGGTTATACTTTCCCTATATGTGCGGGGTTCCACAAACACCGAAGACGTTTTATCTTGAAACCTTCGGCTGCCAGATGAATGTCCACGACTCGGAGAAAGTGGTGGGGACGCTGGTGCAGGAAGGGTATCGCCAGGTAGAAACGGTCGAGCAGGCCGACTTGATCCTGTATAACACCTGTTCCATCCGCGACAAGGCGGAGCAGAAGGTGTTTCACCGTCTCGCCGACTACAAGAAACTTCAGGCGCAAGGCAAAAAGTTCGGAGTGCTGGGATGTGTGGCGCAGCAGGAGGGCGAAAAGATTTTCGAGCGCGCGCCGCACGTTTCGCTGGTGTGCGGGTCGGCGTCGTACCGGAAACTCCCCGAGATGCTGAAGGAGTTGGGTGGGACGGTGACGAGCGGTCTAGGGGAGATCGCGGGCCTTCGGGATGACGCATTTTCAAACCAAGCCAGGGCCGAGAAACTGGTTCGCATCACCGGGCTAGACGATCGCCAGACCGACGAGTGTTTCGAGACCGAATTCACCGCCCGGACTAATCCGCATCGCGGGTACATCACGATTATCGAGGGCTGTGACAAGTTCTGCGCTTACTGTGTCGTCCCCTATACACGCGGCAAGGAGCGCAGCCGCACATCGGATTCCGTGCTAGCCGAAGCCCGCCAGATGGCCGATCTCGGATATAGCGAAATTCAACTGCTAGGCCAGAACGTGAATTCGTACCAGGACCCGAGCCGCGACGGAAAGAAGAAGAGGTCCTTCGCCGAATTGCTGGCTGCCGTGGGCGAGATTCCCGGCATCAAACGAGTGCGCTTTACTACGTCGCATCCGCGAGACTTCGGACTCGACATCGTTGAGGCCATCGACGCCGTGCCTACGCTCTGCGACCACGTCCACCTGCCGGTGCAAAGCGGATCCACCCGCGTGCTCAACGCCATGCAGCGCCTCTACACCCGGGAGCAGTACCTGGAACGCATCGCCTGGATCAAGGGCGCGAAGCGAGACATCGTGATCACGACGGATATGATCGTCGGCTTTCCCGGAGAGACGGAATCTGATTTCACCGAGACGCTGAGCCTGCTCGAGGAGGTCGGCTACGATGGCGTCTTTTCGTTCAAGTACTCGCCGCGCCCGAATACTCCCGCCCTGAATCTGGAAGACGCGATTTCGGATCAGGAGAAGGCGCGCCGCCTGGAAGTCTTGATGGCGAAACAGCGCGAGGTGCAGATTCCGCGCAACCGGGAATATGTCGGATCAACACTTGAAGTAATGGTTGAAGGTCATAATGCGGCGCGAGGCCAGTGGATCGGCCGCACCTCGCAGAACAAGACTCTGAATTTCACCGTGCCAGAAGGGAAGTCGCCGCAGTCCGGCAGCTATGTTCCGGTCGTTGTGACCGCCAGCTTCCCCAACAGCCTCGTCGGCGAAATGATGTCGCAACAGGAAGCCAGCGCAAAGACGGCCGATCTGTAGTGTGATAGTAAAACAACGGAAACGTCGGAGAACACCATGGAAGTTGAAATGACAATTCGCGGCCTGCTAATGGACCCCGTAACGAATATGCCGATAGTGATCCTTAAGGATGTGGCGGGGGAAACGGTGTTGCCGATCTGGGTGGGAGTGTACGAGGCGAATGCGATTGCGCTGGAGATGGAGAAGGTGAACACTCCGCGTCCGATGACGCACGACCTGATCAAGAACGTGCTTACGGGACTGGAAACGCAGGTGCACAAGGTGGTAGTGACGGAACTGCGCGAAGACACGTTTTATGCGGTGATCTGGCTGGAGCGCGGGGGCGAGGTGATCAGCATCGACTCGCGGCCCTCGGACGCGCTGGCACTGGCGTTGCGGGTGGACTGTCCGATCTTTGTGGATGACCTGGTGCTGAAGAACTCCAAGCAGGCGGCGAATGCGTCGGACCGACTGACGGCGGACGAGTTGCGCAAGTGGCTGGAGGGCCTGAACGACGAGGATATGGGGAAGTACAAGATGTAGAGATCTCCCGCCATCTCGAGTGCTGGTTGATGTCGATGTGCAGATGCGGATGGAGAATGGATTCTCCACCGTGGTCTCGAGGATGAGTTGTAGTCGGAGGGGTTCCTGCTGGATGCCAACGTATTGATCGAGTTGGCCTGGCCTGAGCATGAAACCCACGGGCGGGATTGGGCGACCTGTCCGATTACCCAATCCTTGGTGGCGAATCCTTTCCCATCCAGCGTTTTCTCCGGCCGCCCTTTCCGTTTCAAACTCACTCTCGGTTCTGGAAGCGAACCTGACGCTTACCGGAGCATCACTTTTGGCCAGGCGACATCTCGCTGGTCGAAGCGGTATCCAAGGTCGGCAACCCGTCATGGGACACCCGCAAGTAACCGCCCTCTATCTGATGGGTCTGGCTGTTCGCCACCGTAGGGAAGCTGGCCGGGGCATCGCCGGCCCCGCGCGGAGGAAATTCTTTCCGGTCCGCATCCAAAGTCCCTAGCAGTTTACATAATACCTGTTATCGGACATTAAAACTGCTTTGGGGTCGGGGCGAGCGAGGCCTCCGGGGTCGGGCTTCTGCGGGGTTCGGCCACTGTGTATTTGGCCAGGCAGAACAGGGCTCGGAAGCCGTCGCGCCAGCCGATCTTTTTCCCTTCCTCGTAGGTGCGTCCCCAATAGCTGATGCCCACCTCGTAGACGCGTAGGCGGCGCTTGGCGATTTTGACCGTAATTTCGGGTTCGAAGCCGAAGCGGTCCTCTTCGATGGGGATCGACTGGATGATTTCGCGGCGGAAGACTTTGTAGCAGGTCTCCATGTCGCTCATGTTCATGTTGGTCAGGGCGTTGGAGATCAGGGTAAGGATCCAGTTGCCGACCGAATGCCAGAAATAAAGCACGCGATGGGGGCCGGAGCCGAGAAAGCGCGACCCGTAGACGACGTCGGCCTTGCCTTCGATGAGTGGCCGGAGCAATAGAGGGTACTCGGCAGGATCGTATTCCAGGTCCGCGTCCTGAATGACGACGAAGTCACCGGTGCACTCCTGGATGCCCCGGCGTAGGGCGGCTCCTTTGCCCATATTGTGGGGCTGGAGGAGGACGCGCACTTCCGGGTGTGTGGACTGGAGCTGAGCCAGGATCTCGCGCGAGGCGTCGGTCGAGCCATCGTCGACGCAGATCAATTCGATGTCGAGCGATACGGCGAGCACACGCGCAATCACTTCGCGCACAGTGGCCTGCTCGTTATAGACAGGCACGACGACGGAGAGTCTCATGGGATAGGCACAACATAAAGGGGATGGCCGCTAGCGTCAAGGCAACTTCCTCGCGAAAACTGTGGGGTGGAGAATGAAGGGCTCGGTCCGAGACCAGGACAGCTGGTGCGGCTGGAATTGATTCGCACCGCTGATCTTGCCGATCGGCCTGATAGTCACCAGTCCCTCTGGCCGTAGCTGCGCGGGAGATCCTCTTCGGCATCAAGGTCAAAGGCGACGGACAGGAGTGTCCGTCCCAAAAAGGACGATTTTAGGGTGGAAGAGGGTGCCGGCTACACGAGTGGCGATGGCCAACAAATCCCGTTGGCCGCTGAAGACTTTGACTTGGTGGGCGCGAGAGAGTTCCGGCAGGTTGACGGGACGGCCGCTGCGGATGCGGGCGGCGGTGGCTTCATCGGCAGTAACCGAGGGGAATTGAGGGAGCAGAGTGCGGGGGTGCAGAAAAAGATGGTCGGCGCTTCCCTGCTGAGCGACGTGCTGCAACTGTTCCAGACTGTGGGCGTCTTCGATTTTGAATTCCGCGACCGCGGTGCGGCGCAACGATTCGAGGTGCGCGCCGCAGCCGAGGAGTTGGCCCATGTCGTGGGCGACGGAGCGCATGTAGGTTCCCGAGGCAACGCGGGCGCGAAAGCGGGCGCAGGCAACCTCGACGGCGAGAATTTCGAACTCCTTGATTTCGACCTGCACGGGTTTCAGGACTACGTCTTTCTGCTTGCGGGCGAGTTTGTAGGCGGGGACGCCGAGGATTTTTTTCGCCGAAAAGCGCGGTGGAATTTGTTCGATGACGCCGCGGAAGTGGACGGCCAGTGTCTCCACCTCTTCTTTTGACACGCTGACTTGCTGGGGTGGAGAAGTGGGTTCGCCTTCGGCGTCGTAGGTATCGGTGGCGAACCCGAAGCGGATCGTGCCTTCGTAGGTTTTCTCGGCGCTGGTATAAAACTGGGCCAGACGAGTGAGGGTGCCGGCGACCAGCGGAAGAACGCCAGTGGCCATGGGATCGAGCGTCCCGAGATGGCCGATGGAGCGTTGCTCGAGGATGCGGCGGGCACGGTTGACCACGTCGTGCGAGGTCAGACCGGCGGGCTTGTCAATAATGAGGACGCCATTCATGAGATGTTTTGATAGTTTGGTAGCTGGCTTATTTTGGTCGGTGCCACCATTCCGCCACCCATCGGCTTCGGCCGCGGGCTTGGTTCTTTCGCGGCTCCGCCGCTGGAATTTTGCCGCCGCGCGTGCCCTAATCACCAGACGTGTTGTAGTCTGTAGTTCTAACTTACCAAATCTCGCATGCTTCCCATTAAAGACGACCAGCCGAGCTACAGCACTCCGTATGTGA
Source organism: Candidatus Sulfotelmatobacter sp. (assembly GCA_035511455.1). Classification (GTDB taxonomy): domain Bacteria; phylum Acidobacteriota; class Terriglobia; order Terriglobales; family Acidobacteriaceae; genus Sulfotelmatobacter. The sequence goes on along the minus strand of DATKFH010000119.1, from coordinate 22,592 downwards.
CGTGGTTTTTGATTGCGCTGAATCTGTTGATCTATTTGTTTCAGTTTTATCTGCAGGTGACGCTCGCGCCGAGGAGTTATGAGTTGTTTGTGCGGGAGTTCGGTGAGGTGCCGGCACATTTGGCGGCGTTTCTGGGCGGCTCGCCCAGATATTCTCTGCCGCAGGTAACAGTTCCCTTCTTCACCTCGATGTTCTTGCATGGGTCGTGGATGCACGTGATTGGCAATATGTGGTTCTTGTACATTTTCGGCGACAACGTGGAGGACTACCTCGGCCATTTCAAATACCTGGGGTTCTACCTGGTTTCCGGGCTCATTGCCATGGCGACGCAGGTGGCGATTTATCCGCAATCGAACGTGCCGACCGTGGGGGCGAGCGGGGCGATTGCGGGGGTGCTGGGGGCGTATTTCATTTTGTATCCGCGGGCGCGGGTGCTGACCTGGTTCTTTGTCTTTGTGCTGTACTTGCCGGCATGGGTCGTGTTGGGCGAGTGGTTCGTGCTGCAGTTTATGGCAGGGGCGGCGTCGTTGTCGACGGCTCAGATGGGGCGCGATGTGGGCGGCGTGGCGGTGTGGGCACATGTGGGCGGGTTTGTCGCCGGGGTGGTGATGGTGAAGCTATTCGGGGAGAGGCGGAGGCGGTCGCCTTACGCTTATCGATGAGAATCCCCACTTCTCGCGCACAAGACGCGCGAGAAATGGGGCACCCAGAATCAAAACAATCAAAACCAAGAACAAACGCAAGATCCGCGGCGAGGAGTGTCCGTCCCACACTACTTCTTCGGACGCGATTCGGGGGGCACCAGACCGGCTAGACGGTAATAGCCCACGAGTTGGCCGTAGTGTTCGCCGGAGTGTTCGATGAAGCCGTAGGCGAAATCGTAGACCCGCGTCTGCTGATGGGCGAAGGGATCGACCATCAGGTCGTTCATTCCCTTGTCACCTTTGGCCTTTATCGCAGCCGCGCCGTCGGCGAAGGATTTCTTGACGAAGGCAACCACCTCGGCCTTGGTCTTGTACTGATCGCGCTTGGGGTCTTCCTCGGCGGGAGGCTTCTGGCCTAGCGCGAGGTTGGTGAAGAAATAGTTCGCTCCGGCGGCGTGAAGCAGTTGCTCGGCAAAGCTGCGTTGGGCGGGAGTGGGTTTGAAGTCGTATTTGTCTTCAGGAAAATCTTCGGCCATGGCGATGAGTTTGCGGCCGACATCATTCCAGGTATCGAGCACAACTTTGGACGGAGGTTCGGCAGGTTTGATGGGTTGGTCTTTTTTCGGGGCGTCCTGAGCGTGGACGGGAACGGCCAGGGTTGCAACGAGCAGGGCTGCGGCGAGAAACGGAGCCTTCATCATGGTTCCTCCTTGCGGTGAGTTGGCGGGGGCCATTGTACTTGGACTGGGGCGCGGGCGAAAGGCGAGCGGCGCGGGCGTACAGTTTCAGGATCCCTAAACCAGAATCAAAAGCAAGATCAAACTCGGCGGACAGGAGTGTCCGCCCTACAGGCACTACAGGGTACCGGCGCTGGGGCGGATTTCGATTTTCTCCATCGTGGCGTTGGCGGGAAGTAGGATCGCTTGGACGACGGCTTGGGCTACGGTTTCCGCAGACATCATTTTGCGGCGCGGCGCTTTGGGCCAAAGCGTTTTCCAGATGTCGGTGTCGGTGGCGCCGGGGAGGAGGCCGATCACGCGAATGCCGCGGGGTCGGAGTTCTTCGCGCAGGGTGTTGGTGAGGCCGAGGGCTCCGTGCTTGGAAACGTTGTAGGCGGCCGAACCGGCGAAGACGCGATTGGCAGCGACGGAGAGATTGTTCACGATGGTGCCTCCGCGCTTCATGATGGCGAGGGCGGCCTGGGTGACCAGGAATGTGCCGTCGAGGTTGGTCTCGAGGACGTCCTTCCAGACGGGGAACGGCAGCTTCTCGACGGGAAGGTTGGGGTGGGCGATGCCGGCGTTGTTGATGAGGATGTCGAGGCCGGGGAATTGGCGGCGGATGGCGCGGAACAGGGCGTCGACGGAGTGGGGATCGCGGACGTCGCAGGAGTGAGCGAGGACGCGAGTTTTGGCGGAGGCCAGTTCCCTGCTGAGGCGGTTGAGAGCCTTCTCGTCGCGGGCGGTCAGGATCAGGTTGCAGCCTTCAGAGGCGAGGGCGCGGGCGATGGCGAGGCCGATGCCGCGCGTGGCGCCGGTGATAAGGGCCACCTGGCCGCTAAGGCTAAGGCGACTGGACAGTGAACGTTTGCGGGAAGAGCGTTGAGTCAAGTGCAGAAACCGTCGATTGATGGTCGAGCCATCTTATCGCACCAGGGGATGTTAGCTTTCGAGGTTGAAGTCAAAACCCCCACCCTCTTTTCGCACAAAACGCGAAAGAAGGATGGGGCGCCCCTCTCTCGATTCATGCCCCGCGACTAATCCTTAAAGTGTCACTTGAAGTGCCTTGCGACCCGGATCCTAAACGCCGTTGGGACGCTGGCGGATCAAGGACAGGAACTCGGAGCGCGTTTCTTCCTCGTTGCGGAAGCAGCCGAGCATCGACGAGGTGACAGCGGCCGAGTGCTGCTTTTCGACGCCGCGCATCATCATGCAGAGATGTCGTGCTTCGACGACCACTCCGACGCCTTGGGGTTCGATGACTTTCTGGATGGTCTCGGCGATCTGTGTGGTGAGGCGCTCCTGAATCTGCAGGCGGCGGGAGAACATTTCGATCAGGCGCGGGATCTTGCTCAGGCCGATCACCTGGCCGTTGGGGATGTAGGCGACGTGCACCTTGCCGAAAAACGGCAGCATGTGGTGCTCGCACAGGCTGAACATCTCGATGTCTTTAACGATGACCATCTCGTCGTAGCTGACGGTGAACAGAGCGCCCTTGAGCAAGGCTTCGGGGTCTTCGTTGTAGCCCTTGGTGAGAAACTGCATGGCCTTGCGGACGCGCTCGGGCGTGGCGGCGAGACCTTCGCGTTGGGGATCTTCGCCCAAGCGGACAAGCATTTCGCGGACGAGATCTTCATAGCTGGCGCTGGTGAGGGTTGTCGGTTCGGTGGCTGGCTTCATGTTTCAATCCCTTGATTGATCCGGGCTGGGCGTCTAGTTTTTGACTTCGTTCCCGCCCGCATACTCGAAGGAGTTCATGAGAGTTTCTTCGAGTCTCACTCTATCAAGATGCGCACTTTGAAAGCCTCGCTGCAATATTTCATAGATCTCGACGCAGAGATTTTCCGTAGTGGGCACAGTTTGGGCGAATTCTTTCAGCGTATTCAAATTCTCGAGGTCATAGCGACTGAGCACTTCGTTTTCGACGAAACCGTCGAGATCGACCAGATTGCAGACCATTCCCGTGCTGGGGTCGACGGGGCCGCTGACGGTGACTTCGAGGGTGTAGTTATGGCCGTGTCCGTGAGGATTGTTGCACTTGCCGTAGGTGACGCGGTTTTCGTCGGCGGACATCTCGGGGCTGTGCAGGCGGTGCGAGGCCGAGAAGCGGTAGCGGCGGGTTAGATGGGCTTTCATGGTCGGCTTTTGGCTCTTAGCTTTTGGCTTTTGGCCCTCTCCAGTTGTTGAGGGTGAAGCGCTGGCGTAGCGATGATGAGATCCTTCGGTCCGCCTGAAAGACGGCTTGCGCTCAGGATGACGCAGTATTTCATTTTGGGGCAGAGATAGAGAGTCACGCTTCTCCGTAAAAATCCACGAACAGGTCAGGGGTTTCGTAGACGCGGACGCGGTGCAGGCTCGCTTGTTGGAGCTTGGTCTTGAGGCGCTGCCAGATTACGATCGCGAGGTTTTCTGTCGTCGGAATCTTGGTGAAGAACTCGGGGACTTCCTTGTTGAGGAAGCGGTGGTCCATGGCGTCGAGGACTTCGCGGTGCATGACCTCTTTTAGTTGCTTGAGGTCGACGACAAAGCCGGAACGGGGATCGACCTCTCCTTTCACCGTGACTTCGAGCGTGTAGTTGTGGCCGTGGCCGTTCGGGTTGTTGCATTTGCCGAAGACGAGGCGGTTCTCTTCCGGGGTGAAGTCCGGGTTGTGGTAGTAGTGCGACGCGGAGAATTCAGCTTTGCGAGTTAGATAAACCATAGGAGAACAGTTGCCAGCGGTCAGCGGCCAGCGGCCAGCAAACCAGCTTTGTCAGAATATGTGCGGCCTTTCCATTGAACTTGGTTTTTGGCGTGCGCTCGCTTTGAGCGCAGTAACAAGTACGCGAACATCGGCATGCCGAACAAGGCGCCGAGAAAAGTCATGTCGGATGTGAACTTCGCTCGTCTCAGCCGTGTGGTGAGAAAGATGAAGGCACCGACGAACACTGTGTCCCACGGCCATTGCTTCGCGCGTGTCACAAGCGCCAAAGATAACGCGGCCCCAGCGATTCCCCAGAACAGCAGCGTTTTCATCGCGAGCCGGCCGGGATGCGGAAAAAGCAGCGCAAGGTTCTTGGTCCAGCCGTCGCGGAGCTGGTGGTAGTTGCGGTACATGCGGGTGCGGACGGCGTCGGCGGCGTAACGGAAACGGATCTTGCGGCCGGACACCTTCACGGCACGGGCGAGAGCTACGTCCTCCAGGATGTTGCCGGCAATCGCGGCGTGGCCTCCCACGACGTCGTAGGCTTCGCGCTTCACCAGGATGTACTGGCCGTTGGCGGCTGCGGCTGGAGAATTTGGGTCGCTCACCTTCGCTGGAGGATATTGACGGGCCAGTTCGGCGAACACGACCGGCAGGGTGGCCATTTCCCAGAAGGTGACGGCGATTTGTGCGGGCGAGTAGGAGAGCAGGTCGGCCTTGCTTTCCTGAGCTTCGGCCAACGCTCGTGCCAGAGATCCGGGGAGGTGAACCGTGTCGGCGTCAGTGAACAGCAGCCACTGGCCACGAGCTTCACGCGCTCCGGTCACCACTGCGTTGTTCTTGCCGGTCCAGCCGTCGGGGAGCGGTCCGGCCTCGATGACACGCACGGCGGGGAATGAGAGGGCAATTGCGCGGGTGCGATCGGTGGAATGATCGTCTACGACGATGATCTCTAAGGGGACGCCGGTCTGCGCTGCCAGCGACTCGAGGCAGGTGCCGAGGCAGGCTTCCTCATTGCGTGCCGGGACGATCACTGACACTGTGGGTTGGGCCGCGACTGTTTTGGTCGCTGTCATACGTCGAATCTATTATTATAGCTGGGTGCGACGCCTCGCCGGCTTTACCGTTGTTCTTCTTACGTGCCTTCCGTTGCTTATCCTTTCTGGCTGCTACAGCGGATCGCGGCCGCCGCGCATCGGCACGGCCGCTCCCGATTTCACGCTGCAGGACTCGCAGAACACGGTCATGCTCAGCCAGTTTCATGGGCAGGTGGTGGTGCTGAACTTCTGGGCGACCTGGTGTGCGCCTTGCGTGGAGGAAATTCCGTCTCTGGTCGAAATGCAGCGGCGCATGAAGGCCAAGGGCGTGACCGTGCTGGCGGTAAGCGTGGACGTGGATGAGGGAGCATACAAGCAGTTTGTGAAAGATCACAACGTGAACCTGATGACGGTGCGCGATCCCAGCGGGAAGAGCAACGGGCTTTACGGGACGTTTAAATTTCCCGAGACTTACGTCATTGACCGCAACGGGGTGATGCGGCGCAAGTTCATCGGGGCGGTGGACTGGACCGAACCGGAGATCACGGAGTTCTTGGGCAAGCTGTAGGCTTCCCACCTAAAGTCAAAACCCCCACCCTCTTTCCCAAAGAACTCGAAAGAAGGATGAAGCACCCGCAACTCGCTTCCTTGGAACAAAGTCGATCAGATGAAGACGCTCTCTCAGAATTCAAGGTTGGCGCTGTTCGAGCTTGCATTGCTGTTGGTCGGCACCGGTCGAGGAGAAAGAGTCATGACTTCTACTACGGTTGCACAGCAGACAGCTTTCACCGTGATCGGGATCAGCTCCCGCACTAGTAACGCGCGAGAGATGACTGCGGACGGCGTGATTGGGAAGCAGTGGGGGCGGCTCATGCAGGATGGCTTGCTCGGCAAGATTCCACATAAAGCGGACAAGAATATTGTGGCGGTGTACACCGATTACGCCAGTGATCACAATGGCGAATACACTTACGTGCTTGGCGCCAAGGTCACGTCAGATGCTGAGGTGCCGGCGGGGATGGTCGCGAAGAAGATTCCGGCAGGTCGGTACGCGGTCTTCACGACCGAAAAAGGGCCCGCGGCAAAAGTTGTGCCGGAGGCCTGGATGCAGATCAATTCCCTACCCAAGTCGGCGGTGGGTGGAGACCGCGTGTATCGGGCAGATTTTGAGATTTACGACGAGCGGGCCTCGGATCCGCAGAATTCGCAGGTCGATGTGTATGTGGGAATCAAGTAAGCGGTGTCGCTAATTGCCCACGGGGCTAAAGCCCTCATAACTTCTGATTCAAACGGCGGGGCCGAAGCTTTGTCCTTATCGGAAGCTCTACGGTTCCGCTCTTAAAGTACACGGGCGCAGACAACCGGAACCATCCACACCGCGTATCCCTGGGGGTCAACGATGTTGGCAATCATCTGATCGAAGTACGCGATGGCCGCTTCGCGCGGGACCGGAGTCAGCTCCCCGATCGATTCGGCAAAGCCGTCACGCCAAGCTTCAATGATCGCGGCAAATGTCTCTCGCGGAACGCGCACCGTATCCACAACAATGTAGTCCACCCCGATTGCATCGAACTTGTGCGCGGCAAGAATGCCGAAAATGTTACGTCCGATGTGGAGGTCGGTCCCAGTAGCGGCTGCAAAGGCCGGCGGCACCTGGTGCCAGAAATCACTGGGGTCCAAGATGCCACGCTGAAAGTGAAGCATCCCGTAGTCTTCGGGAATGAGATGCAGATACCCGCCGCGGCGCGTGACCCGCGCCAGTTCTGTGATCACGCGGTCCGCATGCGGAATGGAATGGAGAACGTGACGGCACACCGTGAGGTCGAAGGTCTGGTCCGCTGCGTTGAGCGCAAAGATGCTCTGGTGCTCGAACGCGAGTCGCGATCCTTGGGCAGCGTAGCGCGACCGCGCCAGCTCGAGGTGGTCGTCGATGATATCAACTCCCAACACCGTGGCCTGGGGGAACAGCTCGGCGAGGCGGGTACTCCCCTCGCCGGTGCCGCAGCCGGCATCGAGGATGCGCGCCTCGGCCGGAATCGCGTAACGACGAAGCAGCGGGGTTTCCTGCGGCCAGATCGCTCGGGCCTGGGCGTCGAGGCCTCGGACCATCGATTCGTCGGCCATCTGCCTGGCTTGAGGGTTGAGATCGGTCAATGTGTCCCTCCGCACTGATTGAAGATTCAGCATAGAGCGAGTGGGATTCAGGGGAATTCAGGGACGCCAGTTTCTCACAGGCGTAAACAGAAAGGAGGGAGGGACGATCAAGCCGGTCGTGAGTGTTTCCGATCTAAAGTCAAAGGCGACGACAGCGGTGTCCGTCCCACATGAACCTTTAGAGCTTCACTCTGCGCAGGCGCAGGGCGTTCGTAATTACGGAGACGGAGCTGAAGCTCATGGCGGCGGCGGCGAAGATGGGGCTTAGGAGCAGGCCGAAAAATGGATACAGAACGCCGGCGGCGACGGGGACTCCGATGGCGTTGTAGATGAAGGCGAAGAAAAGGTTCTGGCGGATGTTGCGCATGGTGGCCTGGCTGAGCTTGCGGGCGCGCAGGATGCCGGTGAGATCGCCTTTGACCAGCGTGACACCGCCGCTCTCCATGGCGACGTCGGTGCCGGTGCCCATGGCGATGCCCACGTCGGCTAGCGCGAGGGCGGGAGCGTCGTTGATGCCGTCGCCGGCCATGGCGACGACTCTTCCCTGCCCTTGCAGCTTGCGGACTACGTCAGATTTGCGTTCCGGCAGGACTTCGGCCTCAAATTCATCGATACCCAGCTTATGGGCGATGGCGGCGGCGACGGGCTTGCTGTCTCCGGTGAGCATAACAATGCGGAGATTCTGGTTCCTCAGATCGCGCAAGGCATCGGGCGTGGATTGCTTTGGTTGATCTGCGACGCGGATGTTACCCACGTATTTTCCATCCACCGAGACCGAGAGCCTTCCGTCGTCGAGGACAGGAACCGAGTCGATACCCGGCGCCTGTAGAGCTCCAACCTGAACCATCAAAGCGGGGTTGCCCACAGCTACCTTGTGTCCATCGACGACGCCGAGAATGCCTTTTCCGGTGATGGATTGGAACTCTTTTGGCCGGGAGAGCCTTAGATCCCTTTTGACGGCCGCTTCCACGACAGCATTTCCCAAGGGATGTTCGCTGGCGCGCTCCAGACTGGCAGCGAGGCGAAGCAATTCGGGATCCTTCTCGATGTCATGGGAGATGCCGACGACTCTCGGCCTGCCTTCGGTGAGCGTGCCGGTTTTGTCGACGACGAGGGTGTCGACTTTTTCCAGGATCTCGAGGGCTTCAGCATTTTTGATTAGGACCCCGGCGTGGGCGCCGCGGCCGGTGCCGACCATGATCGCCATGGGAGTGGCCAAGCCGAGGGCACAGGGGCAGGCGATGATGAGTACGGCCACAGCGTTGACCAGCGCGTGGGCGAGGCGCGGCTCGGGACCGACGAGCAACCAAGCGGCGAAGGTGATAGCAGCGACGGCTACGACCGCAGGAACGAACCATGCAGCGACGCGATCGGCGAGGCGTTGAATGGGGGCGCGGCTGCGCTGGGCCTGGCCAACGAGTTGGACGATTCGGGCCAGCAGCGTTTCGGAGCCGACACGCTCGGCTCGCATGATGAACGATCCGGTCGCATTGATGGTGGCGCCGATGAGTCTGCTGTCGGCGGACTTTTCGACGGGAATCGATTCTCCGGTGATCATCGACTCATCGACGGAACTGGAGCCTTCGAGGACGACACCATCGACAGGGACTTTTTCTCCGGGACGGACACGCAGACGGTCGCCGGGGTTGACCTGATCGAGCGAAATATCCTTTTCGTCTCCGTCGGCCGTCAGCAATCGCGCAGTCTTCGGACTCAGATCGAGCAACGCGCGTATGGCTGCGCTAGTGCGGCTGCGGGCGCGGAGTTCCATCACTTGGCCGAGCAGGACTAGGGTGGTGATAGCGGCGGCCGCTTCGAAGTAGACGTCGGGATAGCCCCCCATCCCGCGCAGTGATTCTGGGAAAATCTGAGGTGCAAAGGTGGCCACGACGCTGTAGGTATAGGCGACGCCCGTGCCCAGACCGATCAGCGTGAACATGTTCGGGCTGCGGTTGAGGAGCGAGGTCCAGAAACGTTTGAAAAATGGGAGGCCGCACCAGAGAACGACCGGGGTGGCGAGGGCGAACTCGATCCTAGGCAGATTGATTAAGAAACCATTTACGTTTAGATCGACCGTGACCTTGAAGCCGTGCCACAGCATGCTGCCCATCGCTACGACCAGCAGGGGAACAGTGAGCACGACGCCGACCCAGAAGCGGCGGGTCATGTCGCGCAGTTCCGGGTTGTCTTGAGCGGCCGCCGCTACCGTGCGGGGCTCGAGTGCCATGCCACAAATCGGGCATGATCCGGGCTCGGAGCGGACGATTTCCGGATGCATGGGGCAGGTATATTCGGTGCGAGTGGCCGCGAGTGGGACGTCGGGCTCCAGCGCCATGCCGCAGGAGGGGCAGGCTCCGGGTTTCGATTCGCGCACCTCAGGGCACATGGGGCAGACATAGGCTGGAGCTGCTCCGCCAGGGGGCGGCTTGAGCGCGGGGTGAAGTGTGAGCGACACGGACTGGTCCGATGAGGCGGGTTTTGGCGCGGGCATGCCGAGCATCACCACGCCTGAGGGCGCCGGCTTGTTCAAATATCCAGACGGTTCGGCGGCAAATTTCTCGACGCAGCGGGCGCAGCAGAAGTAATACTTCTTGCTGGCGTGCTCGTAGACATGCTTTGCGGTGGCGGGATTTACGTTCATCCCGCAGACAGGATCGCGTTCAAGGACCGGAGCCGGGTTGGAGGCGGTCATCGGAATCTGGCCGAGGCAGTCAAAAGCTCAGACGGAAGAGAGCGGCAAGAAACGCCGCAACGACCGCGGAGGAAATTCGCTGGCGACTGGATGAATTGCGGCTTCATCAGAGATGTCCTCAGCGTGTAATTCCCGCTCAATCCCCGAAAAGTCATGTGCCTTTGATTGCCGATGCTCTATATTGGATTCACCCGGCGGGCGATCCGGGACTTCAAATCCATCATACAGAAGGGTTTCGACGCATGACTTATCTGGATGTAGTTTTTAGCTATGGGTCTCTGCCGGGAGAGAGCGAGTTGCGGGCGATCGATAGCATGCGCGAAGTGTATGGCATTCGCGCCGTGCGATTTAACCAGAAAGATCGGAGGGTGCAAGTCGAATTCGACGCCTCGCGGCTTAAAGAGGATGCGGTGGCGGGGTTACTGCGGCAAGCCGGGATTGACGTATTGGGGCGGGTTGCGCAGGCGTAGGCTGCAACGAGGGTGGGGGAGGGTCTACGCTGTTGAGCGGCAGAAAAAGCAAGGGGTGCCCAAGAAAACCTCTGGCCGAAGTTATTCTCTGGAGCACCCCGTTGCGCGCCACTTCGTCTGGCATTGTGTAGAGCAAGCGAAATGCCGTCCGCAAGCCGTTCAAAACAAAAGCTGGCGAGTTTTTTTGCTCTGTAGGAATTGCCTTGGCCCGGGAAAGAATTACTTCGGGTTGCAGGCGCAAGGACGGGGCCACCTTGGCTGTTGAAAAATCGCGTCCGGCGAGCGGTTTAGGATTTTTGACGATCGGCGTTTCGGGCAGTTTCTTTCTGTGGCGATTCGGGCTTCAGCGGCGGGGAACGTAGAGGGTTTTCAAGGTCGCTGAGATCGTGGCAGGTTCACGTTGCACCACACGGGACGTGAACTACGGTTTCCGTCCAGTAAATTCTTCCGCTATAATTGCTGGGAGTTTTTCCCTCCAACCAGATCCGCGCCCTTAGCTCAGTTGGATAGAGCGTCTGGCTACGAACCAGAAGGTCGGGAGTTCGAATCTCTCAGGGCGCACCATTTTATGAGGGTTTCAGCGATTCACGGATTGGACGGGGTGGAAAATGCTACCGCGGTGCTACCGGAGGCAGGGTTTTCGAGGCGCCAATGAGTGGCTGGTACAAAGTGACGGTCGGCTCCGGCTGCGAGGATCCGCGGAACCTGGGCCCTCAGTCTGAGTCTCTGTTCCCTTCCCTTTGGAGCAGAGACGGAAGATGATTCAGAACCTTCCAGTGTTGCTGTGTCCGTGCGGAGCGCACACTGTTCTCCCTTATCGAGACCTTCAAGGAACGTCTGAAGTTGAGTCCGTATTGGCCCAAGGACAGCGAGTTTCTGTATCTTGCATGCCACAATTGCGGGCGTTTGTCCTCTCATTGGAAAGGCACCATCCGCATGCCAGGCGTTCAAAGTGAGGACCCAAGTCAAGCCAGCCAGCGTCTTTTGGAGAGTAGACTTTACATGCTCCCATACTGGCTGTGGATTGCCAATCGTAGTGCATACCAGAACCGAGGGCGGACTACCACAAGCGACAAGTTGTTGAACGTGTGTTTAGCGTGACGCCAAGGCCGCAGTGCCCCGCGGGCCATGCTGAAGGCGGCCATCTGAAATCGATTCGGAACGGGTTTGCTGCCCGGATCGTGAGCGAATCCCGCGGTGCCCCGAAAGCAGAAGATGATATTAGGAACAAGCCATGAAATCTAAATGCTTCGCTCTCGCGATTCTGTTGATCGTTCCCCCTGTAGCCACGCCCGAAACCACAATCTCCTCGTGTGACGTGCGCATGCTGATCCATCCGGGCCGTGTGTTGGATGGCGTAAAGATCGAGCACGACACCGTTGAGTTCATGATTCCGTGCCTCGACAAGCGGGATCTGGCCAAGGTGCTCAGTGAATTAATGGCCGACCAGGAGTCCCACGTCAAGGACAAGGCCGCCCGGATACTCCAAGACGCCGGTGAGGTTAACGTGATGCTGACGACGAAATTAAGCGCAAGGACGGCGGGGGAATGAGGAGTGCCGAGAAAGCAAAAGATCAATCTCGAAAAAGTCATGGCAGCGCTCAACACTTGGGGCGGCATGATGAGTGTAAGGGTGCCTTTGCTTTTTCCTTGCTTCCCCAGCGATTCTTGCTTATAGTACCGCGCCATTACAGGAGGGAATAGCCGATGCGCTTCGCTGCGGCAGTTGCGATTGTGTTTCTTTTTGTGATACAGGCGTTCTCACAGACCGGCCCTTGCACTGAGAGTGCGGTAAAGTCACTCATCGACAAACACGATGAGAACGCAGTGGCCGACGACAGTTTTTACTTCACTGGAGCACTGGATCAGCCCGCGGTAGGAAAAGCCGCCCACGACAATGCCATGAAGCCCGTTGCAGAGAGTCGCCAGAACGAGAAAACGACCCCTCTTCGGCCGGATCGCGTCGTTGTTGCCCCATCCGGCGATATGGCATATGAATATGGCACGGGACACATGAGTTTTGATGAGCCTGCCAGCGGCAAACACAGGGATTTCACGACGGCCTACCTGCGGGTTTGGAGAGCAGCTGATGGGCAGTGCAAGATAGCTGCCTTCATGTCCGAACGGGAGGGGAAGGAAAACCGGTAGGCTGCTGGGTAACTACGATTCTTGATTCATAGATCGTGCCCGATGCTGGATCCTCCGTCCCAGATTATCCTGGGCACCCTTCAAAGAGAACAAGGTGCTCACGCCCGCTGTAGCCTCCCAGGACAACCTCAGCAGTTTTGCCTTCGTGAGAAACTCGCAACACAACACCGTCATGTCCGACAAAACCTGGGCTTTTCATGAGGATAATCCTAGTGGAGGCAGTGGAAATGAACCAACCGGAGGGTATGCTGCTGTATTCACTCTCTGAGATGCGTGCCTCACCACCTCTGCGAAAATTTGTGTTCGCCAACAACGAAGAAGACCACCCCGGCTATTTGTCTATTCTTGCGACTGACTTTTCTGTACGGTCCGATTAATCATGCGGCGATCCGTTGAGGACAGTTGCCGTAAAATCTTCATATGACTCAAAATGTCCAGAACAGAGATTCTGAGAGCAACCGCCTGATCTATACAGTGGAGAAGTTGGCCTTCCAGACTTCCACGACTATTCACGGTCGCGACAACTGTCGAATCAGATTTCACTCACCGAACTCCGGCAAGGCCGACCGATCGCCTCAGGACGACCACGGCCGGGGGTAAGGCGGCGGCCCTTGCCGCGACTCGTGGGGCCCCATGGACTCCCGCGACCGCCGTGAGCGTGGGCGTGACCGGCGCTCGGGCCGCGTACCCCCCGGCGCGCGCGGGCGTGGGCGTGGGGCGAAGCGACGGCGAATGCCATGCGTGGGTGCTGGCGTGGGCGCCTGGCGCGAGAAACGGGCCGCGTGCCGGCCTCCGGTAGCACGGCGGTAGCACTGGCCCCCGCGGCTGCAGCCCGAGCCTTGATGGCGCTGGCGTCCGCACGTCAGGCCCTCTGGCTCACAACCAGAAGGTCGGGAGTTCGAATCTCTCAGGGCGCAGCATTTCCCCCATCTCTCAACCACTTCCCTGCTTGGTCCATACAATGGGTCATCCAGGGGGATTTCTGCCCTACGGCCCGGGCTATTGCAGTTTCCGAGAGGGAATGGAGCCGGACGTGGATCGCGGTCGGACCCGTGGGGAGCAGCATAGCGAATGGGCGAAATCAGTGTAGAATCGCAGCGGTCCTTGAAGTAAAGAAAGAGATTTTGGGGCAATGTCCGGCTTATTTCCAGGACCTCCGGGAACGAAATCCTGACTGCCCTGACCCACACTATGCGAGAACAATGTTGCCGGTTTTCCGCCTCCAGTCTCGTCGTAGTGAGCGTTCTACTCTGCCAGTTCTTCGTGTCGACCCACTCGGCGCGGGCTCAGGTTCCGCTGCCCTCCGGGGGAAGGCAAACCGGGCTCCGCATGAATGACATAAAGGACAATCACTGCGAGCAACTCCGCAGTCTCGAGGTGATCGTTGTGAACGAGAATAAGGCTCGTCTGGACCGTCAGGCCGTGGTCAAGCTGCACGACCAAAAGCGGGACATTGTGAGTTACGACACGACCTCACAAGAATCCGACTTGACGTTTTGCGATGTAGATTATGGGGATTATGACGTCGAGGTGAGCGCGGTCGGATACCTCGCCGAGCACAAGGAGGCGCAGGTCACCGGGGCGATCATGAACGTTAAATTGGAAGTGATGTTGCGAAAGGATCCAACCGCGGTTGACTTGTCGGACGATGCGATTCCCGCGGCTGCGCGCAAGGAAGCGAGACGGGCGGTGTACGCCCTGAAGTCCGGCAAGTACAAGGATGCGCAGAAGAGGTTGGACAAGATTCACGAGTTTACCGCCTCCAGCGCGCAGTTGAATTTCCTGTTCGGCTATTTGTTCTTACAGTTGAGCGATCTGGAAACGTCGGAAACGTACTTAAGCCATGCCGCTGCTTTAGATCCCGGAAAGGTGCAGACTCTCACCTTTCTGGGCCGAGTGCAACTGCAGCGACAACATTACGATGATGCGCAAAAGACTTTGGAGGGGGCAGTTTCGGTCGGCCCCGCGTACTGGATGGCACATGATTTCCTCGCGGATGCGTATCTGAGGCAGAAGAAATACGAGAAAGCGCTAGAGCAGGCTCAACGGGCCATTGATGAGGGTAAAAGCGGAGCGAAAGTTGCGCAGTTGGTCCTCGGACAAGCACTGGCCAACCTTGGGCGAGACCAGGAGGGAGTCCAGGCGCTGAAGACTTTCGTGCAAAGCGATCCGGGCAATCCTGCGATACCACAGGTCGAGGCCCTGATTGGCAAGATCGAAGCGCGCGATTCTTCGGGAGCCGCTGGCGCAGAAGAAACGCACACCGACCTGGCGCTTGTCGCCTCGCCGCCTTCGCTACCCGCCAGTGCGTGGGGACCGCCGGCGGTAGACGATGTCAAGCCGTCGGTTGCTGCGAATGTCTCATGTCCCTACCAGCAGGTAGTTGACGGGTCCGGTGAACGGGTCAAGCAACTGGTGGATAACATCACCCGATTTGCGGCAATCGAGGACCTGGTGCACGAACAGCTGGATCAAACGGGGAGTCCCATCACGAAGGAAACTCGCAAGTTTGACTATGTGGCTTCGATCTCGGAGACGCGCCCAGGATTCCTGGCGACCGAAGAGTTTCGCAACCTGCGGTATGGAATCGCTGATCTCCCCGACCACATCGTCACGATGGGTTTTATGAGCTTGGCACTGATCTTTCATCCCGACATGCGCGATGATTTCCAGATGAGTTGCGAAGGCCTGGGCGATTGGCGGGGGAAGCTACCCGGATCATGCACTTTCGGCAGCGCGAGGACAACCCCAACCGCTTTGCCGAATACACGGTCGGCAGTACAAATTATCCGATGAATCTAAAGGGCCGCGCGTGGATCGCCGCCAATGACTTTCAGATTGTGCGTATCGAGTCCGACCTGGCGGGGCCCTTGCCGCAACTCTCGGTCCAACATCAGATCGCCGAGTACGGCCCAGTCCGGTTCGGCAACAAAAAGGTCGAACTGTGGCTGCCTCAAAATGTTGATATTTTCTTCGAGTTGAACCGGCATCGCTATCATCGGCGGCACAGCTTTGATCACTACATGCTGTTTTCAGTCAGCTCGGATGACAAAGCGCCAGTCCCCAAGCAGTCGCAGAAGAGCCAGCCGCTGCAAAATCCCTGAGAACGGATTGAGACCTAGCCCCGATAAGGCCCGGCGGAGCGGGTGACTTCGAGGGTTCGGGCAAGGTGTTAGCGGGATGCCTTTTCTGCTAATCTCAACTGCGCCCTGTTGTTAGTCTTTTAATCCGCCGGAAAAGTCTATCCGGTTGCGAGCACACGCGCCATGTCGAAGGCACTCCAGCAGCAAGACGTGTCTGTGTTGTCGGCCGCCAAGCAGGGACTGCTATACCTGACGCCTAACGACTGGGCTTTGATCGCGGACAAAGCTGCGCGCCTGCAGTTCAAGGCGGGCGATTCGATTGTTCAGCAAGGCAAACGGACCCACGGAGTGTATCTGTTGCTCAAGGGAGCAGCCTCAGTGCAGGTTCCTGTGCAGGGGACGATTCCCGCCATCGGCCCCGGTGAAGTTTGCGGCGAGATCTCGTATCTTGACGAGCTTCCGGCGACCGCCAATGTTATAGCGAAAGAAGCAGTCGAGGCCTACTACCTGGATCGGTCCACGCTGCAATCGCTGTTTGAACTGTTTCCACACTTGGGTTCCCGTTTCTACCGCTCGCTGGCTTCCATCCTCTCGCGACGACTGAGGGAACTGATCGCCGGGGCGGGCTCGGCAAAAGAATAACCACCCACTTCTTCTTCTGGAGAACTGTGCTAGCCTACACACTGATTTCGGGCCTGCGCCCATGCAGCGTGGGTGTCCGCACGCTCTCTTTTCCATGGTCAAAACCGGCATGGTCGATTCCGGCAGTTTGCGACTGGCATTGCTGTCGGCCGGCGTACTCGGCTTCCGGCACGGTCTGGACTATGACCACATCGCGGCCATCACCGACATCAGTAGCGTGCAGGCCCGTGCCCGCGACGCGATGCGCTTCGGGTTGCTCTATGTAACCGGACACGCGACTACGGTGGCGGTGCTGGGGGCGGCGGCCGTTGGTTTCCGACTTTCGCTGCCCGCGGCCAGCGATCGCTGGGCGGAGCGCCTGGTGGGCATTACGCTGCTGACACTCGGCATCTACGTGCTGGGCACGTTCTTCCGGCCATCGTTGCACCATCACGCGCGTCCGCGGACGCGGATCACGCTGCTGATCAACGGCATGCTCTGGGTCTACTGGCGGCTGAGCCGGATTCTTGGCGGCACGCGAGTGGAAGCGCCTCAGGTTTTCAAAGACGGATACGGAACCAGTTCGACATTTCTGGTGGGCGTGATTCACGGGCTGGGAGCGGAGACTCCTACTCAACTGCTGTTGTTTCTGCTGGCCGCGAATCTGGGTGGCACGTGGTCGGGCTTGCTGGGCCTTTTCGTGTTCATCGTGGGGTTGGTGGTCATGAACACGTTGATGTGTGGATTGGCCGCCGGACTGTTTTCGCTCGACAAATTACAATTATGGATCGGTCCGACGGGGCCGTCGCAAAATGTGTTTTCACGCACGCTGGCGAGCATCCTGGGTCTGGTGAGCGCACACGCCTTGCGCAGCCTTACTTTGCTAACCTCCGCTTACAGCATCGTGGTGGGAACTATCTTTCTACTTGGCGCGGCGGACAAGTTACCCTCGCTGACGGGGTAATCCCGAGCCGGGTCTCTATGGGTTTGAAAGACCGGGGTCGGGGTGTGCATCGTTTTGCACTTCGGCGTGTGGGAGAATGAGGAGATGCGAGCTAACCAGCTTTGGCACAATATCTTACAAATTTCCAGGTGTGGCACAACAAGTGCCCTATGAGGGCAAAGCATCGCTTGCGTGAATTCAACGTAAGGCCGATGCCCCCCGCGGCAGATTGGGAGTCGAAGTCTTGAGGAGGTCTCATACGAAGCGGACGGCACCGATGGTCGTGGTGGTTCTGGCGCTCTCGACGATGGCGTTGGCCCGTTCTGTTGACTTTACCAATTGCGGGGGCACCCTGACCGGAAGCAACGCCGGAATGAAGTTGGCCAGCTCGGAGTTGGTTGCGGTGCGGGGGATGGGCTCGGGTCGGGTGCGAGGTGACCTAGGAGCAGTCAGTTTCAAGACCGGCTCTTTGAAGAGTTTGGGGCCGCACGGCGAAGAAATCTTCAATGGCGGCGGCAGTTTTGTGATCACCGGGGATGGACAGCAAGGGATTCACAACGGGACGATTTTCCATGGAAGTTTCGTGGGTCCGGTCTTTTTGACCAGTGTCGACCTCGCCAGGGGACTGGTCCAATTAACCCTGAGGGGCACGGTTACAGGCCAATGGTATGGCGGCGGGATCGTTACCGCTAAAGTTGAGGAACTGACGGTCAAGGCCGGCTCCTTTGGCGGCCCGATCGGGTTGTTGAGTGGGACGGCACAAACGCAATGTAAGACGGTTGTGCCGGAACCGGGGACGCTCGGTCTGCTGGCCACAGGATTGGGACTCGTGGGTCTAGCGGGAGTGGTGCGGTTAAAGGCGAAGGCCTAAGTCCCGTTTCAAAGTGAAGGAAAGAGGCTCCACCTTAGGTGGAGCCTTGTCGTTTCTCCCCGAAAAGTCCCTCGCCCATTACCCCCGTAATCCGCGGCGGGGGATTGCCGTTGACCCCACCTGCCTACCCTCCTTAGATTTCCAGCAGGGGGTTGTATGAAAGATATCCATGAGGTCCTGCGGCAGAAGCAGTCGAAGTACGCCCAACTTGGCAAGCAGATCGAGATGCTGCAGCAGGCTGCTGAAAAGCTGCGCGAAGTAGCGCCGCTGCTAGCTGAGAACGACGACGAAGACAACACCGTACTGGCGGAAGTCGACGACGTTTCGGGCTCGGCGGACGCGATGGCAGCGAAGGCGGGTGCGGGTTCCGGCTCGGCAGCCGCGTCTAAACCGGCGCGGCCTGCGGCGCCACGTTGGCCGTAAACTCGCAAAGCTTCCGCAGCGCGAACGACCTATGAACCTTCAGGCATTACTGGTTTCCACGGATGACTCGGCCGCCGATGTGCTGGGCAGGGTTTTGCCTGCGCTGGGCATCGCGGTAGACCGTTCGAGCGATCCCGAAACCACCATGGCTCGGATCCGGCAGCAGAAGTTCGATGCGATCATTCTCGACTTTGATGATGCCAAGACAGCCGGTGACGCTCTCGAGCAGGCAAGGAATCTGGGCTCTGCGGCATTGAGCATTGCTCTGGTCGCAGATGCGACAAAGGTGCGCGACATCCTCAGCGGCGGTGCCCACTTCGTTCTCTACAAACCCGTTTCGGAAGCGGGCGCCAAGGCCGGGTTGCGGGCGGCCGCAGCTTTGTTGAGCCGCGAACGGCGCCGGGCGTTCCGGGTTCCGGTGCAGGCTCCGGTCGAGATTACGCTGCCTGACACGCGCAAAGTGGATGGCATTCTGCTCGACCTGTCGGAAACCGGCATGGATGTGCTGACAGCTGAGGCGCAAACCACGGGATCGTTATTGGCTTTTCAGTTTCAGTTGCCGGATGGTGTGGTGCAAGTTGAGGCTCACGGGCAGGTGGCGTGGGCCAATCCCAACGGGCAGACCGGAGTGCGTTTCCTCGATGTGCCGCAAGAGGTCGCGGCTGGACTGAAGGTCTGGCTGAAAGCGGCGGCCGCGAACCAGGGCGCAGAGACCGATGAGGCTGTCCCTCACTGCAAGCTTACCGACCTCAGTCTAGGCGGCTGCTACGTGGAAACCGACGCACCCTTCCCCGAGCGGGCGTTGATTGACCTTTGCCTGAAAACAGGAGAACTCGAAGTTCATACCGAAGGCATGGTGCGGGTCGCGCACCCCGGCCATGGCATGGGAGTGGAGTTCCCTTCCCGCACACCGGAGCAGCGGGCGCAGGTGGGCAACGTGATCAGCTTCCTCCGCAATTGTCCGGACACGACCCCGGAACTGATTGTTTCTCCGCGGGCCCTGGTGGCCGATCTCACTCAGTTTGAACACGCTGTGCAGTCCCAAGAAGCTGCCGACGAGATGGAAGACTCGCTGCTTGAGCTTTTGCGGCGTGGCACTTCGCTCGAGCAGGACGACTTTCTCTCCGAACTCCGTCACCAACGCACCCCAGAAGACGTAGCCTCCGCGTAGCATCGTTTCCGCAAAGATTCCAAATCAGGGTTGTGAACTGTTAGGGGAGAAAAGCCTCCCGTGGCAGGTTTATAGCGGAGATTTCAGGAAGAATTTCGGGCTGCAGTCGGGCAGAGAGCGCGAACGTGGGAGCGAGAGGCTTCGCCGGTGACAACCTTCCAAAGAATCGAAGAACCCGAACCCCGTCTCTGGCGCGGGTTCTCCGATCCTGGTCTGTTCCACCCCGTTACGAATACGATAGCCGAAGTCCGTCGCGCGATGGTTTCAGCAATATTAAATTCGGGTTAAATGTGTAGACTGAGATGTTTTCGATGTGCGTAAGTCGGATTGTGGAACGCCGCGCGAGCTAATACCGGGAGCGAATCTGGGAAAGATCATCGAACCTGCGTCTGCGCCAAAAGCCTCGACGGCCGATCCGAAGGCGTTATCGCTGCGCTGGGCTGCTCTGCTGGCGATCTGTGGCGCGGCTTTGGCGGTCGAGATTCCCTTCTTCTTTTTCGGAACGCCATCCGGCCACGACGTTGAATTTCATCTCTATTCCTGGCTCGATGTTCTGGCGCAATGGAAGCAAGGAATCTTTTTGCCGCGCTGGGCTGCGATGGCGCACTTCGCTTACGGCGAGCCGCGATTCATCTTTTACCCTCCCGCGTCCTGGACTCTGGGCGCGTTGCTCAGCGCGATCTTCCCATGGAGCATAGTGTCTGCCGTGTACATCTGGATTGTGTTGGCGCTGGCGGGAGCATCGATGTTTGTGCTGGCGCGGAGATGGCTCGACCGCCGTGGCGCGATCTTTGCCGCCATTCTTTATGCGGTGAACCCATACCATCTGGTGATCGTGTACTGGCGCAGCGCGTTTGCGGAGTTGCTGGCGAGTTGCCTGCTGCCTTTATTGCTTCTGTTGCTCTTAAGAGCTAGAGAGGAAGGCCGGCGGGTGATTGTGCCCCTGGCCCTGGTGCTGGCGGCGGCCTGGCTGACCAACGCGCCGGCAGCGGTGATGATGCACTACTCGCTGGCGCTGTTGGTGGTGCTGTTTGCGTGGCAACAGCGATCGGGCCGGCTGCTGCTGGTGGCAGCTTCTGCGGTCGCGTTGGGGGCGTGCCTGGCTGGGTTTTATCTGCTTCCGGCGATTTACGAGCAGAAGTGGGTGAACATCACCGAGGCGGTGTCGGCGGGATCGCGTCCACAGGATAACTTTCTTTTTGTTCACACCGCGGATGCGGATCACGATGCTTTCAACCGAATCGTCTCGTGGATTGCGCTGCTGGAGATAGCGGTGACGTTTACGGCGGCATGGGCGGCGAGACGATGGCGCAAGGACGAGCCTGGCCTGTGGAAGGTCCTGGCGGTGTGGGGCATCGGTTGCAGCGCGTTCATGTTTCCGGTGACGGCGCTTCTCTGGAAATTGTTGCCCAAGCTGGAATTCATGCAGTTTCCCTGGCGTTGGCTGCTCTGCCTGAGCATGATCTTCACGATTTTCGTGACGGTCGGGGTGGGGCACTGGTGGATACGAGTTGCGATCTGGGTGGCTGCAGTTTGCGTGATCGCCGTGGCGTGGCAGCGCATTCAGCCGCCGTGGTGGGACAACGCCGCGGACCTGCGCGAGATGCGGGACAACATGGCGGACGGAATCGGCTACGAAGGAACTGACGAGTACACGCCGGTGGGAGCTGACCCGGCGTCGATCGATAAGGCGGCGTGGAAAGTTCGGGGGGAAGGTTCGGCGCATGCGGCGATCCGCATCTTGCAGTGGAATGCGAAATCGAAGCTGTTCACGGTCGAGATGTCGGGACCGGATCAGCTGGCAGTGCGCCTGTTTTCTTATCCGGCGTGGAACGTGGAGGTGAATGGGCGCGTGGTACACACGACATCCCGCGAGGGCACGGGCCAGATGCTGGTCCCGGTCGTTACGGGGATGAATCGCGTGCAGATTAAGTTCTCTCGCACCTGGGATCGGACGGCGGGCGGGTGGATCTCGATTGTGACGGTCCTCCTTCTGCTGCTGTCTCGTTTTCTTCTGCGACGAAAGCCGACCGCGAGCCCCTCTACCCTTATCTTGTAGCCGTCCGATCTCATGCGACGAATCCTCATTGCTACTTCGAATCCGGGTAAGCTGCGGGACTTTGCCGGAGCTGCGGCGGCGCATGGAATCGAGATTGCGGAGATTCCTCGCTTCTCTTCCCTAACGCCGGTGGTTGAGGATGGGCTCACGTTTGAGGCCAATGCGCGCAAGAAGGCGGAAGAGTACAGCCGTTATGTTCCAGCGGAGATTGTGGTTGCCGATGACTCGGGCCTGGAGGTGGATGCGCTGAACGGCGCGCCGGGCGTGCATTCGGCGCGCTACGCTGCTCCCGACTTACACGACAAAGAGCCGCACGAAACAGACCGGAATACGGATGATGAAGCCAACAACGCGCGGGTGTTGCGGGAACTGAAGAATGTTCCGCAGGAAAAGCGCACCGGACGGTTCGTTTGCGTGCTGGCCGCGGCGCGGGAGGGGACGACTCTCGCCACGTTCCTGGGGACAGCGGAGGGGATCATTCTGGACTCTCCACGTGGGACGAACGGGTTCGGATATGATCCGCTGTTTTATTTTCCGCAGATTCAAAAGACGTTCGCGGAATTGAGCCCGGAGGAGAAAGCGCGGTACAGCCATCGAGGCGCGGCGTTTCGGGAGTTCCTGGAGTGGATTGACTCGAGATGAGGAGAAGGCAAGTCGCAATGCGCTCGACCGGACAGCCGAGTGCGGCTGTCCCCACATGGATTCTATGCTTCGGTAAACGACGTAAACGACTGGGTGCACGACTTTAAAGTGAGGTTTACGCTGTTCGGGCCTCCCAATACTCCTCGAATCTGCCGCTGAGCTTACAGCAGCGGAGGGCAATGATGGCGTTGGCCCCACGCACGGTCCAAAACATCCCTGACCGTTTGAGCCT
>DATKFH010000118.1:0-6169 GCA_035511455.1 Candidatus Sulfotelmatobacter sp. | reverse complement strand
CAGCGCGCCTAAGAATCCTATCCACAGCCCAGCCCGCATCAGGCCAGCATTGCCGAAGAGATGGGCCACCACGGCAATTACTGTGGAAATACCAGCGACTCCACCCACAAAAAAGTACAGGGGAACTTGCCACGTCCAGGTTGGCGGCTTGAGCACCGGATTTCCGTGATAGCTGACCGCGGAAGCCGGTCTTGGAAAAGGGCTGCCCACGGGGGCGATCCCGTAATCCTGTACTTTTCCAGTTCGCGCGGCCTCCTCTCTTAGGGCATCCAGGCGACCTTCCGTGATTTGCGGATCTGCAGCCATATTCAACCTCGTTTGAGATCTACGCGAAAGAATCCTTATCCAGCTACGAAAGCCAGGAATACCACCAGCACAACCACGAGCGCCGAAACCAGGGCTGCGGTCCAGGCTGACTTGATGTGAATCGTGGGTACTTCGGGAGCAGGGGGAAAATTGTAGGCCTCCGGCTGGCCGAGAATCACAAAGATCGCGTGAGTGCCGCCCACACTGGATCCTGTTGGATCGTAGATTTGGGCATCGTTGTATCCGCGATCCTGTAACTCTTTGACACGCACCCGGCCTTCCCGCCGTAGCTCTTCTAGTTCGCCAAATCGGATCGATTGCGTCGGGCAGGCCTTCGCACAGGCGGGCATTAACCCGTCCCGCTGCCGGTCGTAACAGAACGTGCACTTGAAGGCGGTTCCGACCTCATGACTTTTGTCGACCACCCCAAAGGGACACGAAACGACGCAATAGCCGCAGCCATTGCAGACATCGGGCTGCACGTATACCGATTCAAGTTCGGTCCGAATGATTGCGCCCGTGGGACACGCTTCCAGGCATCCGGCGTTCTCGCAATGCTTGCAGACATCGGAGAGGAACTGCCAACGGAACGGCTCTTCTAGTCCTGCGAGTTGCGGGCCCATGGGCTGTTTCTCTTCCAAAAACAGCACGTGCCGCCACGTCGATGCTCCTAGTGCGTGGGTGTTGTCGTACGACTGACCAGACCACTCGAACCCATCGTCGGGAATGTGGTTCCACTCCTTGCAGGCCACTTCACAGGCCTTGCAACCTATGCAAACTGAAGCGTCTGTTAGAAAAGCACTGATCGGCATCACTTCCTCCCCAAATGGGCATTCAATTGATCGAGAGCGGCCTTTCCCCGAGCCCGACGTCCTGGAGAAACATCGCAAAGAATGCCTTTAGCCTCCATGATCCGGACATTCGGTTCCTCCGAGATAGCCACTAGGTCATTAGCCGAGTCTCCTTTGACCAGGCCGCGATAGCCCCAGTGATATGGCACGCCTACCTGATGCACCATCTTTCCGTTGATCAGTAGCGGTCGCATGCGCCGAGTCACCAGCGCTCTAGCCTCAACGATTCCCCGCGGAGTCATCAGGGTCACCCAGCCTCCGTTTTCGATTCCGCGTTCTGAGGCCAGCTCAGGGGATATTTCACAGAAGAACTCGGGCTGAAGCTCAGCCAGGTGCGGAAGCATGCGCGACATTGCGCCGGAGGTGTGGTGCTCCGTCAACCGATACGTGCTCATGACATAGGGGAAGCGATCATCAGGAGAACTGGCGTAACGGTTTTCCGGCCGCTCGTCTCGCATTGCGGCCGGATTGCTTTGATGGTCCGGATAGAGTGGGTTGCTAACCGGAGCTTCCAATCCTTCGTAGTGTGTTGGCAGGGGGCCGTCTGCCAATCCCTTTGGGGCGAAAATCCAGCCCGTCCCATCGGGGTGCAGGATGAAAGGTTTATCCCCGGCGAGAGCCTCATCACCCTGCGCGTGTTTAGGCGGCTGGTAATTCGGCGCTTTCGTCCTCGTGAAGTCCGGGACGTCCAGCCCC
Source organism: Candidatus Sulfotelmatobacter sp. (assembly GCA_035511455.1). GTDB lineage: Bacteria > Acidobacteriota > Terriglobia > Terriglobales > Acidobacteriaceae > Sulfotelmatobacter. The sequence goes on along the minus strand of DATKFH010000118.1, from coordinate 4,316 downwards.
GTCCACTCTTTGTTCTGCTCATCCCACCAAACTAGTTTCTTACGCTCGCTCCATGGCCGTCCATCAGGACGGGCCGAAGCCCGGTTATAGAGGATGCGGCGGTCTGAAGGCCAAGCAAAGCCCCAGCCGTGTCCCCAAAGGTCCTGCGAGTTCCGCTGGTTAGCGCGGTTCTCACCCGGGCGGGGGTAGACGCCGGAGTAGATCCAGCAACCGCAAGCGGTGGATCCGTCAGCTTTCAATTCATTGAATCCACTTACTAGAGTGTGGTCGGTCACTTGGTAGCCGTTGATCTCTTCGAGGACTTCCTCCACCTTGGGCTCTTGCATCGTTCCCTCCAGGGAATAGTCCCAAGTCAGGGCGCGCAACCCGGCATTGCGCGGCCGCGGATCTTGCTTCGCCTTCTCCTTCAGGCGACGGCCCAAGTGGTACATGAACCAGGTTTCGTTGCGGGCGTCCCCTGGAGGATCGACGGCTTTCTGGTGCCACTGCAGCAGACGCTGCGTATTGGTGAAGCAGCCGTCTTTTTCGGCATGCCCGGCGGCGGGAAGAAGATAGACTTCCGTTGCGATCTCCTCCGGTCGAAGTTCACCGCGCTCTACCTCGGGCGAGTCGTACCAGAAAGAGGCGGTCTCCAGCTCTACCAGATCCCGCACTACGAGCCACTTCAGCTTGGAGAGCGCCTTGCGCTCCAATCGGGAGTTGGGGCCCGCCACGGCCGGGTTTTGTCCCATTACAAACAGACCCTCAACTTTGCCGTCCATCATTTCCAAGAAATAGCCCTGATGCGAATGGTCACCGGTCACACGCGGAAGCCAATTGAAGCCCCAGTCGTTCTCTTTCTTCGCTCCCTCGCCGTAATAGGCCTTGAGCAAACTGACCATGTATTTGTCGAAGTTCCACCACCAACCCGTCGGATCGCGATGGGCTGCAACGTAATCCGCAAGATTGTGTGAGTCCAGCCCTAGATTCGGCATGGGCAAGTAGCCGGGCAGAATGTCGTAAAGGGTCGGGATATCGGTTGAACCTTGAATCGAGGCATGCCCGCGCAGAGCGAGAATGCCTCCTCCAGGCCGTCCGATGTTGCCGAGAAGCAGCTGAAGGATCGCAGCCGCGCGAATGATCTGCGGACCTTTCGACTGCTGCGTCCAACCCAGCGCATAGCAAATTGCTCCTGTCTTTTCCGGGCCTGATGCCGAGCAAAATGTCTCCGCAATTTTCAGGAACCGCTCGCGGGGAACCCCGCAAAACCGTTCCACCAACTCAGGCGTGTATCGCGCATAATGCCTCTTCAAAACTTGGTATACACATCGTGGATGGCTGAGCGTGGGGTCGCACTCGCAATCCCCGAGGTCGGCGGCGGCCCCAGTGCCATCTTTGCAGTGACCGGAATGAGGTCCGGCGCTCTGGGGCGCCACTTGGCCACCCTGGACGCAAGCCCCGTAAAGCCATGTGCTTGCGTCATAACGCCTATTGTTAGCGTCCCAACCAGAGAAGACGCCTCCCAAATCCTCGGTATCCTTGAACTCCTCAGGAAGAATGATCGAAGCGTTCGTGTAGTGGATCACGTACTCGCGAAAATCTTTTTCGTTTTCGAGAACGTAATGAATGAGCCCCCCAAGAAACAGGATGTCCGATCCGGCGCGCAGGGGAGCCCAGATGTCCGCCATAGCAGAGGTGCGGCTGAAACGCGGATCGACGTGAATGACCTTCGCACCGCGTTCTCGCGCTTCGATCACCCACTGGAAACCGACGGGGTGATTCTCCGCCATGTTCGAGCCCATAATCAAAATGGCATCAGAATTCACGAGATCGCTCGGCGCAGTTGTCGCTCCGCCTCGACCGAAGGAGGTGCCCAGACCGGGCACCGTTGAGCTGTGTCATATACGGGCCTGGTTGCTGATGCAGACCATGCCCAGGCCGGCGGCAAAGAGCTTTTTGATCAGGTAGTTTTCTTCGTTATCGAGAGTAGCGCCACCAAGGTGGGCCATGGCAGTCGTATGCATTACGACCTCTCCGTCCCGCTCCTCCACGAAGGTGCGCTCCCGCGTGTCCCAGACGCGATCGGCGATCATGTCCATCGCCGTCTCCAGTTCTAGGTCTTCCCATCGGGTCGAGTACGGCCTGCGATACTTGACGTGTGTCTCTCGGTTCGCGTGCGTCAACAGTTCGAAGCTATCGGAACCTTTTGGGCAGAGGCGACCGCGGGAAATAAACGAATCTGGATCGCCTTCAATTGAAACAAGCTTTCCATCTTTGTGATACACAAGCTGGCCGCACCCTACGGCACAGTAGGGACACACCGAGCGCGTAACCTGAGCATCGCGATGCTTGGGAGCAAGATTGCGGGTTCGATCGCTCATGGCTTCCACGCCGGTGCCATCGCTGTGGGTCAAAAGCTGTCGAACCACCGGCCAGCGCGTCAGTATTTCCTTAACCATATTGGGGTCTCCCCGGGGATCTCAAACTATTGTTATGCTTGGACTTTCATTACCGGTTGAAGACGCGACGTGCCCGGATGCGGAGTGCTGATCCTCATTTGTGTTTGTCGCTTTGTAAACGAGTAATTCTGGACTTTGCCAATTTCAAGTACTAAATGGTTCCCATAAATCGCACGCACCATACTGCACTTTGCACGCCACCCGTTGCGGCACCTAGAGGACCCTGAATCTGGTGCTCCCAGCCCAAAATGTGGGGGCTGGCTGACCGCCGCAGGCCAAGATTGCTTCGATGTGGCCTAGGTTCGACATGCCCTGTCAACATAAGGACACAACCGCCATTCCTGTACGTCAAATGCTGTCGAACCACCGGCTGCCGCATCAGTACTTGCGTACCATAGGCGATTTTTCTCCTGGGCTCTTGAACTATGGTTAGGCTTGGATTTCAGCTGGTCGTTGACGACCGTGATCTGCAGATGCGGGTTGCTGATCCTCGCTCACTTTTGTTGCTTCTAAACCCTCCATTGGATTCAAGTCCGAACTCGGGTCTGTTAATCTTCACCGCGGTGAGCTAAATTTACTGACTTATGGCCGTAAGCATGGGCTACGTCTGCGCTAATCACGATACCCACCGAGCGATTGGCAGTGTCTCAAGACCGGTTGATCTGATTGAGCGAGTCACATGGCTGCCATGAACTTGATTGGCTCGTACAACTACGCGCTCGTGGCACTTTCGGTGTTGATCGCCATGTTTGCGTCGTACGCTGCTCTGGATCTTGCGGGTCGCGTAACTGCGGCGGGCGGTTGGACTCGCGTGGTTTGGCTGCTGGGCGGCGCTGGTGCGATGGGGACTGGCATTTGGTCCATGCACTACATTGGGATGCTGGCGTTCATCCTGCCGATTCCCGTGGCCTACCATTGGCCAACCGTTCTGCTCTCACTGCTTGCGGCCATTCTCGCTTCGGTCGTTGCCCTAGACGTGGTGAGCCGACAGAAAATGGGTGCCTCCCGAGCGGTCGCTGGAAGTCTCCTGATGGGTGCGGGTATTGCGAGCATGCATTACATCGGCATGGCCGCGATGCGTTTACCGGCTATGTGCCAGCTTAATTCCTCCCTCGTCGTCATGTCCGTCGTGTTCGCTGTTCTGATTTCTTTCGCAGCGCTATGGATTACCTTTCACTTCCGGGATGAGAAAAAGGGGATCGGCTGGGAAAAGTTGGCCGGAGCGGTCGTGATGGGTATCGCGATCCCGGTGATGCATTACACGGGTATGGCCGCTGCCAGTTTCACGACCTCGGGCACACCGGTGGATCTGTCTCACGCGGTGAGCATCACCACACTTGGCACCGCCGGAATTACCGCCGTCACTTTTGTCGTGCTGGGGCTCGCTCTACTGACGTCTTCGGTGGATAGGCGATTCGCTGCCCAGACCTTGGAGCTGCAGGAAGAGAAGCTGCAGCGAAGCGAAGCGTACTTGGCGGAGGCGCAGAGGCTCACGCACACAGGGAGTTGGGCCTGGCGGGTAGCGGGATTGGACGCCTTGCATCTATCCGAGGAATGGTACCGAATTTATGGCTTCAATCCAGAAAATGGCCCGCCCGCTTTTGAACAACTTCTGCAGCGCACTCATCCGGAGGATCGAGCCAAGTGGAAAGGGGCAATCGACCAAGCCATCGACCGAAAGTCGGACTACGAAGTGGAAGTCCGAATCCTTCTCCCGGACGCCACAACCAAATACATCCACACCGTCGGCCATCCTGTTTTGAACGCATCCGGAGATTTAGTGCAATTTGTGGGTAGCTCGACGGACATCACCGAGCGCAAGCGGGCAGAGCAGGCGACCCGTTTGCTGGCTGCGATTGTGGAATCGTCGCACGATGC
>DATKFH010000117.1:0-3657 GCA_035511455.1 Candidatus Sulfotelmatobacter sp. | reverse complement strand
TGTAGGGGATGCAAGAGCCCTACAGGAAAGGAAGTAGCGAATCCATCCTGACCTCGAGTCTTGCTGGGGACATCGCGAGGTGTCTCTTGAAGCGTAGACAGAGGCACCGGTGGGCGGGGCGATTGAGCTGCGAAAAGCCCGCAGATCAGGATGCCGACTTGATTCCGAGTAGGAGGAAGGCAACACGGCAGCCACGCTAATCGCGAGTGGACTGTCGGTCCTGCGTAGTCTAAGAACCCGCGCACGCTGAGAAACAACATGCACGAGAACCGGGAGATCTCCAGCACGCCTTGGTCTGACGATCAAGGCCGGCCCGCGAAGGCCAAAAGCCATACTGCGGACATGCACGTGCCGGAGAAGTCGGACTGTGCCGCAGTACCTGTGAACCAGCCGAACAAGGAAGGGCAACCTTCCGCGGAGGTTGGGGAGGAAAGGGCACAGACGAGGGAGAACATCGGTCAATCGCACATGCACCCGACACAGAACGGGAAGCGCATGTCCCAGGGGTTGGACGGTGTGCGGAAGGCAGCAAAGGAAAGAAAGCAGAAGCGGTTCACCGCTTTGCTCCACCATCTCAACGTTGATCTACTCCGCGACAGCTTCTACGCGCTGCAGCGTAAGGCTTCGCCCGGAGTAGACGGCGTAACATGGCAGGAGTATGAAACCGGGCTAGAGGATCGACTCGTCGATCTGCACAGCCGGGTGCACCGTGGAGCGTATCGGGCAAAACCTTCAAGGCGAGTCTTTATACCAAAGGCTGACGGGCGGCAACGTCCGTTGGGCATCGCCGCACTGGAGGACAAAATCGTTCAACAGGCGGTGGTGACGATCCTCAACCAGATCTACGAGGTCGACTTCAAAGGCTTTTCTTACGGGTTCCGTCCCGGTCGCAGCCCGCATCAGGCGCTGGACGCGCTGACGGTGGGCATTCAACGGAAGCGGGTGAACTGGGTGCTGGATGCCGACATCCGTGGATTTTTCGATAATCTGAGCCACGAATGGACCATCAAGTTCATCAAGCATCGGGTGGCCGATCTCCGGATACTTCGCCTAATCCAGAAATGGCTAAGGGCGGGAGTATCGGAACACGGTCAGTGGTCGGAGACGAAACTGGGTACGCCGCAGGGGGCAGTGGCATCACCGCTGATCGCCAACGTGTACCTGCATTACCTCTTCGATCTATGGGCTGATGTCTGGCGCAAGAAGATGGCAAAGGGTGACGTAATAGTCGTCCGCTATGCTGACGATCTTGTGGTGGGCTTTCAGCACCGAACAGACGCTGAGCGTTTCCTAAAAGAATTTCGGGAACGGCTGGCGACGTTCGGCTTGGAATTACATCCGGACAAGACTCGACTGATCGAGTTCGGGCGGTTCGCCGCTCGCGACCGGAAAGCGCGGGGAGAGGGAAAACCAGAGACCTTCACCTTCCTGGGCTTTACCCACTACTGTGGGCAACGCCACAAGAGCGGAACCTTCACTGTATGTCGGATCACTGCGAAGAAGCGCATGGTTGCGAAACTCAAAGCCATCAAGGTTGAGCTTCAACGCCGGATGCATGATCGCATGGCCAATGTCGGTGCCTGGCTCCGGAAGGTTGTGCTGGGTTATTACCAATACCACGCTGTTCCCGGGAACACGACTCAGTTGCGCATCTTTAAACTTCGCGTGTGCAGGCTATGGCAGAGTGTTCTGATCCGCCGTAGTCAACGCGCAAAGATGCGTTGGGAACGTTTCACCCCAGTCCTGAACTGGTGGATTCCTCCACCCCGAGTTCTGCACCCCTATCCCGATGCCCGCTTCTACGCCACTCATCCTTCGTAAGAGCCGTATGCGTAGACGCGCTTGTACGGATCTGTGCGGGGGGCGATCAGCGACGGTCGTCCCTACCGCGACAGTAATCCTCAAGTCCTGATTAACGCTGCCTCATATCCGTTTGTTCGCCTCGCAAGCTCATGCCACATGGTTGACGCGTTCCAATCCTCAACCGAGGACACACCGCGGCGTTCCGGTCATTCTCTGGGTCTTGTCAATTCCTCTTCTGGTTCCACGTGGACAAGAACCTCTGCTACCTGGGGCAGCACTCTGAGAATTTCGTCTTCGACCGTGTGTGACAAGCGGTGTCCTTCGCGGACGCTCAGTTCACCCTGCACAACAACGTGAAGGTCGATGTAGTATGCGAACCCCATTTTGCGAACATAGCACTTGTCCGAACCAAGAACACCTGGCACCCGCTCGGCTATCGTTCTGACTTGCGCCTCCATGTTCAAGTCCGGGGCAATATCAGCCAGTTCAAGGACCGCGGGCCGCAGTTGTTTCCAAGCGTTATAGAGAATCACTAGCGCAGCACAAAGAGCTGCCCACCCATCCGCAGCCTCAAACCCCGGCCCTCCAAGCAGCGCGATTGAAATGCCAACGAAAGCAAACGCGGATGTGAGGGCATCGCTTCTGTGGTGCCACGCGTCACTCCTGACCGCAATGCTGCCGATTGATTCGCCCACGGAAGCAACGTGCCGAAACAGCAGTTCCTTGATGATGAGTATGCCTGCCAGTACCACCAGTGTGTAAGGCGCCGGTGTTCCGCTCGGGGCGGTTATTTCACCAATTCCTCCGTAAATGATTCCGAATGCAGCTGCCATCAATGCCAGGCTAACAACTACAGCGGCAATAGGCTCAGCTTTGCCGTAACCATAGGGGTGATCTACATCCGCCGGCTTGACAGCGATTTTCAGGCCAAAGTAAACAGCTAGACCGCTGAATACATCTGTGACGGATTCCAAGCCATCGGCAACCAACGCAAACGAATTCCCAAGCAAACCAGCCGAGCACTTAATCACTGCCAATCCTAGATTCACAATGATCCCTAGGACCGTGGACTTCATGCCCCGATCTGCGGCACTCTTTGACGGATTATCCTTGGAGTCTAGGGGCACAGATGGAGTGATACCACACTCTGTCCCCTTCGTGAGCCATACGCGGGATAAGTCTGGTTAATCATGGATGGTGGCGAAAGTTTATGCCGCTCATACCGGCAAGTCGCCGCTTGGTCGGTCAACTCCGGGTAAACGGGTTACCGAAAATTGATCCACTACGCATTTCCGAAGCAACTTGCGCAAATGCCCGCCTGGAGTGATACTCCCCGCGGCAATCATGTCGATAGCATCGCGGAAAAGGTCTTTGATCCGGGCGTCGTGCGCCGCGATGGCTCTTTTATTCGCCGCCTCAATGCTTTGCGCTCAGTCTTCCGCGCCACTAGTGCCGGGTACGCCGCCGGCATCCGCTGCGAAAACGAAAATCATCATCGACACCGACATTGGCGACGATGTGGACGACGCTTTCGCGGTCGGCCTCGCGCTTACCAGCCCCGAAGTGGAAATTCTCGGCATCACGACCGCGTGGGGGGACACCCAACTTCGCGCCCGGCTCGTCGATCGCCTGCTCGCGGAAACGGGTAGCGCAGGCATCCCTGTCGCCGAAGGCATACGCACGCAAAGCAAGACCCCTTTTCCTCGAGCGCGATGGGCCCAGGCTGGTCCACCCGCGAAGCCCCATCCGCAAGCGGTGGATTTCCTCCTGGACAGCATCCGCAAAAATCCCGCCGGGATCACGCTCATAGCCATCGGTCCGCTGACCAACGTCGGCGCGGCCATCGACCGCGAT
>DATKFH010000116.1:0-10767 GCA_035511455.1 Candidatus Sulfotelmatobacter sp. | reverse complement strand
GCGCACGCTCGCGCAGGTCCGAGCCTGGCCTCCGGGGCTTCCCATTTTCGGTCTGCTCACACCCTTACCCGCAACTCCGCTCTACAAGCGCCTGGAAACCTCGGGCCGGCTCACACGCCCCAAACACTGGCAGGAGTTCATACCGTTTGCGATGGCCCACACGCCGCTCAAGATGAGTATTGAACAAGCTCACGCCGAAGTAAAATACGGTTGGGAGCAAGCGTACAGCCCAGAAGCCCTGGCCCAAGCAGTCGACTCGCTCAGTGACCAACCTCTGGGGTATCGCATTAACATCTTCCTCGCGCGCCTTTGCTTTCGCGGGATATATTTCCCCATGATGGGGAAAATGGCGTGGTTAAAAGTTGTCGCTCAAAACCGCAAGACCATTTTTACACTGCTAAGAGAAGCTTTCTTTGGCCGCCGAACGCCACCAACAAATCCGGTCGCGCAGGATGCTTATGGGGCAGTCGCGGCACCGGATGTCCCCGACGGAGCGAGCGTGTGATCGGCGCACCGATAGTCAATGCTGTTGAGGTGGCGCCTGAGGAATACTCAACTCCCGCAGAAGTGTCGCTTATGCCGCTTGCAGCACGCTAAGGGGTAGCGACAACGTTATAACGGCACCGCCTCCCGGACGATCGGCGACCCGCGCCCCGCCGCCATGCGCTTGGGCAACTGCATCCACAAACGCAAGTCCGAGGCCGTGACCGGGAGAATGCTTGCCCTTTACGAATCTTTTGAAAACCCGGCTGCCGATATCAGGTGGAAATCCCGGACCATTGTCTTCAATCACCAGTGCTGCTGATCCTTGATGGGAGTGGAGCCTGATATCTACGCGGCATCCGGCCGGCAAGTGAGTCAATTCATTTTCAAGCAAATTGCTTATCACACGATTCAGCAAGGTCACGTCAGCATCCACGACCACATGCTCTTCGATGTCAGTTGTCACTTCATGACGGTGCTCTGCCATCGCCGGTTGGTAAATGTCAACCAGCTGTCTCACAATATCCGAGAGGTCAACCGGGCCGCGTTCGATGTGAAGGGCGCCAGCCTCTGCCTCCGCCAGGTCCAGAGTTGTGTTCAACAACTGCAAGAGGCTGTCCAGGTGTTCGATCGCTTCCCCAACCGAGTCACGCCACTTGTCATTTCCTTCAAGGCATAATGCCGATTCCAGTGTTCCTCGAATCAAGGTCACCGGGCTTTTGAGGTCGTGCGCGACACTGCCAGTAACCGTTCTGAGCTGATTCACCGAAGACTGCATACGATCCAGCATGTGATTAAAAGTCTTCGCCAATCGCGAAATTTCATCGGAATTCACGGGTTCAGGCAAACGTTCCTCTAACCCCTCAGTGCCAATTCGCGCGACGGTTTCCGTGATCAGTTCAACCCGATGCAGCGTACGACGCGCGCTCCAGTAGGAGATGACAAAACCGAGCAGGAACATACCGCCCCAAACCATCAGAAAACGACGAGCTAGTGTGTGCAGCACATGCCTGGCGCCATGATCGGATAGTCCGAGATAAGTAGTTCTTCCGTTTTGGGCCTTCACAACGACTCGAAACGTTTGGTGATACCCTTCGACTGTCACGGATTTCGGAGGTCCCGGCGCCAGCTTTGTCTGTTGAATCGCCTTAGCGAAAGCATCCTTTGAGCCAGGGCCAACCCACAACAGACCCTCGGTGTTGTTGGGGTTTGTTGCCAAGAAGAAAACGGAATTTAGCCTCTCCCCGCGAGCATTACGCTCGTCCGGTACTTCCTGCGTAGCAAGTTCCGCTACCTCGCGGACTATCTGCTCGTAGAGGTGATCGCTCGGAGTATCTGCTGAGACCTGAGCGAGGACTTCAGCTTCGCCGCTAAGCCAAGTGTCACTCCGCTCCCTAAGACCCTGAGCGACAAGGAAATAGACGATGGAAAACGCCCCAGCGGTTCCGAGCGCAAACGCCAGAGTTGTCCAGATCGAGATCCGCCAAGCGGCGGTGGTACGTAAGTTCCTAGGCATGTTTGAGAACGTAACCAACACCACGAATCGTATGAATCAGGGGTCGCGGGGTGTCGTGATCCACTTTGCTGCGAAGGCGGTAGATATGGACATCCACTACGTTGGTAGCAGGATCAATCCTCATCTTCCAGACATGATCGAGGATCATGGTCCTGGTCACAACCCGACCTTCATTGCGGCAAAGATATTCCAGCAGAGAAAATTCCTGCGGGGTCAGTTGCAGCAAATGATCGCCCCGTCTCGCTTCCCGACGTACCAGATCGAGCTGTAAGTCAGCAGCTTGCAGGCGCACCGATTCAGTCTGTGAAATCCCGGACCTGCGTAGGAGATTTCTCAATCTTGCCAGCAGTTCCGGGAGGGCAAATGGTTTCGTGAGGTAGTCGTCTCCGCCCTGCTCCAGTCCGCGAACACGTTCGTCTACAGAACGCCGGGCAGACAAGATTAAAACCGGCGCGGCATTACCTTGGGCGCGGCAACGCGCAATTAAGTCCAATCCATCCAGATCGGGAAGGCCAAGGTCGATGATGAAAGCGTCGTGAATACCTTCCAGGGCTAGGGATTCGCCAGCTCTTGCCGTACTCGCCACATCTACCTGGTATCCGGCTTCGGTTAGCGCCCGCCTGAGGAACTGCTGAATGGAAATGTCGTCTTCGACCACCAACAATCGCATGGGAGATTCCCGCCCGTCCAAGACTTTACACCTCCAGATGGGATGCAGGAAACAGCGTGCTGGAAACTTACCTAAGCCAGAAAATCCGGCATTCACTGCGGACGCCAGATCATGTCCACGCGCACTGGAACGTCGTTTTTGACCGGCATTGTCAGAAGCGAAGGCGGATCGATCTTGAAATCAGAGAGCGTGGCCGGAATGGTCCCGGTGATATGCGTCTCGCCGCCCTGTTTTTCCACTTTGAAAGGCACTTGTTTGTAGTGGGCAGTCTGGCCAGCGAATTGAATCTCAAGGTCGGCATTGATGGTTGACGCCGCGGCATCTGATTCACGCAACCGAGTACGCACGGTGACCAGCGGAAACTCCGCACCGCGCGTGACCTGAATCATGTGGAGGTCGCGGTTGCTGTCCCCGGAGTCAAACGACTTGACGGGTACAGCAATCAGGAATTCGCATTGGCCCGCGTGGCAAACACCCTTTCCTTTCGCCGCGTGGCTTACACCCTCAGTCTGGTGCAGTGGATGGGACACATGGTAACTGAGAGTGCTTTGTTGGAGGATCCATTGGGTGTCACCTTCAGCAAACGCAGTGAGCGCCACGAACGATAATGCGATCAGTATTCTTTTACTCATATGCTGTCTTTAGAACTTCACTGAAACCGAAAGAAGAGCAGCGCCAAACGCCCCAGCAGTGACAATAGCCACTGGGTTGTGTGCCGACGCGATGCCATGAACCTTTTCGCCCTTGTTTTTTTGATCGAAAGCCATAATGCCCAAGATGGGCGTCAATATCATTCCGGGGCCGTGTATCCAAGCCATCGCCTCGTGAAATTTTATCGGACCGCGCTTTTTGGTGCCGGGTACCCTGGGCGCGCGGATTGCATAGTACGCTGTGATGCCATACAAATCTCCCGTCAGCCCACCGAGGGCGGCATGCAGGTCGCGGGAGGCCGAGCTCGTGTTCTTGCCCCCGGCATTGAAGGATATGGCAACCGTGGCAATTAACGGAATAGTTGTGATCAAACCCATCCGCTGGTGGATCTTCAGCATGTGTGTCCGTTTATCCAGCAGTGCTTGCTCACGGGCGTTTCCCTGGGTCTGCTCCGGAGAGATTCCGAGATCCGAAAGCGACGGTGCAGTAGAACTGCTGGACGGCGCGTTCGGTAAATTATCCTGTTGTATTGATGCTGGATTGCCCTTGACTTCTTGGTCCACCTCCAACTTCCCATCCAGAACCGTCGCCTCACTTCCTCCGACCGTAACAGAGGGAATCTCGATCGGCTTGAAACCTGGTGCCTCAAAATTCACCCGATAGTTGCCGGGAGGAAGCTCAAACCTGTAGGCACCGTCAGCCCCTATGGTCACCTTTTGTGCCTGCTGAGTGTTTATGTTTGCTGCCGTCACAACAGCATCCGCAACCGCTCGACCGGACGTGTCGGTGACACTGCCTCTCAATACTCCGGTTGACGCTGCCTGAGCCATCAGAAAAGGAGCGAATTGAACGAGCAACCAAAACGTGAGGACACTCGGGACAGCACTAGATCCGCGGCAAATCCAATTCTTCAACATCACTCACCTCACGCTTTCTAGAATGGCAAATAGTTGTTACGTTAGATCATCTCGTGCTGCAAATCGGACTGAGACCAACCTTGCAGTGAGCATGGAAGATATGGCGTCGGATCAAGTATCGAAGACTACTGCCCACCACCACATCGGACCAGAAGTGCTGCAGGCTCGTGAATCGCGCAACAGAGACGGCGGTGGCGGTGCCATATGCGAGCCACTCAACCGAAGGCTTGGGATATTCGTTTGCGATTGTGGTGGTGGCCCCCACGTAATAATCGCATGTGCGGAAGGAAATGAATTATCCAAGCCGCTGCTCTGAAAGAACGATCCTCTACCTGAATCTTGGAGAGGACGTTGACGCTCCGTGATCAGTTGCATACCAGACCGCTGTTGGCCATGGACTCGGCTCCGAGTAGGCCGGTTTCGCGGGCGTGAGGATCACTCCGAAGCGCGCCGTCGAGGAAAATCACGCCCAATGTTCCCGCGGAGGTGAAGAGATCAACGTTCGAGATGTAGGTGCTCGCAGTTTTGCCGTTTCTCGACAGCGCGCCTGAACCATGTTTATCGATCGCAATCAGCCCCAAAGTTACTGCCTGCAGCCGATTACCCGCTTAATCTCGGAACGATGGAGCGGAGCCGTATCGATGTCGGCCGAGTCACGGAGGCCCCGTTTTGCCCATCGGGAGTTTGAAATCGAGCGTACCGCACCAGGCGATTGCGGCGGATCGGCGGCGGTATCCGAGCACTTAGCAGTGTACAAACTCGCACCCTAACGGCTGAGGGGCATCGGGCAACTCCTCGGAGGCTGCCAATATCGATTGCAAAATACCCCCGAATAGCAAGATCAGCAGGAGGCGGCTACTTTTATCGGGCATCCGCATTGACGCGTAAAACGCAATTCAGCGTGGTCTCAGCGTCTCGCACCCGCCACCCGAACCACGATACAACCGCAACATTACCGCCTCTTTTCCAGAAGATGACAATTTGTTCATCCGGGAACTAATCTACGCGTTCCTCCCCGACTGTGAGTATGATTCCGTCCGAGCCGCGATTCGTTCGAGAAGAATCAAGAGTTACTTCGAATGCGGAAATTTAGCTGTCGCTTCGCCGCTTCCCCCTGTGATGACGAGCGAACGAACGGATGAGATGCGCGAGCTGTCGTGGATCCTCGGCCGGAGACGAGAAGTGCGTGACTTGATGCGGGGGATTCCCAGTCGAAGCAGTTCGGGGCGCTGTGGGATGAATTCATTCGCCTGCACGGAGAGGCAGAGTTTCGTCTCTGGCGTCTCGAAAAGTTGCCGGCCCGCCCTGGCAGGCTACCTATTTTATAGATAGGGGAACACGTCGTCATGAAGACAGTTGACATGAAAGCTGTCGATGTTCGGGGTTGGATCACTGAGCCGGGAAGTTTAGAACAGTTGAACACCAAACTGGAATCGCCGCTGGAAATCGTACTGAACTCCGAATATTCCGAAGGCATTAGTTACGACGCACGCTGCGCTGGTTTGTCGAAGGAAGGGAAAGTAGTAGCGATTGAATACGAATCGTCTGAACTGCCCACCTACTGCCTTGTTGACCCTAGACCCCTTGGCCGGAAATAGGTCCCCCGACTGAGGATCCCCAGAGCGGTCTTAGGAATCGGAGCCACCCTATAGGGGGAGGCTTCAAACAGCCGTGAGCTGCTGCAGTCAAAAGCTGGGGTGGTGAACGTCCACGGTTAAAAGGTGTGACGCTAGATCACGTCATGTGGGGATTAGAGAGACGAATGCAAATGAACCTCCGACGACACGTCGAAACACCACCGAGACGACATCAGAACCGGAACTGCCTGCCAGGGCCGGGAGGAGCACGGAAGCAACCTACTTACTGTCGGTGCGATGTCCGGCGTCGAGGAGGGCGTGACTCTAGTCCGGGCTTTCGTACGGAACTTGAGAACCTGGGCGGTGATGCGAAGGGAAAAGGCACAAGTGGACATCCCACGAGGCCGAAAGTACCGAAGCACCGACAGGGGCGAACTGCCTCGTAGTAGCGAGGAAGCGGGGTAATTCCCGTGGAGCGACGGGGGCAGGTCACCCTCGGCGAGATTGAGTCAACGGGTAACCGGAGGAACTCATTGTCTTGCCGCAAGGCGGCAGCCTTTCAAGGGTGGCACCAGCCGGATGAATCGAGAGATTCACGTCCGGCTCTGTGAGCGGCTCGGGGCGAAATTCCCCGGGCCGACTCGGCGCTCTGCGGGTGACCGCCGCCCCTCTGCCGATCAAACGGGCAATCCCGAAGTAAAGGTCGGTTGTGGATTACGCCCTCGCGACCGCTGCTCAGGCTCCTTTCGGCCCCGATATCAAATCATCATCCACTTGATTGACGTTACCAACGTTTCTTGCCAAGTTCCAGTTTGATCTGGCAATCTCGCCTTGCGTCAAAGCCAGCTCACCGGGACGCAACTGCTCACAACGAACAAAGGAAAACATGAACGGAACAGTGTGCACACGTGTGCTTCTTCCGCAGTCGCCTACGACGATCGGTACATCGACGGCACGCAACAGCAGACCAAAGACTACGGGCTTCCGTCCTGTTTGCGAGGGCAAAGATGCAATACGCCTTCCGCGAGAACGATCGAGTGCTCATTTGCTGAAGGCCGCAGGGCGTCCGTTCGATGGGCAGGTGGCTAGCTTCGCTGTGCAGGTAGACATTTCCCTATTAGTCAAGCTGCGAGCGCAGGCGAACATGGCGCAAGGCATTCCAGCGGTGAGCGACTCGCAAATTCTGTTCGGCGACACCGTACGTCTTGCGGCTTTAAGACGCACGCCCTTTGCGACCGTGACCATAGGGGATCAAAAACAATGAAGAGCCGATTCCTCTCTCTGGTACTGGCGATCTCGGTCGTTGCCGGACTCGCCAGTTGCGGCGGGGCCAGCAAGTCCAACAATACGACTACACGAACGATCTCTTCCATTTCACTTTCGCCAGGCTATGCATCTGTTCCGCTCGGATTGACTCAACAATTCAAGGTCGTAGCTAATTACGCGAACGGGGCGACCGGCGACATCACCACTCTCGTGCGTTGGACTTCCTCTGCCCCTGCGGTCGCAACCATCAGCAATTCCGCAGGAAGCCCGGGGATGGCAACGTCGGTTGCGACGGGAATAACCAATATCACCGCTTCCTATCAAGGCCTTACCACCGCCCCGGCGCAGTTGACCATCACCTCGCCGGCGTTGATATCCATTGCGGTCTCGCCGCACACGGGAGCCATCGCACTCGGCACCTTACAACAGTTCAGCGCGACCGGCACTTACACGAACGGTAGCACAAAGGTGATCACGACATTTGTTTCGTGGTCCTCATCTACCCCGGCAGTGGCAACGGTAGGCAGCAGTGGCGTAGCTAGCAGTCAATCCGTCGGGAGCGCCACGATCACCGCGACTTCTGGCTCAATTTCGGGTACTGCGACACTTTCTGTTACGCCTGCGGCGCTTGTCAGCATCACTGTGATGCCCCTAAGTCCAACGGTACCCAAAGGCTTGAGTCAGCAATTTGCTGCGACTGGAACTTACACGGACGGAACATCGCAGAACTTGACTTCATCGGTTCAGTGGAAGTCCAGTAATCCGTCAATTGTGACCGTAAACAGTCTTGGAGACGGGTTCGCCGTTTCGAGCGGAAATGCGCAGGTCATCGCAACTGCAGCCGCAACGGGCATCTTCGGCCAGAGCACGATAACAGTGAGTCCAGCCGCATTGGCGAGCATCGCCGTCACGCCACCAAATTCTTCAGGCGCCCTCGGCACGGCTCAGCAGTTTGCGGCAACCGGAACTTACACCGATGGCAGCACACAAGACCTCACCGCTTCCGCTCTGTGGAGATCGTCCAACACGACAGTTGCGACGATCGGCGCGTCTGGACAGGCCAGCACCAAGGCCGCTGGTCTTACAACGATCAGCGCTACCTCCGGTTCCATTGTCGGATCAACGAACTGGACTGTGACGCAAGCCACCCTGGTCTCGATCGCCGTGACACCAGCGATCCCGTCTTTGCCTCTAGGCGAAACCCAGCAATTCACCGCTACAGGTACATTCACGGACGGCAGCATTCAGGACATCACCAATACGGTCAAATGGAGTTCTTCGGATTCGACTGCGGCAACCATCAGCATGACGAGTCCGACCCGAGGTCTGGCTCAAGCCCTGGCCACTGGCGCAACAGTGATCACGGCAAGTTTGTCTGGAATCAGCGGAAACACGACGCTCACCGTAAGCCCAGCCGTGATCGTTTCGATCGCGGTTGCGCCCTCTCCGTTGTCCTTCGCAAAAGGAACGACACAACAGCTGTCAGCTGTCGCGACCTACTCTGACAACAGCACGAAAGACATCACGAATACCGCAACCTGGTCATCCGCGAATGACACGATAGCGTCAGTAAGCACAAGCGGAGCAGCGACGGCTGTGAAGGTAGGGACAACTACTATCACTGCCGCCAGCTCTGGAGTAACGGGCGCGATCAGCGTTCAGGTGACTCCGGCAGTTTTGGCTTCGATCGCTATTTCCCCATCGTCCGTCTCCATCCCGATGGGCACGACTCAACAATTCACCGCGACCGGTACTTACAGCGACGGCAGCACACAGGATCTTACCGCTTCCGTTCAATGGACATCGTCAGATGCCACAGTTGCCACAATTAGTATGGCAACGTCCACGATTGGACTGGCTACGTCGGTTGGAACAGGAACAGCAACGATCAGCGCGAACTCTGGCTCTGTCTCCGGCACAGCAAGCCTTACCATAACGCCTGCGGCACTTGTGTCCGTTGCAATCACCCCATCCGCACCCAGCATCGCGCTCGGCCAGTCCCAGCAATTCACTGCTACCGGTACGTACACTGACAACAGCACCAGGGACATCACGACAAACGTAACGTGGAGCACGTCGAACGCTCTGGTGGCGGTCATCAGCAACAATATAGGTTCAAACGGTCTCGCGACTAGCTCCGGTCAAGGCACTGCGACCATGACTGCAAGAATGGGGCCGGTCTCGGCCACAGCAAATTTGACAGTTGTCGCTCTGTCTGCTCCAACGGGTGTAAGTGCAACACCGGCGCCCAGCCAGATCACGCTGAACTGGAATTCGGTTCCCGGAGCAACGGGCTACAATGTTTCTCGTAGTGCAACCTCGGGCGGACCCTTCGCGCCGCTTGCGACGACAACAATTCCCCCGTATGTGGATTCTGGCCTCGCCGCCGGCGCCACTTATTACTACGTAGTTAGCGCCACAAACTCACTTACTCAGAGCGCAAATTCGGCGGAAGTTAGCGCCACCACTCCTGTTCCTACTTTGGTTTCCATTAGCGTCAGTCCCGGGAACCCAACCGTGGCACTTGGCCTGACGCAGCAATTCACCGCCACGGCACTGTACAGCGATGGCAGCACTCAGGACGTCACGAGTTCAGTAACTTGGTCATCTTCGAACGCCACAGTTGCCGTGGTTAGTACGAATGGACTTGCCAGTTCGCTATCGCAGGGCAGCACAGTGATTACCGCAGTCGCATCCGGAGGGCAAGTTGCCTCGACCACACTGACGGTGAACGCCCCTGGACTTGTCTCCATTACGGTCACGCCTACATCGGCGACGGTTTCTGTCGGCTCGTACGTGCGATTTTCTGCTACGGGCAAATATACAAATGGTACCAGCTTAAACATTAGCAATCTTGTGAACTGGTCGACGTCGGATACCACGATCTCCTCGGTTGATTCAACCGGTCTTGCCCACACAGCTGGCGCGGGCACGGTGACGATCACGGCGACATCGGGCAGTGTGCAAGGCACCGCCACCCTGACGGTAGCGGCGGGGACGGGAGGCGGGTCATCGCCGCGCTTCGTGTACGTGGCCAATGCGGGTGGCAGTACAGTTTCCGGATACCTGCTGGACCAGGGAGTGGGGGCGCTGACGGCGGTGCCGGGGTCGCCATTCTCCGCCTCTGAGGCCTATGTGGTGGCCACCGATCCAACCGGACAACATGTGTACACGGGTGGCAACTACGGTGTCAGCGGGTTCAGCACCGATGCGGTGACCGGACAGCTGACGGCGATCGCCGGCAGTGTTCCCGCCTTCGGCAATCCGAATTACAACTGCTGCTCCCAGGTGTATGCCCTGGCGGTGGATGCGACCGGACGTTTCCTCTACGCCGCCGACGAGTACAACAACAACCTGCGGGCCTACACCGTGGATGCGGGCAATGGGGCGCTGACGCCGATCGCCGGCTCGCCGTTTGCCCTGGGCAACAATGCGCGCCCTTATAGTGTGGTGATCGATCCGACAGGAAAGTTCGTGTATGTGGGGAATGAGGGCAACAACACGATCTCGGGCTTCAGCATTGATGCGCAGAGTGGAACGCTGGCAGCCGTTTCCGGATCGCCGTTTGCCGCATCGTCGGGAGTGATCGCGCTGGCCATGCATGCCAGCGGCAAGTTCCTGTACGCGGGCAATGGGACGCAGGTGCAAGGCTATGCCATAGACGGAACGACGGGAGCGCTGACGGCG
>DATKFH010000115.1:0-33356 GCA_035511455.1 Candidatus Sulfotelmatobacter sp. | reverse complement strand
GTGCGTTATGCCGACGACTGTAACATTTACGTGGGCAGCGAACGAGCGGGACAGCGAGTGATGGAGAGGGTTACGCACTTCATCACGCACCGACTCAAGCTCAAGGTGAATCAGGCGAAGAGCGCCGTGGCTCAACCGAGGTAAAGGAAGTTTCTCGGATTTAGCTTCACGAGCGAACGAGAACCGCGGCGGCGGATCGCCCCCAAGGCCATCGCTCGCTTTAATTGGCGGATTGCGAACTCGCCCGCTCTCACCATCGCTTGGCCGAATGCCTACTTGGCCAAGCTCGGGCTTCCACCCATGGTCGTGCGGTCCTAGCTTAATCCGCCGAACCGCCGTATGCGGACCCGCATGTACGGTGGTGTGGCAGGGGAGGCGGGGCGACCCGTCCCCCTATGCCGATTAGATTGCATTCTTTCGGATTGAGGTCCGTCGTCACGATGCCTCGTTTGCATCGCGGGCTAGGCAGAATCGCGATGCCCCAACCCTCCGAAGATACTTTCTAGGGCTTTTCTGCCGGCCGAGTCTACCTCGCATGAGCCGGAAATCAACCGCTAAGGGAGTGAGGAGTGAGCTCGCAGGCGGAGCCGCCCTCACTCGCGGATTCCGACCACACCCATCATCCGCCCGGTCTTGCCTTTCTCGGCCCGGTAGGAGAACAGCAAGTCGGGGTGACAATTAGTGCAGAGCGGGGATGCGTCGATATTTTTCTTCACGACACCCGCGGCAAGCAGTTGCTGACGGTTGGCTGCGATCAGGTCGAGAAAGATCCTGGTCGGCAGTTCGCTGTGGCCGGGGGCGCGTGCGGTCAAGAATAACAGCGGGTACTTTTCGCGCACCGGATCGGATTCCTTGACTTCTCGGAACAGGTTCGCGGCGTAGGCAAACTGTGACTCGAATTTGGTGCGCACCTCTGCGCCGACTTCGTAACAGCAGCCCTGAATGCCGGGGCCGATCGCCGCTTTCAAATCGCGGGGGCGGCTGCCGAAACCACGATGCATCTCGCCGACGCCTTTTTCGACGATGCGGTTCACCGTGCCACGCCATCCGGCATGAAACACGCCGACGGCGCGATGTTTGGGATCAACCAGCATCACGGGCAAGCAGTCGGCAGCCTGAATTGCGAGGAGGAGTCCGGGTGTTGCGGTGATCAGGCCGTCTCCGGCGAGGGGTTCGCCGGGAATCGAATCGACACGGCGAATGATGTCGGAATGGATCTGGCGAAGCGTGATCAGAGGCCAGGGTGATCCCCCGGCGTTGTGCGAACCGCGGCGCTTGTGAGTAACCGCTTGGAGTTCACGGAGAAATGCATCACGGTTGCGTTCCACTGTGGCTTTGACATCGTCCTCAGTAAGCCCAAGATTGAGATCGCCCTTCCCGTAGGCGCTGGAGACCCCCCCCATCCGCGTGGAAAAGCCGTGAATGAGCCACGGGAGTTGCAGAGGACTCGCGCGAAGGATCGTAAGTTTGGTTTTGCTCGAGGCCCGGGCTGGCACGCATCCATCATAAAGGAAGCTACATACCTAAGTGATATTTGGCGGACTGACGGACGCCGATAAGCGGATTGGGAGGAAGAAAATGCCAGCAGCCTCCCATACCCTTCGTTGGACGGAAGCTGGCGTAGACGATTTTCTTGCAAGACAGTCAGCGGACGCCGCGCCCTTTTAGAAAAGCGCAGTACTGCTGGTCGGTTTTCCTGAGGTGTTTTTTGAACCATGCCTGCACAAAAACAAAAGCGAGACGGGACCCCAGGCCTGGCAGCTTTGTGCTCTTGCAGAAAGCCGTGGGGGAAGAATTCGTGCTCAGTTCGATGAGTGGACAGACCGGGGAACTTGTGGGTCTCCATAAGCGACTCTTCCTCGGCAAAGTGCACCCGCGCATAGTCCACTGGTTTGCCCAGAATCGGATCGGTGACGGAGTTACCTTCTCCCGTTCGCAGCGCACGATCCAACTCGTTCACGGTGTCAAACGATGGCTGAGCGCTTTCAGTCGTTGCCATGGATGGGCCGTTATGCCGTTGCTGGAGTCTCGTCGTTGACCTCCAAAAACGCGGATCGGTGTACCGGAGTGCCCTGCCTGCGTTTGGTTCACATAAGAATAGGACAAAGGCTTTTCGAAAGGTAGGGTGAGGGTTGACGCTTGGATGCTTCTTGCCTGGGTCGCCGGCCTACCACTCCACGCGATGGTTTGCTCCGGTCGCAAACTCTCCGCTATAGTTTTATGCATGTTTGAGAACTTCAGCGCCACCGACCGTTGGACAAAAAAGCAAGTGCATTGTGTTTATCAGGCCATGATCGTTGCCATCGCCACGCGCCACGCCGATGCGGTCGACATCAAGTTTCTGGTGGATGGGCGGAAGGTTTGGGTGGCGTTGCCGCACCCCGCCTGGGTGGAGTACAAGAAGCGTACCGGTAAGCTCATCACCGATTCACTCGCCGTGGAGATCGCCGGGCACTATCTGAAGTCCGCACTGGAAGCAGGCGAAGGCGTGGGGCGAGAGATGTACTCGCTAACCATCGAGGAGACACTCGGTCATCTGGAAGCGACCGTCGCGGAGATGCAAGCACAACCGGCGTGAATGTGGCGCGGACACTCATGTCCGCGAAATGCGTGCAGCTTACCGACCCTTAGCGGCGAAGCCGCGGTTTGGTGGCGCTACGACGTGGCTCTAGTCAGGCTCATTCAAGGCGGCCATGATTTGAAAGGGCGGACCAGACCCAAGCCACAATCCAGATCAGAAATGGCGGCGGCAGAGATCCAGGTGATCTTCGCTCGCTGGACAGCCGATGGCCGCTGTCCCCACATGCGCTCATGCACCCTCGCCCCACCTCCACTGCTGTCTCCACATGCACCAAGCAATGGGCTAGATTACCACCGCTTCCCTGTACTCCCCGAAGACGCGCCGCAGGGCATCTGAAATTTCGCCCACGGTCGCATAGGCCTCGACCGCAGCGATGATGTGCGGCATCACGTTGGCTCCTGAGCGCGCGGCATCTTCGGCGGCTTTGAGCGCGGCCTGGCAGGGCGCCGCGTCCCGTTTTGTCCGCAGTGCCCGGACTCGCTCAATCTGCCTTGGTTCGAGCACGGGATCGATGCGCTGAATCGGGATAGGCTTATCTTCTTCAACTTCGAAGCGATTCACGCCGACGACGATGGCTTCCTGATGATCCACTTGCTGCTGGTATTCGTAAGCGGCGTTTTGAATTTCCTGCTGCACAAAGCCGCTCTCGATCGCCTTGAGCATGCCGCCGAGGACTTCGATCTTGCCGAGATACTCGGCAGCGTGCTTCTCGATTTCGTTGGTCAGGGTCTCGACGTAATACGATCCGGCGAGCGGATCGATGGTTTGGGGTGCGCCGGACTCGCAAGCGATTACCTGCTGCGTGCGCAAGGCAATGCGGGCCGCCTGCTCGGTGGGTAGAGCGAGCGCCTCGTCGTAGGAATTGGTGTGCAGCGATTGAGTGCCTCCAAGGACGGCGGCCAGCGCCTGGATCGCGGTGCGCACAATATTGTTTTCCGGCTGTTGTGCGGTTAGCGTCGATCCGGCGGTCTGGGTGTGGAAGCGCAGCATCCAGGAGCGCGGGTTCTTGGCCTTGAAGTGCTCGCGCATGATGCGTGCCCACATGCGCCGGGCGGCGCGGAACTTCGCTACTTCTTCCAGAAAATTGTTGTGCGCGTTGAAGAAAAAGGAGAGCCGCGGGGCGAACTTATCCACCTCGAGTCCGGCCTTGATTGCCGCTTCGACATACGCCATGCCGTTGCCGAGGGTGAATGCCACTTCCTGCACTGCGGTCGATCCGGCCTCGCGCATGTGGTAGCCCGAGATCGAAATCGTGTTCCAGTCGGGGACATGCTCGTTGGCCCAGGAAAACATGTCGGTGATGACGCGCATGGCCTGCTGGGGCGGGTAGATATAGGTTCCGCGGGCGATGTATTCCTTGAGCACATCGTTCTGCACCGTGCCAGACAGTTTCCGGATGTCCGCGCCCTGCCGCCGCGCCACGGCCACGTACAAGGCCAGGAGGATTGACGCCGTTGCATTGATGGTCATCGATGTAGAAATCTTGGTCAAGTCGATGCCGTCGAACAGGCGCTGCATGTCCTCGATCGAGTCGATCGCGACACCAACCTTGCCGACCTCGCCCGCAGCCAGCGGATGGTCCGAATCCATCCCGATTTGCGTGGGCAGGTCAAACGCGACGGACAGGCCAGTCGTACCATTCGCCATCAGATACTGGTAGCGCTTGTTTGATTCCTCGGCGTCGCCCATGCCCGCGTACTGGCGCATAGTCCAGAGGCGGCCGCGGTACATGGTGGCTTGAACGCCGCGCGTGAAGGGATACTCGCCGGGATATCCGACCTCGCTCTCGTAGTCGGAGCCTTTGAGATCAGCCGGGGTGTAGAGCGGATTCACCAGGATGTGGGAGGAGGTTTCAATTTCTCGAGCCGCGGTGGGGCTGGTTTTCGATTTTGCCGTCGTTATTTTTTCTGTCATCGGGTTGTCCCCGAAATCAGGACCAATTCAAGGCGGAGGGTTAGTGGCGCTGGCCTTTCCTTCGCACTCGCCAAAACGAACTCAGCCCGAACCACGCGAACGTCACCGTGAAGCAAACTACAACTGCGAGGCGGCTAGCCGTCGTGTGGCCCGCCTGATATTTCGTGTACTCGCGAAACAAGGCGATCGCACCGAAAGCCGCGATGAATAGAAACAGCGTGCCGGTCACCTCGAGCCACAACTGATGAATTGCATGCCAGAACGAACGAAGCGTGGTGCGCGCGCCGCTCATGATGGCGCTCAAGGTGCGGCTGCGCCCGGCCTGATCTCGAGCCACGCGAGCTACAACGCCCATCTTTCGCAGAGTTGAGACTTTGCTCACCGCCTCGATTTTAACAGCCTGCGGGGATAGAATCACCGGACCCAAAACGGGGCTGATCGGGGGTGGGGTCTCGGTTTGGAATCTGCCCGAAGGCACAGCCGATGCTGTTTAAGCTAGCGAATGCAAAGCCGAAGACGCTGAGCCGAACCAAGTTTGGAGCAGCGCTGGTTTGGATCGCGGCTTGGGTGTGGACCATCGTCGCGGGCGGTGGCGGTTTGTGGCTTCTTTGGACGAAAGGGCCATGGTCGGCTGACCAACGGTTGGTTCGCGCTGTTTTCCGCGGATTGCGGCTTGTCCGCTCACCGGTGGGCTGCTTGACAAATACGGGGGTGTCTCGGTCTCAGGTTAGGTTCGGTCTGCGCCTGCTGCTTGGTTCTGGTTGGCAGGGAGAATTGCTTTGGCCGTCGGAATTTGATGTGAAATCTCGAGGAGAAATTTAAAACCGAGGCACTACCGCGAACGGGCGGCGAACCGTTCCGCCGCCGTTCGCATCAAAAACTATGAACACGATGCCGACGATTACGCCCGATCTGGCCGAACTCGAGTCCCGCATGCAGTCGACCTGGATGGCCGGTGATTTCGGCCAAATCGCTAATTTTACCGCGCTGGAAGCGGAGAATTTTGTTGGGCGGCTTGGCATCCAGGCGGGCGCTAAAGTGCTCGACGTCGCCTGCGGGACAGGGCACACGGCCATTCCCGCGGCGAAGACCGGCGCTTCGGTGACTGGTGTAGATATCGCAACGAACCTGCTGGAGCACATCAGTGACGTGCACTCGGCAAAAGGCGCGTTTCGCGTACCCGCTTACGCCCAGAGAAGTGGTCGATTTCTTCCGGCGCTACTTCGGACCCACACAAGCGACATTTTCCAAGTTGGACCCAGCTGGGCAGGCGGACATGGCCGCACAGCTGGAATCGCTTTGGATGGAACACAATACGGCGAACGACGGAACCACCGTCGTAGATGCAGAATATCTTGAGGTCCGCGCGAGTCGCGCTTAGGGCAAGATCGTGGTAAGTTGGTCTTAACAAGGGGGACGCAAGTGGATCCGCAACTCAAACAACTGATGAAAGAGCTCGGCGATGCCATTAATGAGTCCCTTTCCGACTCGGAGCAGATTTCCGAGGTCGTCGCCCGCATCAAAGACGGCGGATACGATATTTTCCTGGTCCTCGAAGCGACCATTGGCGTGAGCAAGCAGGGAGAAAAACCTGCCGACAAGACGTCGCTCATCACCACCTTGTCCACGAATCCTGAATTCAAAGTCAGTGACCAGGATCTGAAATTCCTGAAGTCGCTCCGCATCAAGATCGACGAGGAGAAGCGGGATAAGGACAAGTAAGTCGCGCCTTCTCTTTCGAGCTGGTGTCATCCCGCCAGCACTTGATCCAGCAACTGCCCCACGGCGCGGTCCGCCTCGATGATGGAAGACCGGTGGTCGGCCACTCCGGAAAGGTCCGTATTCGCAAAAGCAATTCTCCCGAAAGGCGCGGCGCGCAACACCTCGCCGGGCGCGGGCTTTCCCTCTTTGCCAAAAAAGAATCCAGGGGCGGGACTTAGATACGCGTGCCCCCAGCGGTTCAGGATGATTCCGGCAATGTCGCGGGCGACGTCGAATCCAGAGCGGGCAAACATGTCGATGAATTGCTGACGGATTTGGCGTTCGTATTCGCGGAACGGAGTCGCAATCATCTCCGCACGCCCCGCCTGGCCCTGTTGTTCGGTGGGCTGGCCGGGGTAGGAATACAGAACTTTGATGGTGAGGACCGTCGGCGAGTCGGGGGAGATCGTGGGGGCATGGGCACCGCAGGTGGCCAGTTTGTGAACTTGCATATAATTTCCCAGCCCTTCGAACCATTGGCAGCCGGAGATCCCCATCTTGTACAGGAACCACCAGTTGCGCACCGCGACGTTGGCCATCATGCAAGGGGCGCGATAGAACTGGCTGTAGGCGGTTTTGTGGTCTTGGGGAAGATCGCGGACGATGTGCCGGGTGGTCCAGCTTCCTCCGGCCATCACGACCGAGCGCGCGGTGACACGATAAGTCTTTCCGCCACGAGTGTAGGCGATCGTGACGAACTCTGACTTCGCGGGATCGCCGTCGTGCTTCACCCAGACAGCAGTCGAATCCAAGCGCACGCGCGTCGCGGCACTGGGACGGTCGAGTGCCGCAAGATTAACGGCATTGCGACATACATCTTCCAGGGAATCCTCGCCCGCGATCGATTCTGGAATCAGGGTCTTCGTGATCAGCCTCGCCAGGCTGCCGTTGCCGTCGGGAAACATCTGCTGGCCGGTCTCATCGCTGATGTCGAGCGGGTGCAGCATGTCGGCGGCATACGCGGTGTAGCCGGAGAGCGCGTCGGGGCCGAGGCCGTATCCACCTCCCTCGACTGGCGAGAGAAATGTGCGAATGGTCTCACGGCTAATGCCGTGGCGCTCTATCATGTGAGCTTCGAGCGTGATCGCGTCGAGCCTCCGCGAAATGGCGTCGCCCGCATATTGCGGACCCTGCGCTCCAGCATTTCCTGCTGACTGAAACTTCAGCAGTTCATTCCGTGCCTTCGCGGAAATAGGGGCGCCTTCCAGTTTCTTGCCCCAAGGGTCCGTCAGCCACAGTCCCTCGGTCTGGCCGAACTTGGCGCCGAAGAAAAGGCCATACGGCGCCGAACCGAGATAGGGAGTGCGGCTTAGCGGCATCTGCGGCGCGGGACCACCCCAGTTCTGATACTCGAGCCGCGGCGTTTTCAGTCCAATCGATTCGTAGAAACGTCCGATGAAACTGCGCGGGTACGGAACCGGGTAGAAGGCCGAACCCTGATGAGCGACCAGACGGTGGCCGTCCACAAGAAACTCGTTGCGCTTGGCTTCGCCGCCAAAAATGGGATGGTTGTCGAGCACGAGGCAGGTCTTGCCCGGTCCTGCCTGCCGCTGAAAAATCAGAGCGGCCGCCAGGCCGCTTATGCCGCCGCCCACGATCACGCAGTCGTAAGTCTCGTGGGTGTCGATCAGGCTCGGAGGCAGACTCTCAAACATTCCGTCGCGAATCTGGTGTCCGGCATCCAGGATTGCGGTGGTATTCCCATTGGAATTGGCGTAGTCGCCGACGCCACCATAGCCGGTCCAGTCATCGTTGAGGTTCGAAGCCCCTCTCGCCTGTAACAGCTCCAGGGGAGATGCAGGAGTCAGCAATAGCCCGCCGGACGCCAGTAGCGTGGCGTTCAGAAAATCGCGCCGAGTAATGTCTCGCTCCATGCCCAAGCCGCGAGAACTTTCGCGGGAACCGGGACGGGTCGTGGTGTTGTTGCGAATGGCTGGCTCCGCCTGGGTGGGATTGGCCTCGCGCAGCATTATAAGTGCTGGGAGTGAGAGTGGATCAGGATGCGTTTGGTCGGGAGATCCTTCGCTGCGCCTGAAAAACGGCTGCGCTCAGGATGACCCCTTAGAAATAGCTACTTAGCTTGCAAATTGAACTATCCGTGCTGCGGGCGCGAAGAGGTTGCAACCCTGTGCCCTGTGCTACCATCTACTGTTTTCTTTTCGCATCTGCCGTGCGGGAAGCATGATTCCGGCTGAGGAGCGGCTCCTGGGGACGGAATCTGAGAGGTGAGTCATGAAAGATACTCTCGGGGTTCTATTGGCAGGCGGCGCCGGCGAGCGCCTTTATCCTCTCACTCGCGACCGGGCCAAGCCGGCAGTCACCTTCGGCGGCATCTATCGCATTATTGACATCACTCTCTCGAACTGTCTGAACTCCGATCTTCGCCGGGTTTATATCCTGACGCAATACAAGGCGCTTTCGCTCAACCGCCACGTCCGCGAAGGCTGGAACATATTGGGCCGCGAAGTGGGGGAGTTCATCGAAGTGTTGCCCCCGATGAAGCGGGTGAGTGACCAGTGGTATCAAGGAACAGCCGACGCCGTGTATCAGAACATTTATTCCATCGGGTCGGAGCAACCCAAGCACGTGTTGATTCTCTCCGGCGACCACATCTACAAGATGGACTACGGCAAGATGATGAAGCAGCATCTGGATTCATCTGCCGACATCACGTTGGCCACGATTCAGATCGATCCCGAGCAGACTTACCAATTTGGCGTCGTCGACGTCGACCAAGACGGGCGCATTAACGGCTTTGAGGAAAAGCCCAAAGTGACGAAGCTGCGCTATCCCGCAAATCCTGCCAAGGTCGCGGGATCGATGGGTGTCTATCTATTCAATGCGGATGTGCTGATTCCTGTCTTGCTCAAAGATGCCGAGAACCCGCAGTCCAGCCACGACTTCGGCAAAGACATTCTGCCCAAGATGGTGGATGACTATCGCGTGTTCGCCTACGATTTCGTCGACGAGAACAAGAAGGAAGCCTTGTACTGGCGCGATGTGGGGACGCTCGAGGCCTACTACGAAGCCAATATGGACATCGTCGCGGTGTCGCCGGTGTTCAATTTGTACGACGAGGAGTGGCCGATTCGCACGCATCAACGGCAATATCCGCCGGCGAAGTTCGTCTTCGCGGAAGCGGGACGCACCGGCACGGCGCTCGATTCCATCGTGTCGAACGGCTGCATTGTCTCGGGTGGATCGGTGAAGAACTCGGTCCTGTCACCCGACGTGCGCGTGAATTCCTATTCGGAAGTAGACCAGTGCATCCTGTTCTCCCACGTCAGCGTCGGGCGACGCTGCCGAGTCCGCCGCGCCATCATTGATCGCGATGTGCATCTGCCGGAAGGCACCACCATCGGCTACGACGCCGAGGCGGACCGGCAGCGCTACTTTGTCACCGATAGCGGCATCACGGTGGTGACCCGGGACTACTCGCTGTTCGAAAGTCCGGTGACGGTGGATTACTTCACGCCGGAGTAGGCTGACCGCCCCGGGGCTAAAGCCGCTGGCAAGTGCCGCTTGACGCCATTTTCCACCGGTGGCTCAGAGTTTCGGGCCGCTTTGCTTTTCTGGGGGGCGAGGCTCTGGTAACTTTCGCAGACTAGCGGTAAAGTAATCCCCGCCACTGCCATCCTCAGGATGGACTGTGGCAGCAGTTCCACCCTTTCGCCTCACTCGGAGTGGTATGCCTGGCCCGAAAATCGTAAACCAGGCTGGGCCCCTTGTCTTCTCGTTCAAGGAGGAATTCGCCATGGGCGATCTCATGTTGATGCGTCAGACTCCGGTTTCTCTGCTCCGCGACTGGCTCGCGAAAAACACCGAAAGCCTGCGCATCATACCCGAACGCGACATCATCTTGCAGGCACGCCTCGCCGTGCCCGAAATCTCGCAGATGGATAACGGCGACATTGCCTGGGAAATCCACCAATGGGCTAAGACGCACAGCTTCTTGCCCCTGGACTTGCCCGGCGCTTCCACTTACGTTTCTGGCAGCTCCGGAGCCACCCCGGTACGCTCGGGTGATCCGGAAATTATTGAGCGCCTGAAGGTTCTCCTCAACACCCTAAAATCGGTCCCAACCGAAATCAAGTGGACCGGAAAGGACGCCGGCGCCGCGATCTCAGTCTCCGGAGTGACTGCCACTTTGGGCAACCTGGAGGCGACAGCCGGCTGGGACCGCACGCTGGAATTGAAGACCAGCGTTTCGGGCATGGAATTCTCCGGCCAGATTGATCCCGTCAACAAGAACTGGACCATGACATTCACCATTGGCGATGAGGTGCCCAATCTGTCCGACGTCGCTACCGTCTTCCAGAAAGGCGAGAGCGCGCTGCGTGGCGTGGTGACGAATGCCGGCAAAGTCGACCTCAAGAATCCGTCGAAAACCGTGCAGCAATTCAAGCCCTACGTGGACCCGATTAAAGATGCGGTCGACGCCGCCAGCAAAATCGCCAAGCAGCGCCCCGGCGACATCAGCTTCGGAGTCTCGCTCAAAGGTCCTTTGCCGAACTCGCCAAATGCGGGAGGCATTACCGTAGCCGCCGTGATCACAATTCTCTTCTGAACGTTGCCACTGACCAGGCGGGTGCCCCACTTCTGGCCGGCGTTGCCAGAAGTGGGGATTTTCGTTCGTAGAAGAGCTGCGCTTTAGCGACACTTCTCAGCGGCTCAAAGCAGGTTAAGGCTGGGTTAAGACGCTGGCCGCGAAAACCAAGGGGCGGCAAACAAGAAACAGGCATCCTGACCTGCAGGATGCCTGTATCTTGAACCCGTCCGTGGCGGCCTTGTTTAACTAATGCGGCTGATCCTTCTTTTGATCATCCTGCCGCTTTTTCTCCTGTGGCGTCGGTGGTTTCGGCGGAGGTTGCGGTTGCGTCTGCGGCCGCGCCTGCGCTGGTGGCTGGTTCTGCGGCGGACGATAACTCGGGGGCGGAGTCTGCGGCCTGGACGGCGGTTCGTTCTGTCGCGGCTGCTCTGCGGGACGCGTGTTTTGCGGAGGCGGGCTGGGCTGCACAGGACGATTTGCCGGCGGTTGTGCCGTGGGACGATTCGACGCCGGAGGGTTCGGTTCGGGACGGTTCGGTTGAGCAGCCGTCGGGCGATCATTGCGCCCTGGCGGCTCAAAGGGACGATTGGGCTGCGCCGGCCGATTAGAAGGTTGATTCGCAGGAGGCTGATTCGCTGGGGGCTGGCTTGGCTGCAGCCGATTCGGCGGAACCGCCCCAGGACGCTCGTTCGCATTCGGGTTCCCCGGCCGATTTGCGGGCTGATTGGCAGGCGGGTTCGCCGGTTGATTGCCGGGATGGGCCGCGACGGGTACCACAGTCGGTGTAGCCGGTTTCCCTGGAGGCGCTTGCCTTACGACAGGTTGTGTCGCAGGCGGAGTGGCCGGTCGCAGGCGCTGCATCTCCTGCCGCGCCACGGGCTGGCCGGGATGCGCCGCGAGCACCTGTTGTTTCGCAGCAAATGACACGGGTGCCGGAGGCGGAGCGGCTTTAGCGACCACAGGACGCGTGAATACCGCGCCCGGGGGGCCTGCCACACGATTGTCGGTGCCGGCACGAGGTCCCATCACCGCGTTTTGAGTCGGCGCAACCGCCACTCTTGCGTTCACAGGCGCAGCCGCGATCTGCTGGCGGGTTAGTGTCACGGCCGACCGTGCCACCGGTTGTCCGCCGGCGAAGGCGTGCTGTGGCACAGCGGTCACTGCGCCATTGACGTTCCGATTCACATAAGTAACGTTGTTGACCGTCGTGTTGTTGTTCACGATAGTGGTGTTGTAGACGTTGGTCACTGTCGTCTGATTCACCGTCGTATTGCTGATGTTAACCCGGTTCACGTAGGCCGGGCTGACGTGGTACGGAGGCACGTAGACTTCGCGCGGTCCGAGCGGAAACCACGCCACATTCCCACCCATTCCTGGTCCGCCTCCGCCCACAAACACGACTAACGCGGGAGCATATACGGGCCGAACCTCTCGCGGACCCGGTATCCATCCCCACCTGCCGTCCACCGATGCCCAGCGGCCGTAGTGGAACGGCGCATAGCCCCACGGTGCGTCATCGACCCAAGTCCATCCCCAGGGATCAATCCATGCCCAATGTCCTGTGTGGTAAGGCGCCCAGCCCGGCTCAACGCGCGGGTACCACACGTTGCCGTACTCGGGGTTTGGCTGCCAATCGCCGTATTCATCGAGATCCTGGGAGCCCACAACGTCGGGCGAGACGTAGCGTGCCGAACGCGAATCGTCAAAGCGGCGGTCGCGGCCGTCGCTCCACCGGTCGAAGTCATCCGGGTCTCCTACCTGCTCCACGTCCGCGTTCAGCCGATCGGCGCCGCTGAAGGTGGCGCGCTGCCCCGCGTGTACGGTGTAGGTCTGCCCGTTGCCGGTGGATTCGCCCTCTCCGTCGCGGACGGTAACGACCGTTCTGCTTCCATCTTCGCTGGCTTCGATCCGGTATTGTCCCGGCTGAAAGATAGAGAAAGCCTGGTTGGGTGTGTCGATTTCGAATACGTCATCGTGCTCTAGTCGGCGTACGCGTAGGCTGATCGATCCCGAGCTGAGCTGGATCTGGACGGTGCGGTCGTCGAGATTGAGAAATGAGATTCCCGTATCGCTATTGAGGTGAATGGAGGTTGAGCCCAACTGCACTCCGGCGCGGGAATCGCGGTCGGCCCAGAGCTTATCGCCCGTTGTCATGGGGCGGTTTGCCGCAGCGGGCTCCCACTCGGATTCGCCGGCGGGCTGAAAAGACACCGATCCATCCACGTGCCCGAGCCGCGCGGCGCGTGTTGGGGGATCGTCATTATCCTGCGCCGCCAGGCGCAACGGCACCATCGTCGCCAAAAGCGCCAGGGCCACAAAGGCGGCTAGCGTCCTCAACGTTAACTTTGCATTGAATTCGTTTTGCATGTTCTCCCTTTTCCCGACTCTGCGAAAAATCGCATTACCCCAGCCAAGAGCGCTGGCGAAAATCCTGATTACACACAGACTTCGCCGCCGTATGTCAGACGTTGTTGCAATCATTCTAGTTGCTTTGGAAAAGGGTGGCTTAACTTTGCGCACTCAGGGAAGTAACTTTAGTGAGGCAACCTTAACGCACACATGTTGTCGTGGGTTGGCAATTCACCGTCAGCCGTGGCATCAGGCGCACCGCGCGACGTTTCCTGCGCTGCTACAATGCCGTGTTTCACACTCATGCTCGGATTTGTGCGCGAACTTCACGGCGCACAGCGACGTACTGTCTTGTGGGTGCGGGGGCGCGTTTTGCTGAAGATCCGAGCCTAAGTCTCAGTCTGGAAAGCAGTTTCCGGGGAGTGCACGTGGAAGACGTCCAAGTGGTCGCGATGCTGGTCCGGCGCTGTATTGCCGGCGATGCCGCCGCTTGGGAGGAAATTGTGCAAACCTACAGCCGGCGGATCTATAACATCTGCTACCGCTTTGCCGGATCGGGTGACGACGCGGAAGATCTTACCCAGGAAGTCTTCATCAAAATGTACCGGACGCTCCCGAGCTATGACCATACCAAAGGCGCATTCGTCACCTGGGTCACGACCATCACGCGCAACCTGCTGGTGGACCACTTCCGCAAGACCAAGCAGGACCGGATGACGGACTCGATGGACTCGACAGCCTCGGAACACGAGGATGCCCAGCCGCTCCGTGAGCAGATTCAGGACCAATCCGCGCCCCCCGATGCCCACATACGCAGCCGGGAGGTTAGCGAGACCGTTCACGCAGCCTTGGGCAAACTCTCGCCCGAGCTCCGGGAGGCAGTGATTCTAAGGGACTTGCAAGACATGGACTACCGCGAAATTGCCACCGTTTTGAAGGTTCCGGAGGGCACCGTGAAATCAAGAATAAATAGAGGGCGGGCGGAACTAGGACGCCTCCTGCAACGTACCTATAGGCAGGTGATGTGATGCCAGATCACACCAGAAACGGAATGCAGTGCAGCGAGTTCGATCTCCTGCTCTCGGACGTGCTCGACGGCGTCCTGACCGGGGTCCAACTCGACCGGTTCCAGGCTCACGCCGGCGTTTGCAAGGTGTGTGGGCCGCTGCTCGCCGAAGCTGAGGCGGGCCGCAACTGGCTGAAGGGTCTCACGGAGGTGGAGCCTGCAGCTAGCCTGGTCAACAATATCCTGGCATCCACAACGGGCGTTGACACCCAGCGCCTGCGAGTGACGGTCCGCGCTCCCCAGCCGCACGTTACGTGGCTAGAACGGGTGCAGGCATCGCTGTTCGGATATCTGGAGCCGATCTGGGCCACGGTTCGCCAGCCGCGCTTTGCCATGTCGTTTGGCATGGCATTCTTCGCGCTGTCGGTGGGCCTGACGGTTGCCGGCGTAAAACTTGCCGACTTGCGCCAGATCAGCCTGCGTCCGGCGGCGATCCGGCTCACGTACTTCCGCACGCAAGCCAGCGTGGTCCGCTACTACGAGAACATCCGGGTGGTCTACGAGGTGGAGTCGTTGGCGCGGCAGGTCAAGCGCAACGTCACGCCCGCAGAGCCGGGACCAAGCAAACAGAAAGACCACAAGAACGACACAACACAACAGCCCGAGCAGAAGCAGGAGCGCAACTACACCCAGACTGAGAATCATCTCATTCTGGCCAGCGCTCCTCAGGGTCCCTATCTCAAATGTTGCGATCTGCCTGTAGTGTCGGTGACCACGTACAGGAGGTTCGTATGAACTGCGCCACTCACAGCGAAACTGCTGCGGTGGCTTTCTGCCGCACATGCGGCAAGCCACTTTGTAACAACTGCACCCGCGACGTGCGCGGAGTGATCTATTGCGAAGCCTGCCTGGCCGCGCGCATGGAAGGCACAGCGCCGGCGGCGGGACAAGTTCCGCCGGCTGGATTCGTTCCACCCGCGCAAACAGTGTATCCGCCGGGGCCAACGCCCGGAGCGGCTCGCCCCCCGGTCAATTCAGGGCCGAATCCAGCAGTGGCAGGCATTCTCGCAGGTTTCTTCCCATTCGGGGTGGGAGCGGTCTATTGCTCGCAATACGCGAAGGGACTGGCGCACCTCGTGATCATGGTGCTCCTGATCGTCGGCGAAAGCTCCGATGTTCCTTGGTATATGCATACGTTCCTTGGAATCGCGCTTGGATTCTTTTACGTGTATCAGATCATCGACTCCATTCGAAGCGCGAAGGCGATTCAAATGGGAGAGCCGGCGCCCGATCCCTTTGGTCTGGGGCTGATGTTTGGCACGGGCGAGAAACTTGAGGGAACGAAAGTTCCAGCCGGAGCCGCCGTCCTGATCGGGCTGGGCGTGCTTTTCCTTCTGCATACCGCCGGGGTGTTTGAGATCGGGATGGGCCTGTTTGTATCGCTCATCCTGATTTTTCTCGGTGTCTGGCTATTCGCGAAACACTGGGGACTCCTTGGCAGTAGGGCTTCGATCTGTTATTGCGAACGTTGCCGTACACGCAAACTCATGGGGCCCGCGATGCTGGTAACGATCGGGGTGCTCTTTCTGCTCGATACCACGTCGCGAGTGGGATTCGGTCGAACCTGGCCGGCGATCCTGCTCGTGATTGGAGTCGTCAAACTGCTACAGAGCAATGCGTCGTCCGACGGACACATCGGGCCGCTGCCTCCCGGAATTCCGGGTGTCCCCCCGAGTGCTCCGCCACCTCCGCCGGTGGTAGAAAGCCCGCAGTCTCCAACCTCTTCTGGCGAGGTGAACAATGTCTAACCCACCGCTTGCACCCGTCACTCCTCCCGTGGCTCCTCCTCCGCCGCGGCCGCGCCGTTCTTTTGCGGGACCGTTGATGCTGATCGTGGTGGGCCTGGTCTGCCTGCTGGGCACCATGGGGGTTTTGTCGCGCACCCGGATGTGGCACCTGTTTGCCAATTACTGGCCGGTGCTGCTGATCCTCGGGGGCGTGGTTAAGCTGATTGAGCACATGCAGGCGCAGCGCGAGGGCTACCGTGCCCGCGGGATCGGCGCGGGGGGCGTGTTCCTGGTGATCATGATCGTCGTCTTTGGTTTGATCGCAACCCAGGTCGAACATGTGAACTGGTCCGGCATTCGCGAGCAGATCAACCTCGACGACAACGATTTCCCCGACATCTTTGCCGACGCGTACAACTTCAACGATCACCTCGAGCGGGACTTCCCTGCCGGGGCGAGTCTGAAGATCATTGACAATCACGGCGCGGTCAGCGTGCACGCATCCGACGACAACAAGATCACGGTAGTGGTCCGCAAGCGCATCAAGGCGGAGAGCCAGAGCGACGCCGACAAGTACAACGGCGAAACCAAGCCCACCATCACGGCGATCGGCGGCCTGGTCACGGTCGACGCCAGAGTCGAAGGGGCGGGCGATCATCCCGTCGAGACCGATCTCGACATTTCACTTCCTCGCAAAGTGCCGGTCTCGATCGTCTCGCGACATGGGGACCTGAACCTGGTGGGCCGCGACGGCAACCTCGACGTTTCCACTCAGCACTCCGATACGTCAGTCGAGGACGTGAAGGGCAACGTCAAAGTCAGCCAGGAAAAAGGCTCGGTGAAAGTCGCGCAGATCGTCGGCGATGTGCATGTCGAAGGCCGGATGAATGAAGTTTCCGTCTCCGACGTGAAGGGTGCGGCCCAACTCGATGGCGAATTCCAGGAAAGCGTCAAGCTCGCGCGCATCAGCAATACGGTGACCTTTAAGTCTTCCCGCACCGACATGGAGTTTGCCCGCCTGGACGGCACTCTGGACCTTGATGCCGACGAACTCCACGTGGAGGAAGTCAACGGACCGCTGCACCTGACGACGCGCTCGAAGAATATCCGGCTAGGCGAGGTTTCTGGAGATGTCCGCCTTCAGGACGACAACGGCACGGTCGAAGTGGGCATGCGTACGCTGGGCAATGTGCAGATCGATAATCGTAACGGCGATCTGCAACTGAGCCTGCCCGACAAGGCCGGCTTCCGTCTGGATGCGCGCGCGCGCGACGGAGAGATCCAGTCAGATTTTCCGGAGTTGAAGGTCAATAACGACGAGCACGAGGGGAAGGCCAGCGGGAGCGTGGGAAGTGGCGCGGCCCATATTGTGCTCAACAATCAGC
Source organism: Candidatus Sulfotelmatobacter sp. (assembly GCA_035511455.1). GTDB lineage: Bacteria > Acidobacteriota > Terriglobia > Terriglobales > Acidobacteriaceae > Sulfotelmatobacter. Next base: position 16,024 of record DATKFH010000115.1, on the reverse strand, counting down.
ACGATGGTATTGAGATTCGCAGGGCCAGCAACGCCCCGCCGAAGCCGCCGGAGCCTCCAGCGCCGGGCAAACCAGCCAAAGCCCTGCACGCTCCGAAAGAGAAAGTCGAACCGACCGAGAACTGAGAAAATCAGGCTGCAAAGCTTCGAAGGTTTCAAAGTTTCAGGCTGATTGGTGGCGTGAACCCTGGAAATGTTGAAACTTTGAAACCTGGCTCAAGCCAATTTCTGCTTCACCAAGGCTTCCACACGAGCCAGCACCGCATCCTCGCTCAGCGCAGTCGAGTCGATGACTACGGCGTCGTCTGCCGCGATCAGCGGTGATGTGGCTCGCGTGCGGTCGCGGCGATCGCGCTCGCGCAGTTCGGCGGCTACGCTGGCGGCGACCTCACCTTTGATTTTCTGTTGCTGCATCCGCCGCTCCTCGCGGACGACCGGATCGGCATCCAGGAAAATCTTCAGGTCGGCGTCGGGAAACACCTTGGTCCCGATGTCGCGGCCCTCCATCACCACGCCCCCGCCGGCGCCCATCGCCCGTTGATGATCCACCATCCACTCGCGCACCTTGGGATGAACCGAGACGCGCGACGCCGCCTCGGTGACATCGCGCTCGCGAATGCGTGCCGAGACATCGCGCCCGTCGATCAGGGTGCGATTGCCGCCGATTGTGGGCTCCAGGCAAATGCGCAAACCATCGGCTATCTTTACCAGCGTGGTTTCGTCGTCCAAAGACGCATCCCGTTCGATTGCCTTCAGGGCGAGGGCGCGATACATGGCTCCGCTTTCCAGGTTTACATATTCGAGCTTGCGCGCCAGCCGGGAAGCAATCGTGCTCTTGCCCGCGCCGGCGGGCCCGTCGATGGCGATGATCAGCTTGCGGGGCAGGGATTGGCCGCTGGGATTGTCGGTCATCGTGAAGCACGATTGTACACGCGAGGGCGGCGGGTGATCGCGCCCTCGAAAGGCGATTGCGCCGCTGCTGGCGATGTCCGCTCCATAGAACAGTGACCAGTTCTCCTTCGTGATCCTGCGTGTCCTTAGTGGTAATCAGTTCTTTTCAACCACGAGGGCACAAAGGTGCACGGAAGGAAGGCAGGGCAGATTCGTGATTCAGCTTCACAGTTGCAGGAGGTCGTGCTTCACATCCTGCTCGGCTTGGGCCAAGCTTTCCGGCTTACCGAGATCCCGCCAGTAATAGGCGTCGGCGCGAAAGGCCATGATTTTTTCTCTCTGCCGTGCCAGGCGAAGGTAGGAAGTGATGATGGAAAACACGCCTTGCTCGGTCATGAGGGAAACAAAGCGTGGCGAAATCACATGCACGCCAGAGAACGCCAGCCCTTGCCTGGTTTGGGACGGACGCACCACTTCCGGCGAATTTCGCCCCGTCTGCCGGCCGCACAACCGATGTTCCTCGTCAAACAGCAGGTATCGTGAGGTCTCGCGGTCCTGCACTGCGAGCGTAGCCAGAGCCTGGTGCTGGCGATGAAATTCCACCATGCGTCCGAGATCAATCGTGCTCAGGACATCGACGTTGTGAAGCAGAAATGGTTCGCCATCCGCTCCGTCTTCGGAGAAGAACCAGGCCGCTTTCTTCAGGCCGCCACCAGTATCGAGCAATTCCTCTTCGCGCGAGATTGCAACTTGCATCCCGAAGTCGTCGTTCTTTTTCAGGTAGTCGACCAGCATGTCGGAGAAGTGATGCACGTTGACGATGACTTCACGAATCCCGACCTCACGCAGCCGGCGGAGTGTGATTTCCAGCAGCGTGTGCCCAGCCACTTCCACGAGGGCCTTCGGACGATTATCGGTGAGCGGACGCAGGCGGGTGCCGCGACCGGCCGCGAGGATCATCGCCTTCATCGCGTAATGCGCTCCGCTTCCTGCCCCTCGGCGATCGGCGCCGATTCCATCCTCTCCAGTTCGCGGTGTTCGACGAGCACCTCGAGGCCACTGCGGCCGCGCAGGCGCTTCGCCAGTTGCTCGGCCAGATAGACCGAGCGATGCTGGCCACCGGTGCAGCCGAAGGAAACCATCAGGTGTTTGAAGCCGCGACTCTGATAGTTGCTCACGCTGGCGTCGACCAGCGACATGACGCTGGCCAGATACTGGTGCACACTCTCCTGCTGGTTGAGATAGTCGATCACGGGCGCGTCTTTGCCGGTAAGAGTTTTGAAGCGCTCTTCGCGGCCGGGATTGGGCAGGCTGCGTCCGTCAAAGATGAATCCTCCACCATTTCCGCTGTCATCCGTCGGTAGTCCACGATGAAAAGAGAAACTGCAAACCCGCACCACCAGGATGTCCGCCTCGGAGGCCAGGCCCTGCAATTTTTCCGAGGCCAGCATGCTGTGGAAGGCCTCCTGCAGCGCCGGCAGCGCGATCGGCAAGGTTACGTTGTGCTGCAGCCAGCGCAGGTTTTTCAGCGCGTAAGGCACGCTCTGCAGAAAGTGCGCCTTGCGCTCGTAGAATCCGCGAAATCCGTATGCTCCCAGCGCCTGCATAATGCGGATGTAGACGTAGGCGTAGTAGTGCTGCATGAACCCGTCGCGCTTGATATCGGTGAAATTGCTGAGCGCGTCGAGGTAGTGAACGAGCAACTGCTGGCGCAGTTCCGGAGGCAGATCAGCCTTGGCGTCGTACAACAGGGAAGCAACGTCGTATTGCAGGGCGCCTTTGCGGCCACCCTGGTAATCCAGGAAAAACGGATCTCCCGCGCGCAGCATGATGTTGCGCGACTGAAAATCGCGGTAGAGAAAGAAATCCCGGCTTGCGCTCAACAGAAACTTGGTCAAACGGCTGAAGTCGTCTTCCATGGCCTGCTCGCTGAAGGGAATCCCTGCAAGCCGCAGAAAATAGTATTTGAAGTAATTCAAATCCCAGGAAATGGATTGCCGGTCGAAACTGCCGCGAGGATAACAGACTTTGTAGTTGAGGTCTTGCCCAGCCTCGATCTGAAACCGCGGCAGCGTGGCAATGACGCGCCGGTAAGCTTCTACCACCTTCGGCGCGATGGTGTCGCCGGTACGGTTCTTGGAGAGAAACTCAAACAGCGAGGTGTCACCAAGGTCTTCCTCGAGGTAGGCGCCGTGGGCCAGGTCGTCGGCGTAAATCTCAGGTACTGGCAGTCCATGCCTGCGGAAGTGGCGAGAGAACTCGAGGAAAGCCACGTTTTCTTCCCGCACGTCGTAAAGAATGCCGATGGCGCTGACTTTCTCTCCCGTTAATCGGATGATCTTGCGCCCTGAGCCGCCCAGTTGTCCTTGCAGCGGCTCGGCCTGAGCGACGGGCGTGTGGAAATGTTGCTCGAACAGGTTTGCCAGAATATCCATGAATTACGATTTCCCCACCCTAACTCGGCGATGTCCCCACAAAGATACCATCTTGATCTCGGCTTGGTCGCAAACCGGAGAAATCAGGATGGTGGTGCTGGTTTTGGTGCGCGCGAGATCCCAGGTTGCGCTCAAAGCAGGCTCTTCGTTCCGCTGAAGAACGGCTACGCTCAGGATGACGCCCCGCTGGGCCACCAGCAAGTTGGCGGCTACTTCTTGCGCACCTCCAGTTGCGCCGGTGGGGCGACCGAGTGTACGTCCGGATCGTAATATTCGTAGACTCGCGACTGGAACGTGCGAGCGCGAATGGGATACTTGGCGCGCAGACGAAACTGCAGCCTAACCGTGTCTCCCGCGGCGAATGAATCAAAGTAGAGGATGGCTTGAGTCGCGGTCATGTTGAATTTTTCCAGGCGGCCGCTTTTCCGGCCTGTGCTTTTTTCCAGATAGGTTTGCAGGTCTGCGCTCAGCAGATCGAATCCTGGAGGAATGCCGAGGTCCACCATCACCATATTTGCGGACTTATCGAGGTTGTTCTTGACCGTCGCCGTGGCGGTCGCAATGTCGTCTTGCGCCAGATGCGTCCGATCATAGGCCACGTCGATCGAGAGGGGCTCACTGGCCGGTTTTTCGCTCCAGGGGAGGAAATAGCTTCCGACCACTTGGTAGGCCAGGCCGCCCTTGCCATCGAAGCGAATTGCTATTGTGTTTGCGCTTTTGGAATCGATTCCCTTGAATACAAACTGGTGGAGCAGGTCGTTGTTCTCGGGTGTGAGAACGAGTTTCTCGACGGGCTTGCCATTCAGCAGGACTTCTAACGTGCCGCCCACGTCTGCTGCTCCTTTCTCCGTCGCCAGAAGCAAGGCTCGCAGAGCCATGATGGTGGCTTGCGTCGTGCCCCAGGTGCCGGAGGCATCCTTCTTCGAGGCCAGGTAGCTCAGCGCCTTGCGAGCTGTGCCCGAGGCCTGTCCCCACTTGAGCAGGGCTTGCACGGCCAAGCCTGTGGTTTCGACGCTGGCGCTGGTGCCGGTGGCGTAGACGCTGGTTTCGTCTGCGCTCCACCACACTTGGTCGCCTTTTTCCGTGCGCGCGTCGAGCAGGAGTTCCATAGCTTCACGCGTGAAGTCGCGGTCTTTTCCGTAGTCGATGGCGAAGTTAGCGAGAACGGCGAGCGTATAGGTGTCGAGCTTCGCACTCATGTGCTTCTCGATGAACTGCCGAGCGGTTTCCACCGCGGGTCCCTGATAGCCGGTGTTCTTCAGCGACCACGCAATGTAGGCTGTGATGCGCAGCACGTCGAAGTTGTAGCGGTTCGTCGCGCCCTCGTTGATGAAGGACGTGTCCGGCTTCCAACTTCCGTCGGGCTGCTGTTGCCAGGCGAGCCACTGCTGGGTGCGAAGGATCAGCTTCGGGTCCACGTCGTGGACTTGCGACATGTCGTAAAACTCCATCAGGCCGTAGGCGGTGAGGATTTTGTTGGCGGGAGCCTGGCCGAACCAAGAGAAGCCGCCGCCGGGGACCTCGAAGGTCAGCAGGCGTTGATATCCGTTCGCAATGTAGCCCTCAGCCTTGGCGTGTACCTCGGGAGTCAGCTTCTTGGTGCGCTTCATGTAGTCGAGCGCCAGGACGTTCGGATAAGTGCTTGACGATGTCTGCTCGAAGCAGCCGTAAGGCATTTGCAGAAGACTATCCATGCCTTCGATGACCTGGCTCAGCGGGCCGGGATACAGGCGGACGAAGATCTTGCTGGCATCGGGAATCGAGTCGGCAGGGAAATTCAGTTCGTGGTCTACCCCGTTTTCCAGGCGACCGTTGAAGACCAGGCTCTGCTCGCGGCCGTCGGGGATGACTTCGACTTCCCGCACCACGATGTCGGCGCGATTCGCTTCTCCGCGCATGCGTGCGGAGAGCGTCAGCTTGAATTTTCCGATGCGCCGGGCTTCCAGGGTGAACTGCGATCCGGCGACCTTGGCGGAATCCACGCTGACGGATTTTTCAGCTAGGTCATCGACCAGGGAGAACCAGTCGTCGGCTTGAAGTTTCAGATTTACGTCTCCGCGCGCGTTGGAGTAGTTGTACACCGCAACCGGGAGGGAGACGCGATCTCCTTGCGTGAGAGTGACGGGGAGATCGAGATCGACGAAGAAATCCTGGACGACTTTGAGGCTGGACGTGGCGCTGCCCAGGGCGCCGTGCGTGGTGGAGGCCAGCATGGCCATGCGCCAGGTAGTGATCGAATCGGCCAGCGGAATCACGACGCTGGCGCGGCCGTCCTGGTCGGTGATGATTTCAGGATTGATATAGAGCGCCTCGGGGAAGTACGAACGCACGTGGGTCGGAGCGGAGTCCGGGTCGGCGCTTTGCTCTTTCAGGAGGGTCGCGCTGTTGGCGGGCATGGCCTTCGCCTCACGCATCGCCATCGCCGCGGGCAGCGGGACGCCAAACTGCGCCAAATTGCGATCTTCAACCCGCAGGTCAGCGCCGACACCTGCCATCGCGCCGCCAGCGACGGCACCCGGGACGCCACCAATAACGCCACCTCGCGCCGCCATGGGAGCGCCATTCTCGACGACCATTGCAATCCGGGTCAGTGAATTCTCATGGATCGCAACCACCGTCTCCGGCGCGCTTATTCTCAGAAGGACCGAAAGATTCGCGCGGTCGCGAGGGGCCAATGTCAGGTGTTGAGTGAGGTGATCCGTTCCGTAAAGAATGGTAGCGTCATAATCGCCGGCTGGGAGGGCCGTCATGCGGAACTGTCCATCGGCATCAGCCATGGCGTTGCGCCACTGTCCGGACGCGGTTGAACGCAGGCGAATCGAGACGCCGCGCAGGGCCCCACCCCACTGATCCACCACTGTGCCGACGACCTCGGAGCCGCCGCTGTAGGAGCCACGGTCATGCTCGATGTGGGCGTCGACTTTGCTGGGGCCTGAGGCGGAGTGTCCGACGATCTTGCTGCGACGGACTTCGAAATAGGTCACAAGATCGTCGCTATCGTCGAATTGCTTGTCCGGGCCAGCGCTACGAAGGAGATAGTATTTCTTTTCGCGATCCCAGCCGACCCGGTCGAGCCTGAGACCGGTATCCCAGGCATCGCGAAGGTCCGGACTCCCCGCCCGCTTCATACCCGCGAAAACCTGAACGACGTCGCCGGGATCGGGATCATGACCGTAAGCTGCACTGATCGCCTGCGCCACATTTCGCGCCTGCGATTGGAAGCGCGACCGGTAACGGGTCACATAGTCGAGGTATTTCGTCATGGGCACGGAGCGGCCAAACTCCGTCTGAAATTGGTTGGAGTCCACCATTTCCGTGGCTGAGAAAAGGGCTCGGGCGGCGCGGTTCCGTTGCTCGACCTTTGACTCCTCCACCGGCTCGACGGTCGCCGGCATGCCGATGGAATGAATCTCGTAGCGGGGCTTCATCACTTCCTGCTCGAGATAGAAGAAAACTTTGGCGAAACCGGGCTGCTTTTCCGCCACAGCAAAGACCGCTTCGTCGACCACTTGCAGTCCCATAGCGGCCTGCACACCTTCGCCATGCGAATTCGTCACGTGAAAGAGGATGCGGGCTTCAACGCCCGGCTTGTAGTCCGGGGCGTCGGTGGTGGCTTCGATCTTAAGTTCGTCGGCCGGCTGCACGAACACTAACCGATGGTCGGCTACGGGGCGGGCATCGTGTCCGAAGAGATAGGCGTTGAAGTCCACCGTGCCTGCCATCTCCGGCGTGGCGATGAGGGAGAGTTCGGCCTGGCCGTTTTCGATATCGAGGTCGCGAGTCAAGACTGTCTGGCCTTCCTTCACCACGTCGATGTAGGCGGTGCCGCGCTTTTTTGTAGAACAGACTTTCAATTGAATCCGATCTCCGGCACGATAGACGGCGCGTTCCGTGCGCAGAAGAATCTGGTCTTCGCCCGTGCGAGACTGCAGTTGCACGGAGGCGGACGCGAGATTGCCTTCGCTGTCGTGGGCGTTGATGTCGAGCGTTTCGGTTTTGCCAGTCGCGTTGATGTGGACCACCGCGATTCCGCCTTCGTCGGTGGAGACTTGCTGGTCCGGATTTCCGGAAGCGAGTACCTTGAGATCCGCTTGGGCCGGAGTTCCGTCGGGGTAGGAGGTGAGGACGAACACCTGGTTGTCAAGGTTGGGAACCAAGGTGCCTCCCTCGGGCACGGCGGTGATTAGTAACGGAGCCGGGGCGACTGTGATTGGTTCGCCGCGAGTTTCGGAGTGGCCAGCGGAATCTTCGACTGTGGCCTCAAGCAGCACGCGGGCGGCGCCGTGATCGAGCGGGCGTCCGGCGAAATACGACGGCAAAGTGAGGTCAAAGTGGTATGCGCCATCGTGGTCGGTCCTGCCTTCAACGGGGCTGATCTGAAACATTGCGACATCCATGGCGGAAGCCTTGACCGTGATCTCGGCGTCGTCCACCGCTTGACCGAAAAAGTAGTTCGCGTGGACGGTGCCGGTCACGTGGTCGCCCGGGCGATAGCCGCGTTTCGCCTTGGCCCCATCGCCGCCGAAATCGACGGCCACCTTGAATTTCGGCAAGATGTATCGCTCGACGTTCAGCGCGATTTCGGCTGTGCTGGTAGGGGCGTCGGCCTCGCCCATCCGGGCGCGCAGGTGATAGGTGCCGAGGTTCACTTCGTCGGCCAGAGCGAATTCCGCCGACGCCACGCCGAACGTGTCCGTCTGGGTTGCTTTCTTGAACACCTTGTTGCCGCGGGAATCTTCAACTTCAAAGGTGAATTTGTGGTGCGCCGCTGCTTCGTGATGCGCACGATCCAGCGCGAGGGCGCGCACATGAATGGTCTGCCCCGGTTGGTAGATCGGCTTTTCCGTAGTCAACAGCATCGAAACTTTCTCTTCGAGCCTCACTCCCTGCGTGAATTCGGTGGAGCCGATCGAAGTATCGACGACGTAGCGCAATTGGAAACTGCCGGCCAGACTGGAAGGGAAACGGAATTGAGCTTCGGTGGTTCCGCGATGATTCAGCTTTCCGGCGTAGAGCTGGCGCGGCTTCTGATCGGGACTCAGCAGTTCAATCCGCACCGAACCTGACCCGTTGATGATTTCATTGTGCGAGTCGGACACGATGACTCGCACCGCAGCCTCCCCGCCGCTTAAATACGATTGCTGGCCGAGAATATGGACCACGGGCGTGCGCAGGATCTGCGAGATGGACTCTGCGCCTTCGAGAGCCGCCTGCTTTGAATCGCCGTACTCGAAGCGATAGCGCACGCGATGCCAGACCAGATCATCGAGTAACAATGCCTGGTCAAGCTTGATGTCTTCCTGCCACGATCCCCTCGTCCCAGCAATATTGACGCCGTGCTGCGAGCGGCCCAGAACCTTATCCTCGGGGTCGACGACTTCGATGGTAAGAGTGCCCGCTCCAGAGTGAGCGTCACGGTAAGGAATCGTCACATGCAAAATGCCATGCGAGTAAGTCGCAGCAGTTACCGACGCTCCGCTTGCGGTTTGAAAAGGTTGAACGGTGACTATCGCGATAATCAGGAATACGGCGACGAAGAAGACGCACAATTTTGGCAGAGTCATGCGTCCATGGCGGTCGTTCATAGTGTCTCCGTGAATAGCTTTGAGCGCGGCCCTTGTGGCTCATTCTCGCGCTCAGTAAGGGAACGCGCTGCTCGCCGGCTCTTGCGTTTTGCCGGCGCCCGCTCAACTCAATTGACACCGTCTGCTCGGTCGGCACCATGGGAATGCGAGTAGTTACTTCAGGAAGGGCAAAGATGCGATGGAGAACGAGAAGATCCGTTTGAGCTCAAGCTGGTGTCTAAAGTAATCAAGTCTGGCAACTGCACGGGAGTGTGCGTTCGATCACAATCTCACCAATTGCAACCATCTCAGTCGGGCGGAGACGGGCGCGCGCGCCTTCCCAATGGCGTGTAGCCACGGTAAAATAGAGTTCATGACCAGCCATTCTTATGAATCTCCTTCGATAGCAGAAATCTGTGCAAGTGTGACGCGTCTCGGGTATGGGGCCAAGCAGAATATTCGCCTCTACGGCGAGGAATTTGAAGTCATCTCGGATCCTTTTCCTGAGGCGGGTGGTATTGCGGTAAGCGTCAAGACGAAAAAGGGCAACGGCGTCCGGGTCATCCAGCTGCCCGCGACTCTGCTTCGGAGCGTGAAAGGGCGGTTGTCGACTGCGGCCTGACTGTCTGGCTTTTAATTGCTCGGCACGCGGTTTCTAAACACAACGCCCAGTTGCCCACTTTGGGGAACGAGAACCTTCTTTGCGTTTGGCTCGCAGCGGGTTGCATTGTGGTCCTCGCTGACTGCGAAGGCCGTGCTTACAAAGTGGCGCCAGGCGCATTCAGTCCCAGAGGAAGGGTCCGTTGCTCCAACCGGCTGCTACGGAAGCGGAACTCCAGCATTCTTTCCGGGCTCTCAGACTCCGTCCAGAAGCAATCGATCGGCCCGAAGACAGTGCGCAATTCACTCGTGACGCAGGTAGGCAGGTAAACTCGCAGCACTCGCGGATCGTAATATCGGAAAACGAGGCGCCTCCCTCTTTCATCGCGCACCACCAGAAATTCTTTCAGATGCCGCCTGAGATTTTTGAGGGAGGTATCACTTTGGAAGAAGACTCCCATACTTTCGCCCCAGGCCCGCCTGATAAACCGGCGGGTGTCGCGATAGCCATGGTCGAGTTGTACCAGATAGGGCGCGGCGATTTCGAGATCGGGGCTCAGCGGTCCGCTATAGAGGCACGTATATTCGAGGTGGCACTCGATGAGCATGCGGAAGACGTCGATGGTGCGAGCGCCGTCGACGATCAACCACACGTTCTGACGAGGTCCGTCAGGCCACAGGATCTCCTCCATACGCGCTAGAAACTGATCCGTCATGTCGATTCCGTGGAGGCGGCGACCGCCGCCTTCAGTTCTTCTGTCACTCAGGACAAAAAGGTATTCCCACGGCGGCCGCAGCCACCAGAGTTGCTGCTTGCGCCGCAAGGTCTACGTCGCGGGAAAAGCTCGGTGGATCGAACACCGGTGGAGGTGCAAATGGCTCTCGCGGCTGCCGCTGCGAAAGCGGAAAGGGAACGTGTTTCTCGAGGTCTCCCGATCCAGATTGAACTTCTCTCTGTTTCTGGTGAAGATGCAACCGACCGGAAATCAACAACTGCTCCACGCGCCGGACAAGCGAAGCATCACTGATGCGAAAGAGCGCCAGCGTGACGTCGCTTCTTACCAAATCTCGCAGAATGCATTTTCTAACCTGGTCACTTTTGAGTTCCTGGAGCCAGCAGTGAATCAGAAATTGAGCCTGGAGACCAGTAGCCCGGTCGGAACTACCGCAGTTTTGTTTTTCGCAAAACCAGAATTCGTGTTGGCGCAGTGGAAACACGGTGGGAAGGAGGAGAGCCCATTTCCAAGTCCGATGTTCCCGAAAAGGCCCTCGTGGTAAGCGGAGTCTCTCGACTCAGCGTCGACAGATTTGATCAAAGGGGGCGAGGGAGTGTCAAGCTGATTTTCGCCATTTCCAGTGCTAGAGCGAAGCTCGTTCTCTAGTTCATCTGCAAGCGATTTGACCCCGAATGAAAAAATGCACTCGCTCTTTTCCCCATTCTCAAAAAGGGCTTGACTTCACGATCGCGAACACCCCGGAACACCCCGGCAGCCTATTGACAGCGCCCGGCGATGCTTATACGATGGGCGCCCGTCCTCCCCCGAGTTCGTTGTTTCGGCTGTCCATTATGTCTGCCACCCTCGTCTCGATTGCACTTTTGCTGTTGCTGCCTGCCTCAGTTCTTGCGCAGCGGGTCGGAACTTTGACCGTTGTCGAAGGCGACCTGCGCGTCATTCGCAATACGGCAGTTCTACGCGTGTCCCAGGGCGCTCGAATCGACTGGGGAGACATCCTTGAAACGGGAGGTCGGGGTTTTGCCCAGGTGGAGTGTGATACGGGAGCGATCGTAGCGCTCGGTTCTGCGAGTCAACTCTTTTTCTTCAGTCATTCTGGATATTCAGGAGCAACTGGCGGCGAACTGGTTTTGCGGAGCGGATGGTTGAAGGTTGAAACGACTTCGAAAGTCGGACCTTATCTGTACGATACTCCATTGCTGGCCGGCAAGACGAAAGACGGCACCCTGGTTTTACAAGCGGGTGCGGAATTGTCAGAAATATTTGTCGAGTCCGGCTCGGCTGGAATTGTCGAGCTAACCGGAGGCGGAAGTGGAAACGAATTCCGACCCGCCAAAGCCGGACAATTCTTCTCACGCAACCGGGGCAAAAATGTTGCCGTGAGCCCCAGACCCGCCGCGGCGTTTATGGACGCCATGCCGACGCCATTTCGGGACACGCTTCCGTCGGGGTTGTCTCATATCAAGGGAAAACCGCCGGAGCCGCGACGCGAACGCGAGGTCAGTTACGCCGATCTTCGTCCCTGGTTGCTTATGCCCGCGAGGTGGCGCAGAGATTTCGTGACTCGCTTTGAGTCGCGCCTGAACGACCCCGACTTTCGCCGGGAGCTTGAGTCTCATATTCGAGATCATCCGGATTGGGAGGCGGCCTTGCACCCGGATAAGGATCCATCAAAAAAGTGACTTTGCGCAGAAGAGGTACCCGAAAATGAAACTTCTTGTGAAGTTCAATCTGGTCCTGTGTCTTGTGTTCGTGGTCGGCTTTGTGGCGGCCGGACTGATTTCCAAGTCGCTGCTCGAACGGAACGCACAACAAGAGATCTTTGAAAACGCCAGGATCATGATGGAAGCTGCTCTGGCCGTGCGCGGCTACACCGGCAAGGAAATCAAACCACTGTTAGACACGCAGATGAAGTACGCATTCTTGCCGCAGTCGGTTCCCGCGTACTCCGCGAACCAGTACTTCAGTCAGCTACGAACCAAATTTCCTGACTATTCCTATCGCGAAGCGACGCTCAATCCCACCAATCCCGTTAACCGAGCCAATGATTGGGAGGCCGATATTATCCAGTATTTTCGCCAAAACCCCCAGGTGACGGAGAGGATCGGCGAACGGGACACGGCCATCGGAAAAACTCTTTATATCGCGCGCGCCATGAAGGTGGGACCGTCGTGTCTCTCCTGTCACGATACGCCTGACAATGCACCCCGAACGTTAATCGAGCGCTATGGGAACGACAATGGGTTTGGGTGGAAGGTGAACGACATCGTGACTGCCCAAATTGTTACGGCTCCTGAGAAATTACCCATTCAAAGGGCCCGAAACGTATTTGCAGTATTTATGGCTTCTCTGGCGGCGATTTTCGTGATCGTGTTCCTGGCAGTCAACGCAATGTTGATCGTGCTGGTCACCCGGCCGATTAACCGTCTGTCTACCGTGGCAGACGAGTTGAGTTTGGGAAACCTGAATGTCCCTGAATTTCACGTTGAAGGGAAAGACGAAATCGCGAAGCTATACGACTCGTTCAATCGCATGCGAAAGAGCCTGATGGAAGCGATCAAAATGCTCGAGGCCTGATTTCGCGGGTTGGGTTGCGCCAACCCTAATCGGAAAAGCCCGAGTCTTGCAGGAAGCGATCGCGCTCCGCTGCACTGACGCGTTCGGCGAGCAGCAAGTAGAGTCCCCGTACGCTGCGCGTATTTGGCGCGGCTCTCTTGACCAGGATAGTAGAAATCGGTCCGACGTAACGCGCCAGAATGCGAATCGCGCGGTCTAGAGACTCGCGATCGATCTCGCGATCAAGCGCGGGGTTCCCTCCTTCGGTGCGGAGAGGTGCGAACTCGTCCGCAATCACTGTCGCTTGAGCGCCCGCAGCCTGGCCACCGAAGTCGGGTCTGGCGGCAAGAAAAGCCTTCCGGTCTGCCGGGCTTGACAGACTTGCTGCTAGAACTGAATAGAGCTCATCCAACGTCGTTGCCTTAGCTAAGGCTCTCTTAACGAGAACTTTCGCGAGCGGACCGATGTGGGTGGCGAGCTGTTTCTCGATTCTTCGAATCGCGTCCTCCGGCAAGTTCGAGGCCGGCGGAGGAGTGGCGTGCGATGGAACCTCCGCTTCGCGAACTTGAGACAAAGATGCGCCAAGCGGGACAGGGGTAGCTGCCGGCGCACTTTCCAGCGCAGGCTCGGGGATCCGGGGCTCAGGTGTGGGACTAGTCGGCATTGCCTGAGGCAGTGCAGGAGCGGCGGCTCCTGCCACAAACAAATCGCTGGCGGAACCTTGGGCGCTGCGTCCACGGGCTTCGGCGGCCGCCGGGAACTCGATCACTCTTGCGCCCTGCCAGTCGCGGTCGTCGCGCTGCTCGCGCTCCGCCGGAGGTGGAGATACTTTTGGCTCCAGGACGGTGCTCTTTCTCTGATCGGGCTCGCGAGCCGGCATGATCTGATCTTGTGGCAGGTCAATCGTCGGCAGTCCGGCTGCCTCCGTCTCCGACTCCGGCCCTTGAGCTGTTTCGGGTTCGGAGCCGCTCAATGTTGAGACAGCACGTCGGACTTTGTCGATCCACCCCGCTGAGGGCAGAGCTGCCTCATTGGGTTTCGCGCTGGGCGCCTCAGCTTCTTCGGAGTCTTTAGAGATGTGATCTGGCTGCGCAGCTGCGACGGGCTTGGCGGGTTCGGCCCAAGCCACATCAGGCTTGCTCTCTGCTACTTGCTCCACCAGACTAGGAAGGGGGAAGGTGGATCCGATCGCGGAGAGTTCGCGGAGAAATCGCTCTGGCAGGCCAGGGTCCTCCTGGCGGGAAGCGCGACAAGAGTCGACGGTGTCCTTCATCGCCGGTTCCCAGATGACAGGATCGTTTTTCGCAAACCGGCAGGCGCTGATGATGGCTTTCCGTCCGGCTTCCCAACGGTGTTCGGCGAAGGACGCGCGGGCAGAGTCAAGATATTGCCGGGCCTTGCTGCGCAGCCTAATCCCGGCTTGTACCCTGTCCTGGATCGACATCATTTCATCGTCCCAGGGGTTTTCTGCGATCGCCGGCTCCAGTAACCGGGAAGCGGCGTCATAATTATAGGTAGCGAGGTGATCGTGAAGCTTTTTGATCGTTTCTTCACGAGACAAACCGCGAGCCTGATCACGGAGCTTTTTGAGACGCTCTATGTGAAGATCGATTCCGGGGTAATGACGGTAGGCGAGGCGCAGAGCCTCCCATTTCGCCAGCGCGACGTCGTATTCTCCGGCCTCCTCCCGAGCCGCGGCGGCTTGCGCCATCTCAGAAATGCGTTGTGAAAGGTCGCGCAACTGGTTGAGCCTGGGCTCGAGTCGCGCGTTTTGAGGGTATTGCTGGATGGCCTCCTTGAGAATGCGGGCTCGAACGTCGAGGCTGGTTTCCGCGTCTGCGCGCCGGACAACATCCTGCACGCGAGCATCCTGCTCTCTGAGCGCTTTTTCGTGCGCCTGCTGTTCTGCCAGTCGGCGGGCTTGCTCGGCCGCCTGTTCGCGCTGCACTTTCTCTTGAATTTCGCGCAGCAAAACAGACCCGCGCACGTGATGGCGATCCAATCTGAGGATCTGGAGCACCTCCTCCTTTGCTTTGGAGAGCTCATTCCGCTCGAGAAGAGCGCCGGCGTCATGGAGATGCTGGCCGATCATCTCCTGCCGGATCTGGTCTCGTATACGCCGCAGATCTGCGGCGAACTCTTCAACGTCCGAGTAACGCTCCTCGCGCTCCTTGGCCAGCGCGTGCAAAAGGCACGACTCCAATTCCGCTGGATACACGGCGATAAATTTGCTGAGCGGCGGTGGTGGCTCGTGGACGATTTTGAAGAGAGTCGCGGCAGTATTCGGCGCTTCAAAAGGAAGGGAATTCGAAAGAAGCTGGTACAGAACGATCCCCGCGGAAAAAATGTCGGTGCGCGCATCGAGCGGCTTGGAGTTTATCTGTTCCGGGGACATGTAATTGAAGCTGCCGATAACCTGCCCGGGAAGAGTTACTTTTTTTCCGATGATGTGGGCGATTCCGAAGTCTACAAGTTTCACGGCACCGGTGGGCAAAACCATGATGTTGCCCGGCTTGATGTCCCGGTGGATTACCTGGCGCTGATGTGCATAGCCCAATCCTTGGCAAACTTCAACGAGAATCGCCAGCTTTTCGACGAGGTTTAGAGGCTGGCGGGCGGTGAGGATCGCGTCCAGGCTGCAGCCCTCCAGGTACTCCATCGCCAGGTAGGGATTTCCGGAGTAGTCCCCGAGTTCATAGACCGTAACGATATTGGGATGCTGCAGGCTGGCCGTTGACCGTGCTTCGCGAAAAAAGCGCTGCACCAGTTCCGGATCTTCCCCGATGCTGGCAGTCATCATCTTGATGGCAACCAGGCGGCCTAGTTGCTGATCCTTCGCCCGGTAGACGACACCCATCCCCCCGCGGCCAATTACGTCCACGACATCGTATTTGCCAATCTTAAACGGGGCACCACTTGTCATAGGAGTCTCGTATGGCGAGCGGACCGGGGGGAGTGCGCTTATGCGATAAGCTTTGGGAGCGCTCTCGAACAAAAACAAGTCTCGGCGGCAGCCCGATTCCCGCAATTATTAGAAGATATGGCTTGCCATCGATACCAGCGGGCATTATTTTGCTACGAAGATTGAATCCTGGCAACCTTTTCTGCGAAATTCCTTGTAAATCCCGAGATTTCGGAGCCGGACGGGCACAGCCGGGAGTCCTAGCTGGATGGAAGATCCTTCACTATTTGCTTGACTTTTAACAGGATTCAGCTCAGATTCCGGCCCCTCAGGCGGAGTCGAC
>DATKFH010000114.1:0-3955 GCA_035511455.1 Candidatus Sulfotelmatobacter sp. | reverse complement strand
GATAACGTAGGATTTCTTTCGCACATTTGATTTGAGTTGGAGGCATGGAGGTTGGTACAAGCAGGAGGAGCGAGACCTCTGAGGCGAGCACGATGGAGCCAACCATGGAAGCGGGAACTGGGCCGGAAAACGGGATCAAGGGGAACCTGGGTCCGGTAGTACAGATCGATGAAGGACGCATTCAGGCGCATTTGGATGAAGTGGTTCGGTCGACGGTCGAAGAGACGTTGAACGCGTTGCTGGATGCGGAAGCCGACCATTTATGTGGCGCTCGGAAGTATGAGCGCGCCGAAGGCCGCAAGGATACACGGGCGGGCAGCTACGATCGACGGCTGCAGACCAAGGCCGGCGAAGTGACGCTGACAGTTCCGAAGCTGCGCAACCTGCCTTTCGAGACTGCCATTATTGAGCGCTACCGGCGTCGCGAGTCTTCGGTGGAAGAGGCTCTGATAGAAATGTACCTGGCCGGAGTGAGCGTGCGGCGAGTGGAAGACATCACGCAGGCTCTTTGGGGCACACGGGTCAGCGCCAGCACGGTCAGTGACCTGAACCAGAAGATCTACGGCAAGATTGACGAGTGGCGAGAACGCCCGCTGGTCGGAGAGTTCCCGTATGTGTTCCTCGACGGGCTGTGGCTGAAGCGCTCCTGGGGCGGCGAAGTGAAGAACGTCTCGGTGCTTGTAGCCATCGGCGTGGGGCAGAGCGGCTATCGGGAGATCCTGGGGGTGAGCGAAGGCGCCAAGGAAGACAAGGCGAGCTGGACGAATTTCCTGCGTGAACTGAAGCAGCGCGGCCTGAAGGGCGTGCAGCTGTTCGTCTCCGACAAGTGCCTTGGCCTGGTGGAGAACTTTGCAGAGTTCTATCCGGAAGCCAAGTGGCAGCGCTGCGTGGTTCATTTCTATCGCAACGTGTGGACCGCGGTGCCAACTGGCAAGGTAAAAGAAGTGGCCGGGATGCTGAAGGCGATCCACGCGCAGGAAGATGCGAAGGCCGCAAAAGAAAAGGCTTTCCAAATAGTAGAAAAGCTCAAGATCATGCGCCTGGCCCGGGCTGCGGAGATCGTCGAAAGCGGCATCGATGAAACGCTGAGCTACTACAGCATGCCCGCCGAGCACTGGCGATGCCTGCGCACCAATAATCCGTTGGAGCGGCTGATGCGGGAGATCCGCCGACGAACCCGAGTCGTCGCTGCGTTTCCCGATGGCAAGAGTGCCCTCATGCTGGTCGCGGCCCGGCTAAGACATGTTGCGGCAACAAGGTGGGGCACGAAGCGCTATCTGCAGATGAACCGACTGGCCGAAATCGTGGCCATCGCGTAAGGCTTTGCTCCGGCGCCACTCATGACCAGAGCAAAAGCAACAACAAAAACAACAACCTTCCTGACTAAGAAAAAAGCAAAGTGCGAAAAACTCTGGACACTACCGAGGCGGAATTTCCGCCCGAGTTGGCTGGCCAGCTGCCGCGCTCGAATGGGCTCTCCCGCCACCAGTTGCCCTTGAATAAACCCGAACACTGCCCTGAAGTTTGTGCGGACCGTGCGAACCGCGCTTCCTGAGAACCAGGCCAGCGATCCCCGCTTCCTCGAAGCTGGCCTTGCTCTGGTGATATGTCGGCCTTGACACGTCGTATTCCTCTGTCGCGCTGACCACCGAGGCCTTCTCCACGGTTCCTCGGCGCGCCGATTTCCTCGCATCCACTATGCGTACGCGCGGCCACGGGTGCCTCACCCGCCTACAACGCGGAAGGAGTTCTGCCGTGGAACAGCGCCAAGGGCCATAACCGCATTTATTCGTTGAGCCGAAGGACAATGATTGGTAGCTTGATCGCGATGGGAAGGCGCTCACTCCTCAGCTGTCTTTTACAATGCCGAACTCGATGAGTTCAACGCCGCAAAAGCTGAAAGGCATCCTCCTCGTGAAAATGCCCTTCAGCCCATCGGTCCAGATCACAGGCTCCTGTGCCGCCGGTCGATGCACAGGATGCGTTGTGGGCCGCTTCTGCGCGTTGCCTGGGCTGGATGGCGATGGCGAAGGGCTGGGTAATTGGGTAGGGAGAACCAGGCGCCTCCTGATACTTGGTGGTGGTGATTGTGTACACATGGAGCCTGCCCGCGGAGGGGCTGATGGCGTAGAGATGCTGGTCGTCATCCCAGAACATTTGGGTGATTGCGTCAGTGGTTAGTAGTCCGGAGTAGTTCGTTGGCGGATTGGGCCCGTTGAAATGAAGAATCTGCAACCCTCCCGTGCCACCTACGGCCAGCAGTTTGCCCGAAGGCGAGATCTTCATGTCATCGATGTATGAAATGGCGATGGGAGGCATGTCGCTGTTGGTGTTGGTCGTGGAAAGGTTCCCATTGGAATCGGCAGTGAAGGAACCGACCTGGACGCTGGCACCAGAACACCCTGGCGGGTTGGCCGGTTCCATCGCGATGGCCACGTGATTGGTCGAATCGGACGCGGTGAAGTCGGCAATGTAGCCGCGATACCCAGGAGGCGGAGAAGGCAAGGTTGCGCCAGTGCCGCCGTCGACCAGATCCCCATTGTTCGTCCGCTGGAACCCCCAGACCTGGTAGTAGAAGCAGCCGTTGTTAGTTGCCTCGTACCCGTACTTATTGTTGCCGAGGAAGGTGAGGGGAAGATAAACACCGGAGAATGACCCTGCGCCGCCGCTGCCAGAGCCTAGATAGGTCAGTTCGCTGGACGGGTTCACCCGAAAGGATTGATAGGCATTGTTGGCACAGTCTCCATCGAAATTCAAGGCGTAGAGGTCGGTGCCGGTGCGGTCTGAGAAGACCCAACCAGCGAAGCCGCATCCGTTTGCGTTGTACAATGCGTAGTCGGTCGAAGTGAGATAGGTCAGACCGCCGTCCACCGCGATCGAGTAGCCGTCTAAAAACGTTGCGGACGAGTTGATGCCGTAAAGCTTATTTCCGTTGACGGACAGGACGCCGTCGTTTGCTTGGAACGGCGAGCCAGTGACAGGTGTCAGCTGGCCGGTGGAGCTGGCCTCAAAGCCATTGATGACATTCGGGCTGCCACTAACCGGCGTGCTCGAGATATAGACGTAGGCTACCGGCTTGGCGGCGGATGGGGATGCGGCGAGCTGGCCTTGTAAAGCCAACGCGCAGGTGGCTATGCTCAGGCTGACTGAGATCAATAGCTTGCGCAATAATTTGGCGCACATCGTTGTTTCTCCTTATGTACTGAGCGCGACGGGCGGCAAGGTACGCGAGAATAGGGTTCCGTCGTTTGGGACTTATTGACGCTCTCTTCATGAGCCGGCCTGGGCAGGCCGGCTCCCCTTTAGCTCCGATGCCAGCTCACTGGAAGCTATACGCATAGGCCAGTCACCGTAGGCAGCTCCTAAATTCGAAGAGATTTATAAGCCCGATCCACGCACATGTGCATCGCAACGGGTACTACCCAGACGCAAGGAGATCGTGCCATTGGGCTCCCCGAGAATCAAGGCTTCGATTCGTTGGCGCACACGCGGCCAAGCTGGTCTATCGTTGGGAATGCTCCCGCTGTCAGTATCGAGCTTGCAGATATCAGTAAGCTGATCAAAATTGACCAGCAGGACGCTAGCCCATCCCGACGGGACGCTTACCACCAAGAGTAGCGCCGCGACAGCTGCTTGTCTCGTCCAAATCTCTATTGATGGTCGGAAACCTCAGTTTGGCTCTCCTTAATGCCAGGCTCTTGCCCATGCGCTTAGGTTAACCTCCTTGTGACCCACACCCTATATCAGCCTCAGAACTGCTGAGAGGCCCCCGCGGCAGCGGCTTAGTGCAAACGGGCATGCCTGTAACGGCCAACTAGTACTACTGTGTTATAAATATGCACGAAGACAACAAGGACACCGGGGCAGGGATCGAGCGAGGTGGGTAGCGATTAGGCGGTGCAGGGTGGCGATCGAGTGTGGATTATGTCGTTCGGTTCTTACCGGTAGCGCCTCG
>DATKFH010000113.1:0-29701 GCA_035511455.1 Candidatus Sulfotelmatobacter sp. | reverse complement strand
TTGAAGCTCGCCTCGGTTAAGGAGCCACCGTTACGCATCGTCCTTGGAATCGATGCATTCAATGCGGCGGAAGCAAACGATCTGGCAAAGATCGAGCTGGGGAAAAAATGGAAAGATCTTAGCTACGCGACGGACTTCGTAAAAACCAACGTTTAAATATTTGAAATCTGGAACCCTCTTTATGAATTTGTCCTTGGCTGGCCGACGTGCATCGGCATGCCAGAAGACATAGGCTTGATCGCTGCTTTCCTCGCGTCCGTTGAAGCGCGCTGGCTTACAGGAGAAATCATCTTTGGAAGTGGAGGGCTACGTTGAGTCCAACGGAGCCGCATCGGCCCGCCGGTCCTTCCCTGCTAGAAAGCGGTGAAGGGGGCGGAGGCGACGTCACCAGTGGAATCCATCTACCGAGGTGGCGATCGACTCGGACGGCGCTCGGCGATTCTGGGGCGGATGACAGGCCAACCGGAAATGATTCCCAATTGACGCTAACAGGGCATAGCACTCATTGAGCTTGGGTTGAGATCGGTTAGACGATTAGTAACGGAAAACGCGCATCTCGTCAGCGCTTGATTTCCTGACGACAAGTCCTAAAGTCGACTTATCGATACCTAACGAATCCGCATATCTCCAATGTGTGATTAACTTCCGAATTGCTACGATTCGACCCGAGTGCAGCTACGAGAAAACATCCGTAAGCCTGCGGACCTAATCTGCCGGCCGTAATACCAGGGCATCAAGTCGTGGGCATCGTGCCACCGTCGAGAATGTAATCAGCCCCGCTGATAAACGCGCCCCGGTCTGAGGCCAGGAAGGCTACCAGCTCCGCCACTTCCTCGGGGCGGCCTGTCCGGCCCATGGGAATGCCTCCAAGCATGTCCATAATCCGTTGCCGTGCAGCGTCCTCGCTGATGCCGCTGCCTCTTGAAATGTCGGCGATCATTCCCTTTGCGCCTGAAGTCTCGATGAAGCCGGGCGAAACCCTTGGGCCGTAGCCCGCGTTTTTAACTTAGTGAAGTGTCAAGAGTAAAGTCGGCGGGCTCAGACTGTCGGACGGTTCCGCCGTCGATAACGATTTCAGTGCCGGTGATGGCGTCATTCATCCGGCGTATTCTTTGTTCCATCAGTATCGATAGGTCCAATGCTTACCATCTAAGCGCTCATGGTGTTGTTCTTCTGAAGGCGTTTTACTTGTTGCCGCCGTTCGCCTGGACCGCGCTTTCCTTCCGGGCATGATCGAACGCCAGTCAGGAGTTGTCATTCCTATCTGCTCTGTCGCACATCGTCTGCCATTGTCCAATTCGACGCTTGCCTACGCGGCGGCCAAGGGAGCCTTGGCTGCTTACAGCATAGGGGCTGGCCAAAGGTGACGCTGCGAAAGGTGTGCGAGTTACGATGATTTCGCCCGGCTTCATCGAGACTTCAGGCGCAAAGGGAATGATCGCCGACATTTCAAGAGGCAGCGGCATCAGCGAGGACGCTGCACGTCAACGGATTATGGGCATGCTTGGAGGCATTCCCATCGGCCGGCCAGGCCGACCCGAGGAAGTGGCGGAGCTGGTAGCCTTCCTCGCCTCAGACCGAGGCGCGTTTATCACCGGCGCTGACTACATTATCGACAGTGGCACAATCCCCACGACCTGATTGCGCGCCTATCCCGGACGGCGGATTAGCTCCGCGGCCTGGCGGATGTTTTCTCGTAGCTGCTCCAGCCGAGCCGTCGGCAACCCTTCCGTTACCCGATTATGGAAGGTTGCCCGTGATGCGCTCGGAGTTTGCAGATCGGCGGCCAAAAGCCGATAGCGGGCTGCTCGCGAGACGGCTTGCAATGTGGCGGGTGGTCCTTCTTGGTTCGCGCGGGCAAGCGCAGCACAAGGTTCGGCAAAGCCCTCCGCTTCCTAGGGCTAACCGACGCCTCGCACTGGCGCCCTAAGGGTCAGTATCTGGCCTGTTTGGGCTCCGTCAGCCATACGCTCGGTGCCACGCCACTCGGTTGCCCCCAGGAACAACGTACTCCCCTCAACGCCCCGAGCATGCAAGCGAAGCAGCCACGATCAAGCGAGACTGTCTGCAGCACCTCACCGCCTTCGCGAGCACGCACGCATCGCTTATTGGGAACGTCGGCGTACCAGACGGCATGGTCGGCATCAATGCAGATGCCGTCAGGCACGCCATCACCAAGGTCGGCCCACACACGCCGGTTCGATAGGCCGCCGTCGGCCCGATGTCGAAGGCCGTAAGCCTCTTCCCGTAAGATTCGGCGACAATCAGTGTCAAATTGTCAGGCGTCACGGCCATGCCATTGGGAAATGCGATGCCATCCGCCGGCAGTGCCGGTAAGGAGGCCGGACATAATGCTCGTCGGGAGATCGAAGTTGGCAAAGCTGAAGATGTTGTAGAACCCGACTGACGGTTTGACGGTTACTCGTTCGTGGACGGAATAGGTCCACGACAGCGTTGTGTCGAAGACGGGCAGCCAACCCAAGTTCACTTGATTGGGAGGCGCTTTTGGCAACCCGGAAATAGAAAATCGAAGCTTCAGATAAAATTCTGACTATCATCTGGCGATGGCACGCTTTCTAAGCCCAAATGCAGATGTGATTTAGCTTATTGTGCAGTTCCACTTGATGCGGAGGGTTCAGGTCGCGCGTCGCCACGAGTACAATTGCCGAACCGCCCCCAGTGGATGACTGCCCGGGCGGGTCACTTATGGGCGCGCTTCCCGACAATGAGATTGTCCCGCCGGCGATATCGATCGAAGACCGTCTACGGTTGGTCATCAATACGATTCCTTGCCTGATCCTCCGTGCTACGCCGGACGGCGCTTTCGATTTCATCAATCAGCAGTGGCTGGAATTTACCGGTCTAAAGATGGAAGAGGTGAAAGGCCAAGGCTGGCGCACCGCGCTCCATCCCGAGGATGTCAGACGAGTGATGACCACGTGGCGTGCGGGGCTGGCGGCTGGTGAGCCGTTCGAGAACGAGGCACGCGTTCGACGAGTGGACGGCGAGTATCGCTGGTTTTTGATTCGGAATGTGCCCTTGCGGGATTTTCGAGGCAGGATCGTGCAGTGGTATGGAACTGGGCACGACATCGATGAACTCAAGGGGGCCGAAGATCGGCTTCGGCTCGTGATCGACACAACGCCCGCCCTGCTGCACAGCGCTCTTCCCAACGGCGACATCGATTTCTTCAACCAGAGGATGCTGGATTATCTCGGTGCTCCTTTGGAAGAACTTTGCGGCTGGCGCTGGACCAACTTCATTCATCCTGACGATGTTGAGCAAATCGTAAGCAAGTGGCGGTGGTCTCTAGATACCGGCGAGCCTTTTGGGAGTGAAGCGCGGGTGCGGCGGGCGGATGGAGAGTTCTGCTGGCAACTCCATCGGAAGGTGCCCCTGCGCGACCAGGCCGGAAACATAGTGAAGTGGTTTGGCTCGAGCATTGACATTGACGACCGAAAGCGCGCGGACGACGCCCTGCGGAAGAGCTACGACGAAATCAAAGCTTTAAAGGATCAGCTTTACAAAGAGAACCTTGCGCTGAAGCAGGAGATCGACCAGACCTCGATGTTCGAGGAGATCGTCGGGTCGTCGGAGAAGTTGCGCCGGGTGTTGGTGTTGGTAGCCAAGGTGGCGCCGACTGATTCGACGGTACTGATCACGGGCGAGACTGGGACAGGCAAAGAACTGGTCGCCCGTGCCATTCACAAGCGATCTCCACGAGCGGCACGCGCATTTGTATCCTTGAATTGCGCCGCGATTCCACTGTCGCTGGTTGCCGCCGAGCTGTTTGGCTACGAGAAGGGCGCTTTCACAGGGGCGACCCATCGGCGGTTGGGCCGCTTCGAGTTGGCAGACGGCGGAACGCTTTTTCTGGATGAGGTCGGTGAACTCTCGCTCGAGATACAAATCACGCTGCTGCGAGTGCTGCAGGAGCGAACCTTCGAGCGCGTGGGAGGCAGCCAACCGATTACAGTGAATGTAAGAGTCGTCGCTGCCACGAACCGAGACTTGCGCGCGGCGGTCGAGGCGGGGACATTCCGGCAAGACCTGTTCTACAGGCTCAACGTCTTTCCCATCCATGTACCGGCGCTACGCGAACGTGTTGATGATATCCCGCTGCTGCTCGAGTATCTGACTGAGCGATATGCCAGCAAGGTCGGGAAGCGGATCGGGAGCGTCAGGAAAAAGACGATGGACTTATTCCAAGCGTACGACTGGCCGGGAAACATTCGCGAACTGCAAAACGTGGTGGAGAGAGCTGTGATCCTGTGCGACGGAGATACGCTGGAAGTGGATGAGGCGTGGCTGCAGCGCGAGTCTCCCAAGGCAGCAGTTGCCACGCGAGGATTAGGCAGACCAAACGAAAAACAGGAAAAGGAAATCATCGAGTGTGCGCTAAGAGAGTGTCAGGGACGCGTCTCCGGTCCGCTGGGCGCAGCGGCAAAGCTCGGCCTTCCGCGTTCAACGCTGGAATCCAGGATCAGAATCCTGCGAATCAACAAGCACCACTTCAAATCTAACTAGAGTTGGTCGGCTGGCGACTCGACCACATTCTCTTAACCTTCCCTGGTGGTAAAGGGACGCCCTAACGCTCCCTCGCGCATGCGTTGCGCTCCTGTCGTTGCTCTATCTCGCCAATTGCCGAAATTAACCACGGAATATGCCAGCGAAGCCGCTTGATGTCATCAGCTTACGAGTGGCCCAGCAGTTGCACTCCTTGCCAGTGAGATCTGCAAATGGTTCTAAGGGTCGAGAGCGTGTCGGATGGGTCGGACACGGTTCTCAGGCTGAGCGGGCGAATTGAATCAGAAGATGTACAGGACTTGAAAACACAGATTGGCGGGAGAACACGCGGGCTCGTGTTGGACCTCGACCAGGTGCGACTCGTGGATCTCGATGCGGTGCACTTCCTCGCAGTTTGTGAAACCAAGGGAATCAAGCTTCGCCATTGTCCGCAGTACGTGCGGCAGTGGATTGTTTCCGAAAAGCCGCGGATTCGTGAGCTCCAAAATGAGGTTCGGCGCGGACAGTAATTCAAACCTAAAAACAGGAGATGACTATGGATCGCATGCTGGTAGTGATCTTTGACAACGAAAATAAAGCGTACGAAGGAAGAAAGGCTCTTCTCCAACTGGACGGCGAAAGCAGCATCACAGTTTACGCCTACGCCGTGCTGGCGAAGCACGCAGATGGCACCGCAACCGTAAAGCAAGAGGATGACACCGGGCCGATCGGCTCGATAGTCGGCACCTCATTCGGAAGCCTCATTGGATTGCTGGGTGGGCCGGCGGGAGTAGCGATCGGGGCTGCAGCCGGGTTGGCTACCGGCGGGGCCGCTGACTTGCACAATGCCCGCATCGGCGATGACTTCATTGAAGACGTCACCAAATTCCTGCTGCCCAACAAAGTCGCTCTAGTCGCCGAAATCGAAGAGGACTGGACGACACCGGTCGACACTCGTATGGAAGCGATCGGGGGTTCGGTTTTCCGGCGCGCTCTTTCGGATGTAAAACACACCATCCACGAAGAGAATGTCGCCGCTATGAAGGCCGACCTCGCGCAAATGAAGGCAGAACACGCGAAGGCCCACGCGGACCGCAAGGCGAAACTCCAGCAGAAGATCAACCAACTCGACTCCAAGATTCAAGCGCAGCTGCAAAAGGCCAAAGACGGACGTGAGGCTGCGGAACGTCAGGCCCAGGCCAAGGTCCGGGTGCTCGAAGCAAAAGCATCAGCTGCAAAAAGCAAAGCGTCGTAGCGCGAGGCTCTCTAGCCCGGCTGGTTGATGCTCTGTGGAGGGGAGGTCGAAACCCGGCCTCTCCTCTTTTTTAAAAGAATACGAAACTGAGGAGGATCTAATGCCTGCACAAGACTTAGCTGGGGAACTGAAGAAGCGTTCTGCGTGGAGCATTTTCATGGGTGTTTTGACCGCAGCCCTTGGGGTGTTCCTCATTGCTTACCCGTTGGCAACTGCGACGATCACCACTGTTCTGCTGGGTTGGGTCTTGATTTTCGTGGGTATCGCCCTGTTTGTTTTCGCGCTTCACTCGCAAACGGGTCGGGAACTTCTTCCTGAAGATTCTCCTGAGCCTGCTTTATGTAATCGGCGGTATCGCGTTGGCATTCTTTCCGGTCGCCGGAGTCGCGGCCTTGACCCTGATGCTCGGAACTCTATTGCTGATTCAAGCAGGAATGCTTACTGCTATAGCGTTCCAACTGAAACCAGTGGACGGTTGGGGTTGGTTTTTGGCTGATGCCGCAACCAGCTTACTGCTAAGCGTTCTGATTTTCGCCAAGTGGCCCTCCAGTGCGATTTGGACAATTGGGACGCTGGTTGGCGTGTCAGTGCTGATGAGCGGAATTTCCAGGATCATGATCGCAACCAAGATACGGAGTGGCGCCGCCACCATGGGACGACTTTCTGGAGCGGCGTAGCCGCAATCTTCGCGGCCCCGGGACACACGCTGGCTTGCCAAGCCACATAGGGTGAAAACGTTGGGGCTTGAGTCTTCTCCGCTTTTGTGCGGCGGGTGTGAAATAGAGTCCAATATCCTAAGCGAAGAGAGCGATTATGAATGTGTTCAAACTAATTTGGGTATCGGTGCTTTCGCTTGCGGCCCTGACGTGTCTGGCGTCCTGCGGAGTCGGAAGTGGAGGACGAGCGGCCTCGGATAAACAGCCGAGCCCGGACCAGGACGAGGAAGCGCAGATGGGCCAGGAGGTCTTCAACCAACTGAAGGCCAGGGGAGAAATCATCGCATCATCCCCACTCTACGACCAGCTGAAGCCGATTGCCGATGCCATTACGAAGGCTGCACAACCGCGTTACAACCACCCTTTCAAGTTTTATCTGGTTCACGAGGCGCAACCGAACGCTTTCGCAACTCCCGGCGGCAACGTGTATGTTGTCGATTCGCTCCTTCACTTCGTGAAGAACACAGAGGAGCTTGCCGGAACTTTGTGTCACGAGGTCTCGCACACCATCCATCACGACACCGTCACGTTGATGGAGAAGCAACAACAACTGGAAAAGCGGGAAGTCGGAGCTGCCGTGCTTCTGGGGCCGACTCGTGCGCACGTGCTCGCCATCCTTCTTCTCGGCAAGCTTCATTCGCTGAGCTACTCGCGAGACGTCGAATCGCGCGCTGACCTTACTGGCTCCGACGTGTGCGCGGCTACGGGCTACAACCCGTGGGGACTCATATGGCTGTTCCGGGATTTTAAGAGGGCGCAGATTGGCCAGATACCGCAGCTTTTATCGGATCACCCCGATGACCAAAATCGAGTTCATACGCTAGAGGAGCATTTTCACAAGAACTCGGCGGTGTTTGGAAAGTTCAACCCGGACCCAAAGTCCGCGACCCCATTTATCGTTCCCAAGAATGCTCCTGAGGTTTTCTTGCAGTGACAACGGACTCAGTGTCGGCTCGTCCGCCGGACTAGTACGGTAACGTCGCCATAGCGATCACATTGACCGAGGCGAGGGGTCCGCAAAACGAAAACGATCCAGTTGGAATCTTCGTCGGTTTCGCGATCTGGTTTCTTGTCCGCTAACTGGCCGGTGGTATTTACACCGTCGATGAGAACCAACGTGCCGTGAGAACCAACTTCGGCCGGGCGCAGCGTATCCCGGAGCCACCACCCTCAACGATCCCATCTCAGCCGGCCTCGACGCCGACGAAAAACAACGCTATCAGTATCCTCAAGTTCGCGTCATCATGCCAGGCGGTACTTATTTCAAGTGGCCATGGCAAGGGGCTTAGAAAGTCTCAATCGCCACCCAGACGGTGAACATGGCCTTCGATCCCGAATCCCCTGGCGCCAATCAGTCCGGCACGATCGTAGACGCGGTGACAAAGGATCAGCTCAACACCGGCTTAACCGGGCAGATCCGGTACCGCATCTCGGAGTGAAATCTTTACGCGTACAGCTTCGGAGTCAAGAATCCGATCGCGCACGGGATGGGCTATTTCGTTTCCGTCTTGCGCGAGCGCATTGCCACCTTCGAAGCGCCCGCCGCTGCCGGCTCCACGGAGGCTGGAAGTGGCGGCATTTCGATCAATGATCTACGCAAGAATCTCCGCGACCTTAGTGAACACATGCACCGGGAGTGCAGT
Source organism: Candidatus Sulfotelmatobacter sp. (assembly GCA_035511455.1). Lineage (GTDB taxonomy): Bacteria > Acidobacteriota > Terriglobia > Terriglobales > Acidobacteriaceae > Sulfotelmatobacter. The sequence goes on along the minus strand of DATKFH010000113.1, from coordinate 21,581 downwards.
TCCTCGAGGCCCGCTAGGGCATCGTGCTCGACGCCTCGCTGATCGCCGGTATTGATCCGCCACCGGAAGTCGAATCGGCGCTAGCCGCGATCAACACCGCGCACAACATGGTGTCGTCCGACATCAGTCTCGCCCAGGCTACGGCCGACCAGCGCATCGAGCAATCCAAACGTGCCGCCAAGATTGAAAGCCTTAAAGCTGAAGCCGAAGTCCAGCCCCTCGTTTCGCTGGCCAGCCAGTTGGCGGAATTAAAGAGTGCCGGGGGCGGGCATTGCGAGCTTACCTGCGCAACGTCCGCCTCGGCGTTCAAAGCGACCAGGAATGGCGGGGTGTACTAGCACTCCGCAATTGAGGCTTGGATGCCCTCAGGCCGCCATCTTGCCAGCCTCAGGCTTGAGTATTTTCGTGCCCGTTTCGGGGCAAAGTGTCTGTCGGCTCAACGCGAGGGCCAAAAGGACCGGTTGCTCTACCGTTGCAACTCGAAGTAGATCAGCGTCAACTGGTTGGTATCCGTTTCGATCGCCAGTACCCTGGTTGTGTCGACAATGTAGTAGGTGAAGTTATCAATGTTCGCGTTGTGAGAATCGATGTCCAGGCCGGTGATCGTGCCGGTAAAGATGCCGCTGGCAACGGGAGTGAACGCGCCCGAGACCGACAAGCCCGGCGTCGGCGTCGCCTGAGGTGTCGATGTCATAACGTTCTCGTCGATCGTGTGCGTTGCGACCAGCGATCCAGTCCCGGTTCCAGGGTTGGCCGAGACCGAGCCGACGTCGTCAAACTCCAGTGTATTGGTCATATGGAACCCGCTCGCATTCATGCCATAGGTTCCGGAGAAGGAGGCGCCGGCGGTTTGCTGAAAAGCGAGACCAGAAAGTACATCGGTAGCATCCATTGAAATCACGGTTCCTGAGCCACTCCCGGTTAAATAAAGCTGAAGGGTGTTCGCGTTGCTGGTCAGGTTCGTCAACGTGACCCGGCCGGTTGCATCCACCGTAAGAGCTCCTCCCGTGAAGGTGACAACGCTCGTGCCTGTCCCGCTCAGATCGTTGCTGCTAAGCGTGCCGCTCACGGTACTGCCTGGGTTAGCGGTTAACACTCCGGCCTCCTGGAGAAAAGCGTTGCTCTCCGAGCCCGTAGTTCCGAACACAAAGCTGGAGCCGAGGACAGAGGCGGAGTTGAATTTTCCGGTGTTGCTACCCTGGCCGAGCGCTACTCCGCCCATACTGCCACAACATCCTCGGAACGTATCGGCGGTTTCCACCAGGTAGATTCGGCTGGAGTCAACGATATAGCCAACGAGGGCGATTGTGGAGACAGTGGAGGCAGCGCTGGGATTCAAGGCGAAGGTAACTCGGCCGAACCGGTCGGGAGTGGTGACACTGCTAGCGTCGAAAGACTGATTCTGTATGGGTGCAAAGGCGTTTAGGTCATTAATGTCGAAGACGCTTCCGGTGCCTGAAATTGAGATGGTCCCGCTATTTGCGTTGCCATCTACATTGATAACGCCCCCAATGCCAACGAAGAAAAAATTGGGATCGATTCCGGACGTGAAGAACGCATAACCTTGCGCCGGAGCGGGGACCTTCGCAACTTGCCGGTCCAGCGATCCGCTGCCGGTCGTGGAAGCATCAAACTCATTGATCAGCGCCCTGGACGCCGAGACCAAGGTTCCGTTGAAAGTCTCAATTCCGACTAACCCGACGTTGGTATCGGTGGTGGAGCAGTCCGTCCCATTGCACGTTTTCAGCGTAATTTGCAGGTTACCGTCGGCGGTGGTGGAAATGCCGCTACCGGCGCTGTTGATCAGATCGCTGCCAAAAATACCGTCGACGTTACTAAAGTCCTGTTCGCCTCCGGTGATCGCTCCGCTGGCTACCTGGAAAGCGCCCGCGACAAAGTAGCCCAATCCGAAAGTAGTGGTATCTGCCCGGGTGAGCGAAAAGACGTATGTCCCATCCGGCAAAGCATGCGGCGTGATGGCGATGTTTGCCGAGGCTGACGAAGAAACGCTCTTCACTGCAGTGGCGGTAACAGTCACCGACCCTACGCTGGGAATAGCAGTCGGCGCAGTGTAGGAGGTGGTGGCCGTGCTGCCTGTACTGCTAGTGGGATTAAACGAGCCGCAAGCCTTCAAAGGCGTGCACGACCAGGTCACCCCCGAGTTGGTGGCGTCGCCGACGACCAGAGCGGTAAGTGTCGTGGTGGCGCCGGGTTTCAGGATAGGGGGTGGCGCCGGGTTCAACGTAACGGAGATCGCGCCGGCAATCATAATGATTATTGTTGCTGACGCCGATGCGGAAGGGTTCTGCACGGATGCAGCACTAACGAGGACAGAGCCCCCCCTGGGAATGGCCGTCGGCGCCGTGTACGTTGTGGTGGCCGTGCTGCCTGTGCTCGTCGTCGGATTAAACGAGCCGCAAGCGTTCGCAGGGAGACACGTCCAAGTCACTCCCGAATTAGTCGAGTCGTTGGCGACCACCGCGGCGAGCGTCGTGGTCGTGCCGGTCGCCATTGAAGCTGGACTCGGTTGGAGCGAGACCGAGATGGGGGGCGGAGCACCGATCGTAATGGTCGCCGTGGCCGACTGCGTCGAATCTTTGATTGACGTAGCGGTGACGGTCACCGAGCCTCCAGCAGGAATAGCAGCTGGAGCGGTGTAAGTCGTGGTGGCGGTGCTGCCCGTGCTCGTCGTCGGATTGAACGAGCCGCAAACGTTCGCAGGGAAGCACGTCCAAGTCACTCCCGAATTAGTCGAGTCGTTGGCGACCACCGCGGTGAGCTTCGTGGTGGTACCGACTAGCGTTGAAGTCGGGGGGGGCGGGTTGAAGATGACGGATACCGGGGCCGCTGTGTTCGCGAGATTGAAGCTGGCTGGGGTTGATGCCCCGGAAACTGCCGCTGTCACCGCATAACTGCCGATCGTGGCATTGGCGGTGAACACGGGCGAGGCGGCCACGCCCCTATCGTCGGTCATTGCCGTGTTCACTCCGCCAGCGAACCTGCCGCTGGCCCCCGACGAAGGAGCCGTGAATGTCACCACCACACCGCTCATCGGCGAACGGCCCGCCGTCACCGTAGCTAACAGCCGCGCAGAGAATGCCGCTCCAACGAATGCCCTTTGCCCTGATCCGCTCAGCGCTGCGATCGAAGCGGCTGGCGATGCGGGCGTCTTGCTGCTAATTCCGCTGCACGCGACGAGCGTCGCAATCATGGCTAGCGTGGTCAGCAACAAAATCAATTGGCGAGTCTTCATCGCCCCCCTCCATCCCCGTGGGCCTGGGAGCTTGCGTTGCTTTCCCCGCCGCCATTAGCGTCGAGTGGAATAGCTGAGATCGCAAACGAGAGGGCGATCATCAGCCCAGCGTATACTCTGGGAATCGTCAATCGACTACGGCGCATCGTTCGAACTCCTTAATTCCGTCTTAGTGATCGTCTTGAACGCGAGCTGCGGTCCCAGAGGCTTGCGCCAAAGAAGACTCCGCGGCGTTGCGACCTGTAGTTCGTTCAACCGGTTCGACCTCAGCGTCTCCGCTTCCCGGCTGGCGGCGTGGGTATGGCGGCCACGTTGCCCTTCAACTCCATGAGGAAGCGGCCAGTGTCGGGTTCGGAGCTGTTGATTTGCAAAAAGACATCGATGAGTGCGGTGGTTTGGGGCGTGAAACTGATCCCAACCGTGCAAGTATCCCCGGGATATAGAGTTTTGCCAGAACAGTTGTCGGGCTGAATCGTGAAGTCTTGCCGGACCGTCCCCACGGCGACGCCGTCGCACGCCCCAAAAATGAAATCGACTATCTGCAGTCCGGAGGGCGTCCCTGGTGATGTCGGGTACGTGCAGGGCTGGCCCGTCGACGGATTGATGCTCGTGGGCAGGATCGTGACCACCTCCCCCCCCGGAGCCTGAGTCTGGTTGGTGAACGTGATGGTCTGAAGCGTGTTGGCTTGTGAGGGCAGAAAGTCGACTTCTCCCACGGACGGGATGATCGCACTTTGGCCGGCCCCTACCAGACTTACAGCATGGGGGTTATTCGGATCCGTGGTGGGATCAAGTGTGTCTGCAAGTAGGAGTTGGGCGGTCCGTGGCAGCGGACATTTTGCTGGCGGCCCCACCGTGGGATCGAGTGGGCAGGATCCACTGGGCACAAATTTGATGCCCAGGGTGCAGGTTGCTTGGCTTGCCATTATCACTTGAAACGGGCCTTGCGGTGGTGGTGTGGGCTGAGTGGGGTCACAGTTTTGACTCACGATGTTGAAGTCATTGGGTGAGTCCAAACTGGTGAGGCCTCCAATCGTCATGCTGACACTGATGGGCTGCGCAGCAGGTCCCGACGTCTGATTGGTCACGGTGAACATCTGCGTCGGTCCGGTTTGATCGCCCACGAGCAGTGCCGAAAAGGTGAGATTGTTGGGCGTTGCACTCAGCGGTTCAACACAGGAGGTCGCACTCCCGAAGTTCAGACAGAAGTTGCCATAATCGAAGGACTGGTTTACGAACGGACATGCCTTGGTGTCCGCCATGAAATAACCCGTGCCGAGTGTATTCAAACCCTGCAGTGTGAGGCCGTCGGGTGAGATTGAGGCCCCGCCGGGCGCTTGCGACCCGACCGCCGCACCCATTTCGCCAACCTGCAACCCGCTGGTCCCGATGATGCTCATCCGCACTCTCGAACCGCTGACGGTTCCATTGAGCGCCGCGGTGCTGAAGCACTGATAGTCCGTTGTGGTGATTGTCCCGGTAAGGGTAGCGCTGGTCGCGCCCGTGTTTGCGCCCTGCGTGAGAATGCCAGTGACCTGAAAATCCTTGTCCTGCAGGCTGTAGCTGTTGGAGCTAACCGAGTGCAAGACTCCCTGGAATGATCCAACGATCGGTTTGATGAGACTAGCTGTCCATAACCCGTTTTCTGCGGGTTCACAAATGCCAGCCGGGGACGTGTAGGTACCGCTGAGCGACGAAACATCCGACGAACTTGTGCCCGTCAACGTCAACATCTGCCCATTCTGATTAACCGAAAGATTCACATTCTGCCCATCAAACTTGCCCGTAAGGGGAGCGGCTCCGGCACACGGAGGAGCGGAGGGGTTTGTGACATTTGGAATTAAAAACGAGACACTGCCGTTTACGCCGCTGCCGGCCTGCTGCGCAAAACCCGACAGCGTTCTTGGCTGGAAGGTCACCTGGTCATTGGGGGTAAGCGCGATCTGCCAATTGCCCGCGAGGGAAGGACCGCTGTTCTGAGGAGACGAACTGCGACCACACGCCGTTAGTAAGACCAAGGACGCGAGCAGAACCCGCGCGATAATTCTCACAACTCTTCCTCCACAAACTGCTCCTGGCTAAAAGCTCAGTTTGACGCCGAGCTGAATCGTTCGTGGCCGATGCGCGTTGATGGGATGAAGAAAAGATGCGCCGGTCACGCAGTCGCTGCCGCTGCCCTTGAACCCCGCCGAATACAACGGCCCGGCATAGCAACTGATCACGTTATTGCCGCTGCTGCCCGGATTATCCGGATCGTAGATGCGGAACTGCGTCGTATTGAAGATATTGAATCCTTCGGCACGGAACTCGAGTTCTCTACCCTCGCTAATCCTGAAGTGTTTGAGCAGGGCCATGTCGAAGTTTAGGCGGTGTGGATTGTTCAGGAAGTTCCTGCCTGCGTTGCCGAAGGTCAGTCCGCGGGGCGCGACGAACTGCGTCGGGTTGGCCAACAGCGGACCGAAACTCTGCGCGTTGTTTCCTGGACTGAGGGTGCCGGGGATGACATCCGGGTACGAAGCGACCGTCCCGATTCCACCGAGGACACCGGCATTGTCCGTCAGCCCGATACCTGTGTTGCCAGCCTCGTTCACCACGCTGAAAGGTGTACCGGACTGGAACAGCGTGATCCCCGACCACTCCCACCCGTCCAACAGAGTTTTTCCCCAATGGGAACTTCCCGTTGAAGGCGCGTGCAGGTTGGCGTTGGAATTAGGCGCGGGCGCTTTCGCGTTGGAGTCAGCCGTGGACTCTGTGGTGCCGGAATCAGGCGCCTCTTCCTCCCAGAGCATGTCTCGAAGCGTCGCCGCCCAGCGCAACGTGGGGAGTTGATAAACGTAACTGACGTTGAACAGGTGCCGTTCATCGAAGTTCGAACTTGCCCGATTCGAGCGGAGATCCAACGAATTCACCAAAACGTTGTCATTGCGGTCGGACGAGTTGTCGATGGAATGGCTGTAAGTGTAGGAAACACCGACCGTCAGCGGGCCTCTCGTCCGGCGCAATGTCGTTTGAAACGCGTGGTAAACGGAATTTGCGACATCCTGGAGCGCAAAGATATTTCCCAGGCCCAGGTATGGGCGCAGGGTGTTTACGTTGGGCGTTTGCTGGTTGGCACAGGCAGCCAGAAGGTTGATGTACGCAGGATTATTCGGCGTCACCACCGTGCCATTGCTAAGGGCAAACGGGATGGTTCCAACCGAAGTGCCGCCGCCCTGGCAGTCCAGGTTGGTGATTGGCTCGTTCGGGCCGAATGGATTGTACGCGGCGGCGACCGGGCTCAACTGGTTCCGCTGGGTCTCGATTGACAGGTGGGTGCCTTTGCTGCCGACGTAAGCAAATGTGCCGACGAGCCCGCTTGGCAACTCCCGCTGTACGCTCAAACTCCACTGCTCCGCGTACGGCCATATCGCCTTGGTCGGGACCGAGGTCACATTCAGCGGGTAAGCACCCACCAACCCAGGCGTGCAGTATTCACCCGTGGGATCTTGCGCGGTTCCGATGCCAATGTTTCCGATGCAGGCGTAGTTCTTTGGGAAGGTCTGATTCATGGTCAGAACAAGCGGAGCGCTACCCTGCAGAGATCCAGTATTTGCCTCGTTGCCGGTGCCGTGTTCGAAAAATATCCCGTAGCCACCGCGGATCGAAGTTTTTCCGTCTCCCATGACATCCCAGGCAAAGCCCACCCGCGGGGCGGGATTAAAGAGGTGGCCACTCATGCAACCGGCCGGCACACCATTCACCCCGCATTGCTCGACGCCGTTGGTGATGCGCGGATCAAGGTTCGCCGATCCAAAGTTACTTGGATTAAAAGGAATTGGAACGGGAGCACCCGGCTTCGACAACGCGGGATCGATCAGGATTCCGGTTGCTGGGTCGACCGCGATCCTCTGCGCGAGCGCAGAACTAAATCTCGATGCTACCCAGTTGTAGGCTTGGTGATTTGCTTCGCGGTAAGTTTCGAAAAGACTCAGACGCAAACCTAAGTTGACCGTCACGCGGTGGCTGACCTTCCAGTCATCCTGGAAATAGGGCTCCGCAATCTGGTACCGCTGGTGGTAGCGTAGCTGGGCACTGTCCTGCGTATAGGATTGGATGTAATCCTGCGACAGACTTAAGAAGAGGTTTCCATTTTGGCCGGCGCCTGAGACGCCGCCGTTCGCATACAGAAAATCAGCAAAAGCATTGCCCGTGCTCTGTACCAGATTGCTGAACGTTAACAATCCCTGCAAATCACCAGTAGCGGTGCCCACAGCGGCGTTGGTCTCATTCCGCCGGTACAGGATGTACTGCCCTCCGAACTGTAAGGTGTGTTTCCCCATTGCCTTACTGACATCGTCTCGCAGGCTCACGATCGGATTGCTGTGCTTCCATGGCATATAGGAAGGATCCGCAACAAACCCTTGTCCGCCGTAGGCGGCGTTGGTACCGAGGACGGCAATGCCCGGGACCTTTCCCCCAAATCCGTTATTGAACAGATAGCCTATCGGGCACTGCGGCACGCTGGGGACATTGGGATCGGAAGGAGTAATGGTGCCGTCGGACTTTAAAGCACACGGCGCCTGTAGCGAAGCAGGAAGTTTGAAACTCCCCCCCGCGCCGTTTTGGTCCGACAATGTAATGGTCGAATTGGAGTAACTGACGCCAAAATCATTCACCAGCGAGGCGGAGATCGCGTCTGTAAGGCGAACGACCAGGCTGCGCCCCGGTCCGACGAAACGATTCTGTACCGTCGGGAAGGTGTCGCGCACATAGCCCCACTGCGGAGTCAGTACTGTCGTATCCCAATCATCGTGGACATAATGAAAAGTAGCCTTCAGCCGGTTGGTGACGTTGTGATCGATCCGGAACAATTCCTCCCGCCAGTACGTGGAGGGAGACAAGGTTGCGTTGTAGCAGTGATTCGGATCGCTGGGGTCGAGGTTAGTCACTCGAAAGTTGCACCCCGTAGCTGAATTCGCCAATGGGATCAGGTTTGTGTTGAGAATGGCGAGAGCATTGCTGTCAACTGATGAGCCCACTCCACCAAGCCCGCCGAATGGATTGATGAGGTTGTTGTCTGGAAAAGTGATGTAGGGAGTGGTGGGACTGCCGCTCAAGGCGCTTAGAGGACAATCGGGATAAAGAGCGCGACTGAATTGCTGGGCGCTCCCGGGCGGAGTGACTGGGCAAACGTCGGTGAAGTCAAAATGGCGGAGCCCGGTGTTGGGATCTATATTGGGCTGCAGGCCCTGCGCTGTCGTCACCATCCCGCGCTCCTTCAGGGATGGAACCGCCTGGTTGTACTCGATGGGGGACTTCTCCAATCGGAACTCTTCGGAAAAGAAGAAGAAGGTCTTCTCACGCTTAGTGTTGTACACGCCGGGAATTGTGATCGGGCCGCCGATCGTCCCGCCGAAATCGTTTCTCCGGTAAAGCGGGGCATGCTTGGTTTGATCGAAATAGTTGCGCGCATTGAAATCCTCATTGCGCAGGAACTCATACACGTTGCCGTGAAAGCTCTTGGCTCCAGACTTCGTGGTTACCTGGACCGTGCCGGACGCGGTGCGGCCGTATTGCGCACCGTAGTTCGAGGTTAGAACCTTCACCTCCTGGATCGCGTCCAGACTCGGATAGACCACCAGCGTGCTGGACGCTCCATTCAAACCGGCGTTAAGAACATCGCTGCCGTCCACTTCGAAGGTGTTGTATTCCACGCGGCCGCCATTGACGCTGTACTTGACACTGCCGACCACGCCGACCTTGGCCTCGTCCTGGCCAGTCTGGTTGCTCACGCCCGGTGCCAGAGCAATGAGCTGGGTAAAATTCCTGCCGTTCAAGCCGATCTTGACTACTTCTTTCTGAGTGATCGTCCCCGATACCTGGGAGGTCTCTGTCTCAACCGCTCCCGCGTTGCTGCCTTCCACGTTGATCTCAGTCGAGGTGCCCGCGGGGAAAAGGCTAACGTCGATCGTCAACGGTTCTCCGGCGGCAACATTGATCGCGTCTGCCTGATAAGCCTTGAATGCCGCTGCAGCAACCGAAAGGTTGTAGACGCCAGGCTCGAGCCCTCGGAACGCGTAAATGCCCTTGTCATCGCTGACTGTGGTCTTCTTCACACCTGCAGCGTTCGTCACGGTCACAGTTGCGCCAGCAATCACCGCTCCCGACTGGTCGGCGACAGTACCGGTTAGCACAGCGCCACGTTCCGTCTGTGCCCATATGGCCGGGGGAAAGTGAAGAACAAGGATCAAGAGACAGAATAATCGTACAAATTTCACGTGGCAGGACCTGGCGTCTGAGAAGTTGAGTGGCAAAATATACACTCTTATTGTTAACCGCAAATTAAAACTATCGGTCGCACGAAGCTTACCCAGGTTTCCGAGTCAACATTTCCGGTCACAGTTCTCAGAGTTGAATGTTCGAGTTGCTCACAAGTTGTTGCTATTGGTACATCGGACTGGAGTGTCTGCTCGAAGTCCTGTGGAATGACTCCTCCACTCGTACTGTCACAGACTGTTAACTTTTACTTCATCGTGATTTAACACTGTGCTGGGATACTCCGCACTTACGTAGCTCGAATTGACTTGCGTTGCTCCTGGTTTCGAATCTGGGCCGTTCCTCGTGAATTCCAGTTCCTTCACGGGTGTCCGGTTTGAAGTCAACAGCCAACCCCACATGGAACCCCTGAGCCGGCGGCTCGAACTCGTGCCTTGCGATGGATGGAGAACCCATTCAACAACTTAAATCTTCGTATAAGGAGAGTTTTCCAATGCTTCGTATGAAATGTCTGTCCGCGACACTCGTGGTGTGCGCGGTGATCTGTGTGATACCCGCAGCCAATGCTGCGGTCAACGTCAAGTTCGTGGCCGCGGGATCGTCGGCGATGTGGCAGTCCATGGGCATCGCAGCGAACAGCCTGTGCGGCACCGGTTGCGCCCATTGGACCGCAAAAGGCAAAACCACGGCTGGCAACAACTGGGGTCAGCTCAGTGATCCGCGCAATAGCGCCATCGTCGTGGAGCCCGGAAACCTTTGGGTGGTCTGGAATAGTGCTCAAACCGAGGCGTGGGCCTATCTATCCGTGGACTCGGTCGTGGGAAACCGCTGCTTCTTCGCAAACCCACGCTGCAAATTGGAGGTCGATTCTACGGCGACAACCACTGCCGGGCAGGGTCTGATTGCATCGGCTCTTTGGGGCGCCGATGCGGCGTCGATCCCGTCCGCAATTTACGCCGCCGTCAACAATGCCGTGCTCACAGCAGCGGGCACGGACATCCGTCCGGAAGATGCCCAATTCGAAGAGTGCCGCGTGAACTCGATCCTCGACACGGTCAACTACACCGGCCTGGGTTACAACACCTCAACGCCCGCAGGAACCTGCCCGTCGTTCAGCAGTCCATTGACTGAAAAGACCGGGACCGCCGTCCTTAGCGCTGTCACCGGTAGCTCGGCCAAGGCAAACCCAGTGGCCTTCAACATTATTCCGGGAACGGCAGATCCCTTCGACTCGACCGGTAAGACCTTCCTGGTGAAGAAGAGCATCACCATCCCGGTTGGCGCGCAAGCGATCGTTTTCGTGGTAAATCGCACGAATACGACGAACGGCCTGGGCACGCCATCGGGCTCTACGTTCGCCGTGACCGGCGTTACCGACAGCCTCGTCCGTTCGGTGTTTGAAGGCAAAAACTGCAACGGCAGCGTTCTTTCCACTAGCTTAAGTGCCCCGATTTTCCCCTGGCTCCGCGAGCCTCTCTCAGGAACGTACACCACAACCGAGTTCAACGTGCTTCGCAACACCGGGAAGACCCATCCTTTCGTCACCTCGGACACGATGGAAAACGGGGTGAATCCGGCGAACGCGAACAATAACCCCTTGAACCTGAATTGCACCGGATCGGGCTCACAAGGGAAACGCCAGCGCGGCATCGGTACCGGCGAAGTCATGAACGGTGTCGGAGCGGCAGGCGGCGTTCTCAATACTAAGGACGGAATCGGCTACACCTTCTACAGTTTCGGGAACGTTTCGAAAATGGCGGGCAGCGCTAGTTATGGGTACCTTACCCTCGATGGAACCGACCCGATCTTCCTGAGCTACACGGGCAGCGAACCTGGCCAGAACGGCAAGGGTCAACTCCCGAAGTGTACGGCTCCTTGTCCCGTTTCCACGTTCTGGAACAACTCGACGGGGTCGTTTCCCAACCTGCGGAACGGTAAATACCGCGCTTGGTCAGTTGTGCGGATCGTGACGGATGTGCAGCCGTCGGGAACTTGCACCTCCAATCCCAATACGAACTTCTGCAATGCGCAGGCGGTAGTTACTAAGGCGCAAAGCAACGTTAGCAGCACGGTGCCAGACTTTGTTCCCTTCACGCAGTTGACCAAGTATCGGTCGCACTACGCCCAGTCCGGTTTTAGTCCGAACAACGGGCTGAGCGGCCAAACTGAGGCTGGAGGGGATGTGGGCGGCTGTATCGAACCAAAGGGAGCCGCTCCTGGCGTCCTCAACCAGGTACAAAAAACGTTTGGTGCTAGTCCGGCTTGCGCTGCGAAGTAAACGGGTAAGCGCAACGCCGTGATGGCTGAGATGCGGGTGGATTGGCAGGACTTGCCGTTCCACCCACTTTCTCACTGCCAGGTGGCCTACTACTGGGGAGTGGTTCACCGCTAGTGAAAGGCAAGTGCCACAAGCTCGATGAGTGCCGTAACTGGCAGGAGTTTTCAGACATAGGTCGCTCGATCATCCACTTTTTTGTTGGCAGCAACATCGGATTCTCAAATTGAAGATGGGTTTCAATGCTCCAGAGGAGGAGAGCAAATAATGAAGAGATTCAATCTGTTGGCGATCGTGGTGATGGTTGCCCTGGCATCTGCCAGCCAAGCTCAACAGTATAGAGTAGCGGATTTTGGGACGCTTGGGGGGAGCTTCAGCGGCGCGACCTCCGTCAACAATAGAGGTGTGATCGTAGGCTTCTCCACACTATCGGGTGACGTCCAATCCAATGCCGTCACCCGGACCAAGGGCTCGATTACCTCTCTTGGAACCCTGGGAGGAAGCAACAGCACGGCAAACGGAATCAACACCTCGGGTTTTGTGGTTGGGTCGGCGGACTTGGCTGACGGCGTTACCACGCATGCGTTTCTGTTCACCACGACGATGAATGACTTGGGATCGCTGGCTGCCGGCGAGGGCATCAATTCCGTGGCGAACGGAATCAATGGCCGTGGCTACGTCGCCGGGACTAGCTACCTCAGTGATTTCACAACTCAACATGCTTTCCTGTGGTCTCCCAGGACCAGCACGCTTGCTGACTTGGGGACGCTACCTGGTGGCACTAACAGTTACGGTAACGCCATCAATGGTTCGGGAATCGTTGCCGGCGCCTCGGACACCTCCGCTGGGGGTACGGACGCGGCGCTGTGGTTTGTGCGTGAGGAAGGAATCACAGTAGTGGACCTGGGCACGTTGGGGGGACCAACGTCGCAGGCTCTGGCTGTCAATGGTGAGGGCCTGGTAGTGGGCTCGGCAGACACCACTACCGGAACCGACGCCTTTCTGTACGCATACGGCAAGATGATCGACCTCGGAAATCTCGGAGGCAGCTTTGCTTCTGCCAACGCAATTAACGGGTATGGTGTGGTCGTAGGTACCTCCAACACCACCGGTGACGCTGACACCCATGCCTTTATCTGGACCAGGAGAAGGGGTCTGCGCGACCTCAACAGCCTGATTCCCACCAATTCCGGCTGGGATTTGCAAAGTGCTTCATCGATCAACGACCAAGGAAGGATCGTCGGAACGGGAATCTACAACGATCCCGTGAACGGGCCCGTGGCCCATGGGTTTGTACTTACCCCCCGCGGGGATTAGGTTTAGGGATTGTCGCGAAAAGGGGCGAGACATGTTCTCGCCCCTTTTCTCTTGGCCGGACAGGAGTTCTGCTGACGACCTTTAGTGCGATGACTCTTTGCCGCCAACTTGATTGCGAAGCGAGGCCGGGGTGCTCTGCAGCTGGCCCTTGATCCAATTCAGCAACTTGCCCTCAGCCAAATCCTCGTTGAATTCCTCAGACGTCGCGTACCGGGTAACGGTTCCGCGCCCGGGCATTACCGACTCGATGCGATCCTTGCTGACTCTCGGTGTTTCTTTTTCGTAGAGCGTGTCCTGCAGATGAATAGGGAGCGTCAGGCGCGGCAACACCTGCACCGGGTCTAGAGCCGCCACTTGGTCCAGAAACGGCGCCGTTGTATAGTCCGGCCTTTCGTCCTCCGGAATGAGCGTGGACTTCGCCATCCACTCTGGCCAGTTTCCCCACGGGTCAAGCACGTTGATTGCCTTGATCCGCGGGTCCACGCTGGCCACAAGAATTGCAATGGTTCCGCCGGATCCCTGCCCGAACATGCCGATCCGGTTCAGATCCAAATCGCTGCGGGTAGAAAGATAGTTCAGAACCATCTGGACATCATGAACCGACTTTACGACAGCTTCCTGAAGTTCACTGACGAACCACTGCCGCATAGGACGATCGTGATAGCGATGGCCATCCATGGCCGCGACAAAACCTACCGCTGCAAATCCACTTTTCGTCACGAGACGGCAGAATTCGTCATTCCTGAAGCGGTCGGTCTCGGACGGGTAGCCGTAGAGATACAGAACTACGGGCGGCTTCTCTACGTTCTTCGGCTTAATCACGTACAAATCAATGGGGTCATCCCGGCGCCATCCCACCTGGATGAGTTGGAGAGTGAAATCCGGATACTCGGCGGTGTCGGCCACTAGAGGCGGAATGGACTTGAGGGGGATCCGGAGGGAAAGTGAGGCTAAGTCCTCATCGCTCCCACCATGAGATTGCAGCGGTGAGGCGCCCTGCGTGGTGGGCGCTGAGGAATCCGGTATTGTTGTCCGTTGCGCCCAACCGTCTTGGCACGACACAGCGCAGAACACAACTGGAATAATGAGCGAAGCATTTCTAATGAGAGGGAAGAATTGTTTCATCAGGATCAACTCCAGCCTTTGGTCGTTGCGGAACACTGCCCGCGTCCAACGAGGGTAGACAACCCCGGCTTCTAGCCGGAGGGATGCCGGGAGGAATAGTGGGTCTGCGTTTGGAGCGGCGGTCAAGTCTCGCTGTGAACAGGTGCACTGAATGAAAGGGCGTTGGAAAAGACTCGGCGGTGCCCCCACTTGAATTCGTCCCGGGACCTATTCGGTGGGAGGCTTTTTTACCGAGGTCTCCATAATAGCCGAATCTAGGCGTGCTATTTGAACGGAAGGTTGCAGGAGTGTGAAAAGTTGATGAAGAAGAGAAGGTTTGAGGCGCCGGTCGGAATCGAACAACAGTGCCGGATTGATAACACGTAAGTTATCCTACGTTGTCACGCGGATTCGACTTCCCTTCCGCGCTCACAATCTGTTTTGTCTTACTGTTTTTTCCACCTGCTTGAGACTAGCGCATATAGCCTGTCCTGACGTTTCCTTCGCTCATGGCGCGTCGTTCACGCCAATCGGATGGCTTTAGAAAAAGAACGTCATGAGTCTGCCTGCATGGTCGCGCACAATCTGATTAGCAAATTTGCGGCGATTGTTGGCAACTGCTGGGCGAGCTTGAGTCGATGGCGGACCCGCTCTGGGACGTTCCTACCTGCTGACTTCGCGAGACAGCATCCTAGCGCGCTGCCCATGTACCCACCACATAGCCGAAGCCATGAAGAAAACAAACGTAACGAAAAGGCTCCTGTTGGCGACAACTGCAGATCCCGTTCTCGCAGCTGGGCACACAGATTTGCGGAAACCGATCCTCCACCCGCAACTGGAGAATAGGCTGCGCATCCTGGCGATCCGTCTTATGCTTGCGAACTCGCTTGGCTCGGATCTAGCGTTAGTGGTTTTCATCACGGCATCAATTACTTGGCGGTCGCAACTTTCCGCGGATCGAATGATATTTGGTGCGATCACGGTCACTCTCGTGCTAACGGCAGTAAGGATGGCTCATCTAACCTCGCTCGCAATGCTGGCTATAAAAATAGCGGAGGCCTTGGTGTGGACAATTGCCGCAAGTATTGGGAGTGCTTCCGGACAGTGTCCTGTACAATTTTGCCTCCGATGAGTTTGTGCACAAAATGGTCGCTGGGCATGACTGGTGTTCTGCTGCTGGTGGTAGTGGCGCAGGCCGAACCGGTCGCCGAGCTCAAAGCCACCGGCTACGTGAACGACTTTGCCCACGTTCTCGATCAGAACTCGATCGCGCAGATGGACGAGATCTGCCGGCAGATTGACGAGAAGGCACACGCTCAGATGGCGGTGGTGACCATTCACTCCCTCGATGGCTCTGATATCGAAAGCTACGCGGTCGATCTTTTTCATCAGTGGGGCGTCGGAAGCAAGGCCACCAATCGCGGAGTGCTGATTCTGTATGCCATTGACGACCACCGTGCCCGGATTGAGGTTGGATATGGGCTAGAACCCATCCTGCCCGATGGGAAGGTGGGGAGTTTTCAGCGGGAAGCCGTTCCGCTCACGCGGAGCGGGAACTATAGTCAGGCGCTGCTGCTGGTCACCTCGCGACTTGCGCAGGTGATTGCTCAGGATGCAGGCGTTCAACTCACGACCCCGCAACTCCCACCGGCTCGGGCCGAGCCACGAGAGCGGCGGGGCGGAGGGATATCGGTCGGGGGAATTATCCTGCTGATTGTCGTTGTTCTCATCGTTCTTTTTACTCCGCTTCGGGGCGTACTCTTCTGGATTCTTTTTTCTGGAATGTTCGGCGGCGGGAGTGGATCCCGGGGAGGTGGAGGCTGGGGTGGGGGCGGGTTTGGCGGCGGTGGGGGTTTTGGTGGATTCGGCGGTGGTAGTTCCGGTGGCGGTGGGGCTAGCAGCAGTTGGTAGTCAGCGAGGGCGCAAATGGTTCCGGAGAAAACAATTAACGACTTTGTCAGCCGGCTGCGAGCGGTGGCTGGAGCGAACCTGGAAAGTGTGATCCTGTTCGGATCGGCGGTCGCGGGAGACTTTCATCCCGAATTTTCCAATCTGAATCTGTTTTGTGTGATTCGCGACAGCTCATTCGTGGCATTGCAGGCCCTGGCTCCTGTAGTGAAATGGTGGGACGCGCAAAAACAGCCACCGCCCCTGTTCATGACCCATGACGAGATCGCGCGCTCTACCGACGTGTTTACGATTGAGCTGATCGACATGCAGCAGCACCACCGCACCGTTTTCGGCGCCGACGTCCTGCAGGGCTTGTCGATTCCAGCCAATCTGCACCGCGTCCAGGTGGAATACGAGCTGCGGGAAAAACTCGCACTGTTGCGTCAGCACTTGCTTTTGGCCTCAGGCAATGACTCCCGCCTGTGGGAGTTGCTGATACGGTCGGTCTCGTCGTTCGCCACGCTGTTCCGGCACGCTCTGATTGTGCTGGGTCACGATGCACCAGTTGGAAAGCGAGAAGCTGTGCAGGCATTGTCAAAACAGATTGGGTTTGACGCCTCGGGCATTCTGCAGGTGCTGGACGTGAGAGAGCGGAAATCCGACCGTAAGAGGTTCGATGTGGCGGACGTTTTTTCCCGATATCTGGTAGCGCTGGAGCAGGTGACCGCTGCAGTTGATAAAATGCTGGACTCTGGTAGCGTGGGCTTGTCGTAGAGTTCCGGGCGTCTTTTGAGGAGAATCTTATGAGCAAAACACTGATTGGGGTTGTCGTTATAGTGGCAATTTTATTGCTGGGTGGATTGCTTGTTTTTGGCCAGTACGTGAGCGTGAGGAATACGCTGGTCAGTAAGAACGAGGCAGTAAAGGCAGCTTGGTCGCAGGTTGACATTGTGCTGCAACGCCGGGCCGACCTGATCCCAAACCTGGTGGAGACGGTGAAGGGGTATGCGCAGCAGGAGGTCACAGTGTTCGGCGATATCGCGAAGGCGCGCTCTGCCCTGCTTTCCGCGGGCACGCCGCAAGAAAAGATAGCAGCCAACCGTCAGCTCGATGGAGCGCTCGGGCGCCTGCTGGTGGTTGTCGAGAACTATCCTCAGTTGAAGTCTAACGAGAATTTCCTGCGCCTGCAGGATGAACTCGCGGGCACCGAAAATCGCATTGCGGTCGAGCGCAAACGCTACAACGACACCCTCCGCGACTACAACACCTACGTGCAGCAGTTCCCCAACAACGTTTTCGCGGGAATCGCGGCCTTCAAGCCGAACGAAGCTTACTTCGAAGCTTCGCCAGGATCGCGCGAGGTTCCCAAGGTAAACTTCTCAAGTCCGGGCGCAGCAGCTCCACGGGCGAGTCCTCAGCCAGCGCCGGTGCACTAGTAGTCCAGCATGCGGGGGCGATCTCTTAGATACAGACGAAAAAGCGAGAGGCAAGGCCGTCGCCATTGACCATAATGCAGTGAGTGGCTCTCGAACGGAACCCCCTTTTATCGTACCTCCCAAGGGAGCGCCCGTCTAAGAAGGTCTTGTGCTGAAGGCGGCCACTTCTCAGAGTTCCATTTCAGCTTCACTGCAGTGTGAGATTTAAGTTTGGCGTAGTGTGCACTAACGAGCCCGTTGAATACGTGCCGGGTAACGGTGATCGTGTACGCTCCTTGCCGCGTGCCCTTGCTGCCAGTCGTAATTGGGCTGCTGCTCCCACATGCGATTTGGAAAACCAAGCCCTCGAATAGCACCCCGATCAGAGAGACGGCTGTCAGAGTCGGAGCTGCGTGACGCAGCCTTGCGCCTGCATCGCGGAGGAGTGGGGTACTATCGCAGCACCGACTTCGTGCATGTCGACGTGGGGCGCGTACGCCGGTGGTAGTGAAGCCAGATTAGCGCTATCCGGAGCTGGCAGGAGTTGCTGGATCGAGTGAAGCGACAGGGTGCCGGTTACTTGGGTTTCTGCTCGACAGCAGCCCCCTCCTGTTGTTCTTCAGCCTTTTGCCAACTGGGATTGCAGTCGTATTCCTTCATAGCTTTGGCGAGAACATCGGTCTTTCTGCCGAGATCCTTCTGATACACCACGCCGCCCTCGGTGACTATGAGTGTCATCACACCGGATGACCTGTATTCCGCCGGATAGGCCAAGAAAGCGAAGCCCTCTGTCATTTTGCCATTGACGACGTAATTCTTCGCGCCGCCTGGAGCATTCTTTCCCTGACGCGTTAAGATGTGGAAATAGTAGCCGCGGTAAGGGGTCGGAGCACCTTGTTGGCTTTTGGCATAGCCCTGAGCGACGGCCGATGCCACAAGCGGTCCGATGGGACTCTGCGGCTCGCCCTCGGCAGCCTTCCAATAAAGGCCATCGTGCTGCCCTTCATCACTGAAGATTCTCCGCGCGTACTCCTTGTGCTCCGCCGAGTATTCCTTTTGCGCCGCCACGAGTTCCTGGCAAATGCGGATGGCCGATAGTTCGTTGCGGCCAATGCGCCTGTATAGAATCTCTTTCTTGCCCGCCTCGGTGTCGAAATACACCAATTTTCCCTTGTTCATGAGCGGTATGGGCGTGGGCCAATTATGCGCGCCAATATACAAAACTGTGGTTCCATCGGGTTCTTTCACCAGACGGTGCATTTCCTCATATCTCTTTACGAAATTAGCGCGGCTTTCGGCGTCCTCGGTTTCGTCTCCCGACGAGACGATTTGCTTTCCGTCGGGTCCGAGGATATCGAGCATCATTTTTTCGTCGTTAGCCTGCGCGGCCGTCACCAGTGCGTTGATCGCTTCTTCCGTCGATGAGAACGTTTTTTGGCCCTTTTGCTGCGCCATGGAACGGGTGGGAACCCACACCGTCATGAGCATAGCGACCAGAGCCAGTTTAGTAAGACTAGGCCAATGAAATTTGCCGGCATTCAGCTTCGTTCGTCGCATATGACTTATCTCCATCTTTAGATTTCAGGCTTTACCGGGAGCATAACGAACCTAGGATTACCGCCGCCCGCCACCGCCGCCGTGCCCGCCACCGCCGCCGCCGTGAAATCCTCCGCCACCCATGCTGGCGCCTCCGCGCGAAGAATAGCTCCTGGTCTCTCCGCCGTGGTCGTAGCCGCTGAAGGCGCCCGAGTGAACGCCACTCTGACCCCGAGGCCCAGCGTAGCCTCGAGCGGCATTTCGGTCCCCCTCGAAAGGCCTGGCGGTTTCGCCAGCACGATTGCCGCTCACCCCGCGCTGCACATTCCTTTCTACGCCTCGCTCGCCTCCTGCTCGGTAGTAACTGCCTCGGTTATAAAAAGTTCTACTTCGAGAGTAGTACCTGCCGTGGTTGTACATTGCGTAGCGGTGATGCCAATCGAATCCCCAATGACCCCATCCCCATCCAAAACCACCGAACCAACCGATGCCAAAACCGATTCCGAACGAGAGGTACGGACCGCCAAACCAAATTCCAGGATACGGATACCATCCCGGCCACGCCACGATGGGATATCCGTAAACCACCCACGGATCATACGCCGGAACGTAAACTACATCGGGGGCAGCGGGCTCAATATCAATATCCGAGCCTTCCTCCTGTACGACCTCCTGCGGCGTGGTCTTAAGAGCGCCGGCCGCTTCCGCCTTGTGGCGCATCACCTGCACCGCATCCATGACATCCTGCTGCTGGTTGTAGTAGGCATCGCCGAGAGATGATGTCCACGAGAGGTTCTTGTCCATATTTCCCAGGACGGACGGAAATGCAGCGAGCGCCTTCACGCTCGGGTCCCAGGTTTGCTGATCCACTGCCTGGCCCAAAGCTTCGCCCTTCAAATCAGGATGCGCCTGCGCCCATCTGTCGGCTTCGACGACCTCCTCGGGAAATGTGGACGCTGCCAGGATCTGCGCCACCAGCGAATCCGGATACAGCGCAATCGGTGCTACTAGGCGCTGCAACTGCTCTGGAGTCTGCTGTGCGTAGGGCGCCGCCTGCCCCCCCTGTGGCGGGGCTTGTGTGTCCTGAGCTGGTGCGTCTTGAGCCGACAGGCTCAGCGGCCAGGTCGCGAACAATAGAGCCAATGACAAGAGACAAGCCAAACTCTCCTTGGCCAATCCAGGCCTTGAGAACCCTGCGGCGCGTCCGAAAATGTTCATGTACTGAACCTCCTCTGCACTTTCACCATCCGAGCATGAATCCTCATCTCTTTGTTCTTGGACTCTTCAGTCATGGAAAACCAGATTCGCTCCGAGGCGCCACGCGGTATTGGAACTACCGACAGCCTTACGCTGGGCCGAGTTGATGTTCAAGATCATAAGTTCACTGGGGTCGCCATGAACCATACCAGTGTTCAGGCTGCGCCACTTCAGTTGGCGCTGCCTCGCATTCAGTTGGCGCTGCCTCGCATTTGCAATTAATTGTCCGCTGGTCGGTAACGATAACGCCGGAAGTCTGCTTGGCCGTCATAGGAGTCCGTCCTTGATTGGCACTGCTGTGTACATTCAGTTTGCCAGTGGAGGTGATAGGCCTTGGCAAACGGCTTACACCCGACCCGCGAAACCGCCGTGAAAACCGTACTACTGACACCACCAGCCGAGGCATGGTCCCTACGCTGCTACTCCGCTACGCTGCCGCCCTACTTCCGAACGTGGTGCGCGCCTGCAGGCTCGTTCGATGATCGGCACCAGCCTGTCCGGCAGTTCGCTCTTCATCACATATTCATCCACCAACCACAGGATTCGCTCTGGCATCTCGGAGTACGCTGAAAGCAGGATGATCGGCAGATTGGGAAACCGTTGCTTGATAAGGCAGGCTAGCGCTTCCTCGTCCATGCCTTCCTGTTTGTACTCCAGTAGAACCGCGACCGCGGACCTTTCCCCCAAGATCTTCATCGCGGTGTAGCCGCTGGACGCGATCTTGACGCGATAACCATGAGATTCTAGAGTCGCTTTGCGAAGAGCCAACACTTGTGGACGGTCATCGATGCACAACACAGTGGGGGAGTCCATTGTCACATGTCCTCTAGATACTTACGGCTGCATTTGGCTCGCCGTTGCCCGGCGTTCACGACACACAGAGCACAACACGCCCGCCACGACCTGACGAAGCATTGAAATGGCTCTGCGCTTGGGACACACCATTCATTCACACGCTGAGGCGGAATAGGCGTGCGGGTGTAGGCTTCATCTTTATTTAATGTCGGCCGCAGCAGTAGCGTATTTAATATGATGGCGCGGCTCTGGATCGGTTGCATTTTTCTGCCATAGAAACTGAGAACGATGTTCCATTGCACACTCCCTGCGTTGCGTCGGAATCGGACGGTTGGTACCGAACTTTCTCAAAGAAGCTCGCGGCATCATCCAAGTGGCAGATCGCAAAATCGCAGTCGCGCCATCGCCATAACAGCGGGGTCCAGCGCTTCGCAGGAGAGACGAGGTTGGGCTTTGGTTGACAATGTGTCGGTCCGCAGACATA
>DATKFH010000112.1:0-22954 GCA_035511455.1 Candidatus Sulfotelmatobacter sp. | reverse complement strand
GAAGGGATTGGTGATTTCGGAAATGATCAGCCCGAAAATCCGGCTGCGGCCGGAAACCAGCGCGCGCGCCTGGGTGTTGGGATAGTAGCCGAGTTCATCGATGACGCTCCAGACCCGCTTGGCGAGCTGCGGGTTGACCGTGGGAATCCGATTGATGGTGCGCGACACGGTCGCGGTGGAAACTCGTGCACGCTTGGCAATTTCCCGGATGTCCATGAGTGAAGTCGAGCGGTCTGCAAGGTGCGGGCAAAGTGATGATACCAAACGAGCAATCGCTCACCCAGGTGCAGATTGATTCTCACCTCGGATTACGATACACAGGCTTCGTTCTACGCCGTGAAGAAAGCTTGCGAGCCGGTGTACGTGCAGCTGGATCTGTCGAACTACAACGTTGCGGTCGACAACACGACAAATGCTCCTCTCAATGGTCTGTCGGTCAGCGCGAGAATTTATTCGCTGGATGACAAGCTGCTCCAACGTGAAGAGCGCAGGGACGCAGTCGCCGATGCTGTCACCGAAGGATACAAGCTGGACCTTGCGCCGCTGTTAACGTCGAACGGGATTCTGTTTGTAAAATTGTTTCGCTGCTGCCGGGGGAGAGCGGGGGAGAGCCGGGAAATCAAAATCGAGTATCCTATGAAGTCTGGAAACGGTGAGGCGCAGTTGGCCATTCGGGGGTGGAATCTTTCGAGCCAGATTGTGCAAGTTGCGTCATCTGGGTCTTAGAGCGGACGGACGAGTTTGCTCCACATTGAGGTTCGGATCACAACACCTTCGACTCAATGTCCCGCTAGAATGTAGTGAACGATGGGACCGGTAGCGATAAAGAAAGGTCAGACGCGAGAGCGTGCACCCGCCTCTCGAGAGATGGGTACTCTGCGCTGTGACCATTGTGGTGAGGAATTTATCATCTTTCACGATCCTACATTTGTGAACAAGACGGCGGCTGAGCGTCAAGCCCATTGGCTGGAAAAAGTTCTGGCCGAGGAGCACGAACGCGAACGGAAGCACCCCGATCGAATCCAGTTGCCGGAATAGCCGACCAACCGCCCACGGTCTAGGCGGCAGGGTTCTTTTTCCAGGTAAGAAACATCAGGGCCCTTGCAGCTTGGGTTCTAGAGAGGTGCCCTCGCCCCGAGAGCGTTGGCGGCCGCTCTTCTGCTGGTACATCAGCGCGTCGGCCGAGGCTAACAGAGTTTCAAGATCCGAAGTCTTCGGATCACCTGCCGAAACGATCCCCGCACTGAACGAGAGACGATGATTGCGGCCTGCGGCACTATTGCACGCGGCCAAATTCTGCTGAATGCGGGTCGTGATGCTGGCAATCTTGCTTTCCGCTGCCTCGGCAACAAAAATGGCAAACTCATCCCCTCCGAGACGGGCAACGATGTCCGACTCTCGAAAGCTTTCTCTTAACACATTTGCGGCGTCGACCAGGGCGCGGTTTCCTTCTTGGTGACCGAACGTGTCGTTGATTCGCTTCAAACCGTCAAGGTCGACGAAGGCTATTGAGAAAGGCTCTCCGGTTCGATTGGCCAGCTTCACGCGATGCTCGGCAAGCGCAAAAAATCCCTTGCGGTTGTACAGTCCAGTAAGATCGTCAACCAGAGAAAGGCTCTCCAAGAGCGCATTTGATTTCGCCAGTTCCTGCGCCTTTAGAGCTAGCTTCTCCTCCACGACCTTGCGTGCTGCAATATCCCGTTCGAGTTCCTCGTTGGCCTGTATGAGTTCGGCAGCCCTTTCTGCCACCAGCTCTTCCAGGCGGACTCGATATTCCTGCAGCTCTCTTTCGACGCGTTTGCGCTCAGTGATATCGCGGGAAATTCCCATCGTGCCAATAACGTTTCCTTTGCGATCCACCAACGGCAACTTGGTCGTAAGGACCCAAGTCTCGCGTCCATCGGTCCACGTTTCTTTCTCTTCTGCGTCAATGATGGGCAGACCGGTGCGGATGATGTCCTGTTCGTCAGCAAACGCCTGTTTCGCATGCTCTTCGCTGAACATATCAAAATCGGTTTTGTTGACCGCTTCAACCGGATCTCTTAGTCCAAATTTGACCGCGAGTGATCGGCTGATGCGCACAAAACGGCTCTTGCGGTCTTTGAAGTAGACCCCGTCGGGGATGTGCTCTAGAAACGCCCGGAGCAGATCCTCCTCTTCAACTCGTGGAATTAGCCTCTTTGGCACACACAGCCCTTGTACGCCATTGACGCCACGGCTAGTATTTCGTCGACCCTTCGCGAGATTGTAATCCCTTTAGAAGCCATGCGAAACGCTTTCCCGTAGTTTGCTAGCGTAAAAGCGATTGCATTCGTTGGCCCTGCGGCGAGCTGGTTTTAAGGTGACGGCCTTCCACGGGAAGGCTCGGAGCCAAGTCGGTATCTTCCGTCCTCTCGTTGAACCAGGCTTCTTGCCCGCCGAGTCGTCTCGGACGGACTCCCGGTCCTGAGACAAGCAGTCGGGCCTGGGGAATGCTTGGGGCAAGATGATCCCTACGCTCGGCTGGTCTTCGGACAGCGGCCTTCGCCTGTCCGAGCGTCGAACCCGCAGGGCCGAGTCCGCCCACAGAGGGCAGCATTTTTGGTCCATTGAAAATCTTGTTGCTCGCGTACCTCCGGTCCGGGCTGACGATCGTGCAATCATAGCGAGACCGGCCCATCTGAGTTAGAATTGCACCGCCACCCTCTTCGGAGATGCACGGGCATGTCGCGCCAGCGTCTGCTTTTGGTCTGGACTTTGGGCTCGCCACAGTGATCGAGAAATCGTCCCGCCAACTGCACTGTATTAATTGCTTTCTTCGCGTGTCTCGACCGCTTTAATTTTTGTTGTGTGTTGTGGCTGCGACTGACGAGGTTTCCGTGCAAGTGGCGACCGCAGGTTCGGAGCTGCACAGATGATCGGCAAATCACTCCGCTCGTATCGCATCGAGTCTAAGCTCGGGGCCGGTGGGATGGGTGTGGTCTACAAGGCCGTGGATTCGCGCCTTGGCCGAACTGCCGCGATCAAGATTCTGTCCGCGACGGCTCTCAACGCAGACCGAGAGCGCCGCTTCATCCAGGAAGCGAAGGCCGCCTCGTCACTGAACCATCCCAACATCGTCACCATCTACGACGTCGATACCCAGGAGATCGATGGAAAGCCGGTGCAATACATCGCCATGGAGTACGTGGCGGGAGACACGCTCGATCACCTGATTGGCCGGAAGGGTCTTCGGGTTCGTGAGCTTTTGAAGTATGCCGTGCAGGTCGCGGACGCCCTGGCCGCCGCGCACGCCGCCGTGATTGTGCATCGTGACTTGAAGCCCGCGAACATAATCGTGACGCCGCAGGGGACGGTCAAGATCCTTGATTTCGGCTTGGCCAAGTTGAGTGAACCAGGGGAAACAGATGCCTACGCCGAGACCTTGCATGGCGAGGGGTCGCCTCTTACGGAAGCGGGCACCATCCTGGGCACGGTTGCCTACATGTCGCCTGAGCAAGCCGACGGGAAGAAGGTCGACACGCGTTCCGACGTATTCTCTTTTGGCTCGGTGCTTTATGAAATGGCGACAGGGCAACGGGCGTTCGCGGGTGGGTCCAAGCTGTCGTCGCTCTCGGCGGTGCTCTACAAGGATCCGCAGCCGCCGTCTCAGACCATTCCGGAAATTCCGCCGGAACTGGATCGGATCATTGCGCGATGTCTTAAGAAAGATCCCGAGCGCCGCTGGCAAACCATGGCCGATGTTAAGGTGGCGCTGGAGGAGTTGCGCGACGAGACGGATTCCAGCAAGGTCGGCCTAGTAAGTCCAGCACTGGTTTCACGCAGTATCCCGCCAGCAAGGCGCTGGCTGATTGCTCGGTTAGTGACGGGAATTGTGCTCGGAGTTGCGCTGGGACTTGTGTCCGGCATTTCTTATGAGCAGAAGTTTTTCCGTCCCGAACCGCCGTCGTTCCAGCGCCTGACGTTTCGCCGCGGTGACGTTACCTCGGCGAAGTTCGCGCCTGGCGACAACGTTGTCTATTCTGCCGAGTGGGACGGCGCTCCATCAACTCTGTTTTCCGCGCAGCCAGGAAATCGGGAAGCGAGGCCGTTGCAACTGCCCAGCGCAAGAGTGCTCGCCATCTCGCAGAGCGGGGAGATGGCGATCCTGTTGGGCGGCGGAGACGTCGGTACCCTGGCGCGCGTGCCCTTTGGCGGGGGCGCGCCCAGAGAAATCCTAGAAGGAGTGAGTGGCGCGGACTGGGGTCCGGATGGGGAATCGCTGGCCGTGGTGCGAACGGTGGGCGGACGTTACCAGCTGGAATATCCCGTAGGAACGATGCTGTACGTCACCGAGAAGCGGCCGCCGTTGATGCCGCGCGTTTCAGCGGACGGCAAGCTGGTCGCTTTTTTTGATTTTGATGTTGAAGTCGGCGATTATGCGCTTTGCGTAGTCGGCCCGAACCATCCCAGGCAGGTGCTGTCCCGGGGATGGCGCGCCACCGGTGCCTTGAATTGGTCGGTGGACAATCATGAAGTGTGGTTTTCTGGCGGTCAGCCCGGTAGCGATCCGGCGCTCTATGCCGTCACGCTCACGGGTGCGCAGCGGCTGATTTCTCAGACTGGTGGAATCATCGTGATGCAGGATGTGGCCCGCGATGGCCGCGTTTTGCTGAGCACGGTCAATTCGCGACTCGGCATCCTCTATGTACCGCCGAACGGCTCCGCCCAACGCGATCTAGCCTGGCTGGATTCATCCTTACTCTACGAGCTTTCGAACGACGGTCGATCGGCCCTGTTCGTCGAGCTTTCGAATGGTCAGGGACGCAACTCGGCCATTTATATGAGGAAGACGGACGGCTCACCCGCCATACGCCTGGGCTATGGGAATCGGCCCTCGCTGTCGCCGGATGGTAAATGGGTAGCCTGTATCCACCATGAAGGGGAGCGCTCCGCTCTGATGTTGCTTCCCACTGGTCCCGGAGAATCGCGATTTCCGAAGATTGAAGGTATTCACTTCGATGGCGTGGAATGGCTTTCCGACAACAAGCGGATCCTGTTCACAGGCAACGAGACCGGTCATGCGACCCGAACCTGGATTTACGACGTGGAGGAGAAAAAATGGACCCCACTCACGCCGGAAGGCACGCGGGGCACCCGTGTTTCGCCGGACGGACAATGGTTCGTCACCGTAGATGCGCACAAGTTATTGCTGTCGCCTTTGGGAGGCGGGGAATCCAAAACAATCGTTGACTTGCGGAACGGTCAAAGCGCCGTGCGATGGAGTGGCGACGGGCGGTACTTGTTCCTGCAACAGCGTGAAGCCTCCGGCATAAAAATCACCCGGCTCGAGATTGCCACTCATCGTCAAGAGCCTTGGCTGGTCGTGAGGGTTCCTGAGCCTGGGGCCGAGTTCCTTGGGCCGCTAGCCTTGTCTGCCGACGGGACGGCCTGCGCCTCTACCTTCCAGCATGATCTTGCCAACCTGTTCCTGGTTAGAGGGCTGAGGTAATCAAGCTCTTATCCTGATCGCTGGCGCTTCGGCTTCAGATTCAACGTGCGAATCAGCCGAAACAGGTGGTTGGGATGCACCCCGAGGATTTTGGCAGCCTCGGTATAATTTCCATCCGCTTGCTCGATGGCGCGCTCGATGAGGGTCTTTTTCGCCTCGCGAATGCCGTCGTGCAAAGCGCTGACCGGTTCCCCGGAGGCGGCTGTTTCTTCCAAGATCGACTCCGGAAGATCCTCGGGAAGAATTGATTCCGTCGAACCCAGGACCACGGCGCGCTCAATGGCGTTCTCCAATTCGCGGACGTTACCCGGCCAGTCGTAGCGCATGAGGCAGGTGCGAGCCTGCGGAGAAATGCCCGCCACACGCCGTTTTACTTTTTGGCTGTAGTTCGCCGCGAAGAATGCCGCGAGCAAGGGGATATCCTCTCGCCGCTCGCGCAGGGCCGGCATGCGGAGCGAGACGACGTTCAGGCGATAGTAAAGGTCCGGGCGAAACTCGCCGGTGCGGGACGCCTCTTTCAAGTCGCGATTGGTGGCGGCGATCAGGCGAATGTCGAGTTTGATAGGACGCGTACCCCCGACTCGTTCGAACTCCCGCTCCTGCAGGACCCGCAGGAGTTTGGCCTGCATAGCGACGGCCAGTTCCCCGATTTCATCCAGAAACACTGAGCCGCCCTCGGCGATCTCCAGCTTTCCTTTCTTCTGAGCGACAGCCCCGGTAAAGGAACCCTTTTCATGTCCGAACAGCTCGCTCTCGAGCAAAGTCTCGGTGATGGCCGCGCAGTTAATGGCCACAAATGGTTTGTCCGCCCGGCCGCTATTCTCGTGGATGGCCCGCGCGACCAGTTCTTTCCCGGTGCCGCTTTCCCCGGAGATCAGGACCGTCGAATCGCGCCCGGCAACGCGGGAAATGAACTCGTAAACGTCGAGCATGGCCTTGCTCTCCCCGACCATGCTGTGATGGATGCTGAGTTCTTCGTGGAGGCGACGGTTCTCTCCTCCCAGCCATTCCAGGTGGCGCGCGTTCTCAACGGTCAGCGCGGCGATGTTTCCCAACGCCGAGACCAATTGCAGAAGGTCGGAATCGAAGCGCACGCCGGGCGAACTTGCGTCCAGGTATATGACGCCCAGGAGCTTGTCCTGTACTGCAAGAGGCACGGCCAGGACGGATCCTACTTTCGGTGCCATCAAGCTATCCGCTTCCCGAAAGGTCTCGTCGCTCAGGACGTCGTTGGAAAGGACGGCAAGATTCTCCTCCAGAACGCGGGTCAGGATAGTCTGGCTAGCATGAACCGGCTGGTTCGCTCCCAGGCGACGGTCCCTGCCGCGGATGGAAGAAAAACCATCGATACCGTTATCGGTCAATAAGATGGCAGCTCGATCGGCGGGGGCGATCTCGAGCACGGTTTCCAAAACTTTTTCCTGCACCGCGTCCAGGCCACGCACCGAGTTCAAGGCTCGGCTGAAATCGAGTAATACGTTGAGGTCGCGAACCGTTTTCGCGGTGGCGGGCAAGCTGTTGGGGCGCTGAGGCTGCAGGTAAAGCAAGTCCTCTTTTCGCAGAAGAACGGTGGGGCCGCCTGGGGTTGGAGTAGCGTCAAGTTGCAGGGACGCGGCGCCCGTGGTGGGCTCAGTGTTTGCTCCCTGGAAGATGAAGATCGAGTTTCCGATGCGGATCTCATCGCCTGGAACCAGGACTCTATCCCTTATGGGGACGCCGCTGACGAAGGTGTTATTGCGGCTCTTAAGATCCTGAAGCCGGAACCCTTCCCCAGCTTTGCGAATCACGCAGTGCCGTCGCGAAACCAGCCCGTCGAGAAGTGAAATTTCATTTGACGGGTCGCGACCAATCGAGACTTCACCGTTGGTCAGCCGGAACAGCTTACCTTGGAGGGGGCCGCTAACCGCCTCCAGCCGGGCCCCGATTGCCGGGGCGATGACGTCTTGACCCGAGTGGCCCATTACGGAATGAGTATATCCCGGACCTGCCGCGATCCGGAGTGCCCGCACCTAACATAAATGTTAGGCGCCGAGCACCTTTGTTTGGGGTTCTCGCGCCCGAACGTGACTGGGGACAATCCAAACGGGCCAGAAAACCATACTTTTCCCAACAAATTGTGCTCATTGCTCATTACACTCCTATTTCCGCTTTGGAACGCGGCTTGCATCTACAAAGACACTTGCGACGGACAAACCGAGCAAGGCTACAAAATCCCCCCAGGGACCCTAAGGAGCAACACCCATGGTTCAGATCAATGCAAAGCGCGCAATCAGAATCTCGATTCTAATTGCCGGGCTGGTAGGTACTTTCCTCGCAGCTAACGTACAGCTTGTCCCCGTCGCAGACGGCGGGCCGATTTTCGTGTGCCCCCCGGGCCATCACTGCCAAGCTAACTTGCCGCCGATCAGCTAGTCCATCGCGGGCGGAACAGCAAGCGAGAGATTGTCAAAGCAACCAGTGGTAAATTGGGGCCCAACCCTTCGGGCTCGCTATCTTTAGGCTGGCGGAAAAATACAATCCGCCAGCCATTACTTTTTCTGCTCAGTCTGTTGCCGACGTATCCAGCTTTGTTTCAAGTCCAGCCTTATGATTCGCACCGACGGTATGCGGACTTGTTGGGTTCACCCCTGCGCTACCCCTCGGCGAGGGTCACTTGAAGTGGAGGATGTAGGCTCCAAGCAAGATGAAAACGAACGGGACAACCCGGTCGCCCCACCGGTCGAGTATGCCGAAAACAAGTGGATGGTTTCCGAGCCATCTGCCGACGAAACACCACACGGCGACAAGGGCACCGTACCCGTCAAGATCAACCAGAGTTGAGCTCGAGCGATCACAAAGAAGGGGACGTAGACGCTTATATTGTCAGCTCCATTCGAAACAGTCAGGAGCGCGATGGAGGCCACGCTGAGGTTAGCGAGGCCAAGCCGTTCCGACTTCGTTCGCCGCGTGTGAAGCAGCAACCTTACGCCGATTGCCAGCGGTACTAGACCGAGGAACCGAATCCAGCGATGCGGTATAGCTAGAGCCGCGAGCGCCCCGACCAGGCTCAGCAGAACGATAGCCGCGAAACCTAGGTACTGACCGGCCACGATGCGGCGCGCCGGAATCCGTCGCGCATAAAGCAGAGTCAGCAGGAAGGCGTCATCAAGGTTCGTGGTAGCGAACGTTGCCAGGCTCGCAGATAGCACCTCCAGATATCGATTCACTGAGGACTCTGTCTTCCCCTTCCGGAGGCGGGTTTCCAGCTGCCCCTCAACGATCGCGAGCGTTACTGACGGCGCTTAAGAACCGGCGCGCCAGTTCGGCAATTCTGTCGGGTTGGCGTCGCCGGATGGCTTCGCGGGGGATCAACTCTCCACCAATTCCCAGCGCTACCGCCCCGGCAGCAATGAAGCTGAACGCGGTCCGCTGGTTCACACCGCCGGCCGCAATCATTGGAACGTTGGGAAACATGGCTTTAAGATCTCGGATGTAACTGTCGCCTCCGATGTGCCCGCAGGGAACAACTTTGACGAAGTCCGGACCAAGCTTCCATGCAGTGATGACCCCAGTGGGAGTGAGGGTTCCGGGGATCACGACGACATCCTGGCGCACCGCGAACGTAACCGTTTCCGGGTCAAGGCCGTCACTGGAAAGGAACTTGGCGCCCGCGTCCAGACACCGGCGTGCGGTCTCGACATCGTGCACACTGCCCGCGCCAACAATTACTCCCGGAGCCTTCTGCACCAGGTTGGAAATTACTTTGATCGCTTCCGGGACCGTCAAAGTAACTTCGATGATCGGGATGCCGCCACGGGCGACCGCATCTGCCGCGAACAAGGCATCCTCGGTCGTCGACACGCGGATCGAAGGTATGATCCCGAGTTCTTCGATCCGGTTCCGTACCTCTTGCTTGTCCAACGATCCGGCTCCTTCGCCAATGTGTTCTTGTAAACCAGTCTGCGAAAAACCGCGGTCACCAGGTCAGGGCAATGCCCTCGTGCCCACCGCCTGCTTTAGCTGCTCCAGAGCGAGCAAGTATGAAGCGAGGGCTTGGCGATAGGCAAGTTGAGTTGCGCGATAGCTGCGCTCCGCGTCCAGGAAGTCAAGCAGGCTGACGGCGCCTTTTTGGTAAGCGTACTCGGCGATGTCCCGATCTTTTTGCGCCACGTCAAGGTAGCCCGAACGATAAAGCTGCACGACCTTGTCGCTCACACGCAATCCTTCGTAGGCGTCACGCACATCGGTCAGAGCTTGCCCATTGGTGGCTTTCTCCTGCTCTTGCGCTTGCGTGATCGCGAAGCGGGTTCGCGCGATTTCGCCCTGGTTGCGATTGAAAATCGGAAGTGGAATGCTGCCAAGGAAGTTGGCGGCATTAATTCCGTTGACGTGCGAATAGTTGCCCTGCACGGTAACGTCTTGCTTGCCAATCACCCTCTCCAGTTCGTACTGGCTCTTGGCCGCAGTCACTCCCTGCTGGGCTGCGCGGAGATCAGGCCGGTTCTGCAAAGCCTTCAGTTGGAAGTCTTCCAGATTTCCCTTCAGCGGTTGGTAGTCAAACGGTCCGTCCACGTCGTAGTCGGCGGAAACGGATTCGTAGCCCAGCAGCTGTCGCAGATCGGAAAGGGCCTGGACCTTTGCCAGTTCGGCCTGCTGATAATCGGTCTCAAACTGGAGCAGCTGCAGTTTGATCTTCAAGTAATCGTCTTCGCTGATGGCGCCTTTGCGGTAGCGCAATTCGCTGAGGTCGACGGTTTGCTGAAAACTCTTCAAATCCCTCTCGGCAAGTTCGATCGTCGATTCGGCCAGCTGCGCGTTGACGAACAGGGATGCAACGTTGAATGTTAGACCGCGCTCATTGTCGGCGACCAGCGACCGTGTCTGGGCGGTAATGTCCTTCGCTGCCTGTAATCGGTGTTGCCGTTTCTTGCCACGCTCGATCAGGTAGCTAAGTCCTATGTCGCCTTCCGTGTTGTTCTTCAGATAATCGTTGGTTGACTGTCCTGAATATAGGCCTGGATTTTGCTTGGCCGGCGAGCCCAGAGGCAAATATTCCCAGTCAGCGAAGAGCGTCGGATTGGGCCGCAGGTTGGCGGTGGTCTCCTCCGCTTCGGCCTGCTGGATCGTGGTCATAATCGCCAGCATGTTGTGGTTGTGCTGGAGCGCCATCTGAATGGCTTCGTCGATGGTGATCCGAGTCGGTCCAGTGGCTTGACCGAGTGCCAGGCTGGCCAGCGCCCACGCCAGCGCGCACGCCACCGCGCCCAGGAACACACCTGCCTGGATCGTTCCGCGGACCTCTCGGAGCAATTTAAGACTATTCAAGGGCCCCCTCTGGTTCCGGAAGTTGATCGCCATCCTTCGCGATCCAGACATAAAACGTCGGCAACAGGACGATGCTCAGCAATAAATCGGAAATCAGTCCGCCCACGATCACGATCGCGAAAGGCCTCTGCGAATCCGATCCGATGTCATGCGACAGGGCCGCGGGCAAAAGCCCGAGAGTTGCCACCAGCATGGTCATCATGATGGGGCGAAGTCTCAACACGGCGCCTTCCACCGCGGCGTCTGCGATCGAATAACCGCGCGCCCGGAGCTGGTTGATGTACTCCAGCATGATGACGCCGGTTTGCACCGACACGCCGAATAGCGCCAGCATGCCGACGCCCGACGACACGTTGAGGTAAGTTCCGGTAATCAGCAGGGCCAGAAAGCCGCCGACGCGAGCCAGCCCTACGTTCAGAAGAATGAGTAGCACCCATTTATACGAGCGAAACATGGTGTAGAGAATGATAAAGATGACAAGAATCGTCAGCGGCACGATAAGTGCCAGCCGCGCCTCCGCTCGTTTTTCACTCTCATATTCGCCGGACCAGCCGAGGCCGTAGCCCGGCGGCAGCTTCACTTTTTGGCCGATCTGTTTGATCGCGTCTTCCACGGTGGTGCCAAGATCGCGGCCTCTCACGTTGAACGTGACGGCTACGTACCGGATGTTGCCTTCGCGAAAGATGTCGTACGCACCGTCCTTGATTTCTACGCTGGTTAATTGCGCCAGAGAAACACGTTCGCCGGTAGGGGAGGGCAGACGGACTTTCTCGATGGCCTGTTGCGTATTACGGAAGGGAGCCTGGTATCGAACTACCACGTCGTAGCGCTGCTCGCCGATCAGTACCTGACTCACCGCGTTGCCGCCGACGGCGGTCTGGACAGCGTCTTGTATGTCGGCCACGTTGATTCCAAAGCGAGCGGCCTGGCGTCGGTCGATCGTCAAATCAAGATTCGGCTGGCCGAAATCGCGCAAGAGCTTGACGTCATGCATGCCTGCAATGTTGGACATGACAGCCGTAACTTCCTCGCCCTTCTGCTCGAGAGTTTTCAGGTCGTCCCCAAAAATCTTGAGCGCCAGCGAACCCTTGGTGCCAGTCATCGTCTCTCCGACGTTGTCTTCGATGGGTTGGGAAAAGTTCCAGATCGCGCCCGGATATTTATCTACGGCGCGACTCATGGCCGCGATCAGCTCCTCCTTGTTGCGATGGAAGACCGGCCTCCACTGGTCTTTCGGCTTCAGATCAACGAAATATTCCGTGTTGCCGAACCCGCCGGTGTCGGTTCCATCGTCCGGGCGGCCGACCTCCGAGACCACCGTCTTCACTTCCGGAAAAGAGGCGAAAACATAGCGCTCGCTGGTGGTGAACTTTTCGCCCTCCGAGAGACTTGTACTATTGGCGAGCGTGCCGCGCGCCCAGATCGCGCCTTCATCGAGGTGAGGCAGGAACTCCGCGCCAATGACCCCGCCGAAACCCAGGTAAAGCGTTCCGGCCAAGGCTGCGATGCCGACTCCAGCCACGACCCCACGATGCTGAACCGCCCAGCGCAGCCCCTCGCGGTAGCGCTCCGTCAGGTAGTCCATCACCCGGTTGCGCCGTTCGTGGACGCCCTTGCTGAAGAATGCTCCTGCCAGCACCGGCGCGATGAGAACGGAAAACGTCATGGCGCCCAGCAGCGCGAGAGCGACTGTCCAGGCCATGGGCCGGAAAAGCCGACCCTCCACCCGTTGCAGCGTGAAGATGGGCATGTAGGCGGTGATGATGATGGCGATCGCATAAAAGACCGGCCGCTGCACTTCATACGCCGCCTCGCGAATCGCCTCCGCGGGAGTCTTTCCGTTCCCTGAGCCGTTATTCAGTCGACTCATGTGTCGAACGATGTTTTCCACCATGACCACCGCGCCGTCCACCACCATCCCGAAATCCAGCGCCCCCAGGGAGAGAAGATTTGCCGGAATGTGGCTCAGATCGAGCCAGATCGATGCAAAGAGCAAGGAGAACGGGA
Organism: Candidatus Sulfotelmatobacter sp.; assembly: GCA_035511455.1. GTDB lineage: Bacteria > Acidobacteriota > Terriglobia > Terriglobales > Acidobacteriaceae > Sulfotelmatobacter. The sequence continues at coordinate 10,173 of DATKFH010000112.1, read as the reverse complement.
TCGTCAGCGCGACGATAAGAGCGGCGCGAACGTTAAGCAGAAACAGAAACAGGATCACGCTGACCAGGATCATGCCTTCGGTCAGGTTGTGCAGCACCGTGTGCAGTGTGAAGTGAAGCAGATCGCTGCGGTCCAGCATGGGAACGACCTTCACGCCCGGAGGCAGGAGGCCGTTGTTGAGTTCGTCCACCTTCTTGTGGATGGCATCGAGCGTAGGCTGCTCTTCAGCGCCTTTGCGCATGAGCACGGCGCCCTGAATGACGTCGGGCTCGTCGATGATCCGCCCGTCCTCCATGTGATTGGCTCTGGCCATGTGGCCCAGCCGGATCTTTGGACCCTGCGTTACTTCGCCAATGTCTTTGACGCGGAGCGCGGTTCCGGTTTGAGTTTTTAAGACGGTCTCCTCGATGTCATGCACGCTGCTGAACAATCCGAGGGCGCGGACATTCATCTGCTGCATCCCGACTTCAACGAAACTGCCGCCGGCGTTGATGTTGTTGTTGGCGAGCTGCTGCTCGACTTGGCCGATGCTCAGTCCGTAAGAGACGAGTTTGCCGGGATCGATGCGCACCTGGTACTCGCGCACCGTGCCCCCGAAGTCGGAAACGTCTACGACATTTGGGACCGATTTGAACTGCTTGAGCAGAACCCAGTCTTCAATTGACCTCAGTTCCATCAAGTCGTACCGCGGATTGGTGCTTCTCAGCGTGTACCAGTAGATCTGGCCGGTGGTGCTCCAATCCGTACCGATTTGCGGCTGAAGATTTTGTCCGGGAGGGAGATTCACCTGCGTCAGCCGTTCCAGAACCTTCTGCCGGTTCCAGTCGTTGACCGAGGTGTCATCGAAGATCATGATCACGAACGACAGGCCGAAGATCGACTCAGACCGCAGAAAGGTCATGTGCGGCATTCCCGACATTTGAATCTCGATGGGGATCGTGACCTGTTGTTCCACCTCCTCGGCGGAGCGGCCCGGCCATTGCGTAATGACCGTTACGTAGTTGTCGGCGATATCGGGATAGGCCTCCACCGGTAGGTTGTGGAACGAGATAGCGCCCCATCCGGCCAGCAAGATGGCGATGGCCAGCACCACAAATTTGTTGTTAAGGGCAAAATCTACGAGGGCCCGAATCATCTCATGTCCTGTCTTGTTTGCAGATTCGCAGGCTCAATTGTTCCTGACCGACTTAGCTCTGGGATTTCCTTACTCAGTCGTACTCGCAAGGCCGGATCACACTTTGGCATCATCCGTTATTGAGCGAGCACGTGGTCCAAGACCAGGGCGTTCGTAACCACTTGTTGCCCTGGCTTAAGTCCTGATTTGATCTCTTGCAAACTTGTGTTCTCGGTCAGAACGTCTCCACTGACGACCTCGACGCGACGAAACTTCCTGTCGGGCGCAGGAACGAAGACAAAATCGCGATCGTGCATCCTCAACACCGCCGACGCCGGAACAATCGTGTGCGTTTCTCTCATTTGGCCGTGGAACGTAGCCTTCACGAACATGCCCAGACGCATGATTCCGGGATTCTGCACTTCCATGCGGACCTTGGCCGTGCGAATACTGGGATCGAGAATGGCGCCAATGTTGCTGATCGTTCCTTTGAATACTCGACTGGGATATGCGTTCAATACGATCTCCGCCTTGTCTCCCATGCGCACATTGCCCAGGTCGTTCTCATAGACGTCGCAGATGACCCAGACATCGGACAGGTCGGAAATCGTGAACGGCCCCGGCGTATTAAAGGCCTGCACCGTCGACGAATTGGTGACCTCCTGGTCGGTAATCACACCCGAGACGGGCGCCAGGACATCCACCATGCCCATGGGCTTGTCAGGATCGTTGCCTAAGAGCCGAAGATGCTCGGTCGCGGTCTCGAGGGTAACCTTGGCATCTTCAGCCGCGTCTTGCGCAACCTCGAGATCTTGCTGCGCGATGGCGCCGTGGGCATACAGGTCCACGGCTCGATTCAGCTGTTTTCGCGCGAGAAGCTCATCGGCGATGGCCTTGCGATAGGCGTCGAACCCGCCCATAACGTCATCGCTTCGAATGGTCAGCAGCAACTGGCCTTTCTGCACGGTGTCGCCGAGCTTCGCATGAATCCCCACGACCCGCCCAGAGGCCAGCGGGACGACCGGTACGTTGCGCGTCACATCGGGAGTGACCGCGCCTGTGACCACTAACTCCGAAGTCGCAGCACGCTCCGTCGCCGCCGTGAGCGGAAACTGTTCCGGATGATCCACCGTGAACAGGCTGGGGTCCGCTCCGGGAACGACGTTCGCAGGCGGCGGCGCCTCCGCAGCCGGATCTGCATGAGCTGTGCACCCGGAGAGAGCAAGCAGCGCAGGCAGAGTGAGAATAAAGAGAAGACGGAGCAGCCTCGCAGTCGGATTCAACTGTCGAATGCTGCTCCGGTTGAGATAACGCATCGTCGTCTTAACCTTCAGTTCGTTGCCAGAGTTAGAACTTGACCATGATCGCGTACCGCATGCTCGGCTCGTCTTTGCGCAGGTCGGGGCAGAAACCAGTAGAACCAGCCACACAAGTGAAGCCAGGCGTGGCCGACAAGAACGGACCCGGCACGAAGGTGGTGCTTCCCACCACAGAGCCAGCAGCTGGGTTCGGCACCGTGCTAGGAGTCAAATTGTCGCCCGGTGTAATCCCACCACGACCTGTCCAATAGGGCACATTGGCATGGCGATACCCGTACTCTGCGCGGAATGTGATGTACTGCTTGGGCATCCAGTCGAAGGTGAGCGAAGTATCCCAGGCTTTGTACGGATCGCCGGGATTGGCCGTGAAATAGGGCGAACCGGTAATGGCATCGGCTCCATTGATAGGGGGAAGCAGGGTCAGGTAGCGCCCCGGATTCGCCATCGCGCCGCCGCCAAGGGTGATGCCATACAAGTCCTTCTTGAACCACCAGCGGTTGTAGAGCATCCAGCCGGCGAAGGTCTGCTTGCTGCTCGTCGCCGTATTGTGATGGCAATTCACGTTGTTATTGATGGTTCGTCCCTGTGCGCTGACGAAGCTTCCGGTACCCCCGTATTCGCATCCCAGATCGCCTGTGAGCGAGAACGCCATCTTGTCCAGGAACTTTTCTGGCCGGTCGTAGTACTTGACCTCGACGCTGTCATCGGTGTGGATGCGCGAACGGCCAAAGTGGCCGTCACCATTGCCCAGCGTATCTTCGCCCATCCCGTAGTTGTTGAACACGAGCGACAGCCACGGTTTTGGACGATACAAGATTTGTCCTCCGAGGCCGGGCTTGCTGCCCATCCTTCCATACGATTGCCATCCGTTGATAATCCAGGGTTCAATTTTTAGTTTGTCCGTGGGAAACCACTGAATGCGAACGCCGTTGAAGAACCACGGCGTATTCGATGACACGTAGGACGGCTGGTAAGTCCAGTTATCAAAGTTGTAATAACTGAAGAGGCCGATGTAGGAAACGAAGATTCCCGCATCCAGATTGAGGCCGTGGTTCACGTCCCAGTGATAGCCAGCGTTAGCCTCCGAAACATACTTATAAGCGCCACGAAGGTCCCACTGGCCGCGTCCAGCACTGGCGTCATTACGTGGGGTGGTCACGCCGAACATTCCATTCATGGTCAAAATTCGCGCGTTGACATTTTGCCAGTGGAAGTTGCCGCCAAAGCTGATCTGCTCAACCTGGAGTTCGTTGGAGCGGAAGATTTCTGTAGAACCTCCCATCGTGTCATCTCTCGGGTGGTTGAAGTCCTCAATGAAGTGGGCGTCCAGCCGGATTTCCGGCGTGAAGAATTTGGAATCCCAAACCACGTCTTTATTGCGCGCATTCCCATTCAGCCAGGTCCAGTCCGCATACGCAAATGGTTGTGTCGGTGCAGGCTTTTCGGGCAAGCCAGTACGCGACTGGGCGGCGTCCACCGGCGCGCTCAATGCCGCAGGCTCCGCTGCCTTCTCTGCCGAACTCGGCGCAGATGTTGGCGCTGCGGCCGTTGGAATCGGCTGGGCGGTGCTGCGCTTTAGTTCAGCTTTCAGTTCCTCGATTTCCGCCTGCATCGCCGCGAGTTGCTTTGCCACGGCTGGCGAAATTTCCGGATCCAGCGTTGCCGGGGCCGGCGCCGTCTTTGCCGCCGAATTGTTCGAGCCGCCGTCACGCGCCGTTTCAGCGGGCAGCGGATCACTTAGCAGCGCCACGTTTGTCTGAGTAGGCGGATTTGTCTGCGCGTCGCAGCGTTGCGCCGCATTCAGGACCAGACTGAGCGTTGAAACAAGCGACAAAGCCGCGATCGCCAAGGTTTTGCACAACTGGGTATTCACGGTCATCATGTACCCATCCCCCACTGTTTGAAATTTGGATTGCATTTACTTCGGGCGACCAGCTTCAAGCCTGCCCGTGCATAGGCGGGCTTCTTCCGATCGTTCTTTCGCCCCCTGAGATTCCATCAGCAAAGTCGTAAAGGCGGCATAAGAAATTTAAAAAGAGCGCATAAAGACCTACACCAAACCCGAATCTAAAGCCAAGGCTGCACCTGCCTTGAAACCAAGGGACAGGAGAGATCAGCGCAGAGGACTGAGAGAAGATATGGTAGGCACGAGGAGCCTCGAACTCCTGACCTCTACCGTGTCAAGGTAGCTCTATAGTAGCCGGCCATTGACTCTAAAGGAGTTAACAACCGGCAAAACCGGCAGAACCGTAATAATCGGCGCAATTTGCTACCAAATTGCTACCAAAAACATGGCAAGTGGGTTGGGGCCTGAATCGTGGGGATCGGCCCCTTCACTAAAACCATGCGATAGACATCCGTTTCATCGCCGCGCGACCCTTCGCCGGTCATCGAAGCGAACCACAACTTGATGTTCGACTACATCTATTTCGTTCCACCGCTCCGATTTCCCTGTTGAACACTTCTTTGTCGTAGTCATTCTCGGACTGGATGAGCTTGTCGCCAAACTAGAACCGCCATCCAAATCGCTCAACGGTCACTTCGCCGAAGAACACTACAACCCATCTCACAAATGCCTCGAGTCCCCGAAGCCCCGCGACACTGTTACCGAGCCGACTTTGGGTTGAGCGAACGACGGACGTAACAGTTCAGGCTGCCGAGCAACGGATCGATCACTATAGTCAATGCATCGTCCTCAAGGGAGAATGCTTTCCGCAACCTTTGCTAGAATGCCGGGATGCCGACGGTGCTCCGATCCGGCCGTATCGCTTCTACTTCTATAGTCACGAGCCTAACGAGCCGCCGCACATTCATGTTGACCGCGACAATCTGTCGGCCAAATTCTGGCTTAATCCTGTCCAACTGGCAGGCAACTTTGGATTTCGCGCCCACGAACTGCGCGAGATACAATCACTAGTGGTCGATTCACGTCAGCAGTTGTTGGAGGCTTGGAATGAGTTTTTCGGCATCGTCGGTGCATAGCGACGAGCGCGTGCTAGAAGTCCAATTCACCGAGGACACAATCAGTGTGGGCCTGGTCGATGGCCGCGTGATCACTGTGCCGCTCGTCTGGTATCCGCGGCTGCTTGGCGCCACAGCCTCGCAGCGCGAGAACTGGAAAATTGCCGGCGGCGGCTTCGGAATTCATTGGCCCGACATCGACGAGGATCTCAGTACCGAAGGATTGCTGCGAGGCGCACCCGCACCCAGAGCTGGCTAGATCCAGTCCGGCGCGGTGTGGGTTAGGAAGGGGCACGCCTGTCGTCTGCCCATGCCATAGTGACTTGCGATGCATGCTTCGACGGGCATGATCTCTTGGAAGTACGGCTTGTCAGAGGCTTCCCACTTCAAGCCAGCCCGACTTCCGTCCGGCGCAATCACGAATGCATCTCCCGACTTCAGCGCGAAAAACGTCCGTAGCATTACTCTTCCCGTGTCGCGCATACTTTAGACTTTCTCAGCCCGATCCGGAGATTTCCACAGACAAATTTTGGGAGCTGGCGAAAAATAGCCCAGCTCAATCGCACTAGCCCCAGAGCTCCTAGTAATGTTTCGCCAGTTCCTTGGAGCCAGGTCTCGATCGAACAAGGTGCCTGATTGTTGGTGGGTGGATGCAGGGACGGGTCAGGTTTGGGGTTTGGGTTTGAGAAACGCTGCTTCGCAGCGGCTGAAGTATGACACGTCAGCCCAGAATGGGTGCTGCAGGTTAACTTTCGTTAACGAACGTGAACTATTTGAAAACACAGACACAGGGCCGTTCACAGTTAACGAACGTGAACTATTTGAAAACACAGCGACTGCGTCTTTCACGGCGCTTTAGAAGAAGAGCCTATGGTCAAACCGAATCTTCGTACCAAGTCCATAGGGACAAGGGTCAGCGAGGAGGAATACGCCCGCCTGGAGCGGGTAGCTCAGAAGGCCTCCAAGACGTTAGCTGAGTGGTGCCGGGAGGTGCTGCTGAACGGCGCGAACGGCGGCGCGGCTGACAGCGCTGTAGCAGGCGCCCGGGCCGAGGCGCTTATGGCCGAAGTGGTAGCAATTCGGGCCATCTTGCTAAACGTACTGTTCAAACAATCCAATGGAGAACGGCTGACCGCCGAGGAGATGCAACGCCTCATTGAAAGGGCCGACTCGGACAAGTTGAGGAAGGCGCGGGAGCGGCTCTTGCAGGCGCAAGAGTCAGAAGGGCAACGGAAAGAAAAATCCTGATCGTTTTTTCGCGGTTTCGGGTTCCGGAAAGAGTAGGGGAGTCGGTGATGAGCCAAGTCGTGGGTCGCGGTGAGCATGAGCCTTCGGCGACGAAGTGGCCAGTGTCGAGTCTCGGGGCGATGCTAATCGCCGCCGTCGTGGGAATCGGAATCTTCACGTACTGCAACATCGAGATGTGGACTCCGTTGCAACAGTGGTACTGGGTCCAATATCTGAACACGAAATCCTTTCCCACCGCGCTCGGCGACTACCAGTTGCTGACAACGGTGGACGCCCACGGCATGCAGCTCATGGCGGTCAATGCCGACGTGGTACCGGGACCGATGCAAGGATGGCCACCGTTTCCGTTTGCCCTCACTCCGAAAGCGCGGCAGAGTGGAGCGGTCACGCTGAAGGTGGACACTGTGCATTACACAAGTGCGCAAATGAACCAGATGCTTTTGGAGCGGATTTACGAGGGTCAGACTACCGATGATCTGATTCGGCCTGCTTGGGTTGGTGCACTGCTCGTGCTGGTGCTCGGGCTGATACTTGCCAGCGCGCGACACCGAGCCCGACGGCGCAACGGAGAGGAAGGGCGAAGGCTCAAAGGTCCGCAGATGGTCACGGTTAGAGAATTCAATAAGTGGAGCGGAACGGACGGTATCAGCTTTCTGACCACTGAATCAAGGCAACTGCTTTCCATTCCGCGGTCGCTAGAAAGTAGCCACATCATGATCATGGGCGACACGGGTGCAGGGAAAAGCGTTCTTCAAAGGCGAGTGCTCACCCAGGTCTCCGAGCGTGGCGAAACGGCGATCGTTTACGATCCCGCACTCGAATACACACCTCAGTTTTTTAATGGCGCCCGCGGCGACCTCGTGCTCAATCCTCTTGACGCACGATGCCCTTACTGGTCGCCTGCCGATGAGGTCATCCATGAGGCAGAAGCCCTAACGCTGGCAACGTCTCTGTTCCCGGATAAGCCGCATGAGAATACGTTCTTTGTCGAAGGTCCACGGAAAATCTTCGCGCACTTGCTGACGCTCAAGCCCACTCCGGAACAGTTGGTCTGGTGGATGGGCCACGAGGAAGAACTGGATCGTCTGGTGAAAGGCACGGAGCTCGAAGCATTTGTCTATCGCGCTGCGGGTCCGCAGCGTGGCGGTGTTCTAGGTGCGCTCAACATGGTAGCAGACAGTTTGAAACTCCTACCGCGAAAGAACGACGCAAAGCAACGTTGGACGACCGAGGAATGGGCACGACAAAAGACGGGTTGGCTCTTCCTGACCTCAACCCCGAGATTTCGCGAGCGGCTGTTGCCTCTTACCAGCTTGTGGCTGGACACGCTGGTGCTGCGCTTAATGAACCAGGGCGACCCCGCCATGCGCCACGCATGGTTCGTTCTTGACGAGCTCGCAAGCCTGCAGCGATTGCCGCAGTTGCATACTGCCCTGACCGAGAATCGCAAGTCCGGAAATCCAGTCGTAATCGGATTCCAGGGCCGTAGCCAGCTGGAAGTGCGGTATGGGCATGAAGCCGAAACAATGTTGTCGCAGCCAGCGACGAAGATTTTCTTGCATACCAGCGAGCCGCGCGCGGCCAAATGGATCTCGGACACCATTGGAGAAGTAGAAATGGAGCGGACGAAAGAGACGGTTAATACCGGGCGGTTCTTCCGCAACGCGAGATCGAGGAGCTATCACACTGAAAGGCGAACGGAACCTCTCGTGCTTCCGTCGGAAATCAGCGGCCTCGAACGGCTGCATGCGTTGGTCAAGGTCGACAATCTGGTCGTGCCGTTCAGCTTTCCCTACCTGGCGTCACTGAAGTCTCAGCAGGGATTTATACCCAGAGCAAGCGCACCTCGGGTCGTCGAAATCGAGAGGTGTGCACCTGAGCCAGGTTCAGTTCCGGCTGGCCAACAGAACAGTGCGCAAGGGCTGGGAGAAGACCCGAAAGGCATTGCTGCTGGACAGGAACTGCACTTCGAATGAGTGAATTATGCTCACCATTTCCAAGCCGCTGAGCGCCGGACAGGCGCAGACCTATCACAAGGAAGAATTCGCCAATGCTCAGGAGAACTACTACTCCGAGGGCGATCGGATACGCGGCGGATGGCACGGCAGACTCGCACAGGAATGGGGTCTTTCCGGCGAAGTGCGGGAGGAGCACTTCCAGCGTCTGGCCAATGGGCAGCACCCGATAACGGGTGAGCAACTCGTACGGCATCAAACCGCGCGCGAATACGTTGACGGAAGCGGAGAAACAATCAGCACGATGGAGCACCGGGCGGGCTGGGATGCAACTTTCTCGGCGCCGAAGAGCGTGTCGCTAACCGCCCTCGTGGGTGGCGACGAGGCTGTCCGCCAGGCTCACCGGGATAGTGTGAAAGTTGCGCTCAACGAGATGGAGAAGTTCGTCCAGGCGCGCATGGGAGGAAACCGTCGGCCAGAAACAACCGGTAAGTGGATCGCCGCGAGTTTCGAACATGACAGTGCGCGCCCAGTAAACGGGTATGCCGCGCCACAGTTGCATACTCACGTCGTGTTCTTCAATCTCACTGAAGCCCAGAACGGAGAAGTGCGGGCCCTGCAGCCGCACGAATTGTATCGGTCGCAGCAGTTTGCTACGGCGGTCTACCGTTCAGAGCTTGCCTTGCGTCTGAAGGCTGAGGGCTATGAGATCGAAAAAGGAAAGAGCGGGCAGCCGGAGATCGCCGGCTACACACGTGAGTACCTCGATGCCTCCAGTCCGAGAAGTCAGCAAATCCGGGCATACCTCGAACAACAAGGCCTGAGAGGTGCAGGTGCGGCACAGATCGCAGCTCATCAGACGCGCGACGGCAAACTGCCAACCATCAGCCATGCCGAGATGCAGCGGATGCATAAGGAAATGGCTGAGCGATTTGGCAATCAGCCAGAGCAGATCATCCGCGCAGCTCATGCACACGCGGTCGAGAGAATCGGTGCAGATAGGCAACATTTCGAATCAGCGCTGACATATGCCAGAGACAAGAATTTTGAGAGACACGCGGTCGCTCACGAGCGTGAGCTGGTGCGCGATGCGCTAAAACGTTCCATGGGTGAAGCGAGCTTCGCCGAGATTAGAGAGAGATTCGAAAAGAGCATTCAGTCTGGTGATTTCATCGCAGTTGAGAACAAATCTCCGAGCCGGGCGTTCACCACGGAAAGGATGATTCAGTATGAACGCGATAACGTGGCCGAAATGCAAAAGGGACAAGGCCAGAACAATCCTCTCGTCAACCCTAAAACATGGCAGCAGGTCCAGGAAAATCACGCGCACTTAAGCCCCAGCCAACGCTCCGCCGTTGAGCAGATCGTGTCTGGCCGCGACAAGATCATGGGGCTTGAGGGTGTGGCCGGGGCTGGGAAAACAACTTCGCTGTCCGCGATCCGCGAAGCTGCGGAATGCGAAGGCTACCAAGTGATCGGACTCGCTCCCACGTCGCGTGCCGCCCAGAAATTGGCGGAATCAGGAATTGAGTCAGGCACGCTGCAACGCCATCTCGTTCGGCACGAAGCACCCACT
>DATKFH010000111.1:0-36078 GCA_035511455.1 Candidatus Sulfotelmatobacter sp. | reverse complement strand
CATTGTCACGTTGATGGTTGTCGGTTCGTTGCGGGTCGGAGAAATTGCGGCTTTGCGGTGGGAAAGAATTCAACCGGATCGAATCGAAATCGTGGAACGTTTCTACGAAGGCGACTGCGACGATACCAAAACCGATGCTGGACGCAGGAGCATTCCGCTTGATTCGCACGGAATCTTGCGGGGGGTTCTGGATGCGGCCTGGCAGCGGTCAAAACATCGCAATCCGGGCGATCTCGTTCTCACCAACGCTAAAGGAGGCCCGGTGAACCGGCGGAATCTGTTGCGGTGGCAACTCAAGCCCACGATCAGGAAGCTTGGATTGCCCGCTTCCACCGATTTCCGGAGCTTTCGCACGATGCACTCCAGCCTGATGAGCAGCATTGGCGTACGGCCTGAGGTGATGCGGGACAACATGGGACACGCCAACGTAGACGTGACCCAAAATGTCTACAATCGCACATGGTGGGAAGAAAGAGTTGAAGCTGTGAGCATGGCGGCGGCTACGGTGTGGCGCGAGTTTTTAGCGCAACCTGTGCCGGCAACGCGAATGTAAGTCCTTTTGGAAGTCCTCGCATTCCCGGCGATTTTGGAAGTTGTTGATTTGAAATGGTCGGGGAGAGAGGATTTGAACCTCCGCCCCCCGGTGCCCAAACTATTGCGGTACAAATTCCAAGCGCTTTAACTGGTGTCGCTTAGGGGGCCAGCAAAACCGCCGTTTCTCTCGCTCAGTTGTACCGAAGTTGTACCGAGAAGCAGTCGTTTTCTTGCAATCGACGCTGACGATGCGCGTCCTCTTGTCCAACAGAATTGTCAGGAATTCTGGCGTCGTGTAATTGTGTCGCTGACATTGTTCGCAAACAGGCACGCTTGAAGTTCGGTTGCAAATACACCACATTACGCGGTCACGCTGCTAGCCCCGCCCAACAAAAGGCATTTTTGTCGCCATTACGGTGAGGAAGAGGACATTTGCGTCTAGCGGCAGACTCGCCATGTACACGACCGCACGTGCAACTTGGTGTGGGTCTATGGTCGGTTCAATCTCCACTAAGCCGTTGGCTTGCGGAACTCCAACTTGCATTCCTTCCGCCATCGCCGTGGCAGCGTTACCGACATCAATCTGCCCACATGCGATGTTGTATTTCCGGCCGTCCAAAGAGGTCGATTTGGTGAGGCCGGTGATGGCATGCTTTGCCGCCGTGTAGGGTGCAGAGTTTGGCCTGGGGCTGTGCGAAGAAATAGATCCGTTGTTGATAATGCGCCCACCCTGAGGCACCTGACTCTTCATGAGTTTAAATGCCTCCTGTGTACACAGGAACGCGCCGGTCAGGTTGGTGTCGACGACTGACTTCCATTCCTCGCAGGTGAGGTCTTCGAGCAGAGTGGAAGGAGCGGCAATCCCTGCGTTGTTGAATAACAGGTCGAGCCGGCCAAAAGCCTCTTCCGCCTGCGTAAATAAAAGCCGGACGGACGACGGATCACGCACATCGGTAGGCACGACCAAAGTTTGGGAACCGAGCTCCTTGTTTTCGCGAACTGTGGCTTCCAAAGGATCTGGGCGTCGCCCCGCGAGAACCACCGAATATCCCTCTTGCAACAGAGCGATCGTAACGTGCTTGCCGATTCCGGTTCCAGCGCCCGTTACCAGGGCCACCTTTGCGCCTGACTTCATCGACTGGCCGCGCCTCTTTAGTGTCAGCTCGCACGTCCTTTCAAGAGGATCTCACTCGATAATCGTATGCGTGAGCCACAGCAGCCGAGTGCTCGATGTAGTAGCCGACCCTCTAACCATTCAAAAGGTAATGTTAGACCACCCCAGTAATTCCTCCTAACCTGCTGTTTTCCACTCATCTTGTCTGCCCGGCGAATGCGTGCAAGCCGGTAAGCATAAAGAAGCCATAAAGCAGTATCACTCGGGCCGGCGCCATGTGTATTAATTGCCATGTGTATTAAATTAGGTGTTCGTCGTGGCAGCGGTGTGGTTGAGTGATGAGTTATGAAAAGAAGGCAATTTATTGAGTGAATCGGTCTCCTTGGAATCGCTTCGTGGCTGGAACTCCGAGGCTTACCGGGATTCTCGGAAAATGCACCCGCAGAATTATCCGAAGAGAAGCTGGCGGGTCAGGCAGCACTGGCGATTCATCCCGACAATCCTAAATATTTTCTGTCTCGGAAACGGCCGTTAGTACTCTTGGCCGCCAGCGAGCGCTACGGATCGATCGTCAACCGGCGTTTCGATTTTGAACGCTATCTATACGAGGCCGCCGCTACAAAACAGACGGTTACTCGAACATTTCTACTCTATCGCGAGTTGCAGTCGGCCAGAAATCCTTGCTCCCCTCTGAGACCTGATTCACCGGACTATGTAGCCCCATGGCCGCGCACTGGCCCTGGAGTCGCCCGGGACGGCGAGTTGAAATATGACCTCGACCGGTGGAATCTCGAATACTTTGACCGACTGCGCAAATTCCTGTCGCTGGCGTCGAAGCTGGGGAGTAATTGTTTAGCGGATTAGCCGAATCCGGCCGACTTTCTTGCGTTGTTCATTCTGCAGAACTTAGCAGTTTGGAAAAGGGGTCAATCCCTTCAACCTCTTTGTGGTCGTTCGGTTCCCCAAGTTTTCGTCTGAGCAACACGTTTTCCGAAAACATTTCCTTTCCGATTTGGCGGCTAATGGTCCCTCGGAAGTTGGCGACAGTGATGGTACAGCGATTCCCAGGTACAGATGCGTGGGAAGTTCAGCTTCGCTCTGGGCGAAGTCCCTCATGCACTCCATATTCCGATCAATTCCGATCGATTCGTCGGTTCGGGGCGTGGCTTTTCTTGGATTCGCAGTGGCTGCGCCTGGATGCAGCCGCGGAGGTGACTCCATGATCGTGAGGGCCGATCACGGTTTCACTGCCCATCTCCACTGTCGTTGTGCCACAAGACGGAGCGCAAGTCATCGTGCCATCGACATCACCTCAACCAGCGAGATCGCACTGGTTGCGGTCAGCTGCCTGCCAAGCGGCCTTCAAGAGAAATACGCGGCAGCGGACACAACGCCTCCGGATCGCTCGTGTTTACCGTCAGTACTGCGACTCCGGCAGGCACCTATATGCCAGCCGTGACGGTGAACCGGCCGGGCAAAGCGCATCGACGAACTTCACTTTGGCAGTTACTGAGTGAATAAGACGGGAAAAACTAGCGGATTCGACGCTCGATGTGAAGGGCATGCTCTAGTAGTTCATGCCCATGTCCACTTCCTTACCGGTCGGCATCTGCCGGATGCAGGGTGAACGTTCTTGCTACGCCGGATCGGGGCCTCATTCTTCTTCTAAAGGAACGTTGTATTCCGCGGCGGCCAGAAGTCCGCCATCAATTACGTGGGTGATTCCAGTGATTCCCGCCGAATCGTCCGACACTAAATACAGCGCGGCACGAGCTACGTCACCGGGCTCGAGAATCTTGCCAAGCGGAACCCGCGCCAGCCGCTTCCGGATATTTTTTTCTCCTTGCTCATCGTATCCCATGTGCTCGCGCAGCATGGGAGTATCCGTAATCCCGGGGCAAATGCAATTCACGCGGATCCCATCACGGCCATAGTCGAGAGCAAGCGATTTGGTAAACAATGCAACTGCTCCCTTGGAAGCGATATAGGCCGGAGTGTTCAGTTGTCCAGTGAAACTACCAATCGAACCCGTATTCAGAATCGCTCCTCCCCCGGTTCGCCGCATGTGTGGGATAACATGCTTACAGCCAAAAAACATCGCTTTCAGGTTGACGGACATGACATTGTCCCACTCGGCTTCTGTCGTCTCTTCGAGGGGCTTCACCAGCACGACGCCTGCGTTGTTGAACAAAATATCCAGCCGGCCCCATCGAGCCACGGTGCGATCGACCAGAGCTTTCACTTGGGCTTCGTCGCGGATATCAGCATGCTCAAAGACAACTTCACTCCCTCGCTCTCCAGCTAGTGCGAGTGTTTCCGCCCCCCCTGCGGCGTTCACATCTACCGCCGTCACTTTTGCGCCTTCGTGAGCAAAAGTCAGCACGCTGGCGCGACCGATTCCGCCGGCCGCACCCGTGACAATCGCGACTTGCCCGGAGAGCTTCACGTCAGATCCGAAAACTGCGACAAACCTCTACTCGGTAGATTAAAGATGGTTAGACCATTCCTGGTTAGGTTTTCTTCTCAAGCACGATCGCCCACTGCTCAAATGTCGGGGTAATCGGCGACTTCCAACTGCCCTCTGTATCCGGCGTGGCGTCACTGATCGGCTGTTCTTTCCCCGTCCGCGGATCGAAAAAGAATGCTCGGTAGCTCAGTCCGGGCTCAAGGCGCTTCAGGGTCGGAGGCTCCCACATTGGCGGCACGAACACAATCCTCAATTTTCCTGGGATGCCGGCCGCGTAGGGAAGTTGATAGTCCTCTTTGCTCCAGTGCGGTTCAACCCACTCCGGATGTGGTTCCATGCGCCACCACTCGAAGCGGGTTAAGAACCGCTTTGCGAGGCCGAGCTGTCGCGAGCCAGGAAGCTGCGCAGCCACGTCCCAGGATGGCCCACCCCACGAGCGGCCATGCGGAGAAGGCCCGTACGGCTGCTCCGGAGTATTGATCTGCCAGATTCCATCCGCTCCATACGTGTGTCCTGCCGCCCCGCTCAATAGCGAGGCCCAAAACACAAACCGGGAAACTTCCTGCCGGTTCTCATCCAAAATACCTTCGTAGCACACCTCGCCAACCAGGACGGGCATCCTTGGGTCTCTCGAAAGCTCGCCGGTTACTTTGTCGATCGTATTGGGGTAGCTCTTCCGGTCCCCGTGCCCTGTCTGGAGCATATCGAAGTCGAGCACGGCCGGATCTTCAACGCTATCGCGGGCCGTATCTGAGGGGTGAATCGTAATGCAATGATGGTACGGATCAATATTTCGGACATAGCGCGCTACCTCGGTCCAACCGGTTTTCTGCGCGGCGGACTCCGCAGCTTTATTTTGCGAAAGGTAGTAGGGCATGGTGCCTTCCCCCGCCAGGCACCACATGGCAGGGTAGGCGCCCCATCGGGCGACGATGTTCCGCCAATGCTGCTTGATCTTCGCTACGGCCATAAAGCTCAGAAAATATCCCCAGCAACCGACAATACAAGGCACCAAACCATGATTCACCAACTCCTGGATTCGAAGGTCGGCCATATCGAAATACTTGGGGTTTATGCGCCCGTAGTCCGCCTCCCAAGGATAACCAGCCTCGTTGGCTCCTCGAGGATCAAACGCAGGCATGTCGGGATACAGACCGGCAATAATCTGGACTACCGTGAAACCCTTGCTTACCCGGTCAGCCACTAGTGTCTGAAAGTCCCCTGGCCAACGCAAGCGGTGACAGAGTGCCATCCACCAGGTGTCGCCCAGCCAGAAGAAAGGTGTTCCGTCCTCGTGCTCAAAGTGGAGATGATCCATCGCAACTCGGACCGGCCCATGTTTCAAAAGAAGATTGTCCCCTGTATATTCGGAGACCATGATCTCGCCCCTTTGATCGTGGAGATCGGGATTTGAAGTGTCATTTGAAACGGTACGGAAAGTGTACTTACCTGTCTTGGCGGCGCTGAATCGGACTCGCCAAGTTTGGTCTCCCGCCCAGAAGGTGGGCATCCGATGCTCCTGCCCATGAGGGTCTGTGAAAATCACGTCGAGTTCGACCTGGTTGAACGGATCGGAGTATGCTTTGCCCGAAGTGAAGCCCCACTCCTGGACTAACCGTTGCGTCGCATAATAAGTACGGGGCGGTGCCGTAGCGAGGGGTTTGGAGTTGGGAGTGGGGGCAGTTGAAGCTTCGGAAGTTCCCGCTGTACCCAGCGAAGCTGTAGCAAGCGTGGCGATCCCGGCCTTTTCAATAAAGGATCTCCGTGTGACAGGGTCGATCTTTCGGTCTTCCATCCGTAAGACCCTCCTTGGTTCCATTGGTTGAATTTCCGAAGCAAGGTGCGTTTCAACTGGTTCCGTATTTCTCTTTCTGTGCAGGCCTTGATTGCGCCGCAATGGTAACATTCTGCGCTGGCTGGTGGCTGGCACTGATCTAAAAGAGTGCCGAAGCCCCACATCTAGCGGCCCGACATGAACAGCTTCCGAGTTGGTTTTTCCAACGATTTCCTGGATAAGCACGGCCGCCCTGTCTTTCCCGATATCGGTTTGGCCCTGCTCGACCAAGTTCCCGGCCTCACTTACGATTTCATGACGGAGTACCGGGGCGAGTACGTGCCCGAGCAACTCCATGACTATGATGTTGTGGTCTCGCTCAAGCCACGCGCCACCGCCGCATCATTGGTGGAGATACGGCGCCTCTGCGCCATCGGTCGTTGTGGAGTCGGTTACGACAATATGGATCTGGCGGCCTGTACGGAGCGGGACATCGCCGTATTCATTACGCCTGACGCCGTTGTGCGTCCGGTTGCGGAATCGATTGTCCTGTTCGTACTTGCGTTATCGCACAATCTTGTTCTGAAGGACCGCAGGGTTCGCCAGGGTTGCTGGGCGGAGAGCACCAGTTTGCTTGGACGGCAACCCGGGGATCGCGTCGTTGGCACCATCGGCTTGGGGAATATCGCGTCGGACGCGATTCGCTTGCTCCGGCCGTTTGGAGTGAAAAAATTCCTGGCCTACGATCCTTACGTGAGACCCGAACGAGCACAAGAACTAGGCGTAGAGATGGTTTCATTGGACAATCTGCTTGGTTCCTCCGACTACGTTCTAATCAGTTGCTCTCTTACACCTGAGACGAGAGGTTTAATTGGCGAACGTGAACTGGGTCTGATGAAGGCCGACGCTGTTCTCATCAATACCGCGCGTGGGGCAATCGTGGACCAGCGGGCGCTGATTGCCGCCCTGACCGCGGGAAAGCTGGGGGGGGCCGGGCTCGACGTATTTGAGCAGGAGCCTCTGGACAGCGCTTCGCCTTTGACTGGTCTCGACAACGTGATTCTGACCTCGCATTCCGTGGCCTGGACCTCTGAACTGTTTCGCGACATGGGCCGCACCGATTGTGAAGGCGCCCTCGCGATCTGGCGCGGTGAAGTTCCCAAGAATGTCGTCAACCGAGAGGTGCTGGACCGGCCGGGCTTTAAGCACAAGCTGGAGAACTACCGGTCTTTATACAACGCCCAATTTAATCCCCAATTCAACGCCCGCAGGCCATGACCAACTTCCGCCAGCGATTGCAAACCCGTGACGTAGTGCTCGGCCAAATGGTTCTGGAGCTTTTCACGCCGGGCGTTGGCCCCATGCTGGCCGCCGCGGGCATGGAATTCGTCATTTTCGATATGGAGCATGGCCGATGTGACATTGCCCTAATGGCGGAGATGATTGCATCCTGCCGCGGGAGCGATATCGTACCCATGGCCCGGGTTCCTGATCTTTCCTTCGGCCCGCTTTCGAGACTGCTCGATATCGGTGCACGTGGCGTCATGGTTCCACGCGTTGAAACTCGCGAGCAAGCGGAGCAGATCGTCTCGCAAGTGAAGTATCCCCCGGCGGGGCGCAGAGGCGTTGCCCTGGGTATTACTCACGACGCGTATCAGGCGGGTGGCCCAGAGTTTTTCGCCCGGGCAAACGAAGCCAATGCGGTCATTCTGCTGGTCGAGACGGAGAAAGCCTTCGAGCACCTGGATGAGATCATCTCGGTTGCAGGCGTCGACGTCGCCTGGATGGGGCACCACGATCTGACAGTGTCCATGGGAATCCCCGGACAGTTCGAACATCCACGCTTCCTAGAGACAATGGACGCGTTGGTCGCTTCGTGCCAACGGCACGGAGTGGCTCCAGGTTTTCTGCCGGCTTCACCCGAGGCTGCAGTTCATTGGATCGATAAGGGCTTTCGCGTCATAAGCGTTGGCAGCGACATTGGAGTATTCATGAGCGGCCTGCGAGAATTCCGCACCTCAGTCCTAAACGGCCTGCAGAAGTACCGGACGAGCACCGGAGGACCAAACACATGAACTATTCCATCCACGCGTTCAACGCCGGCACTTTCTTTGTTCCAGGACCGGAGGTGTATTGGATGCAGCGTTGGAACCAGCGCGAAGAAATGAACGTGATCATCTACCTGGTGCGTGGCGGCGGACAGAACATTCTCATCAACACCGGCCCGCCGCAGGACCTTACGATTCTGAACCAGGCTTGGAAAGAATTCTTCGGATATCCCGAGGCGCAGATTGTCCGCTCGGAACAACAGCTTCCGCAAAATATTCTGCGCTCCCAGGGGCTCGATCCGGACGACATCTCGAAGGTCATCGTCACACCACTGCAAGCCTACGCAACCGCTAACATCCATCTTTTCCGTAACGCCGAGATTTGCATTTCCCGGAAGGGCTGGATCGAAGACTTTCAGGCTCCTTATTATCACCTGCACGTACCTCGTCATCTCCGCATTCCCCCCGAGGTAAATCATTACCTCCAAAATGAAGGATGGGAAAAGGTGCGCCTTCTCCAGGATGAGGAAGAGATCCTTCCCGGGATTCGGGTTTTCTGGGCCGGAGTGCACCATCGTTCGTCGCTAGCCGTTTGCATCGAAACGGAACGCGGCACGGTGATCCTGACGGACTGCTTCTTCAAATATGGAAACATCGAGCAGGGGCACTATCTAGGCGTAATGGAAAGCATGATGGAAGCGGATGCGACATGGTCCCGCATTCGTAAGGAAGGAAGGATTGTTGCCTCGATTTATGATCCCGAAGTGTTTCTACGCTTCCCTGGTGGAGTAGTGGCATAAGTTCTCCCCTTTCCAAGACCGGATTGCAGTGGTAACGAGAGCGGCGGCAGGCATTGGTTTTGGTGTGGACCAGCGCTTTGCAGAAGGGGGGCCACCGGCGCGCTGCTCGATCGGGATGAAAGCGGGGACCGCGTTGCGCTCGACGAAATCTGCAACAACTGTGGAGCCGGCGAATTCTCCCTCGTCGATGTGAGTGTTGCGGCAGAGATGCGGGAAACGATCCGGGCTGATGGAGTTGCTGGACCGACTGACTCCTACGATTGCCGACTTGACACAAGCCATCGAGCAGGAACTGGAGAAATGTCCTCAGGCGCAGCCTGCTGGTGGAAGCGGCCCAAGTCACGGTGCGCAGCGACCGGGAATGGCACAGCCAGCTCTTCCACCCGGCGATGCGGAGGGGACGGAAGATCGCCAAGGTAGCCATAGGCCCGCAGACTAGCTGTTCGGATGT
Source organism: Candidatus Sulfotelmatobacter sp. (assembly GCA_035511455.1). Taxonomy (GTDB): domain Bacteria; phylum Acidobacteriota; class Terriglobia; order Terriglobales; family Acidobacteriaceae; genus Sulfotelmatobacter. The sequence goes on along the minus strand of DATKFH010000111.1, from coordinate 26,890 downwards.
GCTGGATGTGGCGCAGGGGATGAACTACGAGCAGTTGAAACAATTCGGTTCGGACGCGGTCTCCATTCCCTGGAGCGCCGCCGTTGCTTGTGCCAGCGCACCTTCGCTACGCAGCCGCGCGCGGCGTTTGTGACCTTCCATGTTTCTATCCATTTCTCCGTTCCAGAAACCTGACGATGTTGACAAGGTTGTTTCGCTTCAGCGCTCCCTCCCCTCCCGCAGGTGACTGTTTGGTTGATCGGCGGGCTGTCTGAAGAGCACCGTCAAAGGCTGCTGGAAATCGCGAACAAATGTCCAGTTCATCGAACATTAACGTCGGAAATGCGCATTGAGACCCGAAAAACGCCAGTGAACGATTCTGAAGGAGACGGGCGCAGGTAAGAGCGTAGAGACACGAAGCTTTTCGAACATAGGTGCAGCATCTGCTCCCATCCCCAGGCCGCGGCGATCACCGGCTCTCTCGACCTCATCGGCACCCGCAAAACCGCCAGACAGTTCCACGTCTCGGGTACCAATGCGGTTCTCGGCATCGTAGGTGTAGGTGCTGAGAGCGTCGTTAAGCATGTTCTCCGCGGTTGTTAGCACCTATCCTGCTCGCCGAATCGCCAGCAAGCGATCGACGTTCTCACCCGTCACGGGCGTCCAAGGGACGAGATACTCGGTCTTCTTCCCGTCATCCCACGATAGCTGTCCGGGATATTGATTCCATATATCGGACATCGGCTTATAGGAGGGCCCAATCAGAACTTTCAATGCCAGGTCTATCGAACCCTGTGCCTGGGCATTGGCATCCTGAAGAGTAGTGGACATCTCGCCGCGTTTGACCGCCTCCAGGGCATCGGTGAGCCCATCAATGCCGCCCACGGGATGAGTTGCGAAGTCGATTCCACGTGCTTTCATGGCCTCGATCGCGCCCAAAGCCATCTCATCGTTGTGGGAAATTATCCCGTTGATTGTGTTGCCATGCGATGTCAGCCAGTTCTCCATCAGCGACTGTGCTTCAGCTCGTGACCAGTTGGCGGATTTTGTTTCCAGGACCGTTATGTTTGGCGACTGGGCCAGCACCTTGTTGATCCCCTGGCGCCGCTCGACCTGCGCCGATTGGCCGATCAACCCCTCCAAGACAACGACATTTCCTTTGCCACCCAGCCTGTCAATCACACCGTGGGCCACATATTCGCCGCTGATCACGGATTCTGATCCGATATATGAAACATAGAGGGAACGGTCTGCCAACAACGTGTTCGAGCCGATCATTGGAATGCCGGCGGCCTTGGCTTGCGTGGCCGGACCGACGCCGGCTTGAATGTCCACGGGAATAAATATGATCGCGTCATAGCGCTGGGTGATGATGGTGTCGAACTGATTCGCCTGGGTCAGCGCATCCATGCGGCCATCAAAGACGGTAAAGGTTGCGAGGCCGTTCTTGATCGCCGGGTGCGCTTGCGCGCCTCGAACCCACAACTGCATGAATTCAGCGGTCATGCCCTGAAGTGGGACTGCGATGCGATGAACAGACTTACCGCTCTTATTGCGGCATCCAGTCACGAAGCCGAGCCCTGCGACAGCTAGCCCGGCTTTCAGAATCTGCCGCCGCGTCAGCAAGGAACTGGTCACCGCCGGTTTCGGTGATCTTGTAGTGGCCAACTCCTCAAGTCGCATCGGCATGCCTCGCTTTGTCAATGAGCACGGCCGCGACGATCATCAATCCTTTGATTACTTGCTGATAGTAGGAAGATATACCGAGAAGGTCGAGTCCGTTGTTAAGCAAACCGATGATGAGAACGCCTACCACGGTGAGCGGGATGCCGCCGATACCGCCGGTGAGACTGGTGCCACCGATCACCACGGCTGCAATCGCATCCAACTCGTAGGCGACACCTGCCTGTGGAAGGGCAGCGGTCGTGCGTGCGGTGAGCGTTACCCCAGCCAGCGCGCTTAGGAGGCCCATCAACGCGTAAACCGAGAAAATAATTCCCCGCACGTTGATGCCGCAAGTATGCGCGCTGCGCATGTTGCCGCCAACCGCATAAACACGCCTGCCATAGACGGTGTATGCGAGCACGACCCAGGCGGCCAATGCAGTCGCTCCAAACAGCACTACCGACACCGGTATTCCAAGGAATGTTCCCTGGCCAAGAAACTTAAAACCGGAACTCAAATTAGAAATGGGCATTCCTTGGCTGTATATCAGCGTGAGCCCACGCGCCGCGCTCAGCATGCCGAGCGTAACGACGAACGCAGGCAATCGCACCCACGCAATGAAAATGCCACTGCAAGCCCCGGCGACTACGCCTACCGCCAAGGCGGCCAGGATGGCAAGGATAGGAGAGTGGGGCTCGCTCCCCGCGACCAGGCTGGCGCCGACCATGCCAGTGAGCGCCAGGACGGAACCGATGGAAAGATCGATTCCGCCGGTCAAAATCACGAACGTCATCCCGACGGCGAGTATGCCGTTGATCGAAACCTGGCGCAGGACGTTCGTCAGATTGCCGCCAGTGAGAAAGTTGTCGCTCAAAACGCTCAGCGCGAGCACGATGAGCCCCAGGGCTATCACGATTCCATAGCGTGCGAATAGTTGTCCGAGCGATCCGAGAGTCCTTGATCTCGCGCCGGCCCGACCCATTTGCTTGGTAGAAGCGCTCATCATCGCGGGTAAGAATTGTAGTCTCGCTCAATCAACCTACACTACGAGGCCCAATGCAGCAGGTGCTCCGGCGTGATCCTCGTAACCGGTGATTCTGCAACTTGCCGGCCGTGGCGAAAGACGACGACACGATTACAACTCGCGAGAATCTCCTGGACCTCCGAGGAGATCATGAGCACAGCATTCCCCTGAGCGGCAAACTCCGCCAGAAAAGCATGAATCTCACGCTTTGCACCCTCATCGATGCCACGGGTTGGCTCATCACAGATTAGGATCCGGGGCGAGGTCGTCAATGAACGGGCAAACAGCACCTTCTGCTGATTGCCCCCGCTTAACTGCCGGACTGGTTGATCCCGGGTACGAACTTTGATATGGAAGCGTTTGATCATTCGCTCGGCGACGGCTTGCTCTTTCCGTTCATTGATGAAACTCCAGCGGGAAAGACTCGACAAAGACGTCAGCGAGATATTCTTACGTATGCTTTGACTCAGGAATAGCCCCGAGGCTTTGCGGTCTTCGGTGATCATCGCGATGCGAAACTTCAATGCGTCGCCTGGCGAATTGATTTCAACTTCTACCCCGTCCATCACCAACCGGCCTCGGTTCCGACGGGAGATTCCATATAGCGAACTCGCAAATTCGCTCCGTCCTGCGCCCATGAGTCCATACAATCCGACAATTTCTCCAGACTTTAAAGAAAGATTGATGTCCTCAAACTCGCCAGCACGGCTGTACCCTTGCACTTCGAGCAGCGTCGCCTTTTCAGACTCAGTGGCCGCGCATTGTTGGTCAATAAGGCGTCCCCCTACAATCAGGCGTATCAACTCGTCGCGATCAATGTCCTTCATTAAGCCAGTCCGGATAAAGCCGCCATCGCGAAATACTGTGTATTCGTCAGCAATTGAGAACAGTTCTGACAACCTATGTGAAACGTAAATGATGCCGACGCCTGCGGATTTTAGCTGCCGGATCGCGTCGAACAGGATCGCGGTTTCTTTCTCTCCGATCGCAGATGTCGGCTCATCCATGATAAGAACCGAGCTGCGCTGGTCAATTGCCTTGGCGATCTCGACTAACTGGATCTGCCCTAGCGACAGCCTGCGCATTTTGGCGCGCGGATCGACAGCGAAATTGAGGCGCTCCAGAAGCTCTGCCGCCTTGCACCGCATCACCGTCTGGTTGACGAACCATCCGGCACGCCGGGATTCACGCCCAAGGAAGATGTTCTCGGCAACTGTCATGTCGGGAACGGGGCTAAGCTCCTGCGTAATGATCGCAATGCCGGCCGCTAAGGCGGATGCCGGAGAGGCGAACCGGGTTTCGGTCCCGCTGAGCCAGATACGCCCGTTATCGGGCGCCTCCAGCCCCATCAGGATGTTCAGGAACGTCGATTTGCCGGCGCCGTTACTACCGCACAGGGCGTGAACGGTGCCCGCACCCAGCTCAATGCAGCCGTCATGCAGCGCCAGCACACCGCCGTAGGACTTTTTTATCCCCTCAGCCTTGAGGAGAGGGTCCGAGCCGGACATCACTTCGTGCTTAGCAACATTCATCTTCTTCGGTCCAAGATGTGACAGACAAATTCAACGGCGCCAACATGAAGTATAGTGACCGGATGGTGGGTTCGCATTAGCTTCGTCTGGTTTGGAGTTGGAATGATGATCGGCTTGAGACCAAGAGGCAGCAAAGACGGCCGAAACGTCCCCTTTTCCAACATTTCGGCCGGTTCATGATTTCACGATGACTTTTTCCGTGTTCGCCGGACCCACCTGTTATGCTTCTAGAAGGTGTTAGTCAGACGGAGGGCACAACTGCGCGGAGGTTCGATGGCGGTGCCGGAGAAGAGGCCGGCGAAGTCAAGGAGATTCAAGCGGTTCTTGATGTTCTCTGCATCAGCTTGAAGCCGCGCAGGTGAATTTGTCCGCCTTCCACAAAATCCGCGCCGGCTGAGGCATAGAGCGACAGATTGCGTTTGACGCGGCCCCGGCCGAAATTCACTCGATCGGTAATCGTCGGACCGAACTGTGCGGTCGCAGCCGCCTGGATCCCCTCGAACTTGAAAGGCAGGCCCGAGCCGTACTCGGCGCCGCCCGCGACCCACACTCGGGGAACGATCTGGTAGCGGAGGCGCGTTCGGACAGTGTGGCGCTGGTCCTGGGAGACCCAGAAGCGCCCGCGCTGATGAGCGTGCGCGACGAATCCCGGACCACGAGCGTCGCTGGCAGGCGCACCTTCGATACGCTGGTGGCGCCACAATGCACGATCCGATCGAAAAGCACCTCCAGGGCTCGATGACCGATCTCATAAGTCGGCTGCACGACCGAAGTGATGCGCGGTTGAAAGAAATCTTCCGCAATCAGTTCGTCGAATGTAACGAAGGCGATGCTGCCCGGAGTCGTGAAGCCCAGCGAGTAGAAGCTCTTCAGCGCGCACACACCCGTAACTCCGTTGCTGGCGGACAGGGCTGTCGGCTTGTACTTCTGACGCAGCAACCCACGCTGGCAGACGGCATGGATGTCCTCCATCTCAAAGCTCGCGGACCAGATGAGCGACGGGTGCACGGGCAGTCCGGCGTCTTTCGGTGCGCGACGGTAGCCGCGCAGGCGCGCCTGCTCATTTCTCAGCGTCAGAGGGCCCGTAATGATCGCGATGCGGCGATGCCCGAGCGAGAGCAGATGCTTGACTCCGAGTTTCGCTGCGCCGCTGTCGTCCACGCACACGGAATCTGTATTCAAGCCTTCCGGGAGACGGTCGACGCAGACAACCGGCGGACCCGAGGCGATCGCCGCCGCATTCTCAGCTGACCACTTGTAGCCCCCAGTTGTGACCAGAAGGATGCCGTCCACACGCTGCCGGAGCAGGGCCATCATGTCTATCTCGGTATCGTGACTTCGCTGCGAGTCCAGCACGATCGGGAAATATCCGCGTTCCCGGGCGGCATATTCGGCTCCGCGCACGATCTTGGGGAAGAAGGGGATGGTGAGGTCGGAACCACAATGCCGAGAGTGTGGGTACGATTGGTTCGCAGGCTTCGGGCGATGAGGTTGGGCTGATATTTCAGAACGCGGATTGCGTCCAATACTTTGCTGCGCGCATCGTCACTGACCCGTGTCGAACCGCTGATCACGTTGGCAACCGTTCCGGCGGAAACTCCGGCGAGCTTCGCGAGTTCTCTTTGCGTCACCACTGGATCAACTCTAGCGTGCGCCCGAATTCGGCGAATGCCGGGCCCGGAAAACGAAACAGAAGAATTTGACAGCCTTATCTTAAACTCATAGATTGAATCCGCCCATTGAGACGTCTCATTTGAGCGCTACTGTCGGGAATTTGGGCGCTAAAACGGCTATCCTTGCCCTTATCCAGGAACAGCAAACCTTTCAGGTGACGGCCTGAAGTTTATGAAAGAGAGGAAGGATATAACAGATAGGGAAAGGGCGTCAGCATGACTATGCTCCAGCGAAGGGGGCCCGGGACGAGCGCGATCACTTCTTTCCTCGCCGTGGTAGTTATGGGGCTCACGGGAAGGGCGGCGGCAGCCGAAAACAGAGTGGCCGAACCCGTTCCCAAGCGAACCGCGGTCTCCGGTGAGCAGTCTGGAGGCTCCGCAAGTTCGCAGCCCGACAAGCGAATCAAGCGGGATTATGGTTTTTATGAGCCTGAGCCGCTCGACTTTAATGACCACCAGGGTTACGTGCAGATCTTCGATGGCGTCAGCCTCAAGAGCTGGGACGGTGATCCGAATATCTGGCACGTGGAAGACGGAGCGATCGTCGGCGAATCTACCCAGGAAAAGCCGGTCGCGAACAGCTATATCTCCTTCCACGGGTTCGAGGCCAAGGATTTCGATTTGAAGTTTGAAATCAGGGTGGAAAACGGTGGCGGGAGTGGCATCCAATATCGAAGCCAGGTTGGTTTACCGTGGCGCAGACAGCCGCCGCCGGGCCAGACGATCCCGGAGTTGAAGTGGATGATGACCGGCCCGCAGGCCGATTTTTGGTTTCCGGTGACACCCAGGCAATCGGAGTGGACCGGGCAGTTTTACTCGGAGAACACGCCTCTTGGCATCCTCGCTTGGCGGGGCCAGGTGGTTGAATCAGCGCCGGGAAGCCAGCCAAAGTTGTTAGGCAACATCGGGAATCGCGACGCGCTCGGGGGCTACGTTAAGGTCAACGACTGGAACCAGTACCTGATCATGGCGAGGGGCGGCACATTCATCCACGTAATCAACGGGCAGTTGATGGCGGTCTACGTGGATGACAATCCGGATTCGTCCAACAACAAGTCTGGGTTGGTAGGAATCGAAATCGAGGGTACGCCTACCAAGGTTTCGGTGCGTAATATCTGGATCAAGAAGTTGAATTAGCCAACGGACGATTCGGCTGAACTCGCGTTCGATTATAAGTTCCGCGTAACCAGCTTGCCCGCGGTTTGTTTTAGGAGAAGACATTATGGAGCCCGATCGCAAGACGTCGAAGGTCACCAATTTGAATCGGCGCGCCTTCGGCAGTGCGGCTGCGGTCTCTGCGCTTGTCGCGTTTGCGGGCGGTGCTTCGCCTGTTCGAGCCGAGAGCCCCGACGACAGCGATTGCAGATCCCAGTATCGGACGGGGAACGGCGCCTGGACCTATGACGTTGTGCCGCAGTGGGGAAAGCTTCCGCCAGGCAAGCAGTTCGGCGGAACCCACGGCGCGATCTCCAGCGACAACGCCGGCCATGTGTATGTAAGCACCCAGAGTGAAACTGGCGTTCTCGTGTACGAACCTGGCGGACGGCTCGTAAAGACCATTGCCATGGAATATCCCGAGGTCCACTCACTGCACTGGAGCGCCGAGGGTGGCGAGGAATTCTTTTACGCCACCGTGCAGAAGGGAACTCCAGCGGAGAACTGGCTGGTCCTGAAGATGAAGACGGACGGCACGGTAGTGCAGAAAATCACCGCGCCTGGCGAAGCGGGATTCAAACAGGCAAATGAGTGGAGAGTGACAGCCGTTGTGCCCGGACCTGACGGTTCGATCTATATTGCGAACGGCTACGGTGACTCCCGCATCTTCCGGTTCGATAAACACGGAAACTACCAATCCAGCTTCTCAGGGAAGGGCACCGAGGACGGGAAGTGCGATTGCAGTCACGGATTAGCCGTGGACAAGCGCTACGATCAGCCGCTGCTGCTTGTCTGCGATCGGGAAAACTTTCGCCTCAGCCACTTTGACTTTGACGGCAAGTTCGCTGGCCACGTCACGCAGCATTTGCGGCGTCCGTGCCAGGTTAGTTTTCATGGGGACTACGCCATCGTCTCGGAGTTGCAGGGTAGGGTTACGATCCTCGACAAGAACAATGTGCCGGTCGCGTTTATCGGCGACAACCCTCAGCAGAGCCAGTGGGCGAATTACCAGCTCAGCCCCGACAATATTTCCACAAGCGTTTTCAGTGCAGCGCATGGGTGCTATATAGACCACGAGGCGAATATTTACGTGTCTGATTGGAATCACGTCGGCAGGATTACCAAGTTGACGCGAGTGGCGGTTTAGTCGGAGTGAGTTCGAGGATCGCGTGGTTCACGGCGCGAGGGCAGGTTTAGAATCCAGGCCTGGGATTGTTTGCAATCGTCCTTACTGGATTTGTGCGGATCTTCCACTTTCCCAGCGCTGAAGCGCCGGGCTGTTGGCGATCGCACCTCCTTGTCTTCGCTGAGATCTTTTGCTGAGAAGGCAGGTTACGTCATACTGATTCAGGAGAACACGTGAGGCCTGGGCCAAATATAACGGTCATCTTTCGCGGTCCGTACTCGTTGATTCTTCTCTCTGCTTGCGTGGGTGTGATTGCGATCGCAATGTCCGCGGAGACGCCCGTTTCAGCGGCTCAAACTGCGGACTCGAGTGCTGCTGCTGACGCACACCCCGAATTTCCTCACGGCGAGGGGCGAGAGGCCGTGCTTCGGCTGTGCGTTAAGTGCCATTCTCCGAACATCATTCTGGCCTCCGGACAGGACCGGAGGGGTTGGGAGAACACTATTACCAAGATGGCGCGGCAGGGGGCCGAGGGCTCGGATGAAGATTTCACCGATATCGCTGACTATCTCACGGCAAATTTCCCTCCGTCTGCCGTGAAGAAAGTTTTCGTAAACATGGCTACAGACAAGCAAATTTCGGACGTTCTGGGAATCAGCCTGGACGATGCGAAGGCGATCATCGCTTACCGCGATAAGGTCAAGGGATTCAAGTCTCTCGAAGACATGAAGGCGGTTCCCAACGTGGATGCGAACAAGATTGATGCCAAGAAAAATCAACTTGTCTTCGGAGCCGGAGTCACGAAACCTTAGGCCAGGTGAGCGATTCCGGAATCACATCCGAAATCTGACTGCTGATCCAGTACTCAGCGTCCAGCCGTCCGCGGGACGCGATCCATTTGTAGGCAGCGGCATCCAGTAGCCGGTTGCGATCCACCATCTCTCGCCTGGTTTCAGGAAAGGGCGACACACCGAACTCCATCCCGCGGGTTACGGTCTTGCCGTCCCACGGAGAAGCCTGGCGGCTGCAGTTTTCTTCCCAGATACCCAGCCAGGGGAAATCCGCGCGCTTCCAGACGTAGCCGAAGGCGTGCCGGAATTGTGGCGTGAAAGCGACGAAGTAGGCATGGTCGCACTGTGGGTCAGCGAGATGGGCTGTATAGCCACTGGCGGGAGCGGTCTTGTGCATCTGACGCAGGTCCGACTCCCCACCATCTCTGCGAGGAGCGATTGGCCATGAAAACTCTTCCCCCGGAGTCAGATAAGCGTTGAAGCCTGGATCCGCTCGCGAGACGACCGAACGGGTCATAGAGGCGCGGAACTGCGTTGTCGCGGGATCGAGAAAGGGCGGGCTCAGCGTGACGTGCTGCGTCCAGGCGAGGGGACGGTCCATCGCGCTGAGATTCTCCACGACTTCGCGAATCCTGACGTACTGCCCGTGCAGTTGAACGGACCGCTCGAACTTGAGTTGAGCCATGGGAAGCGTCAGGCGCTGAAGCAGTTGGCCGGAAGATTCCGTGATGTCGTAGCGATCCACCGAGGCTTCGCCGTGAACAGTGAAGCCCGCGACAGCTTCTTCGAGCGAGGGATCTCCAAACAAGTCGAGGCACAAATTGTGGCCCATGATGCCTGCCAGGAGCTTGGCATCGGCGCCTGTTCCAAAGTTGCTGTGTTGGTCGGGGGAGAAGTCGGAGGGCTCGAGCGACGTCCAGTGCGGGATCCAGAGGGGACTGACGCCGGCGCGCTTATCGAGGACCTCGGCGATGTGGCCGCCCTCCTCGAGGACCGTCACACATAAGAAGTCGTTTTCGAGATGGGCGGCCCGACGGCCCTTAAAGATGGCGTTGGTCAAGTTCGCGATTCCTACAATATCGGCCGCAGCTACGGAAGCTTCTTCAACCAGATGTTGCGGTGCGAGATTTTGACATTGCCGGATCCCTCGATTTCAACGGCGATCAACCCTTTGGTCCGGATGAATTCGGGATCCGTATCAACCAGGACAGACAGAATATGCCCGTTGATGATGTTGATCAGGGTGTTGCCGTCCGCGATGACCTCTACCTGATTCCACTCGCCGGGTTTGATAACCGATTTGAGTTCGTCCGAGGTACCCAGGTTAGCGAGCAGAGTTGGCTTCTTTCCCGCTTCGGTGGCAACCACTTGGCCGCGCCAGGCGATGATTCCACGAGGCGAACTTTGCTCGTAGAGTTGGCCGGTATATTTGTTGTTGTAGTCGAAGTCCGCCTGGTAGCCGCCAAGATTCCACTTGGCGTGCTTGCGATCAAGCTCCTGCCGTTCCTTCCACTGTTTTTGTTGCTCGGGAGTAAAGTCCGCGGGCGGCGGACCAAGGTTCGGCTCAACGTGATAGCTGCGATATTGCAGGCCGCCGTTGGCGCCGGTTCCTTCGAGTTTCATCTCCAGTTTTAATTCGAAGTTTGCGGGCTCGCCTCCGTGCCAGATGATGTTTGTAGTGCCGGAAGGATGCTCGGGGGTCGAAATTCCAACGAGCGCGCCGTCTTCGACGTGCCAGATGTCCGTGTCGCCATCCCAATCTTTGAGGGTTTTGCCGTCGAAGATCTGCGTCCAGCCGTCATGATCGTCAAAGTTGATCGGCTCGGGCTGCACAAAGCCGTGGAACGCCGGGCGATGAGGCTTCGCGGCCGGTTGCTGCGCCATGGCCAGCGAAGAGAATAGGCAGAGTAAAAGCGCTGCAGCGACAGCAACTGAGAGCAAAGAACCGGTCCGCGCAGGCCGGTCCTGACCACGAAGTCCAAACGGCATATCTCCTCCTTGAAGCGCGCCGCGGCTGATTCTCAGGCGGCCGGTACTGCTTCCCATTTCTTGGTCTTTGCTGATTTCAGTACGGCGTCGGTTACGTAGTCGGTGGCCAATCCATCGCGGAAAGTCGGGGCTGCGGTGCGATTGCCATCCAGGGCGACCAGGAAATCGGCTACCTGATGAATGAAGGTGTGTTCATATCCGATCTGAAGTCCCGGAACCCACCAGTTCTTCATGTACGGATGGTCGCCGTCCGTGATGTGAACGCTCCTCCAGCCGCGGAGTTGCTCCTCATCGCGATGGTCGAAGTAATTGAGTCGGTGCAGGTCCTCTAGGTCCCACGCCGCGGAGGCGCGCTCACCGTTGATCTCCAGGGTGAAGAGCGCTTTATGGCCACGAGCGTAGCGGGTGGCTTCGAACAGCGCCAGCGATCCGTTTTGAAAGCGGCATAGAAAGGCGCTGGCATCGTCAATCTTCACCGGCTCGACTTGGCCGGTGAGGTTATGCTTGCGCTGCTTGACGAACGTGTCGGTCATTGCGGAGACCTCTGTGATCGGGCCGTTCAGCCACAGCGCCATATCAATGTTGTGGGCCAACAGGTCTCCGGTGACACCGCTTCCCGCCACCGCGCTGTCCAATCGCCACAGACCCTCACCGCCCTGAGGCAGATCCTGCGAGATGGTCCAATCCTGCAAGAACTGAGAACGATAGTGAAAGATGCGGCCGAAGCGATCTTCGTCGAGAAGCTTTTTCAGCAGCACCACGGCGGGAACGCGCCGGTAGTTGTACCAGACCATGTTCGGGACTTTCGCTCTCTCTACCGCGTCCACCATGGCCTTGGCTTCTTCCGCGGTTGGGCCAAGGGGCTTTTCGCAGAGGACCATCTTGCCGGCCTTGGCCGCGCCAATCGCGATCTCGGCGTGAGTGTCATTCGGACTGGCGATATCAATGAGGTCAATATCTTTACGCGCAACCAGAGTGCGCCAGTCGGTCTCGACCGATTGATAGCCCCAGTTCTCAGCAAATCCCTTTACCCGGTCGGCGTTGCGCGCACAGACTGCTTTCAACACCGGACGGTAGGCCACATCGAAAAAACGGGGGGCCTGCAGGTACGCATTCGAATGGGTGCGCCCCATGAATCCGTAGCCGACGATCCCGACATTCAAGTCTTTCTTCTTCGACACGGCCTTCTTCGACACAGCTGTAGCCTCCGCGTGTCAGTCCCACCCGTGCGCATCGCGCACGCGAATCAGAGTCGCCAGAATCTTCACCCATGTCTCGGGCGAGGTCATCAAGGAGTTGGGGAACATACAGCCGTCCCAGCAGATATGTTTGTAGGCCCGAGTCGGAGTTCCATCGTCTTTGCGCATCCACAGGCCGGCAATTTTGACGATATCCATCTTGCCGTTGGGATCGTCGGGCGGGCAGTGGCGTCCGGTCTTATCGTGCGAGCCCGAGCCTTTTACCGTGCCGTCGTTTTGCGCGACGTGGAAGTCTATCGTCCACGGACGCAATGCCTGGGCGACTTGACGAAGCGCTTCGACCAGAACGCCGCGATCCGACCAGTCATAGTCCGCGGGAAGGACTCTGCTCTCGGGAGAATTGTAGCCCACCGTATAGAGCATGGTGTGCGCCATGTCGGCCTGAAAGCCAAGCGCCGTGGGGCGTCCGACCTGTTCCAGAAGCTCCACCATGTGCTTCCATCCATGCATTCCGCCCCAGCAGATTTCGCCCTCGGCGGCGAGCCGCTCGCCGTATCCCTCGGCAACGGTGCACGCCTCGCGAAATGTGTCTGCAATGCGCTTAGTGTTTGCGGCTGGATTTTCGGCCCAGGATGCGGGGGCCACGGCGGAATCAATGCGTACAACTCCATACTTACGAACGTCGAGGTCTCGAAGCTTCTTGCCGATGGCGCAGGCTTTACGAACCTGGGTGAGAAAGGCGCTGCGTTCTTCCTCGGATCCCATGGCGGACCCTCCGCCGACCGGAGGCCAAACCGGCGCGACCAGCGAGCCGACTACGAGATTGTACGCAGCCAGTTTTTCCGCGAGTAGCTTGAGATCGTCGTCCGTTGAATCGATGTCTGTGTGAGGCAGCGACAGGAACAGGTCCACGCCGTCGAACTTCGTCCCATCTACTTCGGCAGCAGCGGTGAGGCTCAGCATAGTGTCGAGGTCAATGAAAGGCTCGGAGTCAGGGCCTTTCCCGACAATGCCCGGCCACATCGCGTTGTGAAGGGCCGGAAACTTATGTTTAGAGGTGCTCATAGCGGATGCCCTTTTCAGCGGTCTTTGCGCAACGGTTCGGCGTCCGGATTGCCGGGACCAAAGTGTTTCAGTACCACCAGCGGGTCGGTGCTGCTCGGGTTTTCGATGCGCACACCTACCTTCGCTGCGGCAGCGGTCACGAACAGTTCATCCTCTGTCAGTTGACCGAAGCGGATCATGGACGGCGTGGAAACCGGAGTTCCGCCGAGCTTGCCGTGTCCCTGGGTAACAATCAACCCATAGGCAGCCGCATCTTTGATCGTGACGGTGCGGCCGGGCAGGACGGTGAGTTCCTTCGCGGAGTAGTATCCGCCGCCGTAGGTGATCCACAGTTCGCGGTATCCCGCCTCTTCGGTTTCCTTGATCGGACGAACCGGCACCGGGGGCCGCTTGTTGCTCTTGGCGAACTCCGGGTTCACATTGGCGTCCCAGTCCAACATGCTGATCAGATAGTCGAGATCGTGATGGTGCTCGGGCAACACGTCCTTGGTTAGCAGGCTCCAATCCACGATGCGTCCCTCGACCTCCGACTGGAACATCGCGAACACATCGCTGTTGACCTGGGGCTCATACGTAACCAGCGACCCGGGAGCATGCAGAATGCCTGGGTCGATTTGCCATCCCCTGCCCGGCTCGAGACGGTAAGCGCGGGCGTGGAAGATGATTCCGTTGTCGCCGCGGTTCCAGTTCTCCAGGCAGCGGTGAATGTCTTCTTTTGTGGTTCCGGGCTCCAGACCCATGTAGGTGTGGGGAAAGTTATTGCTGATCTGGTTGTATTGCGGAGGGAAATAGTAGGCTTCGGGTTTACCCTTGTGTCCGACCAGCTTGGCGAACTTGTCGCTCTGATGCATGTGGTGCGGAATCGGGCCCATGTTGTCGAAAAACTTGCAGAGCAGATTCCAGCCCTTTTCACGCTCCATGACGTCAGAACCGAGCAGCAGATCGCCGGCGCTTTCAACCGCATCCTTGAGCAGAAATTTGCTGCCCGCAGAAGTGTGAACATAGCTGAGGCCTTCATCGGGCGTGGTGGCGAGGCCGTTCGAGGCTTTTGTGGTCGAAGAAAACCACCGCTCGTTGATCCCGCCTCTGTGCGCGCCGAAAGCGTACAGATCGTCAGGATGAAGTTTTAGCCGGCGTCCGGGAATCATGAAAGAACGCGGCACCCAGCACGGCTCCAACCGCAGCACACCCTTGCCTGCGTTGACAGCTTCCTGAACAGTCGCTCGATTCAGCATTCTCGTAATCTCCTAGCTGCTCATTTTGCGGTGTGGCAAAACGTTAGCCTGCAGCGATTCGGCTCCTCAGTGCTCTAATCCGATCCCAAAGGAATAGAGAACGTTATCGTGATCCGTAAAAAACGCGTGACTGTCGCCTACGGAAACACCGGACAGATCCGCGTAGGTAGGGATCTCGTCCTTGCTGGAATAGAGTTCCGCCCCGGTCGCGGCATTCAGTACAAACAGCTTGGCGTGAGTTGAGGGGTTGCCACCGGACAGAGCTATCACAACGCCGTTGGCGATCCGTGGCGGCGCTGGATTCACCATGTCCTCCGAGACCCATACGGTGTTGAGACCGAACTTGCCATCGGTTTCGGCGATTTTGAATGCCACGACTCCACCATGCGTAGTGGGACCATTCAGCTTGACGGCGCTGTCATTCAGAGTGATGCCGGTAGAGATAGAGGCGAATGCCCAGAATGTGCCTTCCTTATCCTGCCAAGTCGCGAACCCATCCCAGTTGTGCTTATCGCCAGCCTTGGCGACGGGAGGCGTTTCGAAGAGCGGGGTGTGGTGATCCGCGCCCCCCAGCGACGCGGCGTCCAGGAGGGTTAGACTTCCATCTTTTCCGGGGGCCACCATCAACTGCTTTTCCTTGTACGTGAAAGTCGCTGGAGAAACGCTCTCGTAAATGGCCATTCCGCCGGCGGGAGTGTACCAGTCCGCAACTTTCATGTCTTTCGCGACCGAGACCACGCTGCCGGCATAGACACCGGAATTTGAATCCGAGGTTCCGGCGCCGGTGACGACAATCGAGTTGCCGTCGGGTGTGATTGCCGGACCGGACAGCGCGAGAGGACGGACCTGCAGGGTTGGATAGATCGCTACAGTGTAGTCGGGTGAAGCCAAGTTGATCGCCCACAGACCGTTGGGCACGCCGCCACAGCCGTGGCCGGTTGCGGTGTAGATCATTTTGTCTTCGAAGTTCAAGCCGAACGCGCTTGCATCCGCGGCCGGGAGAAATCTCACGGGAGGCGCGAAATCAGCGCCGGTGGTCATCACCTGCTCGTGGAGCATACCGTCCGGGGTCAACACGTAGATGCCCTTCAACCTGAAGTAGCCTCCTCCCGGCGCGACGCCGAGGCGGCGCTCATTGGGCGCCACCGGGGGTGCCTCAGGTGGCCTCGCAGCACCTGGAACGCCCCGCCGCCGGGCGTTGAAATTGATTACGATTGGCGGCTCCATCAGTATCGGCAGGCTGGAGACTGCGCATCCCGGCGCAGGCCTGGAGGATGATTTGAACTCCTTCGTCCAAACCATCGAACCCAACTCCGAGTCCACGGCGTAGAGGATGTCCGGGGAACTCCAATACACGATGTCTTTGAAGCCCTGAGCATTGATCAGGCGGCCTGCCAGTAGCGGTTCGCTGAAGGACCGCGCCGCCTTCGACGGTTGCCCGAGCTTGATCTTCCACAGGAATTTGAACTTGGCGCCGGTGTTCTCCGGGGTAAGGTCTATTTCGCCCTTTTGCCAGCCAGTCTGTCCCGCGTCTGCACCGGTCAATCTCCAGTCGCCGCTCTGTTGCTGAGCAACTGCTGCAGCGGCAAAAAGAAGGGCCCCGGCACAACACGCCCCGATCGCCCGCCCTAAGATTTTTTTCTTCATGTCCACAATCCCCAATCCGTTTCCGCGAAACCGAACGCCTAGACGAACGCACGCTGAATCTATTTCAGTCCGAAGCAATAGATCGTTCCGTCGAATGTGCCGAACATGACCTTGTCGTCGACGACGGATGGGCCCGCCTGGTGAAGAAACGACGTGACCTGATCTCTACTCGAGTAGAGTTCCTTGCCGGTCATCGCATCCAGCGCATACAGCTTCGCGGGAACGGAGTGTTTGAGCCGATCCTCCGCGCTGAAGAGTCCGCCCACCGCATCGTTGGCCTGCATGGTGTATTCGCCGGCCGCCAGGACGAACACTACGCCGTTGACAATAATGGGAGGCTCGGAAGTGAGCATGTCTCGCGATTGCCAGGCCGGAACAAGTTCCGTCCTGCCGTCCTTTTCCTCCAGCTTGAAGGCAACGACTCCGCCGTTCGGCGTTGATCCGTAGGACTTCGGAAATTTCACTGCAGTTTCACCACCGGTTGGACCCAGGACCCAACGTGTGCCCTTTTGGTCTTCCCAACTGGCGAGGCTCCCCCAGGTACCTTCCTTCTGAAAATTCACGTTCTTGTTGGAGATGAGTTCGCTGCGGAATAAGGGTGTCAGGTGATCGGCACCGCCCAAGGACTTGCTGTCGAGGACGAAATAGCGGCCTTCCTTGCCGGAAGCGACGATGAGTTCCCGCCCTTTGTTGGGAAAAACCACGGGTGTGACGTTCATATCCAGGTCTCGCCGCGTGAGCCAGACGTGATTGCTGGGCGAGTAATAGTCCTTGAGGGTCAGCTGGTCATTCGAAAATGTGAACGCCTCGACGCTCGTGGACAGCTTTCCGGCGGCGGCATCGTAGGGACCATCGCCGGACTCGAAGTAGATCGTTCCATCCGAGCCTACCGCGGGTCCGGCCGTGCCCCACAAGCCCGCCTGTGGCGGGGTGGACACGGTAACCTTCCGGTTCTCGAGATTGACCGCGTAGAGGGCATTGGGCACGCCGCCGCAACCCTGACCGGTGACCGTGTAGAGCACGTTCTTGACCAGGTTCAGTCCGTAAGGTTTGCCGTAGGGCATGGGAAGGACCTGAATCGGCGGGTCGGTATCGCTGCCGGTGGACAGGTCCATGATGTGCAGGTAACCATCGCTGATGAGCACATATAAGCGCCTGAGAGGCGCGTCCATCGGAGAGACCACCGGAGTGGCAGTCAGTGCGTTGCTGCAGATAAAGCCGGCGCCTTCGCCTGGCTCCTGCGGCTTCTCGGATGACCACTTCAGCTTGGTCTGCCAGATTACTCTTCCGGTTTCCGCATCAAGGGCGAAAACGTCGTTCGACGCTCCCGCGAGAATGGCGACGGTTCGGGCGCCGTCCGCAGTCTTTACGCCGGAAACGATCAAGGGTTCCCGGAACGACTGCATCCCCATCGTTTTGCTCTCAACTCTTGTTTTCCAGAGCAGTTGGAGCTTGCGCGCGTTTTTCGTGGTGATCTTCGATTCGCCGCGCTGCCAGGCGTCACGCGCCGGGTCCGCGCTGCTGGTGAGCCACTCGGCAGTAGATTGGCCGTACGCCGGGCTTAGCGTCACTAGCGCACATCCCACAAGACAAATCGCCCGCAAGACCCTCAAGCCGTGCGTGCTGCTCAAACCGCTATGGAGAGACATGAAGCTGACACCCTATGGTAGAAGACTGCGCTCTCTGAAATCCGGGAAGTGGCTCCCGCTTGCTGACTGACTCAAACGAGAGTGGCGCTCACCTGGCACCGCCTGGTGACAGAGGATGTGCTACTCAGAATCGGGGGAATGCGACGGCTCATTCGCGAGCAGAATACTAGTCGCGGCGTTCGACATCTGTCAATGAAATGCGGCCCGGATGGCCCGGATTTCGAGCGGTTTATGTTCCGGGGAGTGATACTCGGAAGCGGTGTTTGCCCGTTTCGTTTCTGGTGCCTGCTCTTTTTGATGGCGATCGCCACCGGCTGGAGGGAAAAACCTTTGCGACGCCCTCAACGCCGTTTGCGATTGATCACACAGTATTCACCCCATGGAGCAGATCAAATCGGAGTGGAACCATAGTCAGGGAGCGGGAGAACCGCCGCTTGCCCGAAATTTCGCCAGGCCGGAGGTCATGATCCACGTGAAGTGCAATATTCATAGCCGGATGCAGGCTTACATCGGTGTCGTGGATGACCCTTATTTTCGCCGTGTCCGGGGAAGACGGCAGCTACCGCATCGGAAACCTGCCGCCCGGTACCTACACCGTCGCGATTTGGCAAGAAAAACTGGGAAAGCAGGAGCAACAGGTAACGGCGGCTCCGCATTCGAACACGCAGGCGGACGTTACGTTCAAGGGAACGAATTGATGCGCAAGAGATTTTTCATATTGCAGGCATTTGGTGTTTGCCTGGCTCTGGCAGGCTGCAACTCCGCGATACCGCCGGCCAGCCTGCTCCGGAGACCGCTGCCGGATCTTCGGCTCCTCGGATTTACGTGACCAACGAAGTGTCGGGCGATCTCAGGGTGATTGACTCCGGCACCCGCAAGGTCATCGCTACGGTTCCGCTGGGCAAACGCCCGCGTGGGATTCACGCCAGTCCCGACCAAAAGACTTTGTATGTTGCGTTGAGCGGTTCGCCGATCGCTGGCCCTGATGTGGACAAAAGCACGCTGCCGCCGCCCGACAAGAGCGCAGACGGTATCGGAGTTTTCAATGTGGCCAGAACAAGGTGGTTCGCGTTCCTCCCGGAGGGTCAGATCCGGAGAACTTTGATGTCAGCAAAGACGGCAAACAGCTTTTTATTTCGAATGAAGACATGTCGGCGGTGAGCATCGTTGACATCGCCTCGGGGACAGTGCTGAAGACGATCAAGATAGGCGGTCAGCCCGAAGGAGTTCGGGTCGACCCGGATGGAAAGCGAGTGTTTATTACGTCTGAAGAGGATGGCACCATCGCCGTGCTCGATCTCGCGGCGGGCCACATTATCTCCACCTTCAAGGTTGGCATCGTCCGCGCTCGATCGCGTTCATGCCTGACGGTTCTCGTGCCGACGTCAACGCCGAAAATGACGGGACGGTCGTTGTGGTGGACGCCGTGAAGTTCAAGACGCTGAAGACGATCCCTCTCGGCAAACCCGGCGTGATCAAACCGAGGCTGTGCTGCTTTCACCCGACGCGACCAGGCGGTACGTCAGCACGGGCCCGCGGGCAGCAGGTCTTCACGGTTGACACTGCGACTCAGACCGTTCGCGGTTCGGTGACAGTGGGTAAGCGTCCGTAGGGCATCACTCTCTCGCCGGACGCGAAGACTCTCTACTTGGCCAACGGGCCGTCGAATAACATTCGGTAGTGAATCTTGCCGACAACACAGCCAGCAACGATTCCGGCCGGGACCGGGCCATGGGGCGTAATGGTTTTGCCGCGATAGCCTCCCTGCGGTAACCCATGAAAATTGAGACGTCTCAAAAAGTTGTGTCTGCGGAACTCCGATCGGTATATAGTTCCCGACGACATTGAGATCACATCCGCCCCCCAAGGGCCACACGCGAGGTTGAATCATGGAGAGCGCACCCAGAAGTCAACGAATCGCGAGCTGGGCCGTCGTTCCGCTTGCCATCCTTGCATGCACCGTCGGTGCAATCGTCCACGTCGGACGATCCGTCCACGCCAGTCAAACCGCCCCAGCCTCGGCACGGAATATCAAATTGGCCAGCGCGCACGCAGGAAGCCTATACGCCCTAACCCTGGGGGTGAAGGACCTCACGCAACTACAGGGGACCGACTCCGTCAAAGTCACGGTGAACGACGCGCAGGGAGAAGTCGCGTCCAAGTGGGTGCACTCCGCAGACCTCGATTTCTATCTGACGCTGCAGCCGCGGGCCGCGGGACCGGTGACGGTCAATCTGACCTCAGGTTCCGGAACGCAGATTCCGGAGATTAGCGTGACCCTCAGCAAGATTCTCCAGGGTACAGCTGCCCTGCCACGCGGTGTAGCTGATTTTAAGCGGGGCCTCATCGCTGCGGCCCCCAACGGTTCGTGGCAAAACGCCCAGCCGTTCGAACTGGGCCAGACCATATTCGGCAGCGATGACGAGCGCCCCTACGCTCCATCGAAGAGCGAAGATGGATACGCAGCGATGGTTAAGGGGTTCCAGTGGTTCCGGTTCACCTTCCACGAGGCGCAACCGCGGTTGGTTTACTTCGTATTGAATGTGACGGATCGCGACGTGCCTTTCGACGTCGACATCTTCCGCGCGGGCAAGGACGCCGACGGACAGCCGGATGTGGTCCCATTCAACGACGGACAGTTTGTTTATCAGGTCGAGGCGACCCAGAATTATCCCGGCCTCTACAAGTTCCGCACTCGCATTCTTCAGCAGGGGCAGGAATATTACGTGCGGGTGGCGGCAGATCACCCGGCTTATCAGTTGCACACGTATCAATATCCCCTGCCGCCGAATAAAGATCCACACGATGCGGTGCGCGCAGGCATGGACTTCCTGGTCAACATGGGCGACTCCTGGCTTTCCAATACACCCCGCCGGGGAGCGATCGCCTTGCGCACCAGCATGCAGCACTCCGAAACCCAGCTCTGCATCGCCTGCCATCCGTCGCAGTTCACAACACGAGGCTATTTGAAAGCGGTGGAGAAGGGATACGCCCCGACGCAGCGGGCAAGTCTCGAGTTTTTAACCGACCGCATTTACAACAACACCCGACCCTTATATGGAGAACCCAACACCAACTGGGTGCGCATCATCTACACCGCCCGTACCGTATCGAGCCGTCTGCCCCTCATCGCTCATGCTTTTGAGCAGAACGTCAGTCACGACAAGCCGCGAAAGAACTTCGATCTGCCGTATGCGGAGTTTTTAAAGATCCACTACAAGGGCGTGACTGTCATGCCGGGCGACGAAGCCGACGGCTGCGAACCTGATGTGAGCCCATTCGAGATTGCGCAACAGAGCTGGCATACCTTCGACCTCGCGTATAACGAGACCCACAACCAGGGGTGGCTCGCCGAGCGCGATCATGTGGAGCAACTGGCGTTGCCCTACGAACCCAAGAATATGATCGATCTGAATTGGAAGATCGTGTTTCTTTCGGAAGTGAACCGCGAAAAATATGCCGCGCAGATTAACACGCTGATTGACAACCTTTACGAGTATGAGACGCCCGAAGGTGGATGGCCGTATCCGTTCGACAAGACAGCCAAGACGGCAGACTTTATCTCATACAACGCGGTATTGGCCTTAGCTGAAGCCGGGCACCGACCCGAAACTGATGAACACCTGGACCGTGCGGTGAAAGCGCTGCTGGCGGCGCAACGGCCGGAGGGTAGTTGGGAAGGCGATCCGGTCTACCAGGGCTTCAACACGCCATTTAGGGCAACGCAGTTTGCCGTGATGGCGCTGTCAACCTTGTACCCCGGCACCACCAAGGCAAAAAACTGGGATGCCGCGTACCCTCCGCCTCCCACGACTCTCGCGAAGAATGACCTGCCACTGCTTCTACAACAGCTCGACCAATTCTGGGATCTGGCGCCGGAGCCGGTGTTGGCCCAGATTCGCAACGTGCTGGCGGAAAGCGATCAACCGTTAGCCCGCGAAGCTGCGGCTCGCGCGCTGGGACACATGGCTGATCCGGGCGCTATGCAGATACTGATCAAAGGACTCGGCGATCCCACGAAGATGGTGCAGACCAGTTCGGCGTATGCGCTCCGCATGGTGCTCTCGCGCCAGCAGGAGGCTGCGCCGGCTGGACGCAAACTGCTGGCTGCGGCGCTGGCTTCGCCCAACGCGCGCACACGTTGGGGAGCTGCCCGACTCTTCAATCAGCATTTCCGGGATTTGACAAGCGATCCGGAACTTCTGGCCGCCCTGGAGCGGGATCTCAACGATCCGGTGCCCTACATTCGTTTCGAGGCCGCTGGAGGAGTATGGCGCTGGTACTACTGGCAGGTGGACCAGCAATCGGTGCGCCGCGGAACGCTGGAAGCACTCGCCACTCGATTAAACACGGAGACCGATCCGATGGTCCGCCGCGGGTTACAGGAGAGCGTGTACAACCTGCTGGATGAAAACACCGGGTACCTCTCCGCCTGGGTGCGGGCGAGTTCCAAGGACGAAGACAAAGACCGCATCAACGCTGGCTATGAAGCGGTGGTGCGCGACCAGGCGCAAGTATTGGCTAAAGCAGTGCGCGAGGGGACGCCTCTCGGCCGTGAGGGAATCCTGAACGCGTTGTGGGATTTCCATATTCGTCACTACGCGCTGCCGGAACTGAAGGCAGATACAGTCTCGATCGGGCTGCCGGCGGTTCTGACCAAGTATGTGACCGGCGTGCCCAACCTGCACCGCCCAGGCTACGAGTATTCGCCGTATCGCGAGACCGTTGACTTCAAGTACGACGTGCGTAACGGCTTCTTTCAAACGCGCATCGGCAACGACAGCGATCTGATTCACTTCTTCAAGAGTTCCGGGCTGGAGTTGGAAGACGCTCTGCTGGCGTGCCTCAAAGACGCCAATGACTCGATGAAGATCGAGGTGCTGAAGGCAGGAAGCACGCTGAGTGAAGCAGGCGACGCGCGTTTCACCCTGGCTGCACTGAATCTGTCGGAAGACTCAAACAACGAGGTACGGCAGACCGTCCGCTACGTGTACGAAGGCGGCCAGCGCGGAATCCTGAACCTCGACACGCCGGCAGCGCCCGATCCGCACCTGGTGAGCAAGGTGGTGGAGATCCTGCAACACGGAAACCCTGACAGCCAGGCCGTGGTGCTTCCACTGCTCGCAGCGTTGCCGGAAAACTCCGTGTGGGAAAAGCAGACGGATGTTCAGGGCGCTTTGCGGTCAATGCTCGAAGCAAAGCCGCGGCCTTCAAACTACGCGCAGGTGCTGGACGCCGCTTCTTCGTTCAAGAGCCTGCTGCACGAACCGGGTCTCCAGGAACAGGTACTGGCGGGGCTACATTCCTTCAACGCCGATGTGCAGCGTGCTGCTGTACGGGTTTCGTTCGAACATTTTCTCGGAGACCCCCAAACCGAGCCAACTGTGAAAACCGCGTTTGCAGATCTAAACGCTTCGGCTCTCGGCATTCTTTTGGAGGAGGCAGGCAATCCGCAATTCTTGAAGAGGCGTCTTGGAGTTGCAGGAGGGGCACTCTCGCAGGACCAGGACTACCTAAATCGGCATACCGCCGCTTCGAAGATCAAGGAGCCGCTGAAATATCCGCTGGTGGTGGACACGGTGATGACCGCTCTGTTGAACCCCGACGCCAACATCAGCGCCGCGGCGCTGGATACGCTGCGTAAAGTGAAGGGCGTGGAGCAGAGGCCCGATTTCCATGCCGCGATGGAGAAGCTGAAGACTTCCAGCAACCCGCGTCTCAAGCTCATCTCCACCAGCGTGCTGCAAGGAAAGGACCTGAGCGAAGCGTTGAAGGACGTGCAACCCGGCTCCGTGCTCGACTTCCGCTACTTTGTCACCAAGATCGAACCCATCCTGGCCAAACCCGGCGCGGACGGCAAAGCCTGCGTGTTCTGCCATGCCAGCCACGTGATCTTCAAGCTGGCGCCACCCAATGCCGAGGGCGTTTTCTCGGATCAGGACAGCAAAGAAAATTACCGCTACGCGATGCGCGTGGTGGACATCACCAACCCGGACAAGAGTCTGATGCTGATCAAACCCACCCGGCCTACCGACAGTGCCGGCAACGTCGGTGATTACCTGGCGACGCACAACGGCGGCCAGCGCTGGCACGGAAACGAATCCAGCGACCAATACCGGACCATTCTCGAGTGGATCCGCGGTGGCCGCCTGGAAGACGCGAGTCTGCAAAAATAGAAAAGCGTTGAGCCGCATCAACCCCGGCGTTCGCGATGAGTGCATTCTGGAAAGGCAGCGAGGTAAGTGTTGCCGAGGTATTCCATGTGCTGGTGGGTTGCCGTCACGGATGTGTAATAGCCATCCACCATATCTGTTTGAGCAACACGAAAAATTGTTCCAGATCAGACTGCGGATTCCCGTCGTTGACCGCGGCTTTCCGCACGGATTCGGCCAATGATGAGCGAGCTGCCTCCTCGCGCATCAGCCGGAGCCCGTCTTGCCATCGCTTCTTGACGGAACCATTACGATGTGTTCGACGGCGTGCTCAGAGCTTTCGAGGAAAACATGGTATCTGGCGCACGAGTTTCGACTAGCCGCGCGCACGGACAGGGCAATAGCGTAGCCGAAGCCTCAGGAACGCGAGCCTTGAGTCCGGTGGGCCGCCGAATACTATCGACCGACGGGAAAGCCCCTTGCGGTGACCGGAGAGGTCGCAGAGTACGTGGAAGCGGAGATCCTTGGCCTTAAGCTTGTGCCTGCCGCACGGCCGGATACGACGCCCTAAACTAAGAGGCAAAGAGCGAATTCAAACCAAAGGCCGCGCCTACGAGAGAAGGCGAGCAAGAGCCAGCCCATTTCGAAGATAAAGCGAGGCGTACCATGCGATACCATGCTACTTGTTCTGCTCGACAATGCAACACTGGAAGCGCCCTACGCTCCCGTCTGTGAGTACCTGGCCAAGCCCGGCTCGAAGCAAGAGAACCCGGCGTCCTGGGAGTCCCGGCGTTCAGGAAGATCTCACGATGCATCTGGAAAAGTGAGGCTTGATGCTTAGGCCCACAGCAAGTTCGGGGCTGCCTCGACGAAATCGAGAGCGAGCTTTTGAACGCCGCGGATAACTTAGAATGCGAGCGGTTCAACAAGGATACCCAACTCACCGCGACGCTCTCACAGTTGATGCGCATGGCGTCGCTCATCCGCCCTCTGCTTCTGCTGATGCGGCTACCCTCAGATGATCCGTACCTGAGGTCTGGCCCACGATTTGCTCGCCAAAAAATCCCGGGGGGGAACTGCGGATTCTGGGTAGTGGCGCCATTCGATTTCCACAGGGCTATTGCCTCCCTGCCGAATGCGCTAGACTGCAATCATGCAGAAGCGCAAACTGCGGATCGTAAAGCAATCCCCTCCGGCTATGGGCATCTGCGAACGTTGCAATGCTCAGTTCAGGTCCGGCGAATCTTTCCCAGATGTCGATATTCAGGCACAGTTCGACTCCCACAAGTGCAAGCCTGTAGACAGTAGCCAGAACGCCTTGCGAATCGTCCACAACCACCCGCCAAACAAGCCGTGAACTAACTGTGGACGCGAAACGGCTCCACTACCGAATTCTGGCTGATCGGCCTTCAGTAGGAAAAAAAGGAAAGACGGCGTTTCGTCCCCAAAGCGATCACCAAGGGAGAGGGCTATTTATCCAGTGAAATGGAACCACAATTTCATGGATCTAGCTCAAGTCGGCGAGCAGAAAAAGACGGCTTTCAGGGCAGCCGAGGTGACGACGATCATCTCCAAGGCCGAAGAGCCGTTTCGAACGCTTTATGCTCACTGACGGGAACGGGCCTTCGCATCGAAGAGGCAATTGGCCTTCAGGTGCAGGATGTCGAAGGAACGGTCATTCACGTCCGGCATAGTCACTAGAACAGCGGACTACACGATCCAAAAACTGTGGCCGGAATCCGCGAGGTTGATTTTCACTCTTCGTTGGCCTCACTGCTTCGTGAGCACATTGGCACTCGCACATCAGGGTTCGTGTTTCAGAGTTCGAGGGTACACCACTCGCGCGTTCCAATGTCTTTCGAAGGAGTTCGCACAAAATCCTGAAGGAGATGGGCCGGGAGAAATCAGGGTTTCATGGGTTTAGACGCTACCGCATCACTCACTTGAGGAAGCAGCGCGAGATGGAGGTCTATTGGACATTCCAAGCACGGAATCACCGACAATTACACGGTCGAGTCACTCAAGGCAGATGCGGCGTTTCGGAGCTTGACATTGGAAGAGGTTGGCGTCGGTTTCCACATCCTCTTCCGTGGCCTTCTGCTCCGCAAGCGTCAGCAGGCTGCACCCTCTTCGGGACCTGTGGCAGTCGATCTTAGCCAACATCCCGAGATCCAAAGCCATTAAAGTTCAACCGCACAACTTGGAGACCTACGATGACCTCGCCCGCCACGACGATGACTCCGATGATCCCGATGAATAAGCTCGCTACTCAACTCCGTCACATCGGCCTGCGGGCATTTGCCCGCTAACTTGGACGACTTTCTGGCGCGTGCCACAAGGCCCGCTGGTCCCACACATGCTACTGGAGCAGCTGGCGCAAGCCGAAGCCGAGGAACGCTCTCGCCACAGCTTGGAGCGTCGCCTGCCCATCTCTGGGATCAAGCGCTTTAAACCCATGGTGGACTACGAATGGACCTGGCCGACCAAAATCGAACGCCAGGTCATTGAACGCGCACTCACGTTGGACTTCCTGCCGGAGGCGCGCAATCTCGTTCTCCTTGGTCGCAAACGGGCTGGGCAAAACCATGATTGCCCAGAATATCTGCCACGCGGCTGTGTTGGCCGGCTCTTCCGTGCTGTTTCGTCCTGCTCCCGCGCTGCTGGAAGAACTCCAGAGGCAGACTCCGGAAGGTCGTCGCCGCAAACTTCGTGCTTACGCCAACGTGGGCCTGTTGTGCATCGACGAGGTCGGCTACCCGATGCCTCACGCATGGCGGTCGAATCCCCGTCGAAAAACCTCCAACTGTTGGCGGGCGTCCTCCTCCACGTGATCGCCAACACCTCTGGCTCGAACGAATGTCATCCAGGTTGGATTATCCTCGGTCATCGCGTCCAAGAATGAGTGAACGATCTGCACTTCTTCCTCGTTGCACAGTGCGCGTAGGTCCAGACCCATCAGAAAAGCAGGTGCAAGCCCATAATCTTCAAGTTCAGCGTCGATGACGATGT
>DATKFH010000110.1:0-6041 GCA_035511455.1 Candidatus Sulfotelmatobacter sp. | reverse complement strand
CCGATAATGAATAGGATTCTATCGGGAGTGCTCACGTGCAGAGATGCTGGGGAATACTGAAACGGTCGGCGTGAGCACTGCCGATAGAATTCATTGAACTGAGCCGGACTGAAAGCTATGGGGATTGAATAGCGCCTTGTCTGATGGGTGTTTCGGAAAGCATGTTCTGCTGAGACAACTGAGTCGTGGAAATCATCGGCCCGCGCTCGGGAGGGTTGATATCCCGGACTTGGCGACCGGAGCCAGCAGTTCTGAGGCGTGAAGACCACCGCCGAAGGCAGGGATTTCCCGTGGTCTTTCGGAGACATGGTGAGTTGGGCAGCGAATTGGCGGACGGCTGGTTCATAGCGGTCATGAGGTATCTGCGATCAGGGGTAAGGGCAAACAGGCACAGGCCGCAGCAGTGAGGAGTTGGATGAGGATCAGCCGGCCTGTTTTGCAAATAGGGCATGGCCGGGGCATCTGCTTGTCGCTGGCTGAATCGCGGTCGCCGCGAGGATCCGCATTTGCCGCGATGACAACTAGCGGGGTTGGCAACAAGGACCTGCACAGCGCTAGTTTCTGCTTCCGATTCCGATTGGCCAGGAAACCAAAGTGACGGATGTGAACAAAGCCAGAAGGCAGCACATGGAGGAGAAAGCGGCGAATGAATTCAACCGCCTCCAGGGTCATGATTTTAGTCTGGGCGCCAGCGGTATAGTCCTTCCATTCGAAGGTGACTCGACCATCCTCCAGCGATACCAGGCGCTGGTTGGAGATGGCCACACGGTGAGTGTATCGGGCCAGATACTTGAGAACCTGTTCAGGCCCGCCGAAGGGGCGCTTGGCGTAAACCACCCAGCGCAGGCTGCCGGCCCTCTGACACAACGCCTCGAAGGCCGCCGCTTGGGCCAACGGGGCCAGTTCACCATGGAACTGGAGGTTGCCTTTCTGGAAGGCTTTTCGTAAATGAGTTAAGAACCTGCTACGGAAAAAGGTGCTCAGCACCTGAACAGGGAGAAAGAACGATTTTCGATATTTTCGGCAAGGGATCCACTGTGACTGGTCGGGGCTGATTCCGCCGCCAGGTACGACGCAATGGATATGCGGATGGAGATGGAGGCTCTGGCCCCAGGTGTGAAGGACGGCCAGGAAGCCGATTGCCGCCCCCAGATGTTTGGGGTCTGCGGCAATCGTAAGTAGGGTCTCGGCCACCGCCCGGAACAGAATGGCGTAGATTGTCCGAGCATTCTGCGGTGCCAGGCTGGCGATCTGCTGCGGCAGCGTAAACACCACATGGAAATACTCTACTGGCAACAACTCGGCCTCCCGTTCCGCCAACCAGAGGGCCCGGGCCATGGCCTGACACTTCGGACAACTCCGATTTCGACACGAGTTATAGGAGATGGCGCAATGTCCGCACTGATCGCACTGGTCCAGATGGCCGCCCAGGGCAGCGGTCCGGCAGTCACGAATATCTCGTAGCGCTTCTCTCTGCTGGGGTGATGATCCGGAGCCCCAACGAGCGAGGAAGTCGCCTTGATGAGCGCGAAAGACATCGGCCAGTTCCGGCCGATGCGGTTTCATACATGAATCGAAAGTAGATCCAATTCCAGGGAATCCAAAGGGCTGGAAGTGGAGCGGACTGCCACGTCCGCGACCTGCAGGTAGCGCGCAGTGGTTTCCAGGTTGGCATGGCCGAGGAGAATCTGAATGCACCGGAGATTGGTGCCGGCTTCGAGTAAATGAGTGGCAAAGGCATGGCGTCTATGCCGCATGCGGCATAGTCGGCACTATGCCGCGTCCCGGACTATGCCGCGAAGATCAGAAGAAGAAGCTTGGAAGCCCACACAAATGTGCCGGCGGCCGCCCACGCTTGCGTCCTGATGCGGCATAGTCCGGAAGGTAAATCAGAGCTGTTTCAGGAATGCCAGCAGTTCGTCGTCAGGTTGAAAACGTTTGGGAGTCCCTTTGACGGGGTTGGTCTTGGCCAAGGCCTGTTCTTTCAGTGCGAGATCAGCATCGAGATAGATCTGAGTGGTTTCCACCGATTCGTGGCCCAACCAAAGTGCAATCACGGCGCGATCCACGCCGGCTTGAAGCAGTTCCATCGCGGCGGCGTGCCTCAAGACATGCGGGGATACGCGCTTCTTTCGCAGGGAAGCGCAGTGTTTCCGCGCCTGGGCCACGTGACGCGCGAGCAAGTGCTGAACGCCATCAGCGCTTAAGGGTCCACCTCGTGCACTGGGGAACAGCGTTTTGGAATCTCCTCCCCCTTGCTCCCGAATCCATGCGCGGAGGATCGCGACCGTGGGTTTGGCCAAAGGGGTACAGCGTTCCTTTCGCCCTTTGCCCCGGCAGTGTACATGTGCGCCAGCGCCCAGCGAGACATCGTTCTGCCGCAACGAGGTCATCTCGGACAAGCGCAGGCCGGTCTGCACGGCGGTGAGCAGGAAGGCATGGTCACGACGTCCCACCCAAGTCGTTCTATCCGGCGCTGCCAACAGCGCTTCAATCTCTGGCCGCGTGAGGAAACCCACCAGGGCACGTGGCTGTCGTTGGTTGGGAATGGCCAGCACGCGTTGTATGACTCCGCTTTGCGCAGGCGCCTCCAGCGAGGCATACCGGAAGAATGACCGGATGGCCGTCAGACGCAGATTGCGGCTCCTGGGTCCATTTCGCCGACGTTTTTCCAGATCTTCCAGAAATGCGCCAATCAAGGCGCCATCCAGATCGTTCAGCTCCAACTGAGAGGGCACCTTGCGTAGCCGTCTCTGCGCGAACTGAAGCAGCAGACGGAACGTGTCGCGATAAGAGGCGATGGTGTGAGGGCTGGCTTTGCGCTGCGTCATTAAACGCGTCGTGAAGAACGATTGCAGCAGGGCCGGAAGATTAGCGGAGTCCCGCATTCAACCCCTCCCAGCGTTTTTCCAGCCGGTCACCAGCTGCCCGCAACAACTCGGGAGTGCCGGTCAGGTACCAATAAGTGTCGGTAACGTGCGCGTGCCCGAGGTAGGTAGACAAGATTGGCAAACGTCTTTTGGGGTCTTCGCCGTTGCGGTACCAGCGCAACAGCGTCTGGACCGCAAATCGGTGACGAAAATCGTGCAAGCGCGGTCCGCGGCTGTCGTCCACGCCACGCAACCCAATCTGCCGTGACAGGGTGTAGAACGCCCGGTGCACCTCGCCTTTGTCCAACTGGTTACCGTTTTGATTCACCAGGAAAGGGCCTTCGGTGCGCGCGCCAAAGCGGCGGTCCCGGCGTTTCGCGTAATCGGCGAGTACCCTACAGGTTGAGGCATGAAGCGGTACCAGGCGGGACTTTCCGAACTTGGCTCCCCGAGTCGTGAGGAGATCTTCGGACCAATCGATGTCTCCGATACGGAGGTGAAGCGCCTCACCCAGTCGAAGGCCTGTGACTGCCAACAACCCAAACAGGCAGTAGTAGGTCCAGGGGCGCAACGGGTCAATCGAAGGTCGCGTTTTGGCCGCGTTCAGCAGTTTTCTGATTTCTTGATGGGAATAGAAGTATGGTTGAGCCCGCTGCGGCCGAAACGGCAGAAGACCGAGCGGCGGAACTTCTGTTAAGGGATCGGTCGCGCTCCAGTGCCGGGCGAAGCCGCGCACGATGGTGAGTCGCGTGGCCCACTCACCAGGTGTGTGGTGCGTATGTTGCGTTGCCCACTCCAAAGCCAGCTTAACGGTGATGTGGGAGCTGCGTTTTCGTTCCAGGAATGCGATGAAATCCTGTAGGCAGACCTCGTGTCGAGCCATTTTGAACCCCAGCCCGCGGCGCATCGTCAGGTAGTCGCGGATCGCCTTGCGGAGTCGCTTCATCGACCACCTCCCGGCCACGGCAACGCCAAGGTGTGTAAGGCGGTAACGTCCACTTTGGCGTAAATCGCCGTCGTGTTTGGGCTTTGATGCCGCAGCAGTTCGCCAATTTCATCCAATGACCCTCCCTGCCGAAGCATGCTTGTGGCTAGCGAGTGCCGAAGCACATGGGCGCCCATGTGCGCCGACTCCACGCCGGCATGCTTCAGGGCGCGTCTGACGATCGAGGAAAGCGTCGACGGATTCGCAAAGCCAGCTAACGGAGCCCGGTGGCGAAGAAACACACGGCGACTCGCCGACGGCGGGCGGTCGCGCCGTAAATAAGCGGCTACGGCCGTCCCAACGTCGGTCGGCAATGGCAGTTGAGCCGACCTCCCGCCCTTTCCATGAATGGTAATCTGCCCCGAGTCCCAATCGATATCATCTAAGCTCAGCTTGATGACTTCGCCGGCACGCAGGCCCAACCTGGCGAGCAGCAGCAGTATCGCGTGGTTCCGCCGACCAACCGCGGTCTTCCGGTCGCAGCGCTTCAGAAGCCTCTCCACTGCAGCAGCGGGGAGAAATCTCGGCAGGGTAGAAAGCGACCAGTTGGGGACAGCGGGCACGCATCCAGCCAGATCGGTAGCGATTGCCCCACGGTGTAGCAGGTATCGAAAGAACGATCGGAGCGCGGTTACCATAATCCCGGCCCGCACTGGGCTCAACTGATGCGCGTGTCGGGTCACGAATCCGGTGACGTCAGGCGCACGCAGCAAGGCGAGATCCGGAGTGCTGTTTTGAAATCTTTCCATCAGGAACTGAGCAATGAAAGGCACGTAGTTCTTGGCCGTTGAAGGGGACCGTCCGAGATCTTGTACCAAATAGCATTGAAACCCGGCGGCGATCTTGGAACCGGCGTTATCCGCGACTGGCGGCGGACACGGCTTCACGATGCCTTTCTGGCGAAGCATGGACAGCATCCGACCCAACGCTTTCGGGTCGCCCCTACCAACACGCCGTTGTCGACGACGCCAGCGCAGGAATCGATCCATCACGTGGTCGTCCAAAGCTTCAATCGCGATCTGTTTGTGCTTCAGCCACCGGCTGAAATCGGCGATGGCGACGATCTGCCGTCCGATCGAGTGATGAGTATAGCCCTGTTCGGCGACGGCGGTCGCGTACGCGTCGAGGTGTTCGCTCAGAGGACCCTGGCGAAGCCGTGCAATCGTACTTGCAAAGGTGAAGAGTTGGTTTATCACCCTTCCAGGGTGCCAAGCGGAGTCCAAAACTATGCCGCGCCGGCGTGGCTAAAAAGCCGATGATTGGCTGCTGGAACTTCGACACGCGGCATAGTCCGGGACGCGGCATAGTGCCGAAGGGAGTGCGGATGTACCGGTTTGGCGAGGCCGGCGATTTCCGCCGCATTGCGGCAGGCCAGGTAAATGGCTTTGGCGGAAATCGGTCGATTGGGATCGGCGCCGGGGAACAGCCATTCCACGGGGCGCTCGGCGCGCCAGTAGCCGCGGAGCAGTTCCAGAAGGCACGGAGACAACAGGGTTTGCCGATCTTTGCTACCCTTTCCGAGGCGCACCCAGAGTACGTGACGAGGGGTGTCGATGTCGCTCACCTTGAGATGGGCGGCCTCGTCGACGCGGAGTCCAGAGCCGTAGAGCACAGCTAGCATGGTGCGATGACGAAGATTGCGGGGCGCTTGCAGCAGGGTTTTGACTTCTTCCCGGCTGAGAATCAGCGGCAGCTTTCTTTCGCGGCGGGGAAACGGAATCCGTTCGATGTCGATTTTTCGATTGAGAGTATGGGTATAGAAGAAGCGGAGCGCACTCACCACCTGGATGAAAGTGGAAAGTGAGACTTTCTTCTCTTGCACCAGGAACAGCTGATAACGTCGAATGTGTTCCGCGTCGAGTTGATCGGGTGGAATGCCGAAGTGCTGAGCGAACACCGATACAGCGTGTAAGTAAAGCCGAATGGTCGTCTTGGAGTAGTGTCGGATCTGGAGATCCTCCAGCATCCTTTGTCGAAGTGCGGTCATAACGGAACTCCCTTCGTTCTTGACCAAAGCACCGAAACCGGTTCGATGGAAGGGGGCCTGCGGGAGTTCACGGGGCATGGAACCGAACGTCACTCTTCCGGTGCGCAGCCAGCCGAGCACGCCGGCCAGCGGACGAGACGACGCCCGTACGGGCGGCGACTTGTCCGCCATTCTGCCGCCGAGCGGCTTAGTTCAATGA
>DATKFH010000109.1:0-9268 GCA_035511455.1 Candidatus Sulfotelmatobacter sp. | reverse complement strand
AAACCCAGAGTCCTGGCAATGGCTGGTGGATACTTAAATCGCGGATTAAGATTCATGACTGCTCCTTGGCGAGCGGTAACTGCAAGCCGGTTCCGTTCAAGTTTGCGGAAACACTCTCACTTCAAACCAATCTGGCGCTCAACCTCATCGAGGAGGGATTGAGACTCGCTCATCAGCGCTTCGCGCTCCTTCTCTCCGGCGAGAACAATGATCATTCCGTGCGGGCCGGGCCGGTCGACAAAGGCGGTCTTCCCCAGCACTCCTCCGATATCGGCGTTCGTCAGGAAGGGAGCGTAAAACATCGTGTGAGGCGGAGTCCGCGCGAGCTTTCCGGAGTTCACCATATAGGTTGCCGGGGACAGCATATAGGCGATGCCAGGTCTTGAGGGAGGCCGATACCGGCCCTGCGCGAATCCCTCGGCGAGCTTTTGTTCGATCTCTTGTTCGCTCGAACCCTTCATCCGAAACACGGCGTCGTCCGCGAACGCGGGCAAAATCGTGCGCGTACCCTCTTCATCAAAACAAACAGGATAGAAATTGCCTCCCCGCCGGCTGACAATACACGTAAACGGGTTCGTCCCTGTTCGGACCTTCACGTACCCGTCCGATTCGAGAACCAGCACCGATGCACCGTCGCGCAACTCCTTCGGCAAGGCATTGACCGCGAGCCTGATTTCAAGATCGCGCGGCAGCGAAAGCACCTTTCCTCCATGCGCGTTGTGATTGTGCTCAGCGTCGTTTGCACTGGGGGACTGCGCCGTCGCAGACAACGTCATCAGCGCGACCAGCATTACCTTTGCTTTCATCAGGTGACTCCTTCCTTGTTCAGAGCCTGGTAAGAGGCGTTCGTGAAGACACGAAACGCCTGCCTCATCTGATCCCACTGCTCGCCTGTCATAGCGGATTGGAGCCGGGCTTGCGCCCGCTTCCAGGCTGGTCGAGCAGTCTTCAGTAGGCCGCGACCCGCGGGTGTGAGCCGAAATCCTCGTTCGCGCTGATCCGTCACCGCTTGACGTTCAACCCAGCCCCTTCTCGCCAGCACCGTCAGGTTTCGTGACAGCGTCGTCTTGTCTAAGCCGAGCGCCCTTGCCAACATCGACTGATTGCAGCCGGATTGTTGCTCAATCGCCGAAAGCAGCGCAAACTGTGACGCCTCAAGATGCCCCCGGAATTCCTCATCGTAGAGTTGGGTGACCAGTCGGGCCGCGCGCCGAGCCGTGGCGCAAGCGCACTCGAAATCCGGAAGTATTTCTGTGTTCATGCGGTCGGTCATGGGCGTCCGGGCTGGCCATCAAGAAGGAGCCTGAGGGGCGTTAGAGGTGTGAGGGCTGTAAATTCGAGGTTCACCAACCGCGCTTTCGCGAGGGGCAGCGCTTCCATCACGGATGTCGCCTCGGCTACGTCCTTGCAACCGAGGAAAAAGACGACGCCCTTGCCATCGGCGCGCGAATACCACTGCCGGATTTTGCCGTCCAGATAAAGACGGACCGTCGCGCGTATCTCGTCTGGCATTACTTTCATGACCTTTTCGCGTTCGACGCCCGGCTTTATCGTCAGCATCACCAGGACGTCCGTCGCTGGGGCCGGGGCCGCGGGCGATTGCGGATAGAGCGGAAAGATCAGAATTAAGCCCACTGCCAATCGGGAGAGACTTCTCGTTCTCAATGGTTGCATATGCAATTGTAGTATATGCAACTAGTGTTCCTGTGTCAAGATGAGATACCCTCATACAGGGGGTATCGGTATCGGACGCCTCCCCCAAGCCGCTCGTTTCCCGGCGCGAGGCGGCTCCGGCATACGGTCAGAAGGTCCTGGCGGTCGCGGGCTGCGGCACCGGTTGTTGTGGGGCGGCGGGCTGGCGCTCGGCAGTTCGTTCTAAGGAAGGGACTAGACCGTCGACTCGCTATTCAAACTTGAAACGATTCCCTGTAACTCGCCGAAGCGAGTCACCGTATTTCGAACATACTCCCCGTAGCGCGGATGGTCGAGGATAGTCCCATTTGGAAAGCTTCCGGCAAGAACAGGTTTGTAAGTGGCCTTCTGGGCTACGGCGTCAGCCATCGAATTCAGTTCCGCGGCAAACGCACGGCGCATTTCGGTGAGCCTGGGATCGCGCAGAAAATCCTCGTCGTCCGGACTGTGGAAAACCACAAGCTGGTTCCAGAACATCGCCACGGCGCTGAAGGCCGCTCTCAAGATGGCATGACTGGAACGAAGGTGAAGCTCCCGGTTGACACCGAATTCGTATTCTACTGCGTCGTTCATCGTGCGGAGCCCAGCCACTGTCTTGCCGACCTGATCACGCAGAGCGTTCGCCTGGCGAAGCTTTTCACTCCGCGCCCCCCCGGCCTCACCGAGTTGAAGGAGGCTCGCATCGCTACGCAGAACCGAAGCGAGAGCGCGGCGCATGACAGTAACTGTCCGTACTGGCCACATCTGGTCGAAGATAAACCACATTACGACGAAGGCAACCAGTATTCCCACAAAACGGTCTCGGGCTGGCGCCAGTTCCGTGGGAGCACCGAACCCCTCAAACGCAACGAAGTAGAAAGCGAGAGCAATCTGCAACCCGACATAGTTGAAACGCCGCCCCGTTCCGCACCACGCAGCGACGAAGGCGATCGCCGCTACCAGTACAACCAATGACGTAATTGAATCCATCAGGGGAAACAGAAACGCCGTAGCTCCAATGCCAAAAACAAGGCCGCCGATCGCGGCGCCCAAAACGCGGAACAGGAGCTTCTGTTTCGCGGCGCCGGTCGAGCCCACCGCAGTGAAGAACACGGTTGTGACCGATGTTGAAATCCCCGGCCAATCTACCGCTTGATAGAAGATGTAGCAGACGGTCGCGGATAAACTTAACTTCAGCGCAAATGCGACGTTATCTTGATTGCTGAGCCCACCAGGAATCAGGAGCGGGACCTCTTTCGCCGGCAAGGCGATGAGATCCTTGCCGCCTTCGGAACGATCACGCTGTGGCATATCCCGCATCGTTTGAAGCATTGTTTCGACACGGTCGAGCAGCGTCGAAAGTGGTTGCGGCGTACGCTCGGACTGTCTTTCAGGTATCGAAGCATCTGGAAACGCTAACTGGTGACACTCCGCGGCAATTCGGGCGCAACGTTCCGCAGTCTCCGGATCGGTAACTGCGGGATGCTGCGAGGCGAAGGCTGCCGAAATATCCATGAGTTGAGCCAGCATGGTGATGTGCACACGCGATCCAATCGGGAGGGGCCGCGGATCCAGATTCCTGTCGGCGATGACGTTATAAAGCTCCTGCATGGCCGTCTGGCCGGAAGCGGCAAGGCGGCTAACCTGGATAGTTGCTGCGGACACTTCCTCGGCGGTGGCTCGGTTGCCAATCGTCGTAAATAGGTTTTCCAGCGCCTTATATCTTATCCGGAGTTGTTCCTCTAATCTCGCCACGGGATTTGACGCACCAAAGACATATTCGACCGCCACAGCGCATCCGATCCCCACGGCGCCGGCACCCACCAGCCAAAGCGAATTCTTCACCAGGGCCTCCGCGGGCGCGTGAAACTCCCAAGTCCCTATCAGAGTGCAGAATATGAATCCCCATAACACGCCATTGTTGGGAATGGTCGTGGCGCGCATCATCATCCCGGCAAGGAAGGTAACAGCGGCGACGCTTAGGACACGGGACATAGGACTGTTGTCCGTCAGGACGACGAGGGCCAGTTCGGTGACTACCGCGGCACCCAGCGTAAGGATCGATACGATGCCTCCCCGCATTGACACCGAAGGAGAATCTCGCCCGAGAAGGAAGACCAGGTACAAACCGATGGCGGCCTGGGGGATCTGCCAAGTCATCAAGAGGATCAACGTGACGGTAGTGGCCAGAACAATCCGCAGCGATGTGCTAAGCCGCCCCGGAGTAGGCTGCAGGTCCTCCCAAAATTGCTTGAGCCACCTCACCTTGCCACGGTCACAGCAGACGCTCCGATACGGAAGAGCGAAGGGTCGGGATGCTCCACTCTAACCCGCACAGGAAATCGGGATGAAAGGTGCACCCAGTTCAGTGTTCTTTCGATATCGGGCAGGCCGGACGAAACTTTGCCGTCCTCCGGGAACACGGCATAACCGATACTTTCCACCACGCCACTAAATTTGTGCTCCGGATGTTCCATCAAATACACGTCGACGTGGCCGCCGCGGTGAATGCTCTTCAATTCCGCTTCGCGATAGTTGGCGACCACCCACCACGTCCGCGTATCCACCAGAGTAAACATCGCGCCGCCGGGATGAGCATACGCGCCTTCGGAAATGTTCATGTTGGTCACATAGGCATCGAACGGGGCGAGCACGCGGCAGCGCTCCAGATCGAGTCGCGCGCTATCCACTTTCGCGGCTTTCGCGGGACGCTCCGACATCAGCGTTTCTATCCGGTCGATGCCGTGGACTGACTGATCGAGCTTAGCCTGCGATTCCGCGGTTTGGGAATCGGCTTCCCGGCGTCGGAACTCGGCTTGGGCCTGCTGCGCCTGGGCCTGCGCGAGCGCTGCCTGCGATTCGTCATAGTTTCCTTGCGCTACCCTCAAAGCCGTCCGCGCTGTATCCACTTGCTCCACGGTCACGTACTGCTTTTCAAGTAAGGGCTCGATGCGGTTGAGGTTGTTCGTAGCAAGGCTGAGTTGTGCTCGCGCCGCGGTCGCGGCAGCCAGCGCCCGGGAGACGGTCGCTTTGGTGACGTCCACGCTGCTGACGGCGGTTCTGATCCCGGTCGTCGATTGCTCCAGCGTTGCGCGAGCTGCTTCCACGGCGCTGTTCTGTGCGGCGATCTTGCGCCGCTCATCGATGATTTGCTGTTCCAAATTCGCCTGGTCGGAGAGCGCCTGGTGAAGCGTATATTCGTAAGGGCGGGAGTCAATCGCGAATAGAAGGTCTCCTTTTTTGACCAGCGCGTTGTCCTTCACGGGCAATTCGACCAGACGGCCACTGACCTCGGCAACAATTTCAATAAAGTTTGCCCTTACGTTGGCGTCGTCCGTCCGCGGGTGCCTGCCGGTTTCCTCGATGACGAGAACCAACGACACGGCAGCCGCTGCCACGGTTGCGATGCCAATGCATCGGCCGAGCCATTTGCGGGCGGGGCTTTCGGGTGCGGCTTCCACATTGCCTCCTTATCGAAAAAAGATCAGCCACAGCGCGCAACAGAACAAGACTACGACGCTTGGATAGAAAAGAGCGACCGGACCGACGTGCGATTCGAGCTTGCATCGCACTACGAGATGGCGCGCGAAGAATGTAAGAATTACGGCAACGGTCAGGCAAACCATCCAGACGGGGAAGAAGGAGCCGAGGATGTCGATCGACGGCGCGCGTGCACAGCCCACGAGCACGGAACTGAGCGTGGCAACCACAATCCGCTTATGATCGATCTTCATCTCTTCGGTGCCCCTGGTGGTTGCGGTTTGGTGGCAGGCGGACGGGTTCGCAACAGGTTGCCGGTGACAAACTCCAGGCTGACTGCCTGGAGAAAGAGCTCGGAACGGGCGGATACCCCGGAAAGCCGCGCCAA
Organism: Candidatus Sulfotelmatobacter sp.; assembly: GCA_035511455.1. Taxonomy (GTDB): domain Bacteria; phylum Acidobacteriota; class Terriglobia; order Terriglobales; family Acidobacteriaceae; genus Sulfotelmatobacter. Next base: position 3,729 of record DATKFH010000109.1, on the reverse strand, counting down.
CGCCAGCTGCTTCTCGGCGGTAACCACATCGACCAGGTTCTTGACCCCATACTTATAGGCGTCAAGTGAGGCTGAGTAGGAAGCATTGGCGGCCTCCAGGAGCGCCACGGCGGCTTGTTCCTTTCGGATGGCCGTGCGAAATGCGATGTACGACGACCAGACTTGTCGTGTTGCCTGATCCCGCTTATCGGTCAGGTCGTCTTGAGCTTCGCGGCGCCTGGATTCGGCCGCGGTCAATTCGTGCTTTCGGGCGCCGCCATCGAAGATGCGCCACTCGATGTCAAACGCGGCGGACCAGGTCGGTTTGCTCGCCGAGCCAAGTTGCCCATAACTTGCCGCCGGCCATAGTGAGGTCTGGGCCGCGGCGCCCGAAAAGCTCATGCGGGGCCCATATTCCGCTTTGGCAGCCCGGACCGCAGAATCGGCTGCACGAATTTCGGCGGCTTGCGCCAGGATGTCCGGCCGGTCCGCCAACGCCCGGTCGACCAGTTCGTCGATCGAAAGCGTTAGCGATTGAGGCAGTGGCTCGCTCGCTTGATCATCAATCGCAATGTCTGGTGAAGGCTCTACGCCGATCGCATTTCGAAGCTCGACTCGTGAAATCCTTTCATCGCCGTCCGCCGACTCCTCGTCGAAGACGGCTTGTGAAGTCTCCGCCCTGGCGTTTAGAACATCGGGGAGGGTGGAGCGTCCATTGCGCAGTTGCGCTTCCGCGGCATCCTGCGTAGTCTGCGCCGTCTTCAGCGTGTCCTTGGTAGCTTGCAAGCGCTCCTGCGCCGTCAGCAGCTTGTAATATGCGCTGGCAACCTGAAACGCTACGTCCTGATTTACCTGTATGAAGTTCGCTCCGGCGGCCAGGGTCTGGGCGGTGGCGGCGTCCACCCTGGCTTTACGCTTTCCGGAGTCGAAGAGAAGATACTGCAGCGTGATTTCCGGCTGCGACAGCCCTGCATCGACCATAATGTAGCCCAGCGGCGCGAGGGGTTTCGGGAACGGCTCGATGATCCGCTGGCCGGCGAAAGTCGCAACTCCTGCCAGGATGGGATAGTATGCACTTCGTTCGATGCCAAGTCGGTCGGCTTTCTGTTTTGCCAGTTCCCAGGCAACCCGAGTACGAGGGTTGTTATGCTCTGCGATATCGATAAGTTCCGCCAAGCTATAGAAATGGGTCGGGTCTATGCTCCCTGTTCCAGATTGCGGAGTGCCGCGGGCTGTGCAGTTTGCAGCGTCACGAGGCGTGGAAGCGTTTCCTGCGCACTGGCTCCACGCCTCCGTCACGCACGCCGCCAGAATCATCGGTATGATGAAACCTCGCCTGTTATTCATGGCTCCTGCGCAGCGCGACCGGAGGCATTTCGATAGTGGATTTATGACCCTGCCGCCTCTGCGATCAACTGTCCAACTTTGTCATCCAACTCCCGAGCGACCCGAAGAGCTTCTGTGTTCCCATACGGTGCGAGCAAGCTGGCCATAGTGTCGTAAGACAACTGCACACCCACGGGCCGCTCATCGATCAGCACGGTCACGGGAGCATAGGACGCCGCATCGGGAACATGCCGCGTCATCGCCTGCATGGTCAGCGGATTGCCGATCACGAGGCGGAGACTCTTCGGCGCACCTGATCCCTGCGCTCTTGCGAGAACCATGCCGACGTCGAAGTGAATAAATTCCATCAGCCCGTATTTTCCGAGCATAGGCTGAACAACACTTTCCATTTCGCCGTAGTTTCTTGTCGAGGCGATCTTTCTTGCGAACTCGCCCATGTCCGGATGTCCGAGGGCCGCGTTCAACGCCGCCACGACGCTCTCGAACGGTTTCACGGAAGTTACGCTTGATCGCTGAAAGCTGATCTGTCTTGTTGCCATAAGTTCTCCCTTTTCTAATGAACCCCGAGAATGCTGCCGCTCAGTTGTTGCACAAGATCATAGGTGGTGTGATTCCACATTCGGCCCAAGAGCAAGGAATGCCTGTGCAGCCCCAGCACGAGCAGATCGCTTTGGTTTCTTTGCATACATTCCACAATCGCCTCCACTTCGTCGCCCTCAACAAGCTCGGTCGTCAGGATTACACCTTCCCGCTGAGCGGCCTGTTGCGCACGGGTCTGCAGGTCTCGGTAGTAATCGGCGGCCTGCTGACGTAGTAGCCTAGTCCCTCCTGGCATCGCTGCATCGATGTACCCAGCGTACGGAGGCAGATTTTCCTGCACCGATACCGCCCTTAACTCGGCGCTGAGACTCTTGGCCAGACGGATGCCGGCGAGCAGTGCCCGTTCGGATTCCGGAGATTCGTCATACGCAACCAGGATCTTGCTAAACATCTTGGCAACTCAGTAGTCAAACCACTGATCGAGCGCGTGCACCTTCTCCATGGTGTATGGCGGAAATAAGTGATCGATCGCCACGTCGGGCGGGGAGACAAGAATAGACTTGGCATGCGTGAGGGAATCGAATCCATACTTGCCGTAATAGTTCCCGATGCCCGAGCTTCCTACTCCGCCGAACGGCATCGACTCAATGAAGACAAAAATATTGGTATCGTTGACAGCCCCTCCGCCGAACGAAAGGGACCGCAACACCAAGTCGATTGCCCGTTGATTCCGGCTGAACACATAACCGGCGAGCGGCTTGGGCAACGACTTGATCTTCGCGAGCAACTCCCCGAGATCGGAGTAAGTCAGGATCGGCAGGACCGGGCCGAAGATCTCATCTTCCATGACGTTATCCGACCAGAACACGGGGTAAAGAATAGTCGGGTCAAGGTAGCAGGCCGATTCATCGAAGTTCCCGCCCGAAACCACTTTGCTGGGATCGATCAGTGATGCCAACCTTTTCACGGCGGAGGAATTGATAACCCGGGAATAGTCTGAATTGCTCTTGGGGTCCCTGCCGTAGAGATCGACCACGGCCTTCTTACACTCCGCGACGAACGCCTCTGCCACGGACTCATGAACGGCGGCATAGCCGGGCGAAGTGCACCACTGCCCTCCCCACGCCATTGCACCCCAGACGATTTTCTTCGCCGCATCCGGCAGGTTCGCGGTCTCGTCGACAATGGCGGGGTTTTGGCCGCCCAGTTCGAGTAGCACCGGGGTGAGGTGTTCGGCCGCCGCTTTCATCACAGCCTTTCCAGCGCCCACGCTTCCGGTGAGGAACATAAAATCAAAGGGAAGTTTCAAAAGTTCTGTAACCTCCTCCCGGCTGCCGGTTACCGCGGCCAGGGCCTCCGGTTCGAAATACTTCGGGATCAATTCCAGCAGCAACTCAGCGGTTGCGTGTAGCGCTTCCGACAGCTTCAATATGCAGGGATTGCCAGCGGAAAGAGCAGTCGTCGCGGGACGCAGTGACAACAGAAGCGGTCCGTTGAATGGGCAAATGATCAGCGTCACGCCATACGGCTCGCGGTACACGATTCCTTTGTGTCCGGACGCTGCGAGAAACTTCGGGATGGGTGCTTCGACGGGTTTCATCCACTCCTTGAGTTGAGACTTCGTGAATTCGATCGATGCGATGGTCGCGGAAACCTCGAAGATGTTCTCCGGAAGCGCGGTCTTGAAATCCCTTCTCGATGCGTCGGAAAGACGATCACTGTTTTCCTTGAGCATGCGGGAAAGGCGATTGAGCTGATCGATTCTCCAGTCATAGGTTTTTGTGAGATCCGTGGCAAAGTAGGCCTTCTGTTTTTCGAACAGCTCTCGAGCAAAACCTGCTCCGGCCCTTCCCTGGGTGAACT
>DATKFH010000108.1:0-5657 GCA_035511455.1 Candidatus Sulfotelmatobacter sp. | reverse complement strand
TCCGAAAGCGAGCCTCGCGATGTATCGGCGATTCTTCTAAGCCCGTGGCCAGAGAGCCTCTTCACATTCGAGCAGATGTGGTCCCGGCTCGCCGAGCACGCGCACCTGTGGCGAATTCCTCGACACTCATCTGTGGCGAGCGCGACGCCATTCTCGTGGATACCTTTCTAACGACGGAGCAATCGCAGACGCTGTTGGATTGGATCGTCGCGAGCGGCAAGAACCTCACCGCCATTTACCTCACTCACGGGCACGGCGATCATTTCTTTGGCCTGGCATCGCTTCTGGAGCGTTTCCCGCGCGCAAGGGCGGTCGCGACACCCGAGGTCGTCAAGGCCATGCATGAGCATCTGTCACCCGACAGGATAGAGAACTTCTGGCGATGGCTTTTCCCGGGCCAGATTTCCGGATCGCTTGTTGGTTGCTGAACCGCTGGAAGACGAAGAGCTAGAGCTGGAGGGGCACAAGCTCGTCGCGGTGAACGCGGGGCGGACCGATACGGCTCCCTCCACCTGCTTGTATGTCCCGTCGATCGGACTGATCGTTGGGGGGACGCCGTCTACAACGGAATTCATCCCTACCTCGGCGAGACCGACACACAGAGCCGGCTTGAGTGGATCTCCACGCTCGACAAGCTCGAGGCCCTGAAACCGAAAGTCGTGGTCGCCGGGCACAAAGTTCCGGAAAACGACGATGATCCCCGCATCATTAGCCAGACGCGGCAATACCTTCGCGATTTCTGTCAGACGCCAAATTAAATGCGACTGGCCGTGATTTTCGCCAAATTTGGTGCGACTGAGCGTTCCACATTATTTGCGACTACAAGTTGAGGATGCTGAAACGGCCAGTTTGGGATAGTGCCGTGAGTCGGTTATGATCGGCCAGTGGGAAAAGCTATTTACGCCATCGACGCCTTTCCTGATGACGCCCAGCTCTGGCGAATCGATTGGATTGGCGGCGTTGCGTATAATGCAAGTGTTCCAAGCGAACCGCTCATCGACGTTTGTCTGGCGCGGCTTCCCAAGGGCGAAACGAATCCCCTAAGCGCGAGATCGCGTTGCTCTGAAACGAAATTTGTCGCGAAGATCGGCGTTGGACTCCTGCCGTTCATCTCTACTGCTTCAGTTTGGCAGAAGGGCCGGCCAGTAGCCACCGATTGCGCCGCTTACCGCCGCCAGCTAACGATTGATACCAAGTCGTGTCGCACGGAAATGCTCGGCGATTTGACGGCTAACTACAACGGCATTCCGAGAAGCTATTACCGCTTCGGGGCCTCCTGGCCACATGTCCGCGAGACTCTCCTGGTGATTCAAGAACAGGACGGCGATCCCTTTGCTGTGATGATGCCGACAACCGAAATCATTCGGTTTTACTACGCGCCCTCGACGCGCCTGGCTCAAGCCTTGTTTTGGGGGGAATACGGTGAAACGTTTAACGCCGAGCGAAGTGGCGTACTCGAAGAAGGCGTTGTAAGAGTCCATCTTCGGCAGTGGATGGAAGATCAAGATGCCTGGACTTTGGCTCGGTACATGTGCTCGCCGGTAATGCAATGCGAAACTAGCAGGCTCTATAGCGGTCTCCAGCTCTATCAACTCAATTCGCCCAATGTGATCTCGGTGCCGAATCAAAACCTGCCGTGCGGGTTTCCCTTCGCGGGCTCGACAACTGTTCAGGGCATCTGCCTGCCGTTACCTGGGCCAACATCGAACAGCCCTCCGCGCTGGCTAATACTTCGTATCGAGCGCTGCTCGGCGCCGTTCCCCTTCGACCAGGTGATCGTAGACCGGGACAACAACAGCATACCCGGAGAGAACAACGAGGATGAGAACCTAATTCCTGCTTGGGCGAAGGACGAAAACAATAGACAAAAGGTGGAGAAGCAGGCGCCCGACACGTTTCGGTCGAACGAGGAGCCGCGGCGGGGCCTTGATCCTTTGAGGATCGATCTGATCGAGGACCGCTTCGAAGGCCTGAAGGGCAAGAAACTCGTGAAAGAAGAGAAGACTGTCCAACGCTTCCGGCATCCGCCTTTGAAAGTGGCGGCCAATCAAATGCTGACAGGCCTCGGTACAGGACAGGGAACATGGGGTACCAGCAGCCTGCAACTTACTAAGCTGACAACAGTCCAATCGCGGGAACCCAAACGGCGGGACGTTCTTGTGCTGCCGGCTAGCATGGAAACGTTTGTGCTAGCGATCGAATTGTTGGCGGAAAAGCATGCGCCATGCGAAGTCGCGTTCATCGGCACCGGCGAACGGGACACCACTTTTGGGGCGCATACTTTGGCGAGTTTCCCAACCCATGAGCCGCATAAGAGAAAGAAAATCGGGTGGGCCTGGATCAAAAGAGAGAATCGCCCAAGGCGCGTCGCCATTGCCGAGATTTGCTCCGAAGACAAGATCGCATACGCGCTCGAAATCGAGCGATCCAATCAGGAGCACGCAATTCTCGTCCTGGCTCGTAACGACTTTCAGAGAATCGGTGCCGGAGAATTGCAAGCATTCCTGCTGCTGTGCGCTCTCAGGCGTGGGTGGGTCCCGGAAGATCAAATGCCGGGCTACCGGCGCAAGACCACGACCCATCGCGAACTAGTTGCTATTTCGGTATTGGAATCGCGCATCTGGAGGAAGATTGGGGAATTGTTTGGAAGTTCCATGCAACCGGAATGAGTTTAACCACGGGCCAGCCTCTGTTTTCGCGTGGATGGCGGTACATAGTTGCATCCATCGATAATCTCTTCGGTAAGGCGCTCGGTTCCGCTACGCATCGCCTCGGTCGCCGCGGCGGCGAGGAGCGTCTTAAGTTCGCCAATTGTCCCCTCCGAGCGTGTTAGGAGCCTCGCGGTCAAAGTGGTACTGTCTTGCAGGTCCGAAGGAGATTTCAGCGGAATGATCTTTTCGAAGGAAGCAAGTAGCTTTCGAAATTCATTGTCGATGTGCCATTGCGGAAGGACCACGGGCGGAAAGCGGTTCTCAACAGAGGAAACCGAGCGGATGACGCGCATCATCTCCTCGGTGCCGAGGCAGACAATGGAGATTCGCAGCTCATTAGCAAGATATCGAAGGGCGTTGAGGAATCGTTTCTGTTTCGCGGCAGTGCCGACCTCAGTGAAATTCACTTCATCGAGCGCGAGAATGCGGATCTCAATTTTCGACAGCGCGTCTAGGACGAACACGAGTTTTTCTTGGGCCGGCGCAGTGGGGCGAAATTTCTTACACAGCTTCAGCAGGATCGCGCTGTACAACCGGGATTCTTCGGGAATGCTGGGGCATTGCAAGTAGAAAACGGGCGCCGCGATCGTTCCCCCGCTGGTCCCGGCGGCTGGATGGAGCGATAAGAAATGTTTCATGAGCCGCGTCTTCCCATTGTTGGTCTGAGCGCAGATCGCGAGGTTTGGCATACGGTCACACTTGGGATGCTTCAGCAAATCCTCGAGTTGTTGCAGAACCTTATTGGCTTGCGAGTACGGTATCCAACTGTCCTTCTGAAGGTGCGCGATGCGTTCCTCAATCGGCCTGTCGAGCAGCTCGCGTGTTTTAGGAGAGAGATGGTCGCCGTTCATATCGTTCATTCCGGTTCGACAATGCCCTCGAAAGCTTCGACTCGATCCGCATACCGATCGGTCCCTGGAATCGTAGGGGCACCGAAGTTGGGCTCCGTGGCACTCGGTTGGGCCGGAGTCGTGGAGGGGTGGCGCGGCGTCCGGTGGCGCATTTCGCGAGCGCGCCGAGCTTTCTTCGTCTTTTGTTCGGATTCCTGCTCCAGTCGGCGCATTTCCTCGATAGCCTGGAAAATCAGGACCTCGTCGACTCGGGCATGACCGGCCTCCCGCAAGCGCTTCTCGGCCGCCTGAATCTCCCACCGGCTCACGGGCGGCCGGGTGCGATCACGATACGGGATGGGGATGTAGCTGTTGTTGGCGGGGTCTCGGAAATAGATTTCCCGCATGTCGCGCGGATTGATTCGAAATGTGAACTTGCGAGGATGCTTGGAGTCTTCCGGGTCTCGCGCGTGAATCCATGGTCGCAACGCATCGTCCCAGAAGTAAATGTGGTCGATCACGACACCGTATTCTTGAATGGTGCGCTCCTCGAACGGCATGAAATCGAGCATGAACACCGTCGGCTCGGCAATGCGATCCGGCAAGCCTACTCCGGGCCGATCACTGCTTCCCAGAATTCCTTCCTTGTATCTCGCCAACGGAGTTGTCTTAATGCCTTTGTGGAGCGTGTTGGCGTAGACCTTGGTTACGTAAATGGTGAACCATTTTTCCAGTTCCGCGCGGGTCAAGATAGCGCGGCCTTCCGAATCATAGTCGCCCTTCTGTACGACATTGGAGAAAGTGGTTCCTTTGAGCCTGCGTGCCCGAGCTAACCAAGTTCCGAAGCCTCGTTCGATATGACCGCCATAGCGCGGCTCTCGCGGCGGGCGGTGTTCGATGGTGATATCGTGATCCTGGCACGCACGACCAATTACGGTGCCGCGAAATTCCTTCGCGTTGTCGCAGTGAATTGCGCGCATCTTTCCCCAGCAAGGCCACTCGGCTTGAACACCGACGCCAGCGAGCCAATTCTCCTTTGGTAATATCGCATGGGCAATCGCCATTCCGACCGTGAAGGCGCTCGGCTTCTCCAGATAGATGGAAAAGCCGAGGACCATGCGGCTGTATACATCGATCACCACCGTCAAGGACGGTCGCTGAATCGGCTGACGGTGTTCCTCATCGACCACGATGACATCCATGGGCGTGTGATCGATCTGGGCGACGGCCAACGGAAAGTCGGCGCCAGGAAAGTGCCCCTTGATGGGCTCGTATTTCTCGGCTGCGGCCTTCTTACCTTTGCGCTTCTCCAATTTGAGGCGGTCCGATAGAGTTGCGATCCGCCGCCGGACGGTGTTAGCGGCCGGCTTTTTGAGTCCAGCTTTGAAGCACTGTAGATTTACCTCTTCAATAACTGCGCTGATGTGAGGTTGTTCCGCAGTGAGGTAGATCTTCTTAATTGCATCTTCGATGATCGTGTCGACCTTACTTGAAAGTCGGCTCTTGCCACGATCAGCGCGATTCTTGCGCAGTAACTCTGAGAGGCGCCCGGAGCAATTGTAGGATTCGATCCATCGATAGATCGTAGCGGGATGCTTTTTGAGGATTTTAGCGACCTTCTCCACAGCGGCCCGAGTTCGCTCGATTCCATCCATTTCTAAGAGCCGTTTGAGCACGGTGAATTGCCGGACAGCCGTTTGCCACTTGTCCTCCGGGACGGCCACGAGATTCGTTACAGAAATAGCCCGTTGGTTAATAGAATGATCGGGCTGTGCCTCCGCAACAGGAATACGTTCGAGTCTCCGCTTCCCAACTTCTCGCGCGATGATCGCCTCGAACCCCGTGCAATCGACAACAACAAAGCGCCGCTTCTGCCAACGAATGATTCTGCCAGGGGCGAATTCGACTGACAGTTTGTTGCTGATGTTTCGCCTGCTCAAGAAGTAAAACTATGATATCACGGGACTTCTTCTCAGTCGCAAATAATATGGGAGATTCAGTCGCATTTAATTTGGAATCTGACAGATCCAGAACAACCTGGGTACCGCGCTCCGGGCCCAGGCGGATCGGACCGAGGGGCCAAAGGGCGCGAAGCTTCTGGCCCAGGCGGTGAGCG
>DATKFH010000107.1:0-42509 GCA_035511455.1 Candidatus Sulfotelmatobacter sp. | reverse complement strand
ACAAGTATTCGTTCCGCGCTATGCGGTTGAATTGACGCCAAGTGGTCCGCTGGCAGTGGCACCGGCAGTGAGTCACGCGGTGCTGGGGCGACGAGCCGGGGGCGGACCAGTGTATGTGTATCGATGCTCCGTGTGCGGTAGGCAGTTTGAGCATGAGAACCGTAACGCGAGACTACGAGCGCACAAGAACAATCTTGGGTCGGCCTGCCACGGGAGATATGGTCAATATGTGGAAACGAGGTACTAGCAGCCCGGGGTGGAAGTAACTAATTTTCGGCACGACCAGCCGCGCCGAGCTGCGAGTCGAGCTTCGTGATTCAATGACCGACTTCGTACAAGGTATTGAGATTCTGCCTCCTGAGAGCCGATGTCGATTTTCCCGACGAGTAAGTAGTAAATAAACAGAAAAAAAGGCGTCCCCGCGAGGTCTTTCCACTGCCGCGGCGTGCCCGCACCCAGCACTTGCCGCAGGATCAGGCTCAAGTTGAACGCCCCCACATGGACCAGTTGCCGCTTCAGAATATTGTCGTGTCCCCGTAGATGTGTGCGCCTCATGCCGCCCGTCTCGTAGCAGTGCGCAAAGCTGCGTTCCACCAGTTCGCCTCGCCGCCGCAGTAAGCTTTTGCCGTAGCCGCCGCGCACCCGCCGTCGATTCTGGTACACCGCCTGTTGCTCCTCGCTTTTGCCCTCCCAGTGGCGCTGCCCCGCTTGTTTCTTTTCTGGAATGTAAGTACGCACTTCGTAACTCTTCACCCGCTCCATCACCGCGCCGCTGTGGTAACCCTTGTCCGCTACCACCTCTTCGATTCCCTCCACGTTGACCTTGGGCGTAGCCTCCGGTCTCTGCTCCGCTGCTTCGTGTTTCACTAACTCCGCCACCGCCATCCCCGCCTCGCTCAGCGTCGCGTCCAGCGTCACGGTGTCGCCCAGGTCGGCTCCATGCAGCGTCACCGCCACCACCGCACCCGTATCCAGATCGACCGCGTGCTCCGCCTTGTGCGCCAAGTGCGTCCGCCCGTCCTTCATCTTCGTAATCCGCGCATCCCCGTCCGTCGGGCTCGCCCACTCCTTATTCGACATCCGCTTCTTCCGCTTCCGGTCCAACCGTGCCAAGTCTTCCCGGCTCGGCGTCTCTATGCCCGAAGCCTTCGCCAGACCACCCAGAAACTCCTCATAGCTTTCCCCCGCGTCGCGGCGCACAATCGAGCGCATCGCCGCATTCGCCTCCAACCTGGTCGCATCGATGGCGATCCGCTTGCCGAGTAGCCGGCCCCCATTGCTGGAGGCCAGCCCTCTAAGAACCGGACTTGACAGTTTCCAGTCATCCGGCTCGAGCATTCGATAACGCCCCCCTGAAAAAACGGGGACGCGGCCGTTGACCGACGAGCAGTGGGAACTGGTGGAGCCATGCTGCCCCCGCCCCGGCGACGGCGGGACAATCGGGGTCGACCCTGGGCATCGAACTGGGCGTGTTTCGAGGCAATTCTGTGGATTCTGCAAACCGGTGCGGCGTGGCGCTCTCCGCACGAAGCTACGCTTGCGGAAGCCACGCTCCAGGAAGTCTCGGTTCCGCGACCCAAAGGCCGTCCGCGACAAAAACCGGAAAGGGTGATTGCCGACACCGCCTATGATTCGGACCCGTTGCGCCAGCGACTGCAAAAACGCGGCATCGAGTTGCTCGCACCTTACCAGGAGAACAATCGGCAACGGCGCTACGAAGATGGGCGTAAATTGCACCGCTACAAGCGCCGTTGGATCGTCGAACGAACCAACTCCTGGCTTGGCCAGTTCCGACGATTGCTGGTCCGTCATGAGCATCTGCTCTCTACTTATCGCGCTTTCTTTTATCTCGGGTGCTTCTGGATTACCCTGAGGCACTGTTTATGAAATACGCTCTACTCTGTCGGCGAGAAAACCCTTCGCTGCCTGCGCGCCAATGGAAAAGCCCAATCGTCCAACTGTTGAGGCGGCTTGCGTGTCCGCGCCAAGCTGTAGAGAATCAAAAGCTGGCGCAGGCTTGGTTCGTTGCCGAACGCGGCGCGCCCGGAGTTTAGAGCCATGTTCACCAAAGCCGGAATCACGGAATTGCACGGTGCGATGCACGAGCTACTCGACCTTTTGCTGCGCCATGTCGCGACCGTGCCGGATAACCTGCAGCACAAGCCGATTCCAGGATTCGGCCACTCCTCGATCTGGAAGCAACTTGTGCACATCCTAACTTGTGAGGAAGGCTGGGTACACGATTTGCAGGACAAGACGTTTGCCTGCTGGCGTGAAGAAGATTGCCCGACGATGACAGCACTGCTAGCTGCAAAGGCCCGAATAAGCGAGGCAACGCGAACTTACTTGAATCATCTCAGTGAAGAGCAACTTAACACTACGCTGGCAAAGCGTCCGGTGGACTGGGGAGGTGAGCTCCGGAGTCCTGCTTTTATCTTATTGCATGTCATAACCCACGCATTTCACCACAAAGGTCAGGTCGTCGCGATGCTGCGAATTCTGGGATATCCAGCCCCTGATACGGATCTGCAGCATGTGTAGGTTCTCGCTCGCTGTGTTGACGGCGAAGTCTTGGTCGTGGATTTTTCTTGTCAGAAGAGACTGGCTTAAATTGCTCGTGTCGACGGAGGGCTTGCTGCATGAGGGTCTGGAATTCAGGCTCATCGCGGAGCTATGCAAAGGATCGCGCTCGAAGCAGGGATCGACTCTAATTTCCTCAGGTTATACGCATCGCAGCGACCCCGCGGCTCTGGAAGTTGGCCCCACCGGTCTGGCGTACGACGCTGTTCGCGATACAGGTGAGCCAAAAATGGTCTGAAAGGTTTCCGGATCTACGACGACACTCTGCATTTGCACCGAGCGTTGGCCTTGACGATCGCACCGAACGGCAACCTCAGCTGCAGCAGCAATGACGTGATCAACGCAGTGGCGGGCCAGCCCAGTGAACTGGTCGAATTCACTCGCAATGGCGTGTTTGTGGCCGAGCACCCAGTCGACCCAAACCTGGGCGGCTCTTTCGGACTTTGCCTTCGGAACCGTCGGCGGCAAGACCACCTTCGCAGCCGTCGATGACAACACGTCTTCGGTGGAAGTCTGGACGTTGAACTAATGCTAGCAACCGGAAGATGCTGAACGGCGCATTCCACACTTAGCCGCGACCGCCTGGATTCCCTGTGAATGCAGGCGGTTCCTTTTTAAACGGTCAAACGCCAAACGCGTTCCTGCCAGAAGGCACAAAAAAGCGGCGCCACAGGAACTGCGACGCCGCACGGTACCACGAAGTCAAATCTCTACTGCACGGTCACGGTGACATCGTCCAGGTACATATAGGTCAAGTCTCCGTAGCCATCTCCATGGTCGTTAAAGTAGACGCGGATAGTCTGGCCCTTGTACGAGGTCAGGTCGTAGGTGACCTGCGTCCAGACCTGTGCGTTGGAGCACACCTTCATGATCTGCGCCAGCGTTGCGCCAGAGGTGTTTTGCACCTGGGCTTCCTGCCAGTCGTAGGTGATGGTGTCGGTAGTGGACGGCCAATACCAGAAAGTCAGCGTCGCCTTGGTGGCGGTGCTGGGAATGGTAATGGTCTGGTAGATCGATGAATCGCCGTTGGGTTCGGCGCCGGAACTGGCGCTCAATTGGGCGCTGTAAGTTCCGCTGTGCTTTTGCACCGTCTCGACGAACGGCGAATAGACGCCGCCCGTGATCCAGTTGGCCAGAGTGCCGGTTTCGAAGCCGCCGTTCTGGATCAACTGAGTGGAAGGTGCGGTGACCGTCAAGGTGATGGTGGCGTGTTGCGTGATCGAACCCGACGTGCCGGTCACGGTCACCGTGCTGGTGCCGGTGGCGGCGGTCGAGGAAGCGGTGAACGTTAGGGTTGAGGTCGCGCTGCCATTAGCCGGAGGCGTGACTGGGTTGGTCGAGAAAGCTGCCGTCACGCCGGTGGGAAGACCGGACACGCTCAGGGTGGTCGCGGAGTTGAATCCGTTCTGGCTGGTGACCGTGATCGTGCTGTTTGCGTTCGTGCCCTGCTGCAGGCTGACCGTGCTCGGGGAAGCCGAGACCGCGAAGCCTGGAGTTCCAGCACCCACGGCGAAGATCAGGTCGTCGTGGTCGTTGTAGGAGCCCGATGTGCAGGATGACGCGCTTCCGAGGTAGCGGAATTGCGCGCGTACCGCCTGTAGGGTTCCGCTGGGAAGTGTGTAGTTGGCGGAGAGCGTTTGCGCGCCTGCCGCGGTGGGAGTGATGGTCCCAATCAGCGTCCATGACGGGCTGTTCGCGTTCGCGCTGTAGTAGAGATCCAGATGGTCCGAGGTAAACCCGCTATAAGCCCAGACCGTTGCACTGACCTTTACCGTCTTGCCGCCGGCGAGAACGCTGCCGTCGGTGGTGGAAACGACAATGCGATCGTTGGATTCATCGGAGTGGAAGGTTCCGGATGTGCCATCGGCGCAGGAGTTGTTGATGGTGTTGGGTTGATTGGGTTCGGCGCCTCCGGACATGGTGTCGCGGCCGAGGAGCAGCGATGGTCCTGAGTCGCATCCCGAGCCGACGTTCACGCACTTCGGTGCCTTCAGCGTGGAGTCGTAAACGGCGGTTTGCAGTCCGACAGACGAATTCACAGTGAGCGCGATGGTTGTGCTGTGAGTGAGTGTTCCGGAGGTTCCGGTGATGGTCACCGTCGCACTTCCAGTGGTTGCTGTTGCCGAGGCAGTCAGCGTGAGGGTAGACGTCGCGCTGCCGTTCGCGGGCGGAGTCACCGGGTTCGTGGAAAACGCGGCGGTCACGCCACTGGGCAACCCAGTTGCGCTGAGCGTCGTCGCCGAGTTGAAACTGTTTTGACTTGTGATCGTGATGGTGCTGGTTCCGTTTCCGCCTTGAGCGATGGTGAGCGATGACGGAGAAGCGCCAATCGTGAAGTTAGGCTGCGCTGCGGTGTTGACAGTCAGCGTGATGGTGGTGGTATGCGTGGTCGAGCCCGACGTAGCGGTGATGGTGACCGTCGCGGTACCCGTGGTGGCCGTCGAAGTCGCGGTCAGCGTCAAGGTGGACGTCGCGCTGCTGTTGGCGGGTGGCGTTACAGGGTTGGGGGAGAACGCCGCGGTCACACCACTGGGCAGCCCGGATGCGCTCAGCGTGGTTGCCGAGTTGAAGCCGTTCTGGCTGGTAATGGTGATCGTGCTGGTTCCGTTGGAGCCTTGATTAATTGTCAGCGACGACGGCGATGCACCGATCGTGAAATTCGGCGGAGGATTCACCGTCAGCGTGATCGTGGCCGTGTGCGTGGTCGAGCCCGACGTACCGGTGATGGTCACCGTGGCTGTGCCCGTGGTCGCCGTGGAAGAAGCGGTAAGCGTCAGGGTTGAGGTGGCGTTGCCGTTTGCGGGGGGAGTCACTGGGTTGGTGGAGAACGCTGCCGTCACCCCGGTGGGCAAGCCGGAAGCGGTCAACGTAGTCGCCGCGTTGAATCCGTTGAGGCTGCTCACGGTGATCGTGCTGGTCCCGTTTGAGCCTTGCGGAATCGTCAGCGAGGAAGGCGAAGCGGCGACCGTGAAGTCGGGCGTTTGGGTAGTGGAGCACCCGGGGAACTTGAAGTTGGCGATGCTGGTGTTCCAGTTAAAGCTGCCGGTTGTAGCCATGTACTCTTCGGTGAACCAGAAGGTACAGTCATCCACCGGATCAACCTGCATGGCGCTGTAGTCGCCCCAACGCGAGAGGCCTGCGTTCTGGGAACCGCTGCCGCTGATGATGTTGACTTCTGTTTCCATGGTGCTGGCCGGATCCGTGGACAACCGTCCCGTAAAGCGCACCGATGGGGAGAGTGAACTGCTGGAAACGCTGTAGCCGAGCGCCATATCACCGACGTGGTCCATGGCAACGGAACCCATCCAGCGATAGTTGGAGTCGGGAGCAAACGTGCTCTGTTGCGCCAATGAGGGTGTCCCCGACGGATTCTGGAGTTCATACCAGCGCACCCCGCCACCGGACCCGGCGACGACCGAGTGGTTGACGACCAGCGATTCATGGGTGCCGAAGTTGCGGTATGCCAGCCGGTACATGAGCCGGTCTGCCAGCGAGTCGAGCTGCTGCGTCACACTGGGCTGCGGCACGCACGTGCCGCCTCCACACAACGGACTGAACGCGGCCACATTGATGACAGTTGGCCCGGTGAAGGTCGAGTTCGCGGGAGTCGCGAAGTCAACGTGGAATTTGAAAAGGTTCAGGTTGTTCGTGCCGAAGTACAGCATGTAATTCGGCGAACCAGCGGGAGGAGGTGTGGTGCCATCAAGATCAGAAGGCAGCAGGCCGCCCACGGCAGTTCCTTGCTGGAAGCAAACCTGGGTGGCGGCGCTGCCCGCGAGCATGGCGTTGCGGTCGTAGGCGCACGCATCGGCGCCGACGAACGTAGTGCCGCCGGCGAACATGTTGAACGTCTCGTAGTAGGCGTCCGGCCACACGCCCATCTTTGGATAATCGTCGAAGTTCGTGTACTGGAACGAATAGCGGTTGTAGGCTCCGGTTGCGTCAGACGTGGTCGATACCGCAATGCACTGCAGGTAGGGTGTGGTCGAAACCGAGAACTGGCTGAAGATCCAGCGCTGGGCGATCTTGTCGTAGAGCACGATTGGGTCGCCATCATTATTCGTCTGGCAACCGCCGCCGAATCCGGACCAGAGGGTGTTGCCGGCAGTTGGTCCGGCGATCAGAGCGCCGGTTGATTTGTTGAATACGGCAAACGAAGTATTCACCCACTGCACGTATTGGGTGGCGCCGACTGTACCTTCTGTGTCGGGTGGCGCGCTGGTGATGCTGAAACCGTATTGTCCATTCCCCAGCCCTTGAAAACTTTGCGTAAGCGGAGGCGTTGGGGGAGGCACGGTGCCGACCTGGATCACAGGATCTTCCTGGTGTTGCATAAGTTCAGGTGGCAGAGGGATGCGGCGCAAGGGCTCGACCCGCCGGCGTAAGAGCGACGCTGGAGGAGCGTGCTTCATCATTTCCAGCAGTGTCGGGGAAACATCGTGGTGAACATCGTGGCGAACGGTGGTGGGGCCCGATTGAGCAACTAGAGAAACGGTGAACGACAAGAACATTGCCGCCAGCACGAAGCGCCGGGCGGCACAGCAGGGCGTCAACATGTTTTTTCTCCTGAGCTTGGGATCAGTTACATGGTGTTTCTCGTTTTTTCTCGACCCCGGGGGGCGCGTTTTCACGCAAGTGTGTACGTTTCTGGTGGCGCGCTGCAGCATGACTGCGAGTCAAAATAGTTGGCATCATAACTGAGCTTGATTGTTTTGTTTAAGATTTTTTTGTTTGTTATAGAACGCGAACACGTTTCCCGAAGCGGGAAATTCCGAACGGTCGGTTGGGGGGATTGTGGAATGGGGCGAGGAGCGCGGCCGCTCGCCTGCGTCACGAGAACTGGGAGTAGAATCTGTGCCATTGCGACGGGTCGCCGCCCGTCCTGATTTATGCATGGAAGTCCCCCCAGCCCGCGGCTGAGCGCATGGCTTGTCTTGGCAATGCTCGCCATGATCGCGGTTCCGGCGGGCATCACGCTGCACACGGTTCATGACCCGGCGGTCCTCGAGATTCCTGGTACGAACCCCACACCCTATGGCTATAGCTGGAGCTTGCTGTTGTTTGTGGTCCCCATTGTTGTGATCGGGTGGTGGTTTCTCCCCAGCGAAGGGCTGCGGATTCCGCAGCGTGCCTTCTGGCGGACGATTTGGATTCTGGTGCCGCTAGGGTTTGGGCTTGATTTCTTCTTTGCCAACCGATTCTTCGTCTATCCCAATGCCAAGGCGACGCTGGGGATCGGAGCACCGGCGCTGGGCGGAAATGTTCCTGTCGAGGAATACATTTTCTACTTCACCGGGTTTCTTGCCGTCCTTCTGATCTACGTTTGGCTCGATGAATACTGGCTGGCTGTTTACAACGTGTCCGACTATCCCAGTGAAGCAAAGCACATTTCGCGTCTGCTCAAGTTCCACCTTTCCTCTTTGATTGTCGGAGTCGTCTTGATTGCGGCGGCGATTCTCTATAAGAAACATTCTCAATTTCCGGAAGGATTCCCGGGTTACTTCACCGTGTTGGTGATCGGGGGACTGATACCTTCGGTGAGCTTTTTCCCCACCGCCCGGCGGTTCATCAATTGGCGCGCTTTTAGTTTGACCATATTCATGATTCTGCTCATCAGTATGTTCTGGGAAGCAACGCTGGCGGTGCCCTATGGCTGGTGGGGATACCAGCAAAAGCAGATGATGGGCTTGTTCATAGGCGCCTGGGCGGGGCTGCCGATCGAGGCCGTCACGGTGTGGATCGCAGTCACCTATGGGACCACAATCGTTTTTGAGATCTTGAAGGTCTGGCAAGCTTCGGGCAAGCCTGCCCGGCATGCGTTTCTTGGCGAACCCTAAGGGTCGAGTCGAATCCATAGCGATCCTGATCGCCCGGGATTTGGTTCGCGCAGTTCGACGTTGCAATTGCGGAGAAAATGTGCGAGAAGGGAAGCGCACCACTTCCCGTTTTTGGGCCGCGCGTCGGGGACGATTCAGTTCCTCGGTCCCGGTAACAGGCCCCGGCGTCTGTAACTTGCTCGGTTCGTCAAACCAGAACATCTTGTCGCTTCCAACCGGCCGTTCCACGGGCCAGAGAATTCGCGAGGATTTGCCATGCGCCGTGCTCTCGTGTTGAAACTCGCCTTTATCCTGACTGTACTGGTTGCGGCGGTAACGCCGGTTCGGGCGCAGTGGGCCACACCGACCATCGATGGGAATATCGCTCCGGGCGAATACGGAACCAACAACTCGCTCGCCAATGCCGGCAATACCAGCCAGACCTGGTACATGACGTGGGATGCCAGCAACCTCTACGTCGGCATCGTGAATGCCAATCTTGCCGAAGGTGCGGTAATTTACCTCACCGGCAACCCTCAGAATCCGCCCACGTGTTGCAGCAATACCGACGGCAATCTCACTGGCTTCAACTACGACAACACCGATTTCGCCGCGTTGCCTTTTCGCGCGAAATTTGTGACCTATGTCAAGAATGGGTACCGAGAGTATCGGAACTCTGACGGCAACGGCGGCTGGACTGCGCCGACATCGAACTACGGTCAATACGCCGATAACTCCAGCAACGGAAACACACGCGAGGTCGCCATTCCCTGGAGTGCCAGTACTGGGGGTGCCGGAATACCCTCAAGCTTCGTGTTTTTTGGCTACCTGACTTCGAGCGGCGGTTACATCTATGGCCAGGTTCCAACCGACAACAGCATAGGAGCCTTCGCGGGCACCAGCGCCTCGGCGACACAGTATTACTCGATTGTGAACACGGGCAACGGCTCCAGTACGGCACCGTTTTCCAACGAGCAACCCGCGGGCTTTAGCGGCGCCGACAAGGCGGGCTTCTTCCACAATACGTTCGACCCGTTCTATCGCGACCAGGAGGGTGCGGTTGCGGAGAATACTCCGGTAACGTTGCGCTTCCGCACGCTGCATTCCAGCGGAATTTGGGGAGTGACAGCGCGCGCTTACCTGTTCGATACGGCCTCGGGTACGACCACAGGGCCGGTGGACACCGGAATGCCGTTCGATCAGAACATCACGATCAACGGGACAGAATACGACGTGTGGAAGACGACTCTGACCATGGCGTCGTCGCCGACGGTTTACTACTACAAGTTCAAGATCAACCGCGACACGACGAACGGCTGGTACAGCGATGACTACCTGGACGACAATGACAACGTCCACAAGGATGGTACGGGTGCTGCCAGCGACGGCGAGCCGTTCCCGTCATTCCAAATCACCGTCTACGATCCCAACTTCCAGACGCCGGCGTGGCTGCAGAACGCAAATGTTTATCACATCCTGCCAGATCGCTTCCGCAACGGGGACCAGAGCAACGACTACTGCCGCCAGGGGGCGACGACCGGTTGTCCGATTTACTACGGGAACCAGCAGGCGTTTACTTACAACTTGTGGAACACACAAATTTGCGATCCGCGCAGCGCGAGCTCCGGCTGCTCGGGGCAGTACAGCAACCAGTTCTATGGCGGCGACTTGAAGGGAGTGCAGAACGAACTGGATTACATCCAGTCGCTGGGGCTGGACACGATCTACATGAACCCGATCTTTTCGGCGCGCTCCTATCACCGCTACGACACCGATAACTACCTGCACATCGATCCCGCACTCGGCGGGGATGCGGCCTTCGCATCACTGTCGACCGAGTTGAGCCGGCGCGGGATGCAGGTCATTCTCGATGGAGTATTCAACCACGCATCTTCGGATGGCATGTACTTCGATCGTTACGATCGTATCGGAGGGACAGCCCCGAACATCGGCGCCTGCCTGTCGCTACAATCGGAATGGCGTACGTGGTTCAACTTTACTGATAGCAACGTACCGTGCCAGTCGAGCGATTACATTGGCTGGTTCGGACTCGACAGCCTCCCGACCTTCAACCACGGAGTCGACGCGGTAAAGGACTTCTTTTATCGTGCGCCTGGGAACGTAACCCAGAATTGGTATAGCCAGGGAGCTTCGGGGTGGCGTTTCGATGTAGCCGACGATGGCAACTTCCCGCACTCCTGGTGGGTGGACTACCGCACCCATGCCAAGACTTACAACAGCAACGGGCCCCTCATCGGCGAAATCTGGCCCAACGCCAGTCAGTGGCTGGCGGGAGACCAGATGGATGCGGTGATGAACTACCGCTTCCGGAAGAACATCACCGGATTTGTCCGCAATGCCGAATGGCATGACGACAACAACAACGGCACGAATGACATCCCGGGCCTTACTCCGAGCCAGTTCGACAACGCCATACGAGCGGTACGCGACGACTATCCACCACAGGCGACGGCGGCGATGCTCAACCTGCTCGACTCCCATGATGTCAATCGCGCGCTCTATCTGATGACCGAGTTGGGCGACACAGGCCTGGTCGAAGCCAGGCAGCGTCTGGAACTAGCGGCACTGTTTCAGTTCACTTATGTCGGCGCACCCATGGTCTATTACGGCGATGAGGTGGCGGTGAATTCCCCGTCACTGGCCAGCAGCGGCAACGGGCCCATCGGCGATCCCTACACGCGGCCGCCTTATCCGTGGCTGGATCAGCCGGGCGATCCGACTATCTATGGCCCGCCCGATACCAGCGTTCAATCGTACTACACGACCTTGGCGCACTTGCGGAAACAATACCCCGTGCTTCGCAACGGAGCTTTCCTCAGTTTGCTGACTGGCGATACCCAGGAAAGCAACACCGCCCCCAACACCTACGCTTATGCGCGGGTGCTGGCTGGCACCACGGCGGTGATTGCGATGAACAACGGCTCGTCCAGTAACGCTGCCTCCATCCCGGTGGCCAGCTTGTTTAGCGATGGGACCCAGTTGCAGGACGCGATCAGCGGAGCGAACTACTCGGTGAGTGGCGGCTACGTTCGAATCACGCTCGCAGCTCACTCCGGCGTAGTCCTGCTGCCTGCTCCGGTGAATGTGGATCTGGTGCCACCGGTCGCATCCATTACGACCACTCCTCCGGCCGACGGACATGGCTGGATCAACACCAGCCCGGTCACCGTGAATCTGAGCGCTACAGATTCTGGCAGCGGCGTCGAGCAGCTCCGCTACTGGGTCAACAATGGTCCGGTGACGGTAGCTGCAGGGAGCAATGCCTCAACCCATATCAGTGGCGCGGGCACGAACTCCGTGGGTCTGCGTGCGCTTGACAACGCGGGCAACATCAGCACGCTGGCGAGCCTGGCGGTGAATATTGACCTGACGCCTCCGGCATTAAGCATCTCGGCTAGCCCCTCGTCGCTCTGGCCTCCCAATGGCAAGATGGTGCCGGTCACTGTGTCCGGCAGTATTACCGATACCTTGTCGGGGGTCGACCCCAACTCTGCCGCATTCGCGGTGGTGGATGAGTATGGAACCGTTCAACCCAATGGGCCCGTGAGCGTGGGACCTGGAGGGAGCTACTCGTTCACCGTTATGCTTCAGCCGTCGCGCAATGGAAACGACCTGGACGGACGACAGTACCAGATCACCGTGAGTGCTAAGGATCTTGCCGGCAACGTCGGTTCGGCGGCGACAACCGTGACGGTGCCGCACGACCAGGGGCATTGAGGATTACGATCGGCCCGACTTTGGAAGTTGGTCCGCGGTCGAGGTAACGCATTCAGAGCGCGTCCCCGATCAGTGGCGTATACGGGATGAGGTTCCACGGCCTCATATATTCCTCCATCTTCCCGCAGAAGTTGGGCGCAATCGGGATCGATCGCACCGATTCGTTGCGGTTCCCTCGATATTAATGCAGCGTGCGCTTTCCGGAGGGGCTGACAGCGTCCTTTTACGCCAGATTAAGGCTGCTCGGCAGTGACGCTAGTCCCTGCGGATTTTCGAACCCGCCTCGCGGGGTCATGTTGAGATAACAACACCTTTAAGCCACGGCTGTGACACTTAGGAAACTGTCCCATGCGGGCACCGATCCCCGCGGCATCGATAATACGATGCTTCCATGAACGCGACACTTCCGCTTTCCAGGCTCTGGTGGAGCCAAGAATGCCACTTATCGGCTGCCGGGGAAGTTGCTAGCTTGACCTTAACCTTCGGGGTAACTCCAAGAATATGAGTGTCGTAGCAGGGATCACAGAAGTCCCCCCCGTAGTCGCCGCCCCGTCGAGTGCTGCGGTCTGGGTGGTTCCTCGAAAGAACGATCCCCGCATTCCCTTTGCTTGCATCCTGACGGCCTATGCGGTTTTGGGATGCACGGTTTTTGGATTCAACCGCACGCCGTTACAGATTCTGCTGACCGTCGCGGCGGGCTGCGCGCTAGATATGGGACTCCACTGGCTCTTCTACAGGCGGGAGCGGTTGGTGCCCCTGAGTGCGTATATCAGCATGATGTCGATTGGCCTGCTGCTGAACTATTCGCACAACTATTACCTCTTGTTTCTCCCGGTATTTTTCACGATTGTCTCCAAATATGTGGTGACGTTCCGCGGGCGGCACGCTTTCAATCCTTCGCTGTTTGGGTTGGTCTGCGCACTGCTCCTGGGGCAAGGGCTGTATTCGTCAGCTCCGGCCTACCAGTGGGGAGGTTCCTGGGCGATCGCCGCTTTCATGATCACAGCGGCTTGTGCCCTCTTTGTTTTTCGCATTGAACGGACGCCGCTGATCGTTTCATTTCTCTTCTTCTACGCTCTGCAGACTTTGCTGCGCGCCTACATTCTCCGCGATCACTTGCCGATGGAGACGCTGATCCTGGGGACACTGACCTCCGCTCGCTTTTACCTTTTCACGTTTTACATGATGACCGATCCCAAGACCTCGCCGCCGGGAAAGTGGCAACAGGTGGGGTGGAGCTTCGTTATCGTTGTGGCCGACCTGTGGTTCCATACAATGGAGTCGCTCAGCACCTTGTTTTACGCACTGTTCCTGGTGGCTGCGGTGCGCTTTCTTTGGCTGCATTCGAGGGCCTTGTGGAATGAGCGCTGGATGCACCTGAAGCGGGCGTTTGATCTTCAACTTGCGACCCGCGTTGCGGTGTGTGGGGCACTGGGCGCGGCTGGGTTTTTCGCTTATGCGGAAGTTATTCATCCGCGCCTGGCTATTAACGATCCTGAATTCGAACTGGTGGAAGTTCCCCCGTCGGTTTCCGGGATCGACTCCCGGATGAGCGACGTGATGAGTCAAGTCGACCCACGGGTCCAACACTTTGCCAAGTGGATGATGTCGATTGGCGACGCCATCGCAATTGGCGACTTCGACAACGACGGGCTGCCGGATATTTTCCTGACGAATCCGCTGAAGCGTCCTGAGGATCGAAATGTTGTTTATCGCAACCTGGGGAATTTTCGGTTTGAGCGCATCGAGATCCCCGCGCTGCGCGAGATCAACCTGCATCCCGAAAAGTATGGCTTTGCGGCCGGGGCGACCTTCGTCGACTACGACAACAGCGGCGCCCAGTCGCTGCTCCTGACCTTCGCCTATGGCAAGAATCGCCTGTTGCAGAACATGCTTCCGATCACGGGGAAGGCGGAATTTAAGGACGTTACCGACCAGGCGGGCGTTGGCGAGTACAGCACCTCGGTTGCCGCCACCTTCTTCGATTACGATCGCGATGGGAAACTCGATCTGCTGGTCGGCAACAGTTTTGCTCCTTATTTGAAGGACTATCGCACTCCCACGCCGCTGAACATTTTTGCCCTGCCTAAGCCCGAGTATGCTGGCGACCGCCGCATGTTCCATTTCATGCACGAGAGTTGGAGCAACGCGCAAAACGGCGGGCCCAACGTGCTGTTTCACAACTCCGGCGGCGGCCGCTTCGAGAAAATGGACATGGCCGCCATGGGCATGCCGGAAACGCATTTCACTTTGGCCGTGGCCACCGGTGACCTGAATGGTGATGGTTATACCGACCTTTACTGCGCCAACGACTTCGGTCCTGACGATCTTTATCTGAACGACCACGGCCGGCGATTCGTCCACGTACAAGGGAGGATGTTTGGCAGCATTGGCAGAGACACCTACAAGGGGATGAACGCTTCCATCGGTGACCTGGACAATCGCGGCCAACTCGACATCTATGTCTCGAACGTTCATGTCCCTTTGCAGGCCGAAGGCAGTTTGCTGTGGAAGACCTATCCCACGCATTCGTTTGTTCCCGAGTTTCGCGACGAGGCGACGGGTCGCGGTCTTTTGAACGAGGGTGGTTTCGGCTGGGGCGCGGCTTTCGGTGATCTCAATCTTGACGGCTGGCAGGACGTTGTGCAGGTGAACGGCATGGTCGATGACAGCATGGATCGCCGGTTCGCCAAGGCGCGCAACTATTGGTATGCGGCCGAGAAGGTAATGTTGGCGCCGCCGAATGTTCATTCCTATGTCGACCGCTGGCCGGACTTGCGCGGCTACGAGATCTTTGGCCACCAGGCAAACCGTGTCTACCTGTCGCGTGGGGACGAGACCAGCATGCAATTTGTGGACGTGGCGCCGGAGGTGGGGCTGACGCAGTTAGGGAATTCGCGCGGCGTCGCCTTAGCCGACTTCAACAATCAGGGCGTTCTGGATGTGGCCATCACCCATCAATTTGGCCGGCTGAGTCTCTATCGCAACACGTTGCACGAGGAAGATCTGGCGCGCGGGAGAGTCCATCACTGGATCGGCTTGGCCATCGAAGGGGACGGACAGAAGATCAGCCGCGAAGCCATCGGAACTCAGGTGTTCGTGAGTTACTCGCAGAACGGCAGGCGGGTTCGGCAGATGCGAGAAGTGCAGATCGCGAACGGTTTCTCCGCCCAGAATGACCGGCGCCTGCTGATTGGTCTCGGAGACTACGCTGTCCCGGTCGAAGTTGAAGTCCATTGGTACGGAGCGGAGACGCAGACTTATAGCGGGCTGGGGCTCGACCAATACCATGCCATTCGGTATCGGTCGCCATTCGAACTGGCGAGGAAGTGAGCATGGGTCTTAAAGACTACTGGTATATCGCGGCGGAATCCGACCAAGTGAAGAAGAAGCCGGTCGCGGTTGCGACATTAGGCGAACGCATGGTGCTGTTTCGTACGGATGATGAGCAGGTGGCCGCTCTCGAAGATCGTTGCTCGCATCGCAATATGGCGCTTTCACGGGGCGAGGTTTCTTCGGATTGCATCACGTGCCCTTACCATGGCTGGAGGTTCGACGCTGCCGGACGATGCGTGCAGATTCCGTCTCTCGGCTCTCGCGATCGCGTGCCGAACCACGGAGTACGAGCGTATCCGGTTCGTGAGCACGATGGCTACGTGTGGGTCTATCCGGGCGAATCGATTCCCGAGTCGTATCCGTTCCGCTTCCCAAACTACGACGTTCAAGGCTGGACTAGTTTTCGAATGAGAACGCGCTTTCAGGCATCAGTGGACGCGTGCCTGGAGAACTTCCTCGACTGCCCCCATACCGTGTACGTTCACCAGGGCTGGTTCCGGAGTCACGACACGCGCGAATTGTCGGCTACTGTTCGCTCAACACCGGGATCGGTGGAAGTCGAGTTCCGGGGCGAACCGATTACGAAAAGCTTAGTGTCGAGTCTCTTCTTTCCGAAAGGGAAGGAGCTCCGTCACACCGATCGTTTTCTGATGCCCAACATCAGCCGCGTCGACTACGACTTTGGTCCGGGTCGTCATTTCATTATCACCTCGCAATGCACTCCGCTTACGGAATACGAGACGGAAGTGCACACGGTCATTACCTACAGCTTTGGGCGGATCGGGGCTCTGGTGCGGCTTCTGCTGGAGCCGGTCTGTCGCAAGATTATCCGGCAGGATGTGGACATTCTGGCGGCGCAGACCAAACAGATTCGCAGCTTCGGAGGGCCACAGTTTTGCCATGTAGACACCGATCTGCTGGGGCTGAAGATTCAATCGATGCGCAAACGTGCGGCGCAGTCGGAAGCCCCGGCGGCGCAAGCCCCGCAGGAACGCGAGATCACGATCTGTTTCTAGGTGCCCATGAGAGATCAGGTTCTACAAAGCCGCATTGTTCCCGTGGCCGAGATCACGGAAGTTGATGCGCACGCCATGTTCCGGATTTTTACCCGCCACTACGACTGCGTTTCCTGTGACAGATTCCTGTCAGACCTGGCGGAAAAGGATTGCGTGCTTCTGCTTCGAGAGGGGAATGGTGCAATCTGTGGATTCTCCACCCAGAAATTACTGCGCGTGTCGATGGCGGGTGTTCGCATCCGCGCGGTATTCTCCGGCGACACAATTGTGGACCGCGCATACTGGGGTGAGCAGGAACTGGGCCGTTGCTGGTGCCGGTATGTCAGCTCGCTTTATTTGGAGGAGCCGGACGTTCCGCTTTACTGGTTCCTGATTTCGAAAGGGTACCGGACCTATTTGTATCTGCCGCTCTTTTTCGAGACTTTCTATCCCAATTGCCAGACGCCTACGCCGGAATTCGAGCAATGCGTGCTCGACACACTGGCCACTCGAAAATTCCCGGGCTGCTATCAGCCTGCGAAGGGAGTGGTCGAGTTTCCGGAGTCGCAAGGCCAACTGAAGCCTCACCTGGCTGAGATACCGGCGCGGCGGTTGAGAAATCCGCACGTGCAATTTTTTCTCCGCCACAATCCGGCTTTTGCAGAAGGTTCGGAACTCGCTTGTCTCGCCGAGATCTCGCCTTCAAACATGAAGCTGTTCGCCGGGCGAATCATGCAGCAAGCGCAAGCTTCGGAACTGTTGTGGCCAGGAGCAGACTGATGCGGCAGCCACTGGTCTATCGCGCGCTGAATTCGCTGCCCTTGGCCGGATTCTGGCGTGCGGCCCGCCAATTCGACGCTTCATTGCACAATCCAGAAGCAGTGCAGAGCGAACTTTTGCTTCGCCTGTTGCGCCAGAATCAAAGTTGCGGGTACGGAGTGCAGCACAGGTTTGCCACGATCCGTAGCGTTGGCGAGTACCAGGAACGGGTCCCCATCGTCTCTTACGACGATATCTCGGGCTGGGTGGAGCGCATGAAGGCGGGCGAAGGCGGAGTCCTCACCAGCGAACCTTTGCTCATGTTCGAAAAAAGCAGCGGCTCTGTTAGCGCGGCCAAGTACGTCCCGTATACGCGCACCTTGCGAGCGCAGTTTCACGCCGCCTTAGGTGCTTGGATCACCGACCTCTACCACTCGTTTCCGGGGTTAGCATGCGGTTGTGCGTATTGGCTGGTGACTCCGTTGTCCCGAGAACAGGAGCGTACGCAAGGCGGCACTCCCGTTGGGTTCGAGAGCGACGCTGAGTACTTCGGGCCTCTGCACCGGTGGCTTCTCGAAAAGACCTTGGCGGTTCCCGCGGAACTGGCGAGTGTGCCTGGGTTCGACAACTGCGTCTATCTCACTCTGCGGTTTCTGCTGCAGGCCCGGTCGTTGACTTTCATTTCCGTGTGGAATCCGAGCTTTCTCCAAATTCTTCTGAAGCAACTGGAGTTGCACGGCGAGCGCCTGGTCCGCGATTTGCTCGCGGACAAAGTTGGCGTGGGCCGCGCGTTGCCCCCACGAATCACGAACTTATTGAAGCGCGATGCCAGCCAGGCTGGAAACCTGCGAGCTATGCTGGGCCGAGGTCGAATCGAGGCTGAGGTGCTCTGGCCGCGGCTTGAGCTCATCAGTTGCTGGACTTCCGCAGCTTCCGCTGCAGTGAAGAGTGAAATCCAGCGGGGCTTTCCCGGAGTTGCCATTCAGGGCAAAGGGCTGCTGGCCACGGAAGGGGTGGTCTCGATCCCGATCGAGAGATACAAAGGCTGCGTGGCGGCTGTCACCTCGCACTTTCTGGAATTCCTCGATTTGGAGTCTGGTGGCTGCCACCTCCTCTCAGAACTGGAGCGGGGGGCCGAATACTCTGTCGTCCTTACCACTGGGGGAGGTTTCTGGCGATACCAACTCGGAGACCGGGTTCGCGTGACCGGATTCGCCGAACGGACCCCGGTTCTGGAATTCATCGGTAAAGACGATTGCGTGAGCGACCTCCGAGGAGAAAAGCTCAACGCCCTTTTTGTGGCTCAGGTTCTCGAAGAGTTCGAGTGTTGCCGGTCTGCGGCATTCGCGATGGTAGCGCCCTGCGACCGCGGCATTCCGGGTTACATTCTCTTTCTCGAAAGCGGACATTGTGAGACCGAACTCGCCTCCCGTCTTGATGAAAAGATGCGGGCAAATCCGCATTACGCATACTGCCGCAGACTTGGACAACTGGCTGTGCCGCGAGTGTTCATGATCCAGCAGGGAGCGCGGGAGGCGTACCTGAAGCATTGCGAAGCACTCGGACAGCGCGCGGGGAGCGTCAAAATGACGGCTCTCGATAAGCATAGCGGGTGGGAAGAGGTCTTCTGCGGGAGCTATGTGGACTCCGACACGGCTGAGGTTTGCGCATGATTGCGCCCGTTGTTCCTTGTTCAAACTTGGCTTGGCCAAACTCACCTTCGTCAGAGTCACTGCCGCCAAAGTCGCGCTTTGCTATCGAGTTGGCAAATGAGGCCGATGACGCCGAACTCCGCGGATTGCTGCGGCGCAGTTCGATTCCCGGCTCGATCAGCGTTACTTTCGAGCGCGAGCCCAGTTTCTTTGACTCCTGCGGTGTGCGCGGAGATTTTTTTCAGGTGGGCATCGGCCGCGATCTCCGTACGGGGAGCGTCATAGGTCTGGGCACGCGCTCCGTTTCTTCTGCATTTGTGAACGGTCGCCCCATGCCGTTGGGCTACCTCGCCGACTTGCGTCTTGACGAACGCTACCGCGGCGGGACTCTCATCGCGCGTGGCTATCGCTTTCTCCGGCAGCTTCATGAAGATCATGGTGCTCGCCTGTATACGACCATGATCTTCAGTGGAAATCACGCTGCGCTTACGACGATCGCCAGCGGGCGCGCAGGTTTGCCGCAATACCACGACATGGGATTGGTCGACTCCCCGGGCATCAATATTCGCCGCGCCAAGCCGCCGATCCACGCCGGTTGTGAAATCTTGCGAGGATCCCAGGAACTGCTGCCAGAGATCGTGGAATGTCTTAACCGTAACAATTCGCGCCGCCAATTCGCGCCCGTCCATACCGTTGCTATGTTCCAGACTCAGTGGCGCGACTTCAGCATCACAGACTTCTACGTCGCTGTCCGAGGGAGTCGGGTTATTGGAGTGCTCGGATGTTGGGACCAGAGCGGGTTCAAACAAACACGACTTGCCGGCTACGGGCGACGGCTGCGATATCTGGTTCCGCTAGCAAATATTCTGCGGCCGATTACAGGAGCGCCCTTGTTTCCAAAGCCGGGGCAGGAAGTCACGTACTTCTACATAAGCTTCATCGCGGTGGACGAAGACGATGTGCAGATCTTTCGGGCGCTCCTTCGCGGGGCTTACAACGATGCCGTGGGCAGTCGATACCTGTATGCCATCCTCGCTTTGCATGAGCGTGATTCTCTTTTGCCCGTGTTGCGCGACTATTCTCTGACCCCATTCTCCGGCCGACTTTTCTGCGTGACTTTTGAAGACGGCGAAGACATGTACCGAAGTCTCGACGGCCGTGTTCCCTATCTGGAGGCGGCTACCTTCTGATGAGGAAGACGACCACGCTTCTTGGACCTCTCCGCTATGAAGCTGATCTGCGCACACTCGCATTTTTGGTTTCGTTCAACGTTCTGCTCGCAGTCGAGTGGCTGGACATTGCCCGCGGAACATATCTGCTCCTGCCAACCTACATTCTGGCGGTGGTGGCGCTGGTGGTGAAGCACAACCACGTGCATTCTCCCACTTTCCGGAGTGCGGCATGGAATAGCGCTTTCGAGTTGTGGCTCAGCGTCCTAACGGCCCATCCCACGTCGGGCATCATCACTTCGCACAATGTTTTGCACCATGGCAGCAACAATACGGGCGCCGACTTTGTCCGATGCTCGCTGGTCGGCTATCGCTCAAACTTTCTCAACCTGATGGCGTTCTTTTTTGCTTCGCTCAGGGCGATGTATCGAAACAAGCCCAACGATCTTGACGCCTGGCGGCACACGCGGCCGGAACTCTACCGTCAAGCCATCCGAGAGCGTATCTTTACTTATGGGTTTCTTCTGCTGCTAGTGCTCGTCGACTGGCGTTCTACGCTGAAATTCTGCACGGGACCGTGGTTCTTCGCACAATGGGTTCTGGTAACGATCAATCTTCTCCAGCACCAGGACTGCGATTTCAGCTCGGAGTACAATCATTCCCGCAATCTCACTGGGCGCCTGCTGAATTGGCTGCTTCTCAACAACGGTTACCACACGGCTCACCACATGTTTCCCGCGGCGCATTGGAGTAAGCTGCCTGCGATTCACCAGCGAGTGGTCGCCAGGCGCAGCGACCCGACTCTTGAGGAGAGGTCTCTTTGGCTCTGCATTTGGCGCCGCTTTGTGCTGGGCAAGGGATGGCAAGGGGCGGGAGCGTGAAGTCGCCGAGTCCACCCGGGCCGCGTTCGTATCTGGGGATTCGCCAGGCACTGGCTTTTCGCGCCGCGCCGCTCACTTACTTCGAGGATCTTGCCCAGCGCTATGGCGACATCGTGCACTTTCGCCTGGGCTGGAGGCATGCATTTCTTCTGAACCATCCCAACCTGGTTCAGGAATTTTTCGTCGTTCTTGCTTCCAAACATGTGCGAGGTCCGATTATGCAGCGCGGGCGGGCGGTGATGGGCGAGGGCCTGCTGACCAGCGAAGATCCCCTGCACGCCACTCAGCGACGGCTGATTCAGCCTGCATTTCATCGGGAGCGAATTGTGCGCCATGCCCAGGTTATGTCCGAGTACACGCGCCGCGCCTGCAATCGATGGCGGCCCGGCGAAACCATCGACTTGCACCAAGAAATGATGCGGCTCACGCTGGCCATCCTAGGCAAGACTCTCTTCGATCGGGAGATTGTCGAAGACGCGAGCGAAATCGGCGAGGCTGTGACCGAGTTGATGTCTCTGGTTGACCTTGTATTTGTGCCTTTCTCTGAACATCTGATGAACCTGCCTTTGCCCGGCATGCGCCGTCTGAAACGAGTGCGCCAGCGGCTGGATCGGCTGATGTATGGCCTCATCGACGAGCGGTTAAAGTCTGGCGCTGAGGGCGAAGACCTTCTTTCGATGCTCGTTCGCCGTCAACTGGCAGAAGGGAGCCGGGCCCAGGCGGTCCGCCAGGTGCGCGACGAGTGTCTCACTATTCTTCTCGCGGGGCACGAAACCATCGCGAATGCGCTGACTTATGCGCTATTCGTTTTGGCGCAACATCCCGAGCACGTCGCGAAAATTCGCAGCGAAGTGAACGCGGTCGCTGGACAGAATGAACTCGGCGCCGAGGAATACGAGCAGATTGCCTTCACGCGCGGCGCGCTGGCCGAGTCTATGCGTCTGTACCCGCCGGTTTGGGTTCTAGGCCGTGCCATCACAGAGCCGTGCTCGATTGGGTCGTACGGCGCGCCTTCTGGGTCGATCCTTTTTGCCAGTCAGTACCTGCTGCACCGGGATGGCCGCTTTTTCTCTGAGCCAGATCAGTTTCATCCCGACCGTTTTCTGGCGGGGAACAAGACGCACCAGTTCGCATATTTTCCTTTCGGACTCGGCCCGCGACGCTGCATCGGAGAAGGCCTCGCGCTTATGGAAGGGGCACTGGCGCTGGGCACGATCCTCCGGCAGTGGGAAATCGAACTCCTACCGGAGACAAAACTTGTGCTCGACCCAAAAGTGACGCTGCGCCCGAAGTTCCCGGTGCTGGTTAAAATCAGCCTGGCGTTGGACAGGAGTGCAGCCGGCGGCGTCGAAGGGGAGAATCGCCTGCTGTCGCGCATGGAAAGCGCTGCTACCACCAGATTAGCTGCAGGCCAATGATGGCCGCACATTGCAACACGAGGTAAATGTGGAAGCAGTTACGTTTTGACGACAGACCAAAGAACCGGAGGGTGGCGGCATCGTAACTTAGGCGGATAAAAACCCGGAGCACGACCAATACCAATAGCGCGTAGAGAATCGCGCGGTAGCGGACCGGGTCATAGAGCGGCAGCAATCCTGCCAGACCCGCGAAGACCCCGAGAGCGCCCCACGGGCGCAGCACTGCGACCACGGGAGAATCGGCGGGGAAGCGAGCTCCAAACAAACGCTGGTAGAGACCGGCCGAACGCTTCGGAAAAAAGACGCCCCCCAGCCCAGTGGTGAGATGGTCGGCTGCAAGAACGAGCAGATTCAAGTTCGCGATAGCGTGCCAGAGCTTCATGCTTTAGCGTCAGCGGACTGTGTGGAGGATTCTATTTGAAAGACCTGACCCAAGGCTCGGTGTGGGGAAACCTGGTGCGGATGTCCGCCTTCCTCATGGCGAGCATGCTGGTGCAGGCGCTCTACCTGCTTGCCGACATGTACTGGGTCGGACGATTGGGCAAGGAGTCAGTCGCCGCGGTCGGGTTGGCCGCCAATCTGATGGCGTTGACGCTGGCTCTGACGCAGATGATGGGAGTGGGGACAACGACGCTTATCTCCCATGCAGCCGGCGTGAAGAATCAGGATCGTGCCCGGTTCGTGTTCAATCAGTCGTTCCTGATGTCGATCGTTGGAGGTGGTGGGCTTTGCTTGGTGGCGTTTGTGCTTCGCCACTCCTATTGTGCGGCGCTCGCAGCCAGTCCGGAAACGGTGCGGCTGGGTACCTCGTATCTGGCCTGGTTTGTTCCCGCTCTCTGTCTCGAATTTCCTCTCATTGCTATGGGCGCTGCCTTGCGGGGCGCGGGAGTCGTCAAGCCGACGGTAGCTGTGCTGGTGGTGACCGTTGTGCTCAACCTGGTATTAGCGCCAATCTTGATTTTTGGGTGGGGGACGGGACGCGTGTTCGGAGTTAAGGGCGCGGCCATGGCCACGTTTTTTGCGCTGGCGATCGGGGTGGCCCTGATGTTCGCCTATTTCGCCACGAAAGAAAAATATCTGGCGTTTGACGCTTCCGTCTTTCGCCCCGATTTCGCGCTGTGGCGAGAAACGTTTCGCATTGGCCTGCCTGCAGGAGCGGAGCTGGGAATCCTCGGAATCTACCTGATCATCGTGTATGCGGTGATCCGGCATTTCGGCGCTGCGGCGCAGGGCGGGTTCGCCATCGGAGCCCGCGTGATGCAGTCTCTCATTCTGCCGGCAGTGGCGGTAGGGATGGCGAACGCTCCCATCGTCGGCCAAAATTATTCCGCCAGTAGGCCGATGCGCGTGCGCCAGAGCTTCTGGGCGGCCGGGTGCATCGCTTCCGTCGTGATGCTGCTGCTGACTGCTCTCTGCCAGTTCAAGTCTGATGCGATCGTCAGTCTCTTCTCTAAGCAGAGCGATGTTGTGGCGGTCGCCGCTGAGTATTTGAGAGTGATTTCCTGGACCTTTCTCGCCACTGGGATGATATTCGCTTCTGCGAGTGTCTTTCAGGGATTTGGCAACACGCGTCCGCCATTCGTGAGTTCGATTATCCGGTTATTTGTGTTTGCCGTGCCGGTGCTTGTGCTCTTAGGGTGGCGCGGACTGACCTTGCATCACATCTGGTTGATCTCGGCGGGATCGATATGGATCCAGGCATTTACCAACCTGTGGTTCCTGCGCGCCGAGTTGCGCGCGAAGGTGGACTTGATCCCCGAGAATGCGGCCGGGGCTGAAGCTTTGGGGCCTGCGGGCTAGGATGTTCATGTCGAACGCACGAACATTCCTTTGGCTGTTCGCCTACGTGCAGATCGGGTTCGTCTGCCTGGATCTCTACGAACATTGGCGATTGGCTCGGAGAACGGGCACTCGACACGTTGTACGGCGATACGGCGTCCTCATGTTTGCGGTTGCTGGGGCCTGTGTCGTCTATTTCGTGATTCAGATCGCGCTAGCTTCTGTCCTTCCAACAATTGGCAGGCTCACTGACTACGTGATCCGAGCATCGCAGGTGAGTATGACCCAGGTGGATGCAAGGTGGACCATCCCGGTGTTCCTTGGCGCTTTCGGCACCGGTACTTTTTTCGATTATCTCGTCCACCGCTTTCTGTTGCACGGGTTCCTCTGGAGATTGCACGAAAACCACCACTTGCCTTCGGTCGTCTCGAACGTGATGCCTGGGATCGCGGCCCGTCCTTTCGTTGTGGTGCCCAATTTTTTGATTAACGCTGGTTCCTCCGCGGCGATCTTTGGCATGGTCCGCGCGATCGGGCGGCCGCAACTGATTGCGACGTTTATCCACCTTGTGCCCGCGCTCCTGCTGACCTTCGCGTTCGTGGCCAGCGCCAGTCACTCCATCTTTTTGCGGCGTTTCGATTGGGCCGAGACCGTGTTCCGGAATCTCCTGCTGATCAGTCCACGGGAGCACCTGCTGCATCACGGGGCCACGATTCAGGGCAACTATGGCAACTTCACCGCGGTATGGGACCGCGCCTTCGGGACTTATATCCCGCCCAGGGGCGATGACTTTCCTCTTGGGCTTGATTACGACCAGGACTTTCTCGGGGCTATTACTGCTGGCCGGTTCAAGCTCTCTACTGGAGCGCGATCGCGCTATCAAGTCGGAAGAGTCTGTCATCTTCACGAGGGGACCCGCCCGGCGGCGGAGTAACTCTTAGGGCACCACTTGAATTGGGACTAGCATTCGCGGGAATTTTGCAGCAGCATTTTAAAGTCTCAGGAGCTCACTATGAATCGCCACACCGGGATCAGGCTACTCGCTGGTTTCATGGGGATTTACCACATTCTGATGGGGGTACTCGGAATTGTTTCGGGCTCGACTGCGGCCTGGGGTGCCCACGTGTTGTGGCACGCGAACGTAACGGTGGATCCGCAGTTTAGCTATCTGGCGAAGTTTCTCGGCGCCTACGTGGTCGCATTCGGGGTGATGATGCTCTTCATCACTAGGGATCCTGTGCGTTATGGCGGGCTGGTTTATCCAGCCGTGGTGGTTGCGGTGCTGCGCATCGCAGAGCGGCTGATTTTCGCCGGGGAATTGAAGGCGGCGTTCGGCATCGGTATGGATCGAACCATTGTCACGATTGTCATTGTCGGGATTTTGAACCTGGGCCTGCTCATACTGAGGCCGCGAGAGGCTTACTCGCCGTCGCGGTCATAACCATCCGAGAGTCCCGCGGTGCTGGCGAGAGAGACGTCCGAAGCAACATCTCTACGGAAGCGCGTCAGGCACGGGCTTTGTCGATCAGCGATTCCCAGTTGCCTTTGGACTTGAGAACGAGTTCTACGGCCTCGCGGATTGCGCCGTGTCCGGCCAGGGCTTTCGTGGTGTAGTGGGCTGCGCGCTTTACCTCGGGGACCGCATTGCCCACGGCCACGGCGAGGCCGGCCCGGAGCATGAGTGGAATATCTGGAAGATCGTCACCGATATAAGCGACAGCGGAATCGGGTACCCCAGCCTTCCTGAGGATGTCTTCGTAGGCCGGCATCTTCACCGGCTGTTTCATATAAACGAACTCCATCTTCATTTCGTGAGCGCGGCGCAGTAGAGCTGCGCTTTCGCGGCCCGTGATGCAACCGGTACGCAGGCCGGCCGTGTGCGCCAGGGTGAGGCCCTGGCCATCGTGTGCGTCAAAGGTCTTGATTTCGAAAGCGGTGCCGTCGGGCTGCGACAGCAGAGTGACGGCGCCGTCCGTCATGGTTCCGTCTACGTCCGTCAGGAGTAGTTTGATTTGCGCAGCGCGCTTCTTCAGTGCGGGAGAGATTTTGGAAAAGCCGGCCAAGAAGCCTCCAAAAGAAGAAATTTAGGTTAGTCGACCGCACGCACAACCATTTATTTCTCTTGTGATCGTGCCTGTTGCACCATTTCAACCAAGACCTTTCGAGTTTCTCCCGCGTTCGTTACTTCCCGCAAGAATGCGATGCGGCCGCCCCGCATGCCATCTTGCGTCTTCATCCGCATATGAAAACCGAGGCGGTCGACTGCTGTCATGGTCGCCTCTTGGGATTCAACCCAAGCAAATTCTCGAGCGAGCAAGACGAGGGCATCTTGGTGGTCGGCATTCATGTGCTCGATGATTTCTGTCATTGAGTCAGCCAGGGGGTCGGGGTGTGCGCGATCGTAATCCGATGCCGATACCCAGCCCATCACTCCGAAGCCGCCCACGTAGTAAACATCCACGGCATCGAGGCGGTAAAAAGAGAAGTCGTCAAAGTCCACCCAATATTTACTGTTGGCATAACGCGCCAAGTAGAGGTCACGTGACTCCGGCACCTCGGCTTTCGGTATGGTCCGAACATTTCCCACTAACGTGACCCTCGATGCACCGAGCGGATCGCCACTGGCGTCGTCCTGGGTCACCAGCAAACTGGCACGTGGGTCTGCCTGCAGGTTCTGCGTATGCATGGCCATGGTGCTGATCAGGAAGATGGGGCGTCCGTGATCGTCGAGGCCGTAGGGCATGACAGATCCGAAGGGGAATCCCGGTTGTTTCCGCGAGAGGGTTGAGAGGCTGCCGATGCGGCCCAGGTGCATCAGGGTGCGGGCACGCTCGGCGAACGATGGTTCGGGGATTGGAGGCTGGTCACTGGCTGGCCCCGGGCCAGCATGCTTTCTGAGGGAGGAAGATGAGGATGACATTCGGTACTCTCCTGGAACTCGAGGTAGCAGATTTCTGATTATTGCCCGGGTGCGGCTCTGAGATTAAGTGCATTACGGGAGCGACCCGCTGCGGAACGCGGTTCGGTGCGGGCCGCATCCAATCGTGCCGCGATGGCAGGGAAAGCAGGTGTGGGGCCTTTCCACCGCAACTGGTCCACGTCCTCAAACAACGCAATATCGGTCCGCAGCGTGGCGAGTGTGCGAAACAGGAGTGCGTGTTCCCGTTCGCGGAACAGTGTGCCTGCAAGGGTGGTCGCATTGGCAACATTCACGTGCCAATCGCGACTGTCCGCAGGGATCGATTCGAGATGAATGAACTTGGCTAAAACGGCAGCCGATGACTTCGCACCCCAGCCTGGCAGTCCCGGATAACCGTCTGCCGCATCGCCAACCAGGGCCAGGTAATCGGGGATCGAGGCGGGCGAGACGCCGAACTTCTTGACCACGCCAGCCTCATCCACGGTGACACCCGTGCGGCGATTCAGCTGGACAATACGCATACCTTGTACACATTGGGCGAGGTCCTTGTCGGGCGTGGAGATGATGACGTGCTCGACCTGTTTGTCTCGGGCCGCCGCGACCGCAGCGGCGGCGAGTGCGTCGTCTGCCTCGAATTCCACCATCGGCCAGACGACAATGCCGGCTGCCGAGAGCACTTCTTCGAGAAGTGGGAATTGCGCCAGCAGGTCGGGTTCGACGCCTTCGCCCGTCTTGTAGCCGGGCCACAATCCATTGCGAAACGACTCGATGACGTGATCGGTCGCAACGGCGATATGCGTAGCGCCGCCTTTGAGCATGCCCAGCACCGACGCAAGGACGCCTCGAACCGCCGCTACCTCCCGGCCATCCTCATCGCGTGCGGAGGGTAGGGCGTAGTAATGCCGGAACAGTTCGTAGGTACCGTCGATCAGGTGGACGTCCACGGAGAACCCCACCACAACCCTATAGGAGTTTTGCCCGCTCGATCAACTGATAGCGGCATTGAGGTTTCCAGTATGTCGATAAAACGGCGAAACGACGGGGCAAAAACACAAGTGATCGTAACCACACCCCTTCGACAGCAGCACCTGCTGTGGCGGGCCGTTCATGGTGCACCATCCGCTGGCTTATGCGGGAATTGCTGAAGAAAAAGATCCAGAAGCGCGGGGCTGACCTGTGGCTGGTAAACACGGGTTGGACCGGTGGGCCTTTTAGCGTGGGCAAGCGCATCAGCATTCATCACCCGCGCGCATTGCTCAATGCGGCGCTAAGCGGGTCGCTGGTTTCGGTAACTCGTGTCGTCCGCTAAGCGGACCCGGTCGTTCTACGCCCCCATCTTCCCGGCACTTCCGTGCCGGGCTTTACATGCTGCCACTACGCGGCTGGAACTTGGTTTGTACCACCCTCGTCTTCGACAGTGAGTTTCGCAAAAGCGCCCGAATCGAGCGCCGCGTCCCGTTTGCGCACCTCCCCTTAGGAGGCTCGGGCGTTGGTATATACTTCTCTCCATTCTGTCTGGAGGCGCGGCGGAGCGCTTCTGGCTGCCCTCTGATACGTCACAAATGGAGAAACGAGACCCAGGGCTCAATCCTCGAGATCGGGCGGACGCCAGCAAGCAGGGTGGGGTGAGCGTACCTATCAAGGGGGATAGTTCCGCACCTCCGTCTGACTCCGACAGTCCCACCGCCGTCGATCTTCACAAAGCGTCAACTGATCCGGAAGCCACGTGGGTCGATCCCGACGCTACCTTTGTTGACGCTGGGCCCATTGACGGACTTTCGCCGCCGTCTCCCGCAGGCAAGCCTGTTCGGGCGAACGTCAGCAGGCCGCTACTGCAGGCTGGGGACGTACTCGGCGGTCGCTACGAAATTCTGCAACTACTGGGCGAAGGCGGGATGGGTGCGGTGTACAAGGCCAGGGACCGCGAACTGGACCGTCCGGTGGCTCTGAAGCTCATCCGGCCGGAACTGTCCTCCAGTCCTTCGATCCTTGCTCGCTTCAAACAAGAACTTCTACTCTCCCGCCAGGTCACGCACAAAAACGTCATCCGCATCTACGATCTGGGCGATGCTGATGGCGTGAAGTTCATCACCATGGAGTTCGTTGAAGGGCGCGACCTGCGCGCACTGATCGAGGAAAAGAAAAAGTTTTCTCCGGAAGAAGCGGTGGAGATCATGCAACACGTGTGCCAGGCGCTGGAAGCCGCGCACCACGTGGGCGTGATTCACCGCGACCTGAAGCCGCAAAATATCATGCGGGAGGACAGCGGCCGGATTCTAGTCATGGACTTTGGCCTGGCGCGCACCGTGGAAGGCGACGGGATGACGCAGGTTGGAGCCCTGGTCGGCACCATGGAATATATGTCGCCAGAACAGGCGCTGGCCAAGGATCTGGACCAGCGTTCCGATCTTTTCACTGCCGGTTTGATTCTGTACGAAATGCTCACCGGCAAGATGCCGTACAGAGCCGAGAGTGCGCTGGCCAGCCTGATCAAGCGCACGCAGGAACGCGCCATCCCCATTTCTGATCACGACTCGACGCTTCCTGGCGCCCTTAGTGGGATCGTGAGCAAGTGTCTGGAGCGGGATCCCAAGTTGCGATATCAAAGCGCCACTGAGATGCTGCGCGATCTTGACGCGTGGCAGGGCAAGCGCGCGGCGGCCACTTTGGGGTTTCACGCCGATGTGAAACCTTGGGGCCAGACGATTCCGTGGCCGCTGCTGGCGGGCATTGTCAGCGTACTGGTGCTGGCGATTATCGGCTATGTCTATCGCGGTGCTCTTTTCTCGCCCGCGGCGGAAAAAGCCGGTCCGGCTCTCTCGCTGGCCGTGATGCCGTTTCAAAACGAATCGGGCGACCAGTCGTGGGACTGGCTCGGGCCCAGCCTCGCCGACATGCTGAGCACTGACGTGGGGCAATCTTCGCGCATGCGAACCGTCTCCCCCGATCGAGTGCAACAGGTCTTCCACGACCTGAGGATTGCTCCGAACTCCACGGTGGACTCTTTGACTCTGGGACGCGTTGCTGAATTCACGAATGCCGACACTCTGGTTTGGGGACAATACACTCGGCTGGGCGACCAGATTCGGATCGACGCCACGTTGCAGGACCGCAAGCACAATCGCACCATTCAAGTGAAGTCGCAAGCGGCGAGTCAAAAAGATTTGTCGGCGGCGGTCGATCGGCTAGCCGAACAGATCCGGCAGAATCTTTCACTTTCGCAGGACCTGGTCAAGGAACTGCAGGCACAGTCGTTCAAGCCCACCTCGAGTTCGGTGGAAGCACTCCGCGATTACAACGAGGGCATCCAATTTCTGCGCCAGGGTAACAACCTGGAGGCCCAGAAACGCCTGTTGGCCGCGACCAACGAAGACCCGCTATTTGCTGTCGCATATTCGAGACTCGGCGAGGCCTACTCCGCTCTGGGTTACGATGCCGATGCGGAGCAAGCGGCGCGGCGCGCGGTGGAACTCAGCCAGGGTCTTCCGCTGGCACAAAAGTATTTCATTGAAGCCAGCCTCGCCCGCGTGGCTAAGAACAACTCGCAAGCGATGACGGCCTACGAGAATCTGGCCAAGAGTTTCCCCGATAATCTGGATGTGTTGTTCGCGCTGGGCAGCCTCTACGAGGACGCGGACGACCTGGACAAGGCGCGTACCTCCTACGGCAAGGTGCTGCAGGCCGACGGTAAAAACCTGGATGCACTGCTGGCCATGGGACGAGTGGAAATCAAGTCTGGCAATCCGCAGCAGGGCCTCGATCCGCTTGATCGTGCGCGGCATATCGCCATCGACTTAGACAACCAGGAGCAGCAGGCCCTCATCCTGCAGGCGACCGGCATCGCCTACAAGCTGATG
Source organism: Candidatus Sulfotelmatobacter sp. (assembly GCA_035511455.1). Lineage (GTDB taxonomy): Bacteria > Acidobacteriota > Terriglobia > Terriglobales > Acidobacteriaceae > Sulfotelmatobacter. Next base: position 11,609 of record DATKFH010000107.1, on the reverse strand, counting down.
AATAAGCCGGCCGAGGCGCTGCGCAATTATCAGGATTCGATGGCCATCAACCAACGTCTCGGGCAGAAGCGCGGGGTCGCGGCCAGTCTGGTGGAAATTGCTCAGGTGCAACTGAAGCTTGGAAAATCGGACGCCGCTTTGTCTGCCTACAACGAAGCTCTGAAGATCCGACAGGAGATCGGCGCCAAGAAAGAAGCGGGCGACACGCTGATCGATCTTGGCGTGTTTTACCTGGATCGCGGTCAACCGGACAAGGCGCTCGAGGTGTTCAAGGAATCGTTGCAGATTCAGCGGGACGCCGGGGACGAGCATTACCAGGGCTTGTGCCTGAACAATATTGCCGATGCCTACGCGCAGAAGGGTGAGAACCAGGACGCACTCACCTACTCGCAACAAGCCCTGCAAATCCGCGAGAAGTTGAACGTACCGGACGATGTCGCCGAGACACTGCAGAATCTGGGAGGGGCCTACGCATCGTTGGGACAATTCGATCAGGCTATGACGTCGGATATGCGTGGCCTGGAGCTTTATCGCAAATCCGGGAACAACGCGGGTGCGGCCAAGACGTCCCACAGCATGGGTTTGGTCTTCGAATATCAGGGCCGGTTGGGGCCTGCGATCGGCGCATTACAGGATTCGGTGAAGGCCTTTCGGGATCTCGGGGACCGGAGCAGCACGATGGCACAGGGACTCAGTGATCTTGCTGGATCGTTGGCTAGAGCGGGACGAGGAAATGAAGCGGCAACGTTGCTGGACGAGGCTGAGGGGCTGGGTCGCAGTTTGAAAAATGATGCGCTGCTCGCCGGCGTTCTGAACGAGCGGGGCGACGCGTACTTTTATCAAGGCGACCTGAAGTCGGCGGCAGGTTCCTACGAGCAGGCATCGCGGTTGGCGTCGCACGCAGCCGACAAGGATGTGCTGCTTACCTCGAAGTTGAATCTGGCCAAGGTTGCGGTGGAGGACGGACGTTCTCGGACCGCAGTCAACGATTTACGCACCCTTGCCCAGCAAGCTGATTCTCAGGGCAGAAAATATATTTCCGTGGTGTCATCGGTTTTGCTTGGCGAGGCCATGATCAGGAACAAGGAGTACGCGGCCGCGCGGCAGCAATTGCAGCGGAGTTTGGGAAGAGCGGAAAGGCTTGGGCTCCGCCTCGAGGTCGCGCGGGTCCACTACCTGTGTGGCGAGGCTCTTCGGCTATCCGGCAACGCTCCGGAATCTGCCTCGCAGTATCGCGAGGCTGGACGGGGGCTCGATGAGATTCGCAAGGAACAAGGAGCCGAACACCTTGCCGAACGTTACGACCTAAAACCTATTTACGCGGCAACCGCGCAGCTTACCCAATAATCTCGCCCTAAGAAAAGTCGGTGAGATCAAGTCGATCTCACCCCCATTTTCTTGGCTTCGTCTGAAGCCTTAGTCGTCGCCTTTCACTGTCAAGCTGACCGACACGCTGTGCACGAGTGCGCCGCTGCCGTATGAACCTGTGAAGGTCACGGTGAAGGTGCCGTGGTTCACATTCTTGCTGGGCGTTAGAGTGACGGTAGACGTCACCGCTGCTCCCTGCAGGTTGTCCGTGGAAGGGGAGATCGAGCAGAGTGAGTTCGGCGGGCCGCCCGAGCAGGTCAGGTTCACCGATCCGGTCAGGCCAGCGATTGGCGTCAGAGTGATCTGGTACACGGCTTTGTGCCCCGACGAGATGGTCTCGGACGCGGGTGAGGCGGTAATGGAGAAATCGGTGACGTTAACCTGAACTGCGGCGGCGGTCGTACTGGCCAGGAAGTTCGCATCCCCGCTGTAACTGGCAGATATGGTTCGCGTTCCTGCGGTCGCAAAGGTCAGCGAACAACCGCCGGCTGAGACCGCAGCTGTGCAAGTTTCGCCAGTGTTGGCTGTGACGGTCACCGTCCCGGTCGGGGCGGTAACGTTTGTTGATCCGGTCACGCTCAGGCTGATTGCAGCCGGCTTGCCCGCCAGGACCGGGTTGGGAGATATAGAAGTGATGGTTGTGGTCGTGGACGCCTTGCTTACCGTGTAAGTCACGGTACTCGCAGGGCTGACATTGCCGACCAGGTCTTGCGCGTTCACGGTGAAGGTGTGTGTCCCGACGGTGCCATCGACGGCAGTGATGATGGAGCCGGTATTCATGGTCGGCGGGATCCGCTGGGAACCCGCCGGGCCGCACAGTACGACGCCGGATCCCCCGTCAGTGCAGCTGTAGGTCGCTGTCACGGGCTGGCCGAAGGTCGGTGACCCCGGCGAAATCGTCGGCGTGTTGATCACCGGCGCAGCCTTGTCGACTTCGAATGGGCCGAACGAGCCCTGTGCCGGCTGAGGGGCAGAGGTGTTTCCCGCGATATCTTTAACCGTGACCGGCGGAATTGTCGCACTGCTCGTTTCCGTGCCGGAAGGAACATTCGTTTGAACATTGAACGACCTAGGGCCCACTACTCCTGAACCGCTGTCGCTCGCGGTGCAGGGCACGATGACGTCGGTGGCCTGCCAGGCGGGTGCTGGAGGAGTGCATGTGAGGGTGGGAGGTGTCAGGTCCACTTTGATGGTGAAGCTTGGCCTTGAAGTGCTTACGTTATTGCCACTGTTCGTGACCACGGTTTCTACGACGTTTGAGCTGTCCGTTGCCGCATAGCTAATCGTGGTTGTGCCTTCCATGGTCACAGGCACGTTGATTGAACCGGTCGCACCCGCGATTGTGCCCGAGGCCGGGGACGGTACATTCGCTCCCGTGACCACGTACTTGATCGAAGTCACCGTCGGCAGCGTCGACGGGGCGCTCGTGTTGTTGCTGGGGACAATCTCTGTGCCACTGAAATTGACGCTTACATTCCCGTTGGTCCAGCCGGCGTTCAGGGTCGGATTCGTAGAGATGCTCGTACTCGGCTGAACCCCGCCAAGAATCGGAATGAGGACAGAATTGAAGTTGTTCGTGCCCCCGCTGCTGGTCATCTTGTCGCCATTGATCGCGGTGAAAATGCTGACCAGCCCTTTGCAGGTGTTGTCGGCGCTGGCTCCGCAACTCAGGGCGTTATCTTTGCCCATGATGTAACCCGGCGCAATAACTGGCTTCTGGGCGGGATCCAAGTTGTACGTATTCGAGACGGCGATAAGTGGAGTCGTCCCCGTGCTCAAACAGTTTGCGCCCGCCGGCACGGAATTCGTGGGAGTGGTGCACAGATCGGTCGTCGTTACGCAGGAGAAAGTGCCGTTACCCGTGTCCTGATGCTGACATGTGCTGCCTTGAAAAGGGGTATTGGCCACCAGGTCGGCAAACTGCTGGTCGGTAATGGCGGTGACGGTTCCCTGCATGAACAAGCCTTGAAACGAACTGGCCGGCAGCCCACTCTGCGAGTAATCCGTGATTGCGCTCAGATTGGTGGTGTAATTGAAGTTCGTCACCGTGGGCTGCACCGGTTGGGTGATCGTAATCGGAGCGAGCGGCCACTGGCTGAACGACCAGCTCACAATATCGTTGTTCTCTACGAAAGCGCCGGTTGCCGCGGTGAAGCCGAGGTAGGCGCTGCTGCCGCCGGTCAGGTTGAGTTGCTTGGTGATGTCCACGGTCGTCTGCAGGATCAGGGTGCTGTCAAAGTAAACGCTCAGGTTGTTGCAGGCGCTAGTGCAGGTTCCCGGCGGAAGGTAGTTTAGGGTGATGGTGTGGGTGAGCCCGTCGGTCAGCGACATCCCGGCCGGCAGGCTTTGCAGCGCCAGTTTCGCCAAGTTGCCATCCGGGCAGGCATAGTTGTGATCTGCGCTATTCGGGGTGAGCGTGCTGGAGTTGTTGGGTCCGCAGCTCTGCACCGCGATGTGGTTGCCGTTGGGATCGCTGTAATTTGTGTTTTGGAAGGTATCCAGTTCGATCGCGAGGCTGTTCAGGATCGCGGCCCCGGGACCGCTGGCGGTAGAGACGTCGTTATTACCGTACGCCATGTTCTCGCCGTTCCCGGTGTAGCCGATGGCTCCGGTGCCCGCGGGATCGTTCTGAATCACCAGAGCCAATCCGTCGGCCGGAAAACTGCAGGAGAAACACGAGTTGGTTCTGGATATCTGAAACTGAAATGCGGTGGTGAATCCGGTTGAAAGGGGCTGTTGGACCTTGAACCAAGCGGAGCCGTGCTGGTTCTGGGCAGCCGTGGTCAAGCGCAAAACGCCGCCGCTCGCGACCTGCGGTTGATTCGGAGAGCCGTTGGTCAACACTTGGCACGCGGCCGCTGGAGTGCTGCTGTTCGCGCACACATTCGTTGCCGTAAACCCACCGGCCGGAAGGTTGAAAGACTGGGCGGAAGCTTGCACCGCAAAGTGAAAGCCGGTCAATAAAACTGCCAGCGCAAAAAAAGTAAGATTCCTGCGATGCATAACGTTCACTCCTTGAATTTGTCCGAAACACACACGCGGCAACCCATACCGCTGCACCGCGTCCTCAGGGGGAGGAGCGAACATTCGATGGTCAACAATGTTGGCCGAGAACTGTGAAACTACTTGGAGGGAACAAGCCCCACGAAGCCCGTCCGTCGGCAATTCTCGCTGGTGAGCTTCAGAGTGTCAAGGGAAAACACCCGCTCCACCCGCTCCAGCTCATCCCGTGCTGAAGTTTGATTCCAGGTTGGAGAAAGTGACTCGTAGTCAAAGTGGTTTCGCCTCGGCTATTTCGCTCGCCGAATTTCGGCCTCCGCCATCCAGCCTCGCAGCAACTTCTCCGGCGGAATGCTCGACAGGTAGGGCTTGATATCGAGAATCGGGGTACCATCCAGCATGTCGACGCCGCGGACACGCAACCCTTTGCCTTCGCGGCCCAACAGTTCGACAACGGTGAGCCCGATCGGGTTCGGACGTCTTGGCGACCGCGTCGCAAAAACTCCGTGCGGCCGATCGTCGATTGGGGGAATGCCGAGCAACTCGAATCCCTCTGAGCGGTCGAAGACCCAGAGAACGAACAGGTGAGAAAAGCCCTCGATGTCTGTGAGCCCGGTTTCGAATTCGGGCAGTATGTCAAGCACGCCCTCGGCCTCGTGCTTGGCACCAAATCCCTTCGGTATTTCCTGCGATTTCTTGTACGGACTTCGTACGTATCCGATCGGTTGCGGCGAGAACATAGATCCAGACATTCCTTGCATCACTCTTTCTAGTTTGAACGAGCCCCCATATCCAGGATTCAGAAATCCTGCTTCTTACGATCGCACATCTGCATGAACAGATTCATTACAAACTTTTAAAAATCTTTACTCCTGCATGACAAAAATGCGGGCTGCGAAATACAACGGTGCCGAAAAAGTCACGCATCAGAAGCAGTGACCCTAATCATTTATTTGGAGTCGAAGCGTACGCCGCTCACAAGCGCCGCCCGATTCGCCTCACTCTAATTATTCCATCGCAGCGCAAGCCAACAAACTGAAGGAGAGTACGAGTCATGTGTCGAGCTTTTGTTTTCGCAGCGAGCACAATCCTCTTACTGGCTGTGTCCGCCGCAGCCCAGGAAAGCCGGTCGGAGGTCAGTCTGCAGGGGACCGGTTTCTTCACCACAGGAACCAGCGGGAATGGGACCTTGTACAGCGCTACTGAGACCGGAGGCTTTCTGGCCGGCTACCGATATCACTTGAATCGCTGGCTGTCGGTCGAAGCGGTGTATGGCTGGGATCGCAATACGCAGAAATATCTTTTGGGGTCTGGCGCCTTCAGGAATCAATCCAATGTTCACCAGGCGACTGGTGGCTTAGTTCTGGGTCTTCCGCCTTTTGCCAAGCGGAGGCTGAGGCCCTACGTCCTCGCCGACGGTGGAGCGCTGGTGTTTGATCCAATCGGCAACCAGGCTTATATCGGAGCGACGTCGCAGACGCAAGCCAAAGGAGTGTTTGTCTACGGTGGGGGCGTGAACTATGCCATTCTGAGGAGGATCGCTCTGCGGGCTGAGTACCGCGGTCTCGTCTACAAAACGCCCGACTTTGGCGGGCTGGTTACGAATTCCCTTACCCACACAGCAGAACCCTCGGTCGGTCTGGCGTTTCGGTTCTAAGATGAAGATGCGCGGTGCCGGATCATGACACCGCGCATTGGATCGGGCGATCCTTACCGCTACGGATCTTCCTTCTTCTCCGGTTCGCGGGGAAGCGGCTTCTCGATGGGCTTGCGCGGAAGCATCTGGTCGCGCATGGCTGCCTCGTAAACGAAGCTGGCTACGATGACGGAGATTTGTTTCAGATCGTCCGGTTGCAACCGGTCGTACACATCCATGTTGGAGTGGTGGGTGCGCGTCTCGTACTCAATCGGGTCCTGGATGAATTGAAATCCCGGGATGCCGACGGCGTCGAAGGAGAGATGGTCGGTGCCGCCGGTGTTACGCATGGTCAGCGTCGTCATGCCGAGGTCCTTGAAGGGTTCCATCCAGGCCTCGAAGATGGGGGCAACGGCTTCGTTTTCCTGTAGGTAGACGCCGCGGATTTTGCCGGTGCCGTTGTCCACATTGAAGTAGGCCGACACTTTCGCCTGCTCCGGTTTGACCGTGACCGGGCCCGCCTCGCGCCGTGTGAGTGTGGGCATGCCCTTCATGCTGGGATCGTCGATCGGAGGGCGCGAGCCGAAGTGCTGCTCGACGTAGTGCTGGGAACCTAGCAATCCCTGTTCCTCGCCGCTCCACAGGCCGATGCGAATCGTGCGCCGGGGCTTGATGTCGAGGGCCTTCAGGATGCGCACCGCCTCCATCATGACGATGGTGCCCGCGCCGTTGTCAGTCGCGCCGGTGCCCGCATGCCAGGAGTCGAGGTGCGCGCCCAGCATGACCAGTTCGTCTTTCTTCTCGGTGCCCGGAATTTCGGCGATCGTGTCGTATTGCATCGGGTCATCGTCGTAGAAAGTGTTGACGGCATTCAATTCAAGTGTGACGTCTTTTTTTTGCTGGAGGAGACGGGCAATGCGGCTCCAGTGTTCCGATGCCATGGTGAGTTGCGGGACGGTGGTGGTTTCGCCAATTTTGTAGGACCCGCCTGATTGTACAAACACGGTGCCGCCGCCCGACGTACCACGGCTGTGGTCGACCACGGCCAGAACTTTTTCGTCGGCGAAGAACTGGTTCAAGTCTTTGATGAACTGCTGGCGCCGCATGAGGTCGGCCAGGCGAAACGGCGGACGTTCTCCGGGAATCTGATACTCGCCGGTCTTGGCGAGGTCCTCATCGGTGTAACGTTTGTAGGGGGCCTCGGCGATGGGCTTCACCTCGGCATCGGGACCGAAGATCACGATCATGCCCGCGAGCTTGCCACGATATTTATCGAAGTCTTTCTTGTCTTCAATCGTTGCCCGAATGCACTTGCCGGTGACGACGCCGTTGGTGCCGGGAGTCCAGGCTTTCGCGTAGACGATGAGCGGAACAATGTCGGGTGAGGTCATGCGGGCATTCACGTACTGATTCGCCCAACCGCGACCGAACGGTCCCCATGCTTCAAGGTGAGCGTTGCTCAGGCCCATGGCGGTGAGCTGATCGCGGGTCCACTCGTTGGCGCGCTTCATGTTCGGCGACCCGGTGAGACGCTCGCCGATCGAGTCCATTAACCCGGAAGCGAAGTCCATGACTTTGGAATTGTGGAATCCCTCATAGCGAATATGCGAGATGGCTTCGAGATCGACTTTGTCCTGAGACCAACTGGCTGAAGCCAGCAGCAGAATCACAACCGAAAGAGGGAAGACTCGCGGAAATTTCTGCATGAGAGGCGCTCCTGAGGAAAGCAAAGCGGCGATTATACAGGCGCCCGAAGGGCGCGGAGCGCCGACGATTGTAAAGTTATTTCAAGGCCTACGATTTATTGTCGCCGTCCGTTGTCTGGCTTACCGGCTTTGTGGCGGGTTCTTTCCGCTTCTCGTCGGAGTCCACCGAATACAGCATGTAGTGATCGAAACTGTGCCGGCGGTAGTAGCGGTGCTTGCGGAAATCGAAGTAAATCTCCGCACTCTTGGGCAACCAGAGCGTCGTGTTCTTCTTCTGGAATGGGATCGGTCCGTACTCGACGACCTGGTACTCGCTCAGAAGCTGGATTTCCGGCATGGGATTGACCATCTCTGCCTCGATGCGGACGATCTGGAACTTGTCGGCGGTAATCCATGCTCGTCCTTTCAGTTTCACCGCGTGTATCTGGTTTCCGACCTTGTAGCTGTGCATGTGGTTAGGGCGGTCATCGCGCTGCCGGAAGTGGACGAGCCAGCTCGCCTGTCCATGCCAGTCGCCGAGGCCCTCGCACACCATTTCAAAGCTGTCGCGCAGGTGAGGGTGGAAGACGAGCGCCAGCGCGGCAAATCCGGTGCTGGCAATCTTGTCGGGATAGCCCGACAGGGAAAGCTTCTCGGCGCGAAACTCGTCGACCGAAAGAAATCCTGGCTGCGGCTCCGAGATCGAAGCCACATAGTTGAACTTGCGGGTTTCGGTGCGCACGGGAGTGCCGTATTCATCGAGAGCCTGATGAAATAAATCTTCAATCGCGGCAAAGCGGGCAACGTCTTCCACCAACTCCTGCACACGTTTTCCCGATTCCTCGACTACTCTCTCCGATGGACAGGACGACGCCGGGTGCCAGTGACAGTTTGATTTCGTCAACGCCAGGCGGCTGCCAGGCCTTCACCGAAAGACGTGGCGTGGGAAGAGCCAGGAGAGGATCGACGCCTGAAAGTCGGGCGGTGGTTTGGGCGGCAACTTCCGCGGGCGCAGGATTGGAGCCGTGCTCGTTGATCTCGGCGATCAGGTTGCGAACTTGCTCGGCGATCGGGGGTTGCGGCGACTCTTGTAGGAAGGCATTCAGTGCCTGCACACCTTCCTGCTCCTGTCCCAGATTCACCAGTGCCTCTCCCAGAACCAGCTGCGCCGGACCGGCAGCATTCTTGCCTTTCGCAATCGCGACCTGGGCCTCGTCCCGTGCCTTGCCGTAGTCTTTCTGGTGGAGATAGGTATCGGCGAGCAAGTTATGCGGTATCCAGTTTTCTCGATCGCTGAGCACCGCCTGCTCTAGGGCCGATCTCGCGGTCGGATAGTCCTGCCGTTCCAGACCGGCCCTGCCTAAGAGCGTGAGGGCCTGGGCATTGCGGGGATTAAGATTCGTGGCTGTGTTGAGGTAAGTTCCTGCCTGGGAGAAGTCCTTCTTTTGGAAGTACAAATATCCCAGCAAGAAATTGAGTTCCGGGCTCGAGGGCGCCGACTTGAAAGCCTCGTCCAGTTGCTTCTGCGCCTCTTTGAGATTTCCCGACTTGAGAGCCGAAATGGCGCGCTTGGTCCCTTTCCGGGCTTTCGGCGACATGACGGCGTCACCCAAGTCCAGGTTGATGGCGGTAGGATCGCGCCGAAGGACAATATCGAATTGCAGCCTGCTCCGAATCGAGATGATTTTCAGATCCTGATGCGAACTCAGGTAGCCGACAGCGCTTACCTGGGCGTCGTAGTCGCCGTAGGGGATATCGGTAAACACACTTTCGGAGTTGTCGCTGGTCGGCTGCCACGTGGCGGTTTGATTCGACAGGTTCACGAGCTTCACGAGCGCCTGTCGATCAAGGTGAGCGCTATTACGCTCCGCGAAAACTTTGAAGGTAACGATGCCAGTGTTCGGGGCGGTGCGGAGAACAATTCTCGATTCGTCGGGATGGCCAAAGCTGCCCTGCGCTTGACCCACGGCAGTCGCGGGAAGCAGACAAACAAGCAAAAGCGCGGCAGCCATGGAGCGCTGAGGAGGGCCGTAAAGACTGGTGGCGCCACGAGGCATAGCTGCGTTCCGGCGTCAGTCTGTCATAAGTTTTTCTGGGGGTCAACTGAGGGTGAAAATGAGGAAAATGAGGGTGAAAATGAGGAGAGAGATTCTTACTCTTTTCCAGGTGGCTTTGCAGCGGGAGCTGACGGTTTGTTGCCGTCGTTAGTCTTGTTGCTTTCGGATGGTGACTTCGTGTCTTCATCCTCGTCTCTGTTCTTGACGACGCGGAGGAGTCCAATCCATAGTCATGGTTCCGCCAGTTGAAAATCTGTGCGTTGCCCACCGATGACGGAAGCCGGGGGAACAGAGATAGGATGCATCTCTCCGGTTCTATTCACTCGTACCTAGAGTCCCGCACTGTCGGCGTACGCTAAGTACTTCCCGTCCGGCGATATTGCAGCGGCGATCAGGGAGGCTTCTGAAGAGTTCGTTGTGAGTTGCGTCTCCTTGAATTGTAGCTGTCTTCCCCAGTGGGTCCAGGAGCGCCACATCACGGCCAATCCCGCCAACACGAGGAGCATGGTTCCAAGCACGATTGCTGGACCGATTCGTCGTGAACGCTCTTGTGTACCCCCTCCGGCAGGGAACCCTATTCCCCGGTGTTCTCTGCCGCTGCCAGAGGGCGGGTCGTTTCCGAGTTCTTCCTCCGAGACCTCCCTGACCGGAGCGACAAAGCGATCACCTCGCTTGGGGATGGTCTCGATGAATTTCGGGCCGTCGAGGTTGTCCCCCAGAACCTTGCGCAAAGCTGAGATGCTCTGGGTGAGGTTGTTCTCTTCGACCGCGACATCGTTCCAGACCTTCTGCACTAAGTCGTTCTTCTCCACAACGTGGCCCCGGTTCTCCAGCAGAACCAGCAGGGTGTCGACAAGCCTCGGAGAAAGCGGAACGGTCGCGCCATCCTAGTAGAGGAAACGTTCAGCGCGATCTAAGCGAAACTTGCCGAACTCGAGTAAGTGTCGCGGCTGCTTGAACATGGCGGTTCAGAACTTTTTCAGGAGATTTTCAGCGTTTCCTAAGGACTCCGACTTGGTCCATGAATCATGGTCAACCCACATCTGAGGACACTCCATGAATGCAGAAATTACCACGCGGGCCGCGGTGGAGCAAAGCGGTGATGTCTGTGTACCAGACACGAGCCAGCCAGTTTCCATCATCATTCCGGCGCCAAAAGCGACCGGTATCATCCACATACCCGCCGCGATCTGGTGCATGGTTGTGGCCATAACCTCGGACATGATTGGAGCGTACTGGGACGTCGCCTGGCACCAGTCCATTGGACGAGATACATTCTGGACCCCGGCCCACTTGGCCATCCAGTTCTGTGGAGTGCTGGGGGGCCTTACTTCAGCATTCCTGATACTTTCCACGACGTTTGGCCATAGCTCGACGGCGGTTCAACGCAGAGCGGCAAGCGTAAAGATGTGGGGCTTTCGCGGACCGATCGGAGCTTTCATTGCTGCTTGGGGTGGATTCGCCATGATCACATCCGCTCCCTTCGACAACTGGTGGCATAACGCATACGGTCTCGATGTCACCATCCTCAGTCCGCCTCACGTATTGCTGTTGAGTGGGTCGATCGCCATCGATATTGGCACCTTGATTCTGATTGGTGGTTTCATGAACCGATCCCAAGGCGATTCACGAGCGAAGTTCCGCCGACTTTTTCTTTACGTCGGTGGGATCATCGTCATGCACGGCTGCTTCCTCATCACCGAATACACGGTGTGCCAAGCACTGCATGGTGCGACTGCCTATCTGGCGGTCTCATTGGCTGTCCCTCTTGCAATGGTGGGCGTGTCGCGTGCGTCGGAACACCGGTGGGGAAACACCATTGTTGTCGCCGTCTACACGGCTGCTGTCTTGGCTCAACTCTGG
>DATKFH010000106.1:0-16749 GCA_035511455.1 Candidatus Sulfotelmatobacter sp. | reverse complement strand
CACACACGGCTATGAAGTGCGCCCGATTTTGAAACGGCGACTGAGGATATTTCTCCAGGCGCAGATACAACTCGTGAACCAGAGCAGTGGTTTGAAGTGTCCGGTCGGTCCGTGCTTTCCGTAAATGCCGGTGAGCGAGTCAGCGCAGGTCGTCATACAGCAACGGGACCAAGGCTCGGAATGCCTCTTGATCGCCCTCGCTCCATCTGGCCAGCAGATCGCCGATGACCGGTGGGTTTGACAATGCCCCGCCCTCGCCCAAACTGGTGAGAAAAATACGCACAAACTGTTATTTAGTCAATGCTTACACCAACATCTCGAACAATTTCATGGGCGCTGAACACGGGCCTCAGTGGCGAAGCCAAGAAAAAGTAAATGTCCATGAGCTAATTCGCCGAGAAATTGTTTTTTAGGTAAGTAAGAGGCGTTGTGGGGGTGCAGCGCTGGACGGGTTGCGCCAGGCTGCATGACAGGCTAGGGCGCAATGGCGGCGCGAAGATCCTCACCGCCTCCCAATTCACTTGGAGGAATGCGATGACAAGCACTTTCTGTCCGTTCGGAACGAAGCCTTGGGCACGGACGGCCTTTTGGGCCGCTCTCCTGCTCATCACGATCATTTCCATTACCACGCCCGGCTCAGCCTCGATCGGCAATATCGTCAAATCCGATCTCGCCGGAACCTGGCAAATCGCTCTTCGCGGCAATTCCAGCTGCGGAGTAGCGGCGATGCAAGTCAACGTCACACTAAATGGCGCCGGAACCGGCCCAGCAAGTCTCATCACCCATGGTCAATGCGGTGATTCCACTCTCAGCGGACAAAGCTTTATGGTCACATCTCTTGGCCACAACGGAGCCGGGACCGCAACGTTGACCTGCGGCACCGGTTGCAAGTGGATCTTCAACATCCAGGTTGCGCCTAACCGTTCGTCCTTCAGCTTGGCTGACGCTGCGTCCACAAATCCGGGCGACTATCTGGAAGGCGAGGCGATTCTCCAATCACCTTCGGGGAACATCTCGATTTCCGATCTGACTGGCTCCTGGCAGGCCACGATTCTCGGAGAGACCGGCTGCGGCCTGAGCTCCATGCTGGTCACGTTCACGCTCAACTCTTCCGGTGTAGCGAACAACGCCGTCTCCACCGGCCACAGCAGTGGCTGCCCTGACGGCACCGTTTCTGGACTAACCTTCCAGATTCTGTCAATGAATCCCGACGGCAGCGGCACGGCGAACCTATCCTGTGGCGCCGGATGCGGCTGGAATCTCAACATCCAGGTCCCGCCCGATCGCTCCACCTTTAACCTGGTCGACGTATCGAGCGCAAACCCTGGAAACTACATTGCTGGAGTTGCCATCAACAACTCCACTGCGGGGCAGATCTCCACCACGAACCTAGCTGGAGCGTGGCAACTTACGTTCTACGGCGGGACGGGTTGTGGCTACAGCGCTTCGTACTCGACCTTCACACTGAATGCCACCGGGGTCGCCACCAACGTTGCCTCTACAGGACACAGCTCTGGATGCCCCGCTGGCCATACTACCGGCAACACGTTCACGATCCAAAGCTTGAAGCCCGATGGCAGCGGGACTGCAAATCTCACTTGCGGGGCCGGATGCGGCTGGAATTTGAATATCCAGCTGTCGCCGGACCGCTCCACATTCAACCTCGTTGATGTATCTCCGGCAAATCCCGGAAACTATGTGATCGGGACGGCGATTCACCAATGACAGGATTTGTTCGGGCACGCAGAAGCCGGTTCTTCCCCCTCCGGCTATATCCCATGGGATCGAGTGACAATGGGTGGAATTGTCAGAATGGGCGGGCTGGCCCACCCAATTGACGGCTGCGTCAGCCTTCGCGGTTTTCGAAGGGTGGGACACTCCGTTAATTAAACAAATGAGATGAAGGTTTGAAGGCTCTCACGCGCGGCAGGCTCTGGGAGGAAACTCACGGAGCAGACAGGTCACAGGCTGGTCAGCATAAGGGGGACGAAGTAGGAGGCAGCAAGACCAAACTCAAGTCAGGAGGACGTATGCCAGTGAACCCGGCCACCAAGGGTCTACTTTTTGCAGCAGCGGCGATCTTAGTGTGGGTGACTTTGCTTGTGCCCTTCTTGCTGGCGCAGCAAGCAAGTCCAACCACAACCGTTAGCGTGGTGCCGCGGCTGATTACGTTTTCAGGCGTACTGAACGACGGCTCCGGGCATACGCTGGAAGGCGTGGTGGGCGTCACTTTCAGCCTGTACAAAGAGCAGGACCGGGGCGCGGCGCTGTGGCTGGAAGCCCAGAATGTCGACGCCGACTCGGCGGGCCACTACACGGCGCTGCTGGGCGCTACCAAGCCCGACGATTTGCCGATGGAGTTGTTCACCTCCGGCGAAGCGCGCTGGTTGGGGGTGCAGCCTGCCGGGCAAGCGGAGCAGCTGCGCGTACTGCTGGTGAGCGCACCGTATGCGCTGAAGGCGGGAGATGCGGAGACGGTCGGGGGGCTGTCTCCGTCGGCGTTCGTGCTGGCTTCACCCACGAGTGCGGCGGCGGGTTCGATTGCGAACCCGCTCGCCCCGCCGCCCGCCGCAGGCTCAACCCCGGTGACCACCGCCGGCGGCAAGGTGAACCAGTTGGCGAAGTTTGACGCAACGGCCGACGTCACCAGTTCCCAGGTTTTCGATAACGGGAGCAACGTCGGTATCGGCAACACGGCACCGGCAGCCAAGCTGGACGTAAGCGGCGGCGGCATCATTCGCGGTGCACTGCAGCTGCCAGCCACGGCAGCCGCCACCTCGACTGCAGGCACGAATTCGAATGCGTTCACTCTGACGGCATCGTCATTCAAGAGCGGTACGGGAGGTGGTGCGGTGAATCAGAATTTTCGCTGGCAGGCCGAGCCCTCGGGCAACAACACCGCCGCTCCATCCGGCACGTTGAACCTCCTGTTCGGGTCGGGCACGACCACGCCGGCCGAGACCGGGCTGTCGATCAGTAACGGCGGGGCATTAACGATGCGCGGGATGACCTTGCCTTCCGTAGCAACGGCTTCCATCCACAAGCACGGCAGGATTCCCATCACGCCCGATGGATCTGCTTGCCTCGGCGTGGAACACCTCGGGTACGCCGGCGGCGGTGAGTGAACATTTTCGCTGGCAGGCGGAACCGGCGGGGAGCAATACAGCGTCGCCTTCCGGCACGCTGAATCTGCTCTATGCATCGGGCGCAGCGGCGCCGGCAGAGACGGGGCTGAACATCGCCAGCAATGGGAATATCACGTTCGCCGCGGGGCAGGCGTTTCCAGGCACGGGGCCGGGCACGGTGAGCAGTGTAGCGAGCGGGGCCGGACTGATAGGCGGACCAATCACCAGTAGCGGAACGCTTAGTATCGCCACAGGCGGGATCACGAATGCGATGCTAGTGAATCCGACGCTGAGCGTGTTGGCGGGCACCGACCTGGCCGGAGGTGGTTCCGTGCCGCTGGGCGGCAGCACCACACTCAATCTGGACACTACCAAAGTCCCGCAACTCAACACCGCCAACACCTTCACCGGCAGTCAGACCGTGAATGGCAACCTGACCGCCACCGGCGTGGTGAGCGGCGGTGGCTTTCAGATTGGCAGCAAGCTGTTCGACTATGGCTCATTCTCTGCGCAGAATGCGTTTCTGGGATTTGCAGGAAACACGACCACGACGGGGATTAGGAACACCGCGAGCGGCTATCAAGCGCTTGGTACAAACACCAACGGCGCCAGCAACACCGCCATCGGCTTCATCACCCTGAATGAGAACACCACA
This sequence comes from Candidatus Sulfotelmatobacter sp., assembly GCA_035511455.1. Lineage (GTDB taxonomy): Bacteria > Acidobacteriota > Terriglobia > Terriglobales > Acidobacteriaceae > Sulfotelmatobacter. The sequence goes on along the minus strand of DATKFH010000106.1, from coordinate 12,969 downwards.
GGGGTTAACAACACCGCCGTCGGCGCGTTCTCCGGCGCTACAAGGGATGCCTCCAACATAACCGGGGCGAGCAACACCTTCCTGGGATACGGTGCGGCCCTGGGGACCGGCAGCATCAGCAACTCGGCCGCGATTGGCGTTCTTGCCGAGGCGGACCAGAGCAACAGCATCGTCCTGGGCGGCATTAATGGCGTGAACGGCGCTACTGTTAGCACAAGCGTCGGCATCGGCACGACCAAACCGCCAGCGCAGCTCAGCGTAAGTGCAAGCGGGCGCGAACGAACTGCAGGGTACAGCCCGCAGTCAGACGCTCTTAGCCTCATCTCCCACTCGGAACCACCGCCGGCAGCGAGGTGCCGGTCGCAAGTTTTGGTTCGAATGTTGGGAATAACAACATGATGATGTTGGGCGTACGGGCGATTCGGACGGCAGCAGGCAACGACTGGACCACGACAGCGATTGGTTTGGGCATGGACGTGGACAACACGATTCGTGCCGGAGCATCGCTTTTCTTGGGTCACAGCGGCAATGTAGGCATCGGCACGAACAGTCCGAACTACTCACTTCATGTGGGAAACCAGATCGCTCCTTCGAACTATTTTCTACGAGTAGACGGTCCTACCGCTGCCGGGACCACTGGTCAGGTAGCCTCCTTCGGCTCGAACGGGAATTTTGTTATCGATGCGGTTGGAGTCGTCGGGGGCCGATTTGGCGTGTGGGAAAATGGGAACGTAACCATCGGATGCCCCAATGGCACCGACCCCTGCCCTTCAAACATCTTCACGATTGGACCTTTCCGGGGCCACGCCGTTGCCGATGGTTGGGACAGTTACAGCTCGCGCCGCTGGAAGACCAACATTCAAACTCTTCACGGCGCACTGGCCAAGGTCGAGCAGTTGCGCGGCGTTTCCTACGATCTGAAAACCAACGGCAAGCACGAGGTGGGTGTGATCGCCGAGGAAGTGGGCGCCGTAGTGCCGGAGATCGTCACCTTCGAACACAACGGCAAAGACGCGCGCAGCGTGGATTACAGTCGTCTCACCGTCCTGTTGATCGAGGCCACGAAGGAGCAACAAACGCTCATTCAGAAACAACAACAGCAGATCAAAGCGGAACAAGCTCAAATCAACGTGCAGCAAGCGCAGATTGCCGGACTCACGAAGCAAGTCAAGACCATCCGCGCCGCGCTACGCAGCGAGCGTGCCGATTCGCAGGTTCACAGGGCCAACGCCCAGTTGACCGACCACCAGTGAAAATGTGGACGGCGGGAGTTGTTCTTTGGGCAGGATTTCGTACTCAGTGGGAACGGGCAGCAGGATGAGTGATGGTGGCCCGGGTGGTCTCGACACTATAACCTCGCCGCGCTTAGCGGAACCACGCTGGCTGCGGATTCAATCTGTCAACCGTGTGTTTGCTCTGACACTTACGGTGAAAATGGCTTCATCGAAGCCACGCTTCCTACGAGCATGGGTGCTTCGCAAGTCATGGAAAATATGGCGCTAGAATCGGACGCTGTAAAGCAAATGTAAGCTAAGCAAGATTCGCTAAGTTCCAGATGTCACATGAATCAAAACGCCGCTCACAGACGCCCTTCGTGAAGCTCTCAGAGAAATTGATCCGGAAATTGGAAAGACACGCGCCGAAGAACTCTTGGAGGTTGCAGAGCGGGAGGCATCGAAGCCGACTGCAAAGGGAAAGAAGTTTCCAAACTTTTGCCGCGAGCGCGACGGATGGCGGACGAGTCGAGGCGACCGAAACAATCCTGAATCCTAGCGCCGTTGTCGTGCCAACTTCATACGCAAGTTAGTCCGCGATGTCCCAGTGAAACGGAATTACTATATCGAATTTCTTCGCTGGCTCATGATTTACGAGTCACAGGAGGCTTATGATCATTGTTCCTTTTCGTGAATCCAAGGTAGAAGTCCGCCTTTTTATATTGACAACCGCTGTGCTCGGGGGCACAATCCCTTCCCACGTCGCGTCGGGGACTGGTAGTTCCCTATTTTTGCAGTATCCCCACTGCGACAGACCGGGTTGGTGATCCCTCGGGACCCTAGGTTGCTAAACAAGGTTATTTCTTGGGGTGCTCACGGGAATTGAGACTCTCTGCTGCAGTATCTACCGGTGAGTCTGTCAAACTATGTCATCCAGAGTTTAGTCCTCACTAGGCAACAAGGAACAATTTGGAAGTGTTCAGCATGGCAAACGAAGTGACAGGAATATTCCAGAAGCTTGCCAAGGTTCGAGAAAGCTGCGTGACAGCAAACTTTTCAGGTCTCCTACGTTCAGTGGAGTCACTCAATAGCCTCACAACCATGTTGGATAAAATTGAGACCGACGAGAGCTTTGAGTTGGCCTGCCGTCGCGTGGACGAGGCTATTGGTCGATTCCGTCTGATAGCCGTCGAGTCTTACGATAAAAACCTGCTTGAGGACGTCACCGCCACACCTGATATCGCTAAGCTTCAAACTGCACTTCAGACACCCGAAAAAGAAACATGCCTCCGTAAGAAGGGAGGGCTTGTCGCCGGGACGGCGTGTCGAATCACCGTCCCTCAAAGCTCAGGTCAGTTTAAATTCATGAGACGGCCAGGCAAATGGCGTTCGTGTGCCAGTCCGCAACACTTTCCGGCTATTCGTGGCGCCACCCGTTTTCTTTGGGAACCATTCTGGAAGAACGCGGATACGTCCCGATAGTCATCAACTTTCCGAGACAGAAAATTCCAGGGATTGCAGAGAATGTCATGTCAGATGAATTGTGAGTCTAATAGGCTACTGAATCTGCAGTTTGTTCATCGACTTGGCGATACGAATTTGAAGTCAGTACTGAAATGAAGACCCCTCCAGTAGTTTGGTTCCCTTTACATGCAGCTCGGCGCCCGCACTTATCGACTCACCTCGCACCGCAGAAGGCTAGTGGCCGACGTGCTATCGGTCTTCTGCGTTTCGATGAGGCAGCAAGGGAAGAGGTAGCGCCGCGAGACCATCGAAAGGACGTGCGGGCCGTGAAAACCCTCGATCGCAGTTATGCGTGGATTGTTGCTAATCCTTGCGATAGTGATCGCAGCTTTCGCTGCTCGAGGCGCGCGCTGAGGGCTGCGTTCTTTTCCTTGAGATATTTGAGATTGGAGGGTTCCGCAATAAATGCCGGCTCGCCCAATTCCTCGCTCGCCAACTTTATGCGTACTCTAAGCGCTACTATCGCGAGTTGCTCATATGGATCATCTATGGCGGAGGCTTCAATGGCTGGGGACTTCTGGTCCGCACGACCGGCGACCAGGCGGTGATTTCGTCGTTCAGAAACTATTTTGTTCTTCAATTCCAGTTGAGCTCGCTGCTCCCGCATTGCCCGCGTAACAATCCGAAAATCTTTGGCCGCGACGGCCTGGCTAATTGTATTTTCAGAGTGCCGGATCATGACTTCGAGTTGCGAAAGCACAGGATCTCCCTGTGCGTTGCTAAGAGGTTCGGCCGGAGTGGGGCCGGCTTGGAATTCAACAGAGTCCTTCAGGTGGCGTTTGTGACGATCCAATGCAGACCGTGAGATTTGAAACTCCCGAACCGTGGATCTTGTCCCGTCTCGCAAAAGTGAGACATTGATCAGGTCCAACTTCGGGTGTCGACAGATCGAACAGCGAAGCGACATAGTGACGTATCCTGCATTGGATATGTCGTTTACCAACACTACCAGATCTCTGTCGCTTCTCGCACCGCGGAATCTGTCCGTCAATCCGATGAATTTCAGGACTGTCTCGTCTCGCTCGTGATCAGCAAATGACACTCATCCGCGGTCCAAATAAGGACCATAACCACGATCTGAAAGGTTTGTTCAAAGCGGTGGCTACCACGGCCAGTGCGCGACCCGGACCGTTGCAGGATTTTTGTCAAGCCTCATTGGCCAAGGGCATCAAGCCTACCATGGCACGGCTTACGCTGGCACGCAAGATCGCAGCCATTACACTGACACTTTGGAAAAAAGGAGAAGACTTCGACGCAGAAAAACTGAAATTACAAGCCGCTTGAGCGTCTCGGTAAAGAGCCCATCCATCTCCGGTGATCTCGGCTTGAAAGTCAAACTGGTAGACGTTGGACACGCCTTTCCGGTGCAAGTTGTCCCAACCCTTGCGCCAAGTCTCGATCTTGAGGATGTCCCGCAGTTATTGCAGGGCGTCGGTGATCGTGCTTTTGCTGGTGAAGCCGGACTCACTCATCAGGCGCTTGTACGACGGCCAGCAGGAGCCATCGGCACCGGCGTGGCTTGCCAGCACCAGCAGGATGAGCTTCTGCGTTGGACTCTCCGTCTTGAAGGTGCGCGCGGTGCGCATGAATCTCCACGTGTCGGTCTTAGCCACGGGGCACGTCCGGTTGTAGCGCCAGAATCTCAGCGACGGCTGTTAGTTCGTTTGGGGTGAGGGTGCCCAGAATCAGACTCTGAGTACGTCGGGTGACGCACCCTGTTTCTTTGGTGAGCTTGCGTAGAGCGTTGATCTTGCTGATCGCGTCCTGCACATTGTCAGGACTCGCCATTGAGTGTTTTCGTTTTGCATTGTCAGTTCCTTCGTGAGTAGTGGGTTGTGGATTTGAAAGATTAGTTGTCTGCGAGAAAGCAACGGGCATGGGGGAAGCCAGCCATGCCCGCCCCCGAGCCTCCAAAGAAAGGGAGTCTGCTCGGCAAAATCGAACGGGGCTGCGAGGAATCACGCTGATGGAAGGCAACGTGAAATTTAGCAGCCCCTGAATGCTCAACCCGCAAGAGCGGCGGGAAGCAAAACGTGCGGGACTTTCACCCGCGCTCAGCGGTTTGCTGAGCGAGTTTCTACTTGCGTGAGAGGATCGCTCCAAGTTCGCGCTCGGTGATCGTGTTCATAAAAGCCATCCGCTCCTTCAATGGCAAGGCCAAGTACTGCGCCTTGGTCATCTCCTTCGAAGGAGCAACCGCAGCGCCCGCACGATGCGCCGGAAGTTTTTCAAAAGCGGCCTGCCCGTAGGTGTTGATGAAGGCGACCGCTGGCCAACTCCAAAGTCCTGAACGGCCTTCTGGTCTGTGGGGTCTACAATCAAGAAAAACCGACCTATGGAACGACCGCAGTCACATCTTGTCGATACTCTCGGTGAAGCCCAAATGCTTGGAGTGTTTGAGCCTCTCGGCTGGGTCGTGAACCGCATCATCACCGACTATGGCGTTGATTTCGACGTTCAGATGTTTGAAGGCAACATAGCGACAGGTGAATGGTTCAAGGTCCAACTTAAAAGTTCGGAAGGCACAGACTATTCGACGCAGGGCGATTTCATTTCTGCGACTCTCCCAACGAAGCACGCTGCTCATTACTCAACAGAGATGACGGACCCCATCTTTCTTGTTCACGCCGACGTCAGGTCCAAGCGCACGTTCTGGTTTGCTCCACAGCTTAACGCTCCGATTCGACCAGACGACCCACGTTCCAGCATTACAGTTCGCATCGACACGAGAAACGAGTTACCCGAAGCGTTGCCCCAAATGGTCTCTGCTCTGCGACAGATTCAGATTAAGCTCGGATCAAGAGTTGTGGCTTCGTCTCACGCCTTAGATTTCGCCAAGATCATTGACGATGGCGACCAAAATACGCTCATCAAGCAGTTTCAGGACAAACTCGACGCCATCAAGCTAAAGCAGATACACGATCTCACGACGCAAGGGCGACTGAAGGATGCCGCGGCTAAGGCGGAGAAAATCGCCGCTAGTGACGAGTCGTCTGTCGAGAGCAAATTTTCCGCGCTGTTAGAAGAAGAGCGCATTGAACTGCTTGCATCCGTCGGAGCCGCGCAGGCGAGCATGTCAGAGATTCACTTGCGAATCAGCAAGCGACTACAAGACATTACAAGAGACGGACCGCCTGCCCTCAAGTTCTTCTCATTAATAGCTCGGAAGGCGGCCGAACTGGATGTACTTACATTTCGAGACTTCGGGCTGCACATGAACTTGGTGGGCCACCTTCGAGGTGGAGACCCGTCGATAGCCCTGCAATTTGCAATCGAACGACTACGCAGTACGCACAGCATCGTGAAGAAATACAATCAATGCGTCAGACTTGCTCGATATGCTGAAAACTCCGAGCACCGATGGGCTGGCCGCATGGATTGCAGAGCGAAACGACGATGACGAGGCGCTCTCTCACGTCACCACTACGCTGATGTTGCTGACATACGCGAAAAACGAAGATCATCATGTGTTCATGGCAAGGTTTTATCAAAAGCGTCGTCGGAGTTCAGGAAGTGGAGCGTGAAACATCCGAATCTCCTGATCGGCGGTGGCCGAGACTGATGACAAAAACCACATCTGAACTTCAGTTCGAGACATTCCTAGAAGAAAACAACTGCCACTCGAGCGAGTGGCTGAGGAGCAGACGCCACGACCTGATTACTTGGTGGAGATCGGCGATGCGAAGGTGCTCTTTGAAGTGAAGGAAATCTCGGAAGATGAGAACTTCACGATGGAGCCACTGAAAGCGGTTGACGTCGTTGTGAGTCGGCCCAGTTCCAAGGTCAGGGCCACGTGTTCCCCTAAGCCCGCTGGATCACAACGGTCTCGTTTGAGTTCGATGAGAAGACATTTCATCCCGGAGAGCAATCACATTGGAAAACAAGTGTCGAGGGTCTCAAGCGCTTAGCACAGTTGAACCAGCTGATCGCCCAAGGAAACAAACTCCGATACATTCGGTACTTGGACGACTTCCCCGTCTTCCCCCTCACAAATTTATGGCCTGATATTGGAGGGATTCAAAGCCGAACTGACCCGAAGGTCTATGTCGTTCAGACCAGCACTACAGCCGTTCAGCGCTGCATCGTCATGTCGACAGACCCAGGAGATCTCGTATTTGATCCGACCTGCGGAAGCGGAACGACTGCCTTTGTCGCCGAGCAATGGGGCCGTCGCTGGATAACTTGCGATACGTCTCGCGTAGCAATTACGTTGGCTAAACAACGCCTAACTACTGCTGTGTTTGATTATTACGAGCTGGCGCACCCAGACGAAGGAATCGGAAGCGGATTCCGGTACAGGAAGGTTCCACACATCACACTCAAATCCATCGCTAACAACCCCGAAATTCGCGAGGGTATGATTCGAGAGCAGATAGGCGCAGCTCTAACGAAATACGCGGAACCGGAAACGCTCTACGACCAACCTCACGTCGATAAGAGTAAGGCTCGCGTCTCGGGTCCGTTCACAATGGAGGCTGTCCCTGCCCCCACCACACGATCTCTTGAGGAAATCGAAGCCGACGAAGCGCAATCGGCTGATATCTCAATAGCACGTACGGGCGCAACACTGCGCCACTCCGAATGGCGCGACGAGTTGCTCAAGACCGGCATCCGCGGAAAAGGTGGCCAGAAAATTGACTTTTCTCGCGTGGAGCCACTCGCTGGGACACGCTGGTTACACGCCGATGCCGAGACCAAGGGTGTGAAGCCTATTCCCCTCAATTCCCCTCGAATTCCTGTTCACGCAGTATCTCGACACGATGAAAGAAATCGGCAGCAACGACCGCAGCAACACGATTCTCATGCCCCACTCCCCCGGCGCAGTCAGCGATCTCTACAAGCAAATGCAGGACGCCGTCCTAATCGGCCAGAAGGTAGCAAACTCCGGACAGTGATCGCAGCCTGATCTCACCTCTAACACAATAAAAACGCCAGACCCAAATTAAGGTCTGGCGTTCTTGGTCTGAAAGCATGCCCTCAGGCCGCCGCTTCCAGGTCCGAGACCAGCACGCCGCCCAGCGAGTTCCATCCGGACCATCCGCCGCCCGGCGAAACTTGCCAGTTGTGCCACAACGCATCGTCCGTGCCTCTGGCGAAGATCTCTAGCCGGCCATCCTGGTTGCGTGCGACGTTGATATCGCTCGTGATCTCGCCTCCCAGTGACGCCCATCCCGACCATCCGCCATTCGGCACGACCTGCCAGTTGTGCCACACCGCGTTGTCTGTCCCTCTGACAAACAGTTCCAGCCGGCCATCCGCATTGCGGTTGATCGAAGGATCGCTGGTAATCACTCCTCCCAGCGAGAACCACCCGGACCATCCTCCGTTGGGCACGGCCTGCCAGTTATGCCAGATTGCGTTGTCCGTGCCTCTGGCAAACACCTCAAGTCGGCCATCACCGTTCTGGAACACAGCGCACAGGCTCGTGACGACTCCTCCTAACGACGACCAGGCCGACCATCCGCCGCCCGGCGAAGTCTGCCAGATGTGCCAGACGGCGCCGTCGGTTCCCCTGGCGAACACCTCCAGCCGCCCGTCGGCGTCGTGCGTCACAATCGGATCGCTGGTGATGATTCCTCGCAATGAATTCCAGCCTGACCAGATTGTGATTCCGAAAGGCAAGTTGATCTGCCAGTTGTGCCAAAGCGCACCGTCGGTACCGCGGGCGAACACCTCGCGGCGTCCATCAAGGTTGTTGTCAACGCTGGCATCGCTGGTGATGGACCCGCCCAGTGAATTCCAGCCCGACCAGCCGCCTCCCGGTGACGTCTGCCAGTTATGCCAAAGTGCGTCATCGGCGCCCCGGGCAAAAATTTCAAGGCGTCCGTCCTGGCTCGTCGCCACGGCCGCATCGGTAGTCAGCAGCCCACCCAGCGAGTTCCACCCCGACCAGCCGCCGTTTGGCACGACTTGCCAGTTGTGCCATATGGCGTGGTCCGTCCCGTTCCCGAAAACTTCGAGCCGCCCGTCGGCATTGACACCAACGCTTGCCACGCCTCCAAGCACGATCGCCGCCGTAGGTCCGTAGAGAATGTCGACCTCTCCGTTCGTCGCAGAATTGCTGACCACAACGCACTTCTGTCCCACGTCCGTTACGGCGTCGACTGCAGTCCAGGCAATCGTCGGCCAGATGCCCCCGGTCTGTATGCTGATCCCGCGGAAAATAGTCTCCTGCGTTGCCGGATAGTCGGACGACTGCGTGATCCCGTAGGCCTCCAACGTTTCTGCAGCCCACGTGAGTTGTTGCACGTTCTGGATCGCGAGGCTCGCATTCGGAATTCCGACGAACACGCACTCGTAGTCGAAGCCGCTCGGCCCGCTTCCCGTGAGCGTCATGATTCCAACCAGAGTGTCGCCCGGATTCACCTGCACCAGCGAACTGTGATTGGCGATTCCGCCAGCGCTGTCCACATACCAACTGGCCACGGCCCAGAAGTTGCCGCCGCCGGCGGCCGAGGGCCCAAATTGCAATACTGGCTGGTAGATCATCGAAGAGTTCTGAATCCCGTTGAACAGGAAGATGGTCTGCCCTGATTGTGTGGCCGGTTCGGGTGGTACCGTCCACGTCGTTGCGAACGATGTGATGGCGTTGCCCGAATTGTTGTTCCAGAACGCGTACGAAATCCATCCGCTGCCGAATGCGGGAACCTTGGCGCCTTTCGCTGCGGCCGGCACGTGCACGTTCTTCGGCATCAGAGGCTCATTCGCCGGCCGGTAGGTAATGGGACCGAAGTCGCCCAGAACCTTTCCGGACCGATGAATCTTCTGCAGGTTGCCAGTGGCGGACATACGCAGGACATGTCCTGGCTCGATGTGTTGAACTTGCGATTTTGGGCGGTATCCACCCGGGGTTAATACCAATTCTTCTTTCATCGATACTCCTTTCGCTGCTTACTTCTGAGGGGGGATCTTGATTGGAACGACAGTGAAGGTTCCGTCCTCGTTGCGACGGAGAGCCTCACCAGGCTTAACAATGCGCACTTGGTCTTTTGGCCTGGGTCCGCCCGGAGTAATTACCAGGTCGTCCTTTTTGGAGGGACGTTTCTGTTTCTTGCCCATTGCGAACCCCGCAGACATGCCGTTGGCGGCATTGGGTCGAACCGGGTCAGGTCAGTCGAACTTCACTTGGGGAAAGGAGGTGAATACGGCTGGACTTCGCCTGAAATGTTACTCCCGGCAAAGCCGATGTCAAGAATTTTCTTCATTGTTTACCGGGCTGGCTAGCGATCGCCGGTAACTCCGAATTCGGCTGAGCGCCCACAAGGATTCGCCGAGGATACACTACACTGTTGCGCATGAGACCCGGCAAGTATGACCGTAAGCATCAGTTGCGGATCACCGGTGCCGAACTTCGGGAGTTGAAGGAATTAGATCTTGCGGAATCGTTTGGTCTGGATCGTCGTATCGAGCGTTACGAAGGAAAACGCCCGTTGGGATTGTATCGTTGGGATCTGGAGTGCTTGGTGGAGAGTTTGTCGATGGTCTTGGATGGCCGCTACTAGGGCGAGCTGCCGCCGACGCGCAGGCCGACGGTGCAGCGCTTGCATGATCGGTTACGCGCCGAGTATGACTCCGCGTATGGCAAGATCGGGACATGAGCGGGTAAATCCCAGTTGAACTCAAACCGGTGCGGCGGCGGGACCTGGCGAAGGCGGAGGCGCAAGGAGGTCGGGAACCGCGAACCGAGGTGGGGGATGGAGCGAGCCCGTGGGTGAGGCTGAGAGTTCCATCCAAGTGCTGATGCACCGTGACCTGGCAGCCCGCCAGCGTGGCTCGCCAGCGCACGGCTTCGATTTGTAGGCTCAGATTCTGAAAGCTGACCGTGTTGTCGCGGTTCACTGCCCGCTCGAACTGGAGGGAGAACACCAGATCGAGCTGGCGTCTCCGACAGGCCAAAAAAGCATTCCCCCGCTGCGCCGCCGCCACTTGGAAATGCCGGTTGAACTCGGCGATATAGTGTTCGCGTAGAAATGCATTGGCGGCTTCTAGCTCGATCACTCGAATTGTACTGCGGTGAGGTTTGCGGAGGGGAGGGGGGTGCACTCCGTATTCCATCAAGTCATGTTCTCCCCCCTCATCGTTTACATGTTTGTGGCTGAGCTAGGAGCCTCAGTTTCCTTACGTTTCTTGATTATCGCAACTCTCGATGCTCGATCTGTACCGCTTGCGGCTCGGCAACCCGACCAGCGGCATCATGTTCCCAACGGAGGTAGGAACCCCGGTCGATTTGAAGAACATCTTCACCCGCCGAATTGACCCGATACTCAATGCGTGTTCGGAGTGCGGTGATACCAAGAAGGAACATGCACTCTCGGACCATGAGTTTCGCCGTCGAGAGGATCTTGTCGAGTGGCACGGCTGGCATGCGTTTCGTCGAGGCCTGGGGAGTAATTTGAATGACCTCGGTGTGCTCGATCTGACGATCCAGAAGATCCTACACCACAGCAATGTGACAACCACGCGAAAGAGCTACATCCATCACCGCGAGCATCAGGTGACGGCTGCGATGGGACAGCTCGCTGCAGGAATCGAAGCGGAGAGTCGCAGAGCAGAAGCAGAACGGTTGGCAGCGAATCAAACGGCGGAAACGGTCAACTGACGCGGGTTTCAGAGGCCATTTCCTTAATCATCCACTAATAAACATCAGCCCGTCGTGCCAGCGATGGTAAGTCATTGAAAAAACTGGTGAGAGCGGCAGGATTCGAACCTGCGACCCATGCCTTAAAAGGGCATTGCTCTACCACCTGAGCTACGCGCCCATCCTATCAACGAATCAACCACTTAAGCGGAACCACCTTCAAAATCCGTTGCACAACAGTTGCACAATCTCAAAAACCGCTCTCCGAACTCGCAGAGAGCATCTTCACGTCAACTAGACCCTCAAGCTGCCTCATGGCTGCAATGCTCTGAGCGTCAAGCGTTTTGATATAGCTGTTCTGCGTCACTTGCACGTTAGCGTGTCTCAATATTGCCTGGATCGTCTTGTCCGGTACTCCGAGGTCAGGCAAGTTCGTCGCAAGGCCGCGCCTGAATGCGTGCCACCCGTGCCATTTAGGGCGCTCGGGGTTTCGTTCGTATTCGTGGGCCTCTTTGCCGTGCTCGTCGCTTCCCTTCCCACAGTGAGCGCAGACGTTGAGCGCGGGCAAGATTTGACGATTGAGCACATTATTCAGACTCAACGGTGTTCCCTTCATCGTACCAAACATCGGCCCGCTTGCGGGATTCCCAAGGCTCAATCTGAATTGATCTAGCAGCCGCTGCAAGGGAGAGATTACGGGAACGGGAGCCTTGCTTTTGCGCGTCTTCGGCTCGTTCGTGACCGACTCCCAGACTGACCGCATGACGCGGATTTCGTCGCCCGTGTAATCGTGCCACTCAAGGCCGCGAATCTCAGCGCGGCGCAACCCAAGAAATCCAGCAACGGCAACGATTGCCCGAGCAGGGTCAGGAAGAACCCTTAGCATTGCAAGTACCTCAGGCAACGAATAGGCGTATGTTTCCTCTCCTTCGGGAGCGCTCGGAATGCTGGCCTCGCGAATCGGGTTCGCTCCTGTCAGATAACCTTGCTGAATCGCGTGACGGAAGATAGCAGACAGCAACGAGGGGAGATGATGCAGTGTGCTCCGAGTGAATTCAGGATTTGCCCGCCCGATGTCAGCGAGAACTTTGTGCGCCTGTGGCGTCCTGAATTCGCGCAAACGGAACGATCCGCAACGAGCTTTCAACTGAGAATCCCAACGGGCTTTATAGCCTTTCAAAGTTGAGGCCCTCTTCTGTCCTTCCATGTTCGGAAAGTAAACGCGGGTTACGAAGTCCTGGAGCGTAACGTTCTTGCTCGGCTCAAGGCTTGTTGAGTTGATTGGGTTCAGTTCTTCCTCAGCCAACAAGCGGACGCTCTCAGGCGGCTTCTTGAGGCGAACGTGTTCAGGATCAACCGCAGACAGCCTCTTGCAAACCTGCTTGCGGACGAGTTGACCGTTTTCAACAAACGAATCCCGATACCGCAAATACCACGCATCGTGTAGTGTCCGGAAAATCGATCTGCATAGATCTGCAAGGGATCACCGACAGGACCGCCGTGCCGTGATAATGTTACTTTCCTCATGGCGAAATCCCTGGACCCGTTCCGGTTTCTGCTGATTGCACTGTCCGGCTGGATGAACCAGCAGCAGTTGCAGCTCATCGACTACCTTCGGGAAGAGAACCGAGTGCTGCGCGAACAATTGGGCCA
>DATKFH010000105.1:0-7452 GCA_035511455.1 Candidatus Sulfotelmatobacter sp. | reverse complement strand
GCAAGCCAGCGGGGAAAAACTAATTTAGAAACTGCTGTAGAGTTCTTACTGCGTCTCCGTCGACCGGGGGCTCTCCCGGGTGGACCACTGGCTCCGGCCTGAACCGGCCAAAATGGCTCCCTTTATCACCGGCCCTGACAGCTTGCGGGATTCAGCGTCAAGAAGTGCTTTGAGGGAGCGTAGAAGAGACTCGTTGCGGGCCATTTTTGGCGACCTCGCGCATCTTCTGCACAAGAGGCCGCTGGCAGCAGCAAGTTTTGTGTTTGCTACTCTTGCAGTGTACTCTCTTCCATCAACGCGGTGTTGGACACTACCCCTGATGGAAGCTGGCGCTGGCCCTCGCCAAGTGTATGGTGGTTGTAGACACTGAAACCGCCCGGTGGGCCAATCGGGATGCTAGAACGAGCCCGGCAGTGTCCTAAGACTGCGTTGACGCAAGAAAAAGGCCCTGATTCTTGCTTCCCCACGATCAGGGCCAAAATGACACAAGCTCGCGGTACAGAGTCTAGTACTTGCAGGGGAAACGACAAGAGGTCTTTAGACCCCGCGAGCTCGAAAAAAACTTGCTCATGTTTGCGGAAGAGCAACGACAGCCCCGTGGGGGTCGGGCAGTTTGCTCCAGATCAAATTTGACTTTTCTTTCTGACCGGTTGACGCACGCTATTGTCGAAGCGAGCCAAAACAGTCACGAACTTCGAAAGGAGATTTCTATGAAATGCTGGCACGGAATTGCCATGTCGCTAGCTGTGTTCTGTCCGCTGGGAATGATTGCCCAGGTGAGCGGAAGCGGGACAACGGGTCATATAGTGCGCTGGACGGGAACGACCGCCGTGGGGAATTCCAACATCGTACAAAACAGCGGCAGTGCCTGTGTGGCGGGCGTTACGATTGGTCCTTGCGTCGGCGTCGGAACCGCATCGCCGGCTGCGCATCTGCACGTTTGGCAGAATCTTCATGGCAGGACCACGCTGCTCAAGGTCGAAAATGCGGGGGCATTTTCAGCCGCGACGGTAGAGGTGAAGGCATCCGCCTTCGATCGTCTTAACGATTGGCTGTTCATCGCTCAAGATACAGGGGCAGGCGCGACGGAGGGACTGCGGGTCGAGAACAAACTCGGCGGCGTTGCGCTGGAAGTGGCTCCCAATTTGAATGTCGGAATCGGAACACAGACCCCGGCCACGAAGCTGCAGGTGGCTGGCGGTGATATGCAGACGTCGGATGCCGGCGCCGGCCTCATCGTCAAGAGTCCAAACGGCGCGCTATGCGCCCGCATCGGAATCGATAACAGCGGGACTATCGCCGCGACTCCGGTGGTTTGCCCTTAGAGCCTGTAACAAAACCGGCTTTCGGTGTGGCAGCGTGTGGGCCCATATTTTAGGGTTGAAAGATTTCAGAGGGGTGCCTGCCGAGGCGTCGTGCCCTTCCTTCCAGACCGTTTCAAAACACCGATTGGACGGCACGTGTGGTTAAGTTCGATCCAACTGAGATACGCGTTGAAACGCGAACACTCACCGTCGATCTGCTCGGAGCGAAGATTAGAAATGGCGAACTGAATTTGAGTCCTGAATTCCAGCGCAAAGCGGGGATCTGAAGCCTTGGTGCCCAGAGTCGCTTGATCGAATCCATGCTGAGACGGATTCCCTCTTTCGAAATCGGCATTTTGAGTCGAAAAACTCCTGCCGTTTTGGGAAACGTTAGTGGTTAGTCGTCCTCCCCTTCATTATCCCCTTGAGGTTTTTTTGTGCATGGCTCGTTGATTCGACGTTCTGCCAAATCGTCGATCGAACCCGGATATCGGTAAGTTATTGCTTGACTGAACGTAAGCCAGAATTCACGCTCTTCTTTGGGGCTCACGGGCCTTTTGTACCCGAGCTTGGAGCAGAGTTCGGGAAGGAAAACATCAAAAGAAGCTTTCACCCATTCCCCCCAACGCTCTGCGGAAATACGTGCCTGCCGGGATGCCAACAATGCCAAGACAATCGTGGTCGCAGGTATCCAGAAGAGATGGGCCGGCGAATTGTTCGATCCATTTTTAAACGCGATTCCGATAAATTCGATCGTCAGTACTGTGCTTACGAACCACAAATTCACCTACATATCTGTGCCGGCTCGCGTGTTCGCAAGTGTCGGAGCTTCACGTTGACGCTGTCTAAAAATGCAAGCAGCACTTTATGGATCGGTTCTGTTGGGCAATGAAGCTAACGATCTTGATCTATTCATGGCTCCGCAACGACAAGACGCCAACGTAGCAGCATTCGTGGAAACACTACGGAGACATATGCGAGTGGGAGAGCCAGTACCGGGTGATTGGAATCGAGACTCTGTAATTGCTTTTACGATGGACGGGAAAAAGCTCGACATTCAGTTTACGCGGTTGTGAGCATAGGTGCGCAGTGATGATTTGCTTCAGATATTCTCGGAGCGAATACCGTGTGAAACGTGTGGACCCATGCTTAGAACCTACTATCCGGGTGCGCCATGGTATTACTACTACGACAAGCGATCGTGGAAAGGTACCAACAGTAAAACGGGAGAGATTTTGAAATCCGCTTACGGTCTGTAGTTCCTGATACAAGGCACACGCAAACGCAATTATTGATTCTTATCGATCTTTCCATGAGCGCTTGACGTCAGGATCGCCTCATCATAACGCAACACCAACGGGAAGCGCTGGTCGAGAAGCTGACCGTGGCCGAGCGCAAGGAACTCGCACGCTTCGCGATGAGCAAGGAGAACGAACTCATCGTGAGGGAGAACGCGGTCAGGCGACGCCGCGAGGACTTGGAGATGAAGTTCCGACCGCAGGCGCCGAATGCGTCCGACGCGGCTCTCCTAACGGTCGCCAAGGCATCGGCCGTGGTGCAGGATTTAGCATTTACTTACGATTCCAACGCGTCGCTTTCTACAATCGCGACCTTGCCGACATCTTTGTGGTGCAGGAACAGATTGCCACGGAGAACTCCGACATAGAAGCCGGTACAAAGGCACAAAGTACGGTTATATTCCCGTGGAAGCTGCTTGCAGCGACCGTTTTGACTTCATGCACGCTCCGCTTGCCGGGATTGATAGCGGGTTATAGACTTCCTTAGTTTTGCAAGGAGGAACAATGTCGCCTGATAACCCTCCCCCAACACCACCCACAGAACCCCTTCACCGTGGTGGATGACGCTCTTTCGGGCACTACTTGGGTTATCCTCTACTGAATGGAAACATCTTTTCGTTAGGACCATTGTTGTGAGTTCAGCGATTGTATTGGTTTTATCAGTCGCGCTATACGTAGGAACGCGTTTCCTCGGACTCAGAATCGTTGGTGGACAAATATACTTGGGTGGTAGTGGCGAACCCACGGGCGCGCACGCTACGGTCGATGCCGTCGGTGGCCTTCAAAACTCACACGTATGGATGAAGAAAGGCGAGCGGTTGGTGCTGGAACCTGAGGGCAGAATTCACCTCGCAGCCGACCAGGCATACAACTTTGCCCGCGCCGCTAAGCCGCTGATCTTGCGCTACCTTCCTAGTCGACCTTGGCCTCTCGCGATGAAGCGACGATATCCGATGCCAAGACTGGATGAGACAACCATCTTTTATCGAGGTATGGGTGGGTCCGGAAGGGAATCCTACGAAAGCGACTTGCTAGCGGATTGCAAGCTTAGGCAAGATGTTAACTGGGGAACGTTGTTAGCTACCACCCTGCCAAACGCCGTCTCATCAGCGCAAGATCCGCCTTGCAACGGGTGCCCAGAGCCGTCTTTCGCAGCGCCAGAAAACCTGATCAGCCGCGGCACCGCGCGTGCGGTTGCGGTTGGAGTTGCTTGCTGCGCGACCAAGAAAGGCACAAGCAAAGTCACCCACGCTAAGATCGACGTTGCTGCAAAAACTAGACCCTTAGTGGCCGGTTTCACTGGCATACGTCCTCCTGACTTGAGTTTGGTCTTGCTGCCTCCTGCTTCGTCCCCCACTTATGCTGACCAATTCCAACGGAGACCGACGGCGAGAACCCGCTGGGCTCCCATTGACGGCTCATGGTGTGCAGCCTGTGGCCTCTACTCCGGGAGTTTCCTCCCAGAGCCTGCCGCGCGGGAGAGCCTTCAACATTCATCTCATTTGTTTAATTAACGGAGTGTCCCACCCCTTCGAAAACCGCGAAGGGTGGGCAGCCGTCGATTGGGTGGGCCAGCCCGCCTGACACGGTTATCTAAATCAGCCCAAAGAGCTCGCGGTCACTGCATGACGTACTGGATGTTCGCAAAGCCATCTCCACCGCCATTTGACCCCACGTTGCAGCCCGTAGTTAGCGGTGACAGGTTCACCGTAACTTGTGTGCCAGCCGGGATACTCAAGGGGGGAGAAACCACAAAGTCGGATATATAAGAACCGGTCGTGAGCGGGTAGGTAGCAACCGCGACGTTCGTTGCTCCAGGACCAGTCCACACCACCAAGTTCGGCGGGATGCAGCTTGCGTCGATAGGATCCTTTATGTACACGCTGATATGAGTAATGTAGATCGCACGGTCGGGGATGAGCATACCCGCTCCCAACGCCGGTGGGCTGGTAAATGAGCCGCAATTCGGACTGGCGCAGAAACTGCCGGGGAATATTGCTGCGAAGGTCATCCGTGGGGCGCTGCTCATGGGCGTATCGCCGTTGAGTTGAAGGCTGGAGGCTTGGAGAGGCCCGGTTTGGACTTGACCCGGAATGACCGCGGCACTTGCGAAGATTGCGGCCGTCGCGTGGATGTTGCCCGTCACGTCCAAGGCAGAGGTGGGATTAGGGTTATTGATACCTACGTTCCCGAGGGGCATGACAGTAAATCGGCCGCCAGGGACGCCGGCTGCATCGACGGCTAGGGGAGCGGTTCCGCCCAGGGAAAGGCCACCCGTATTGATCCGCATCAGCCCTGAGCTCACAAGCACGTTGCCCAAGGTGTCGATGGCCATGGCCGCAGGGCCGGGGCCGCTGGGCGAGTTCGTACCAGCAGTGATGAACGCCAATGGCCCGTTGCTCGCCAGGTAAGCTTCACCTGTGCCCGCTCCAGCGCGCAGAAACAGGCCGCCCGTTGCTGTGTTCTGCAAGAGCAGCGAACCTACTCCGGGGCTGCCGCCACTGGTAATCGCCAGCAGGTCCGCTCCGCCGGCAGGGACGTTCTGATTCACGTGCAGAAGACTCCGCGGTGCACTTGTTCCGATGCCCACGTTTGTATTGGAAGTGGCGCCATTCACGCTAGCAATACTTCCCAGCACCATCGCGTTGCTGGCCGTGACTTGAGCGTTGGCACCGATGGCGGTGGCGTTGCTCAGCGCCGTTTGCGCTCCGGGGTTGGCGTAAGATCCGACGAAGGTGTTGTTGGAACCGGTCGTGGGTAACTGGTTCGTCGTGTTGCCGGCATAGTAGCCAAAGGCGCTGTTGTTGCCTCCAGTGGCGTTGGATTTAAGCGTTGCGTAGCCAGCGGCGGTGTTGCCATTTCCAGTGGTGTTGTTTACCAGCGCACTCAAACCGGTTGCGGTGTTGCTGCTTCCGGTGGTGTTGAGGGTCAGGGCCTGCTCACCGGTTGCGGTGTTATTGCTACCCGAAGTGTTCTGCCAAAGTGCGGCCTGACCGATGGCGGTGTTGGCTCCGCCTGTCGTGTCTGAGGTAAGCGCCGAGGCGCCGCTCGCGGTATTAGACGTCCCGGTCGCCGACCCATTTCCTGAAAACCCAAGGAACACGTTGCCGCTGCCGTAGTTCCCGGAGGCAAACGGAGTCCCATTCAGAGAAAAACCCGTCGCGTTGACGACTCCGCTCGCCTGCAGCCCACTGGCCGACAATACGCCGGTGCGGTCGATGGACACACCCGTCTCCTGCGCTGTGTTAAGGCCCTGACCGAAAAGCAGGTTCAGCGTCGCTCTCGCTGAACCCGTACCGTTGCGCACTGGCTCGGCTTGCCATCGGAAGCGTTCACTCACCGGCCCGGGAAACGATTCACCGGCCCTGTACACCGAGGCGATTAGGTCGAGCGCATTGGAGTTGAAGCCCCCGGCCGAAGTTGCAGTTCCGAGAGCCGGCAGCGTCAGCACACCGCGAAAGATGCTTGTTCCGCCCACGTCCAGTGTGGCGGCGGGAGCGGTAGTGCCGATGCCCACGTGCGTCCCGTCGTCGTAGATCTGTGAGGGGGTGATGTCGGCGGTCCCGTCGAACTTTGCCACGGAATTGACAGTTCCACCAGCGGTTGTGACCGCGTTCGTGCCTGTTGCCAGTGGTACGACGGCAGCAGCAGCCAGAGTAGTCGAACGGGGGGCGGTGGAGGCGCTTTTCGAGTCGGCCAGCACGAACGCCGACGGCGGCAGCCCACCCACTGTTTCCGCGTCCGCAGCTTTCAAAGCATACGGCACACTCAACAGGAGCACTCGTGGCTGTTCACTCTGCCCTTCTAGCTGAACCCCCAGCCAGCGCGCTTCACCGGAAGTGAACAAGTCCACAGGCAATCCGTCGGGCTTGCTCGCTCCCAGCCAAACCTTGTAGCGGCCGGAATTATCCGCCTGCACATTTTGCGTCTCTAACCACAGCGGCACTGTGCCTTCCTGGTCCTTGTAGAGGCTGAAGGTGACACCAACGGTGCCAGGGAGAGGTTTGCCGTCGCTTCCCCGAACCACACCCGAAAAGTTAATCAGCCGCGGCACCACGCTCAAGGCGGCAGGAGCCGTCACCTGCTGCGCGAACAGACCGGACGCCGATAAGGCTATGCATGTTGCGAGCGCCAACGCTGTCGCAATAGGTTTTACACGAGTGCTTTGGCGCTGTAGATTCAGTCTCGTCGGTTTTCCGTAATTCAACACAAGGTCCAACAGGGCAAGACAACCCTTCGCGATTTTCATAGAAGGCTCCCCCCGGAGCGACACTCCGTGATTGGCGACTCCCCTTAACTGAGTAGTTGACACTTCCACCCGTTGTCGATTTGGCAGAGGCCCTGTCGTGGGCAAAGTGCAGGAATAGGTCCCTTGGCTCGCAGCTCCAGGCCAATGTCGCCTGGCGATCCCCCGTCCCACAAGGCCTCTTACTTACCTAAAAAACAATTTCCCGGCGAATTAGCTCATGGACATTTACTTTTTCTTGGCTTTGCCACCGAGGCCCGTGTTAAGCGCCCCTGAAATTGTTTGAAAATGTTGGTGTAAGCCATTGACTAAATAACAGTTTGTGGGTATTTTTCTCACCAGTTTGGGCGAGGGCGGGGCATGTCGAACACACCTGTCATTGGCGATCTACTGGCCAGATGGAGCGAGGGTGATCAAGAGGCATTCCGAGCCTTGGTCCCGTTGCTGTATGATGACCTGCGCCGACTCGCTCACCGGCATTTACGGAAAGCACGGACCGACCGGACACTTCAAACCACTGCTCTGGTTCACGAGTTGTATCTGCGCCTGGAGAAATATCCTCAGTCGCCGTTTCAAAATCGGGCGCACTTCATAGCCGTGTGTG
>DATKFH010000104.1:0-16141 GCA_035511455.1 Candidatus Sulfotelmatobacter sp. | reverse complement strand
GCTTGGCTCTTCCAAGCTGGCCGGATTGGTCAACAATGCTGGTGTGGCAGTTCCCGGTCCACTTCTTCATCTGCCGCTGGAAGAGTATCGCCGTCAGCTCGAAGTAAACCTGACAGCCCCACTTTCTGTGACGCAGGTCTTTGCTCCTCTGCTGGGTGCAGACTTGGCTCGGCAGGGAGCACCCGGACGGATCATCAACATCGGTTCGACCGCAGGAAAGATCGGTATCCCGTTCATGGGAGCATACGTTGCGTCAAAACATGGACTGGAAGGTATGTCTGAGGCGCTCCGGCGCGAAATGATGATCTACGGCATCGATGTAATCATGGTCGTGCCTGGACCGGTTGCGACCGCGATTTGGGACAAGGGAGAGGCTACGGACCTCAGTGCGTATGAAGGCACGATCACGGCCCGATAGTTGAACGCTTCCGTAGATACATGATTGAGGATGGCCGAAAGGGTCTAAAACCAGAACGCCTGGGCGAAACTGTGCATGTCGCACTGACCGCCCGGCGACCCAAGACAAGCTACGCTGTAATTACAAAACGCTTTAAGAACTGGACTTTGCCTCTGCTTCTGCCGAAGAGGATGCTCGACACGTTGATCGTAAGACAGCTGGGCCTGAAACGGACGCGTCAGCAAACTTAAGGTGTAAAGTGTCGAAAATCTTCGTGTCGGCCCCGAGCTGGCGTTAGACAGAACATTTGGAGGGTAAACGTGGATGAAGTTCTTCATATCGTCACCCGTGCCTACGAGTATCAACCTGTACGCCCCGCCGTAGTTGGAACGACGAGCGGTCTTGAGACGGTGCTGCTTACTTTGCAGGGTAAGCTACCGACTCCACCGATCATCGCCACGTTGGGCATCTCGCTTGTAGACGCGGCCGAGGGCCGCGCGGCCTTCGAGGGCTCGCCGGCCGAGTGGCAATACAATCAGCTCGCAACCGTGCAAGGAGGATGGCTCTCCGCGCTACTCGACTCGGCGCTCGGGTACGCGGTCCAAAGCGTGCTGCCCGCAGGTCGCGGCTTCACCACCCTTGATTTACATGTTCGGTTCGTGCGCGCCGCAACCGAGGCAGTATCTCGATTACACACGGAGGCACATGTAACCCACGCTGGAGACCGAACTGTAACCGCCGAGGGGCGCATCGTTGGCCCTGATGGGAAGGTCTACGCCACCGGAACCACATCGTGCCTCGTGCTGAAGCAATGAAGGGGACTTACCGCGAAGCGGAGCTGGCCGTCGGCCTTGCCGAAGCATGCGGCCCTCGGCCCGCCCCTTTCTGTTCCTGGTGGCAACGCCGGCCAGTGCACAAGCAACTGTCGAACCCGATTTTGCCCAGCTGTAGATCTCCAACTCGCAATAGTCGGCTAGTGTTTACCGATGAGGAGGCGCTTAGAAAATATCGTTCAGCGCGAATGACCAGGTACCGGAAGCTCTCCGGCAACCAACTCACCAGAAGTACCCGAATCCGATTTGTCAGATGCTTCGTCGGAGTCATAATCGGAGCGAGGTCGTTTCACTGAAACCCGACAGCGTTCCCGTGGGTGCCCTGCAGGGCTCCCGGTACAAATCAACGGCATTTCAACTCGAAGTTGGAGATGTCTTGGTCGCCTACACCGATGGAATCACAGAATCGGAGAATTCCGACGGCAATCCCTTTGGGCACGAACGCCTGGAACGAATCCTCTGCGTTTGCGGCTACCAAGATCCACAGGAGATTCTCCGGCAGATGTTGGATGAGCTGTCGGCCCACTCTGCGGGCTGCTCACAAGCGGATGACATCACTCTCTTGGTAAGGCAGGCGGAGGTCCAGGATGGTGTTTGCTGTTTCGATTGTCCCCCATTTTAATCACAAGACCTCCGCTAGAATTGGAAACGATGCACGTCGAGGCTGTTCGAACAGATGGCGCGCCTAGCCGAACCGGGCTGGTGCGAGAATACATGAGGATCGAGTGCCCGCAGTGTTGGACGGCATATTACCTCCACCACGACGGGCTGGAAATGAAACTGCTAAGAGGATATTTTCTGCGAGCTAACTGGCAAATCAGCGGTGAGCACCCTAACCACAGCCAAGTCATCGTCATGGAACCCTCTTCGGCAGTAGTTCGAGAGAAAGCGTCGTAGACGACGACGGCCTGAGGAGCCAGCGATGCCGAGTAGCGCGCATAACCCCACCGTACGTGATCAGTGACGGACTGGCGATTGACGCGACCACTCTCTGGACCGCAAGAAATCTTGCCTCCTTATTCGGTGTTTCGAACTCTCCGGAGAGTGGGAACTAAACCCAGTACCATCTAACAAAATCAACAAATCAGGAGGCGCGAATGGCATATCAAACCTCCAAGATTCTGCAAGACCATTCAACTCCACGTTCTATTGGCCGCTTAATGGACGCTGACTTCTCGGTGGTCGTTCTTCTTTCTCATCGCACTACCCGACGGGGGTGTGCAGCAAAGTCTGACCCGCAAGCAACGATCAGAAGTTCTCGACCCGATCAGACAGCGCTGGTAGCGCACCTGCCTTGGGCGCAGAATGATTTATTCCAGCCGTTCCATTCCATTTTTTGATTTCTATTGTTTCCAACAATTTGGGGAATCTGCTTTTCGTCTGAAGCTATGGCGGCAAGCGCGGCAAGCGCGCGCCGTTTCCATGTTGTTCGGAAATGATTTAAACTAAGAAGAAAATCATGGCTACGATTCAGCGCAGAAAGACCGTTACGGCCGTTGTCGGAGGTGTGCGCGTCGGGTCGGATGCACCGGTTGTGGTGCAATCGATGACCAACACCGATACCGCGGATGTCCCTTCAACTGTGCAGCAGGTGGCGGCTCTGGCCCGTGCTGGGTCCGAACTCGTGCGGGTTACGGTGAACAACGACGAGGCCGCGGCGGCCGTGCCCCGGATCGTCGAGCAACTCGACAAGCAGGGCGTCCGCGTGCCGATTATTGGGGACTTTCATTACAACGGGCATGTTCTGCTCACAAAGTATCCGGAGTGTGCGCGCAATCTGGCGAAGTACCGGATTAATCCTGGGAACGCCAGCATTGGGCGGACCGGGGACTCCAACTTCCGCACCATGATCGAAGTTGCCGTGAAGAATGAGAAGCCGGTGCGAATCGGGGTGAACTGGGGATCGCTCGACCAGACACTGCTGACGCAGATGATGGACGACAATTCGCGGCTCGCCGAACCGAAGGACGCGCGCGAAGTGACCATGGAAGCGATGGTGGTGAGCGCGCTGAATTCGGCGGAACTGGCCAAGAAGTATGGGCTGAGAGCGGACCAGATCATCCTGAGTGCGAAGGTGAGCGGGGTGCAGGATCTGATCGACGTGTATCGGGCGCTGGCGGCGCGGTGCGAGTATGCGCTGCATTTGGGACTGACCGAGGCGGGGATGGGGGCGAAGGGCGTGGTGGCCTCGAGCGCGGCGATGGGTGTGGTGCTGCAGGAAGGCATCGGCGACACAATTCGGGTTTCGCTGACGCCGGCGCCCGGGGGCGATCGCACCGAAGAAGTGCGGGTGGCGCAGCAGATTCTGCAATCGATGGGGATTCGCAGCTTTACGCCGCAGGTGACGGCTTGCCCGGGATGCGGACGCACGACCAGCACGTTCTTCCAGGAGATGGCGGAGCAGATTCAGTCTTACCTGCGCGAGCAGATGCCGGCGTGGAAAGGGCGCTATGTGGGCGTCGAGGAGATGAAGTTGGCCGTGATGGGCTGCGTGGTCAACGGGCCCGGCGAGTCGAAGCATGCCAACATTGGAATTTCGCTGCCGGGAACGTTCGAGGAGCCCAAGGCTCCGGTTTATGTGGACGGGCGGCTGTTCACGACGCTGAAGGGGGATCGGATCGTGGCGGAGTTTATCGAGATCCTGGATGCCTACGTGGATTCGCATTACGCGGCAAGGGAAGCCGAAGTCGCTGCCCGGCAGTGAACGGGAACGCCCACCTCACATTTCTCTTCGTCCAGGCGTTGCTGGCAAACGTCTTTCTGCTGCGCGTGCGGTATCGAGACTGTTACGAATTTCGTGCCGTCCGCTAAAGCGGACTCGATCTATTCCACTTCCAGCTTCCCGGCACTGCCGTGCCGGGCTTTCACATTCCCCCGCTAGGCGGCTGGAACTTGAATTGCCCAGCCGAGCGCATTCAACATTGTGTTTTGTAACAGCCTGTGGACCGAAGGCTCCGCCTCACATGTAACCCGGTCCCAGAGACGTTGCGAAGCAACGTCTTTACTGGCCGCTCAGAAGGAAAATGGGATTTTGCGGCGGGGGCTGGCCGCCCGATGGGGCTGAGGCTGCGCTGAAGGGGGCGGCCAGATCGGTGACCAGTTGATCTGGAGTGTTGGTGCCTCCGGTGGATAGAGTGCTTGTGGTCGCGATGATGTCGGCGATGGAGCCGGCGTCGCAAATGCTCACATACACGTGGCTGCTGTCGGCGGCGGCCGCGGCGAACATGCGGAAGCGGGTCGTGCCGGGAGCGTAGGTTGGAGCCGGGTCGCAGGATGACACGCGAGCCACGGCGTACTGCGTCGCCCCGAACAGCGGCTGGCCCAGCAGGGAAATCGACGGCGGCAGCAGGGAAGTGGACGACGAAATGGGTTTGACGGTCATGCTACGGGCGTCGTACACGGTGAGCCTGGGGATCACGCATGCCCCCGACACACCGGAACCGGCCGGACATGCGCTCAGCGTCTGATAGCTGGCCACGTAAAAGCGGGATCCATCGGGCATCGCCGCGACCGAGACTGGCGAGCATCCGCTGGGACAAGGGGCATTCGCGCCCGTGGTCATGGAGATTGCGGACAGCAGTGTGGGCGCGTCCGAGGTCGCGTCAAAGACAAAAACGGCCGCGGCGGTGGGATTGGTCACGTAGAGCCGGTTGCGGCTTTTGTCATAAAGGATAAAGTTGGCGCCCGGCCCACCCACCGGCTGACTCGACGTCACGGTGTTCGTGGCGGTGCTGATGGTGAGCAACTGTCCGTCCCCCTGAGTAACAACGTACACAAACCTGCTGTCGGGGCGCGACACAGCCCACACCGGCGTGCTGCTGCCCGCGGGAAGAGCAATCGTAGCCAGCGTCGACAAATCGGTAGGAGAGAGGTCCATGATCGTGCCCGCGACCGGCGGATTGACGCTTCCCTGGTTGACCACGTAGAGATTCTGCGCGTCGGGAGTCTCGGCCAGAGAAACGGGGTGCGCAATTGGGTTGGCGGCGGTGGCGAGGTAGCTGATGGTCGTGATCGTACTCTGGGCGGGATTGAGCGCGGCGACCGAATCCGTGCTGGTGAGGGGACAGTTCGGGTCGTTTTCGAAGCCGTAGTTGGCCAGGTAAATGGTGCTCGTTTGGGCCGTGGCCAGGAAGTCCGGTTGGTAGGAACAAGAGAGCGGAATCGGAATGGTCGCGGTTCCACTGGTGCCGGTCGCCAGCCCAAGTACCGGATCGACGTACGTGATGGTGGTCCCACTGACCGAGGAAATTGTGAAACTTCCGTCGTAAGCGTTGGGGTTCGGGCCAGTCACGACTACGCCGGTGATGATGACGACGCCTCCTGCCTGCGCCCTGACCAGGGGAGCGCTCAATGTGACCGTGACCAAGCCGGTGCTGTCTTCGGAGATGGCGGTGATGGCGGAGGACTGATTATTCCCGACGTTCGGCAGGGTGAAAATTGTCGGCGTACCCAGACCGGTGGCTGTCGTGCTATCTCCCGCGGGAGTGAAACCAGTGACTATGTCAACTCCTCCCACGTTGACGGTGCCGTCGCTATTTACGCTGCCCGCGCTGGCCACAAATATCCGGGAATCGTTGGGAAGAGAGGCGGCATGAGTGGGATTGACCCCCATGTTTGCGACCCCAATGTCGCTGTCGCCGGAGACATCGATCTGCAGGGCAGTGCCGGGATTGGAGAGCACGTTGGTGCTGATGCCGAACACGGCGTGGAAATTCGCAGGATTGGGAGGAGTGGTGCTGACCGGAATTACGACCGGGCGGTAGACCTGCCCGCACGAAGCCCACAGCAAAACGGCCAGCGCCATTGCGGCCAGCCAGCCCACACGTCGGACACTCATCGGCACCCCGGAGAAGAAGTTCTGGTTCAAAACGATTGTAGACAGAAACGACTATTGTAACGATTGCTGGCCATCCGCGCCAAGGGACAAGCGCTCTGATGCCTGAAGGTTGCACCAAGTTGGATCCGCGCAATGCCGAGAGCTTCGATCTGCTGGCGGTAATTGAGTTCGGACGCGAACCGAAATAGGCCTTGACAGGGTTTCCGGGGACTGCAGTATCGCGAGAAGAAGCTTTTTCCTAGCCAATCTCTTCTTTCCCCTTCCTGGTCTTTGGCTTCCGAAAATAGCTTGGGGCCGCGTTCTTCCGTGGGTTTCGAGCAAGCACACTTCAAGCATGAGCCGCGCCGTTGGCGCAGTGCCGTGTTCCGCGCATCTGCGTGGCGGAGCCGGCATTGGCGTGTCCGCACCCTGCAAAAGCCAATGCTCGCAGAGGCCTAGAAGGAGAGGATTATGAAATTCCGAAAAAATGAACTGCATCAGGGCGATAGCGTTGTTCGTTCTGCTGGCGCTCCCACTTCAGCTCGTCGCGCAGGACAAGGAGGCCAAACTCAACCACCATGATTGCCAGTTTCTTGATCTCGGCACGTTCGGGGGACCCGTGAGTTACTTCTCAAACGGGTTTGATGGAATCCTCAACGGGCGTGGGACGGCGGTGGGCTGGGCCGACACGTCCACGCCCGATCCGTTCCCTGCGTTTCCCTTCAACCCAGACGGTTTCGTTTCTCATGCATTCCAATGGCAGAAGGGCATCCTGACCGATCTGGGCACGCTCCCCGGAGGCGTCAGCAGCCAAGCTCTCTGGATCACTGCGAACGGATTGATAGCAGGAAATTCCCAGAACGGTGAAATTGATCCATTGTTCCCGGGCTGGGGAGAATTTCGTGCTGTCCTTTGGAAAGACGGCAAGATCGTTGATCTGGGAACTATGGAAGGAGGATATGAGAGCTTCGTCGGCAACGTGAACAGCCGCGGCCAGGTTGTGGGCCTCGCGATGAACACGATTCCCGATCCCTTCAACATCAATGGTCTGGGCTTTTTCCCAAACGCAGTCGCGCGCGTTTCTCTGGAAGCACGGTGCCATG
The DNA here is from genome assembly GCA_035511455.1 of Candidatus Sulfotelmatobacter sp. Classification (GTDB taxonomy): domain Bacteria; phylum Acidobacteriota; class Terriglobia; order Terriglobales; family Acidobacteriaceae; genus Sulfotelmatobacter. Next base: position 8,992 of record DATKFH010000104.1, on the reverse strand, counting down.
CATGATTTAGGCACGCTGGGTGGAAACGACGCTACCGCTATCCTTATCAACGAGCGGGGACAAATTGCCGGGAACTCTTACACTAATTCGACTCCCAATCCGACAACTGGGATCCCTACAATCGCTCCGTTTCTTTGGGAGAACGGCAAGATGACGGATCTCGGCACGTTGGGGGGCACGATTGGTAATCCAAGCGGCCTCAGCAACCACGGACACGTGGTCGGCGCTTCCAACTTGGCGGGAGACCTCATCTCCCATCCCTTCCTAATGGACGAAGTCCGGTGGCATGCAGGACCTCGGCACGCTTGGGGGGATACGGGCGTTACGAACTGGATCAATGACAACGGAGATATCGCCGGCAAGGCGGACCTGCCCGGTTCGCAGTCACCGCAGGATCACCATGCGGTGTTGTGGAGACACGGCACCGCAATTGATCTCGGTGGGCGTGCGGGCGGAGATATGTCGCGAAGCGTCCGATCCAACTTGCTGTCCGCCCCGGCATAAGGCAAAGACTCCGGGGTCTTTCCATGCGGCTTTTCCGGCAAATTACCCGTCGACATATCGACGGCCTGTACAACATAGTGGGAGACTTGCGGACTACGGATAAGAACACGGAAGCGACGTTCATGCGCAAGCTGCATCGGGGATTCTGCAATAGAACGATCCGAGCAGAGATTGCCGACTGGATGCCAGGAGGCCACTGCACTTTCCCGTATTCGTTGAACAACCGAGGCCAGTCGTTGGTCAATCCAAGGTGGCAGGGGCGCGACATGCACCGCAACGAAGGGCGATTGCCGGCGACTTAGAGCGAGCGGCCCTATCCGCGTCCGCGGCGTGATTTTGCAACTGCGGTGCGCGGTTCGGCCTCGTCGACTGTCGCGGCCGGTTTTTTCTTGCCTTCCATCTGGGCCAGGCTTTGCTTCAGGGCCGCCATCAGGTCTACCACCGGGGCCAATTTCTTGGGCTTCTCGACAGCTGCGACTTCTCCGCCTTCGAGCTTGGCCTCGATCAGTTTCTTCAAGTTTTCCTGGAAAGTGTCCTGGTACTTCTCCGGATCCCAGTCTGCGGCCAAGGCTTCAATCAGCTGATGCGCGACTTTTACTTCGGCCTCTTTCAATTCCACGTCGGGTGCGCCGAAGCCTTCGACCTTCTTCACCTCTTCCGAGTAGTACATGGTATGCAGCATCATGCCGCCCTCGTGCGGGCGGAGGAATACTGTGTATTCGCGGTTGTGCATGGTGATCTTGGCGATCGCCACGTATTCGCTTTCTTCAAGGGCCTTGGTCAGGAGGGCATAGGGGCGGCGTCCGGCTTCTTCCGGCATCATGTAGTACGAACTCTCGAAGTAGACCGGGTCGACTTCGCTCTCCTTCACGAATTCGAGAATCTCCATCGTCTTGGCGGTTTGCGGCTCGATCTTCTTGATCTCGTCGGGTTCGATGACGATGTACTCGTCCTTGCGAAACTCGTAGCCCTTCACGATGTCGCTGCGGTCGACGACCTGACCGTCGGCCTGACAAACATATTGCTGCTTGAGCCGCGACTTGTCAGTGCGGTGCAACATGTTGAAGGAAATGCTGCTGCTGCGCGCGCCGGAAAACAGACGCACGGGCATGGAGATGAGGCCGAAAGTTAAGTGACCGGACCAAGTCGACGATGGCATGGTTCCCCTCGAAGTCGTCTCCGAAGCCGGAAGGGCTGCGGGACGGAAGCGCTAAACCTCACAGCAGGGAGAGTTTAGCTCAGAACACTGTTTGGATGCATCAAGCGAGTGGCACGTTGGGGGCGCGGAACCGAAACTCCAAGCCGGAGGGGATGGGGTGGGCATGGCGGCCGCACCACCGGTTGTAGTTAACTGATTGGCTTCCTGCGTTCCTACGGCAGATCGTTGACACATTTGCTAGGCGCTCTTTCCCGAGCAAGGTTCGATCCGGCGGGCCAGCGACTCTTTGCGTCGTTGAGGCTGCCGCCGAAACCAAGGTTAATCCATGAAAAATCTGCTATTTCCTTTCCTTGCATTCCAAACTTAGTGCCCTGCCTGATGGTCCTGTGCGCACTGGTCGCTGGCGCCGCGGCCCAGGAAGCCTCCCGCACTGCCTCCCGATCGAAGGGGAGCGGCGCCGTCCGGGTGCTGCAAGTGGGCACCTATCGCGGCAAAACAGGGCTTTTTCGTCGATCCAGGCGGCCATGAATGCCGCAAAGCCGGGAGACTGGATCCTGATTGGTCCGGGAGACTACCACGGGCAGGGCAGCAGAGAGGCCGGCGTGTGGGTGACGACTCCCGGACTGCACCTGCGCGGCATGGATCGGAACGCTGTCGTCGTGGATGGGACCCTTCCCGGCCGCAGTCGGGCGCCGAGCGCCGGGTTGCCGCCGCCTCTGTATCCTCTGCAAACACAAGTACAGCTATTGCCGATTCCCCGCGAGCCTGGAATGGACGATCCCTGCCAGGGCGTGCCGGAAAATAGCTGGTGCGAGGAACGGTGACCGGGAACGATTTGTGGAGCCGTGTTTGAGATTTCGTAAGCGAAAATTGCCCTCCAAAATTTGGTGTCGCTTCCTGCGCCTTTTGCACGTAGCGCTCATCTGTAGATCAGGCGTTTGACCGCTGATCAACGGAGATGCGATGACTGACCCCAGATTCCCCATCGGCAAATTCAGTTACGACGGACCACTCAACGAGGAACGGAAACAGGCTTTCCTTGACGACATCGCGGGCGCACCCGCGAACCTGCGCGCAGCAGTGAAGGGGTTTAGTGATGCTCAACTTGACACGCCCTACCGTCCCGGAGGATGGACCGTGCGACAGGTCGTTCACCACGTGCCCGACAGCCATTTGAACTCTTACGTGCGATTCAAGCTTGCGCTTACGGAGGACGAACCGACCATCACGCCCTATGCGGAGGATCGCTGGGCGGAACTCGCAGATACGAAGGCCACTCCTGTGGAAGTCTCCTTGGCCCTACTCGAGTCTCTGCACGACCGCTGGGTGCGGTTGCTGCGATCGCTTGGGCCGGAAGACTGGAAAAGAACTTTCCGGCATCCTGAGCTGGGCACGGTGACCCTGGAAAAGACGCTTGCTTTGTACGCGTGGCACGGACGCCACCATGTGAGCCACATCGCCAGCCTGCGTGATCGTGAGGGATGGTAGCGGGGTACTTTTGTCCAGGGAAAACTTAGGTCATCTTTTGCGCTTTCCAACTGCCCGATAGCCTAGTGCTGACATGCGGACCAGTTCTTCAACTCTGTGCTGGGTGCTTGGAGCTGTACTTCTGGCGTCTTCAGGATTGAGTTTGGCCCAGAAGGCTTCGCCGCCTGCGGCCACGACTTCGGAGCCTGCCGCCTCGACTTCAGACGCCTCTGGCGGCGAGACAGGCAGTAGTCCTCTGGCTGCGGCCGCGCGCAGCACCAAAGCGCAGAAGGCGGCGAAAGCCAAGAAGGTCTTCACCGACGAAGACATGGAAGCTACTGCCTGCCCCTGCCGCGGTTGAAGATGGAGGGGGCGGAGAATGCGGATGAGGTAGTGGCTGCCATCTGCAAGTACAAAACGACGCACACGCCGGAGCAGACTGAGGAAGCAGTGCACATCTGGTACGACCGGTACGACGAGATGCTGCAGGCGGCCATTCGGGTCAACCTCGACGTCCAGACGCCTCGCGCCGCGAACATGAGTAACGGCTACGAACTGTGCGTGCAGAGCCAGGATTACCGGCAATGCCAGAACCGGCAAATGGCCGAACAACGAGGGGCGCGCAACGATCAGCTGGAACTGGCCAAGAACAACAACCTGACGGTGCGCATTCAGCACTCGTTCATGAAAGTCAGGAGCGGCCTGCAGATGCAGAATCTGCATTTTCAAGATTCGGACCACCAACAACATCGACGAGTTCTGAGGGTGTCGGTGACCTCAGGGGCTTAGAGTTTGTGTAAGAAGTCCTCTTTCGCCCCGCTGGGGCTGAATCATTTGGAACCACTACCCACGGCTTGCGCCGTGGGCTCTTTATTCTGCCGCCGCTTCGCGGCTAAGACTCGCCAAGTCGTTCAGGTGATGCCCAGACTCCACAAGGAATAGCTGGTGGCTTCGCGGAGGACCGCGACGACGCGCTGCAGGGTGCCACGGGGGCGCGAATCCGGCCGCGGGGCAACGTAGACCGGGCCGAGGCCTTCATGTTCGAGCAGTTTGCGGATACGGAAGACGTGGTAGGCGTCACTGACGGCGATGCAACTATGCAGGCCGTTGGCGCGCATGATGACGCCCACGCGGGCGGCGGATTCCGAGGTGTCGCGGCCCTGGGTTTCAGCGATCAGGCTGCGCTCGGGAACGCCGTGGTGCATGAGATAGTCGCGACCCACGCCGCCCTCGCTGAAGCTGGGATCGGCGCCGGCGCCGCCGGTCGTGATGACGACTGGGGCGTCTCCGTCGTGGAAAATGTCGAGGGCATGATCGAGTCGTGCGCGCAAGACGGGGGAAGGATGACCGGAGTATTCGGCCGCGCCGAAGACGATAATGGCATCGGCGGGGTGAAGTTGCTGCAGCGAGGCGGTGTTTACAATCTCGACTGCGGTGACGGTCAAAAACAGTGCGACCGCCAGCACTACCAGGATCAGCAGACGAAGCCACCAGCGCCGCAGCGGATGCCGGTTGGTGTTTCCGTCAGTCATTATTCGAAGTTCATCCTGTAGCGCTCAACCTCGAGCGTGGTTCATCCTTGGGCAAAGTAAGTAGAAATCTCGTCGGCGGGAATGGCACCCTCGCGAATGATGCGCCAACGCGCGGCCTGATCGGTCAGATCCACGATGGTGGAGGCGACGTCGCGCGGGGAGGTGCCGCCGTCGACGATGATGCTGATGCGGCCGTGGAGTTGATCGCGCACCTGCTCGGCGCTCGTGCACTCGGAGGCGCCGCTGAGATTGGCCGAAGTGGCAGTGATCGGAATCGCTGCGGCGGTGACGACGGCCCGCGGGATCCTGGCGTTGGGTACGCGCAAGGCGACGTTGCCGGTGTTCGCCGTGACTTTGAGAGGCAGACGCGATCCGGCTCTAACGATGATGGTCAGCGGTCCGGGCCAGAACTTGCGGGCTAAGGCGTAAAACTCATCCGGCAAGTCCTTGGACAGTTCCGAAGCCTGATCCACGCTCTCGATCATCAGCGACAGCGGCTTGTGGCGCGAACGCGTCTTGATGTCGTAGACCTTGTCGACCGCGCGAAGGTTAAAGGGATCGGCGGCGAGTCCATAAAACGTGTCGGTGGGCATGCCCAGTACCTCGCCGGAGCGGATCTGATCGGCGGCGTACTTGACCAGGGACAACTCAGGGTTATCACAATTGATTTTGACGATCTCGGCGCGCACAGCGCCCCCTTCCTAATGACCCCTCAGGATTTTACTGGTTTGATTGCAAAACCTATCATAATACGGCAAAAAACGGCGTGAGGGGGCGGGATTGAGTATCATGCAGTCGATACCCGGCTGCGAACCGATGAACCGAAACCCCGAACCGCTCACTTCGCAAGGACGACTCCGCCGCATCGAAGGCCGCCATAATCCCTTGGTTAAGGTATTGCGGCAGGCCTTTGGTCACGCCGAGCGCAGTGAGGACGGCGACTGCGCTATTGAAGGGCTGCACGTGGTGGAGGAGGCAATCCGCAGCGGGCTGCGTTTTCGCGCAGTTTTCTTTCGCGAATCGGCGCAGGCTTTGACCGCGCGGCTGATGCCGCAGATCGGGGCGCACGTGGAAACCCTGCTGCTTCCCGACAAGATCTTCGATGGAGCTGTGCCAAGCGACACGCCGCAGGGAGTGGCAGCCCTGGTAAAGCTGAAAGAGTTCTCGCTCGATGATGTGCTCGAACGACTGCAGGTTGGTCCGGTCATCGCGGTGGCTGGTTTGCAGGACCCGGGCAATCTGGGAACGATCTTGCGCTCGGCCGAAGCATTTGGCAGCGCCGGAGCGATACTGGGCGAGGGCACGGTCAGTCTATTCAATTCAAAAGTCGTTCGGGGTTCGGCGGGATCGGTTTTTCGGCTGCCTGTTATTGTGGCGAAGAAGGCGGGGGAATTGGAGAGCATCTTCGCGAAGTGCCGGGCACACGGTGTGCGCTTGATCGCGACTTCTTCGCACAAGGGGACCCCGCTGGATCAGGCGAAGCTTACCGAGCCCTCGGCAATTTTTGTGGGAAGCGAGGGCGCGGGCCTGTCGCGGGGGTTCATGGGCCAAATGGATGAGACGGTCGCGATCCCGCACTCTCCGCGCGTGGAATCGTTAAACGCAGGTGTGGCGGGGAGCATCGTGCTCTACGAGGCGGCGCGCCAGCGCCGCAACCTCGGGACGGATAGTGAGTGAAACAGCGATGTTGCAGCGGTAAATCGGTCGCAATTTCCCGCTAGATTCGATTCTCCTTGAGCGTTGACAGGGCTAGGTGTACATTTCGGTCGGCCCGCTTAAGGCGGATCCGAGGAGGAATCGGCATGGGATTTCTCGCATGGATTGTGGTGGGGCTGATAGCAGGTTGGCTTGCTGGCCAGGTGATGAAGGGTGGTGGCTACGGCATCATCGTCGACATCATTCTCGGCATCCTCGGCGGCATCGTGGGTGGCTGGCTCTTTGGGCTTCTGGGAATCTGGCATGGCAGCGGGATGATTGGCTCCATCATTGTGGCATTTGTTGGCGCGGTGATTCTGGTCTGGGTTACCCGCTTACTGAAAAAAGCCTGACTTGGATCTCGCCCGGCAATTAAGAAGGAAGCGTAACTCCTCCCAAACCGACCCTTGCTCCATGGCGGCTCAAACGAAGGTTGCCGGCTTTCGCCGCGTGCCGGGTTGAAATGTTCCCTACTCCGAGCCGACCCGTTCGTCGGTCGAAGCGGTCCCTTCTCAACGCCAAGTGTGCAGCGATAACTCGTAACAAACGGCCAGTAACTGCGCGCTCATACCCTCGTCCATCTGGGAAATCGTGCAGAAGCAGCGTTTTCGCGACATACGACGTTTAGTTGTCGGCCAAGCATTTCGTCAATTTTGCGGATTTATAATTGAGAGCTTGATTGCATCGAATGCATGAAGAAATCAAACTGTGGGATGAGCCATGAAGACTTTGACGAGCAGTATAAGGTTGGCGGTGCTGACATTGAGTGCGGCGAGTGTGATTTATATAGGAGCGCAGGCACAACAGGACCAGGCGAAGGACAACACTCAGTCACACAAAATTGAAGTGTCACCATCCAAGGGATGGGTCGACGCGAACATCGATGTGCGAGGGGGCGCTAAACTCCGCTTCACTGCTAGCGGACAGATTACATACCCAGCCGATCAATCCTACAGTGGAAAATTGCGCACAGCAGGAACGTTCGGCCCGGATGGGCTTCCGCGAGGATTCGCCGACCTGGTTCACCAGTACGCCGTTGGAAGTGCAGGGCATGGGGCTCTCATCGGCCGCATTGGTTCTGAGTCGTATGCCCAAGCCTTTCTGGTCGGAGCTAGTAAGGAATACGACGTACCGGTTTCGGGCCGACTGTACCTGGGAATCAATCAGAGTGAACAAGACGCATCCGTCGCGACTGGTGGCTTCGAGGTCAAGGTCGAGATTTTGAAAGAGGGTTCGGGCGAAGCTGCGGCTGTTGGAGGACCGGTTGAGACCCGAGTGGCAGGCATCACTCCGGATTTGCTCAGTAAGATTCCGCGCCGCGTCTCCGATCCCGCCAAAAACCCTGGCGACATGGTCAATGTGCTGATTGTGGGGACGCAGGACCAAGTGGTGCAAGTATTCACAGCGGCGGGATGGGTACAAGTCGACAAAACGGTCGGCAATACGGCATTGAATGCTTTGGTTGGATCTTTAGAAAAAAAAGACTATCTGACGATGCCGATGAGCACCCTGTTCTTGTTCGACCGTGCCCAGGATTATGGGTTCGCGCACGCCGAGCCGGTCAGAGTCGCGATGTCGCGGAATCACCTACGCGTGTGGAAATCGCCTTACGTGATCGAAGGACGCCCACTGTGGTGCATCGCAGCGACGCACGATATTGGATTCGAGCGGGATCAGCGGAACAACGGTGTCACGCATAAAATTGACCCCGCTATCGATGGCGAACGCGAGTACGTCAATGGCACCCTCTCCGGTACCGGACTTGTGATGCAGCGGGACCATGTCACGCCAGCCGATGCGCTCACCACTGCTAAGACTGCTACCGGCGGGGAGTTTCACTCCGACGGACGCATACTCGTCCTTGTTCTGAAAAACACGGCGAACAACAACTAATCCTTCTGTCGGGACAGAACTACGCTCAAGTCACGGCGAGTTGGAGCAGCGTACCTTCCCAGTTGATTTACACTTCGATCTGCCAAAAGTGCCGAAGGTTCTACCTTCTGTAATCAGTCGCTCAAACCCCGTGTCCGCGAGGTCAATGAGTAATATCGCGATTTATCGCCTACGAATCGACGAATGACCAGCGCAGCGCGGGAACAATGTTCCTCAAGTTGCCCCGTTTCAGGGCGTCGTCGAGGTCTGAGTCAGCTCTTCGCGCACCCGTTTGGCTAGTTTTTCCATCCGCCTCAGTTTCTCAAACGCGTCTTTCGATAACACGCCTTGCTTCACATGGTCCATGTCATCCGAGACTGAAGCCCACAGTCCAGCGAGTTCTTTAGCATCCTTCCGGAGCTGCAGGCTGGCCGCGCGTGCCCTCATGTCTTCGGGCGACGGGTGTTTCTGAACCTCGACAAGCAATACTCCAACTACAAGCCGGGACGTTGGCTAGACCGCAGGATAACCTCCACAGAGTTCTTGCGGCATGCTTCGGTGCGGCAAGCGACGGCGCGAGGTCGCACTGGTGCTGAGGCCGTCGAAATCTGCAATCACTTTGCAATGCATTATAGAAGGGCGCCCCGCTTCAGAAGGCGGAAGCAATGTGTGGCGCCAGCGCGGTTCCGTCTCGCTGCACTGCAATCGAAAGACTGAACGCTCCGGCTGTTTGATGGAAAGAGAGCGCTGGGTGGTATCCAGC
>DATKFH010000103.1:0-73113 GCA_035511455.1 Candidatus Sulfotelmatobacter sp. | reverse complement strand
AAGTCCGGGATGGCAGCGAGCGCCGATAATGATAGTCCCAGGAGCGAGACGAGCGACGAAGGGCTGTGTCCACGGGCCGATCACCATCGGAGCTTCATCGTTGATGAGAACAATATCGACGCAGCCGTCGGGCAATACGGGATGCTCGAATTCGTCTCGTGAACCGGTGACTGTCTGCGTCCACAGGCAGAGTAGATATCTCGCAAGCGGCAACGGAGCTGGAAATTCACGGTAATCAGAAACAGCGCTCACGTGCAAATCGCGATTTATCACAGGACCCTCCAGGGCAAAGTGCTCTTCCCCGTTTGGTCCCTTGATTTTACTCCCAACTGTTTTGGGAGGACCGGCTAATGCGGACGTGGCTGGATGCTTCCGATGGATGGGGCATACGATGGCTGTGGATTTTCTCGACCTTTACGGCGTCGGCGGTACGATCCCTCCGGGACTCGCTGGCATTTTTCAAAGGCTAACCCGGCACTTCCGTGCCGGGCTTTCACATGGCGCCGCTTCTCGGCTGGAGTGTAGGGCGCGGCGCCCGCCGTGCCGCCGTGCCCCGTGCGTCGCTGTTTGTTAGTGCGTAAATGAGAAATTCAGACCTGTGGTGAGAATCAGGTCATTTTTCTTGGCTCCAATGGGCGGATTCGACACGTAAATATCGCCGAACTGGTTCTGCCAACCCAGCCATTTACTGATCTTGGTGACCGTGCCGAAGTTGAATATTCCCCGGTATTCGCCGGTCTGCTGCAGGTTTGGATAAAAGTAGAAATTCTCGCTGACCACGGTGCTCTTCCCCAGCTTGTGATTCAGTTCTTCGCCCAGCGTCAGAGCTACAAAGCGGTTGGTCACGCCGTAGGAAGCAAAAACCGGAGGAGTCGTGACCGGCAAGACCTCGGTGCCATTGGAGTACGTTTCGTGGGTGTAGTTGATGCCACCCAAAACGTTGAAGGTAGTGCTGTCGTTGTTGATCACGTGATAGCCGAAGCCGCCGGTATACACGCCACGGAGATCGAGGAACTGCAGCGCGTTGCTCATGAAGTCTGCGGCGCCAAAGGCAAATATCTTTGGATTCAGGTTGCGATCGTAGCGCAGCCCGCCCGTTACCAGGTTTGCGACCGTGCTGGGAGTAGCCAGTTGATTGGTGGTGTAGATCGAACTGAGGTAGAAAGTGATTTTGTCATTAAGCGTAGGATGGGTCGCATTCACTGCCAGAGCGAGATTTTCCGTCTGGCTGTTTCCCCGCGCCACCGAGAAGCCCACGTTGGCGCCCCCATTCCAGCCATGGATCAGCCCCGGGTGCAGCGACTTGTCGTAGGCGGCCTGCTCGGCGTCATTGCGGATCAGGGTGACATCTTCTTTCGGCGCCTCCACCGTGCCCGCGTTCTTGGTGGCGACCTCGATCTTGTTGTCGGAGGTCGTGACCGGCCCGACGGCCGTCTTGCCGCCTTTCAAGCTTACGTGCAACGGCTGGTCTGCCTTGATGTCCTGGACCGCATCAAACTTAAACTCGACGTCGCCAGCCGCGTCGGTGTGCAGGACGAGCGTCTTGCCATCCGATTTCACAACTGTGCCAGTCAGGCGATCCCCGTTCTTGAGGGTGATCTGATCTGCGAATAGAGCCGATGGCGGTCCCAAAAACGCAATTAGGGCGAAGACTCCAACTTTACGCAACACTGCCTGCCTCCAGATTTGGGAGATTCAATTTTTGAAAACGATTTGGGACCCGGAACTGCCGTTGGATGCAGAAACTGAAAATAGAGACGGAGAGGCACACTCAGAGATCGGGGATTTTGGAAACCAGAAAGGTAATGCCCGCACCGCGGGAACCCGCTTAGCTCTTGGTTTCGGTATTCTTGTTCTGCTCGTTTGAAGCCTGCGTGGAGGAATGATCCTTCATGCCATCTTTCAAGGCACGGATTCCCTCGCCCAGGCCTTTTCCAAGTTCAGGCAATTTCTTGGGACCGAAGACCAGCAGAGCGATGAAGAAAATCACCAGCAAGTGCATCGGTTGAAATAGACCTTCAAACATCGGACCCTCCAAGGGATGCAGCTACAAACTCAAATCATACGCTATCGGTAGCCCCTAGGGGAAGGTGCGCTAGTCCAGTCAGTGCAGTCGAGTCCAGCCGGGACCCCGACAGCCCTACCTGATTAAAGCGTGACGCCACAAGCCCATCCCATCGGTGAACAGCGCCACGATAGGGTGTGATTTCGGTCACAGCCAACCCACGCGCCCCCAACCACCGCTAACACACCATGGAAACCGGGGTCGATTCGGCAGCTTGCTCTAGCGCAAAGTGGACCGCTGTAAACTGCTAACCAGGGTGATCCAGCCTGCTGCAGCCCACTCTGCTCTTGCTGGGCCTTGATTTGTGACCAATTTGTGACGATCTTTTGACAACGTCGTAACGGAGAGATGGGTATGATCGCGGCGTTAATTAGAGTTTAAAGATAGAGATTTAGGTTCGAACACTCTCCCCTTGCAAATCCGGAAAAACTGCCATGAGACTTGCATCGAGATTGCTGCTGTTTCACTTGGGGCTGGCGGGGACAGTCCACGCCCAGTTCTCAAACCCTAACTTCAAACATGTCGTTATCATCGTCCAGGAAAACCGAACCCCGGACAACCTGTTTCAAGGCCTGTGTGCCGCTCCTTATGGCGCCTGCGCCGTGCCTCCGACTTCCTCCGCGCCTTACGATATTCAGACTTCGAACTGGAGGACCAAGACGGGGACGATTCAGCCGTCGCGGGTGGCCTTGGCCGGCACCTACGATCTGGACCACTCGCACCCGGCGTTCAACGCCATGTGCGACATGAGGGCCGGCACCCCTCCAACCTGCAGGATGGATGGCGCGGCGGGCATCGCCTGCCTTCCACAGACAGGCACTACCTGCCCTAAGAACCCGCAGTTCAACTACGTCAACAATTCGACTGGGATTCTGAACCCTTATCTCACACTCGCGACCCAGTACGGCTGGGCAAACTACATGTTTCAGACGAATCAGGGGCCGAGCTTCCCTGCGCACCAGTTTATTTTTGCGGGGACGTCGGCGCCCACCGGGTTGGACGACACCCTTGGGATTTTCGCGGCGGATAACGGGAATACCAGCGGTGGGTGCATTTCCCCTTCGACAACGCACGTCGAACTCATTACCCCCAATTTAACTTCGCCCCCTTACGGCGTCGAGAATTCCTCGATCTACCCGTGTTTCGAACACGAGACCATGGCGGATCTGGTGACCGACTGGAAGTACTATGCGGCGTCCTCGATCGGCCTGTGGACTGCTCCAGACGCAATTCAGCACATCTGTTTGCCGAGCGGAGGTAAGTGCACCGGCTGGGGCACGCACGTCGTTGCCAACAATCCGTCGCAGGTACTGACCGATCTCGGCAGCTGCATTCTTGGCGGTGTGACCTGGGTGACTCCGACGGCGGTCAATTCCGATCACGCCACTCAGAACGATGGCGGTGGGCCGTCGTGGGTGGCTGCCATTGTCAATGCCATTGGCACCAGTAAATGTACCGACATCGTGAACCAAAGGGTCCTCACCTATTGGCAGGACACAGCCATCTTTATCACCTGGGACGATTGGGGAGGCTGGTACGACCACGAACCGCCGACGATCTTGGGGGGTGTGCAAGGCGACTATCAGTACGGGTTTCGGGTTCCGATGATTGTGGTATCCGCGTATACCGGGCCAGGCTTGGTCGATAACCAGCGCTACGATTTTGGCAGCCTGCTGCGCTTCGTCGAGCACAATTTTGGCAATCTAGGCCTGAGAGAAGGAGAGCTGGGGTTTGCGGATAGCCGTGCCACCACCGATTTCAGCGCCTTCTTCCGCATGAATCGTCGGCCGCGAAAGTTTACGATCATCGCCGCTCCCAAGAGTGCAGATTTTTTCATCCATGACACCAGGCCGCCAGAAGCGCCCGACAACGATTAGGCCCCCGACTGTTTTATGGTTTGTCGCAATCGAGGACTCGCTCTACCTCTTGCTGTGGGGCGTGAAGGTCACGTTGAGGGTGCAGCTTGCCCCCGCTGCTAGACTCGTCCCGCAGGTGTTGTCTGGGCAAAGGCCGGCGAGTTAAGTCCCGAGATGCCCATCGTGGGGCCCTCACCAGCGCATCGGCCGGTCAAACCAGCTACTTCTGCAAGAACACAAACGACCGATTCTTGCTACTGACGGCGAGATCGAGCTTTCCGTCGTTGTTGAAGTCACCTACCGCCAGTCCCAAAAAGCTAGGGACCACAGCCTCCACACCCGCCTGGATTTGGAGCGGGGCCCGGAAGGTTCCATCGCCGTTGCCCAAAGAAAGCAGGACGACCTGATGAAATGGGGATTGGTTGTCAAAACTTCCTAGCGCGGCAAAATCGAGTTTGCCGTCACCATTAAAGTCCCCCAGCAATACTTGCTTGACGAAGATACCAGTCGGAACCTTGGTACACCCCTTTTCCGTGAAGGTCCCATCTCCCTTACCCAGGTAGACGCAGCTTCCGTCGGCGATCAGGTCCAGAATTCCGTCGCCGTTAACGTCGGCCGCGACGACCCCAATAAAGTCCTGCGAGGCCGGGGTGTTCGTGGCCGCCTGGAACGTGCCGTCACCGTTGCCGAAATACACCTGAAGGACGTTGCCGGTTCCAAAGATGGAACTCGGCAGTGCGAGATCCAGTTTGCCGTCTCCATTGAAGTCACCCATCGCCAATCCAGTCGAAATCCTTCCAGTGAAGTTCGGCAAAGACGAAGAAGCAAAGGTTCCGTCGCCCGCTCCTAGGTAGACCTCGAGGAAGTTGTTGAAGAAGTTGTTGTCTACCGAAGCCAGGTCCAGCTTGCCGTCGCCATTCAAATCACCGACTGCGTCGGGGATACCCTGGAAACCCCCATTAGTCCGCACGAAGGTACCATCCCCCTTGCCCAGGAATACCGAACCCCCAAAGAAGCCGCCATTGTCGGTCGTAACTGCCAGGTCGAGCTTCCCATCACCATTGAAATCGGCGGAGAGCAGGAAATTGGCCGGAACCAGGGGGGTGGCCGACACTACCGGAGGTGCAAAGAGCCCATTACCCTTCCCGGGGAAGAGATCTACCTGGTTGTTGTTGAGGCCAACCGCCAGGTCAGCCTCGCCATTACTAGTAAAGTCGCCGATGGCAACCGCCCCCGCCTTTGTGACGCTCCCGTCAAGCGCAAATGCCACGCTGAACGCCGGAACCCGGACCGGGAACAAGACCGGGTTGGACCGGCCTCCGTCCAGAGAGGGATTGACGACCGTCACGTCTGCGGTTGCGGCTTTGGCCACATCGGCGGCACCGATGGTGGCGCGAACCTCGCTGGCAGAGACGAACGTTGTTTTTCGCGGGGAGCCGTTCCAATGCACCACCGCGCCGGAAACAAAATTTGTGCCGCGGAGGGTGAGCGTAAAAGCCTTATGTCCCGGGCGCACACTTGAGGGGATCAAAGGTTGATACACCATCGGAAGGGGATGAGACTGGGCGAGCAGCGCGGTGGTGACAAAGCACAGAAATAGGCTGGCAAACCTGACTGATTTCATATTTATTCCTCCGTTGACGGTGAAATCGAGGTGGAACCAGCCAGATAGCGGAGGCGCGCAAATCTATAGGATTCTGAGAGGTCACTCACCCACGAGGCTCGGAACGCACTACGTGCCAGTCGATCACGAACTCCTTATCGTTTCGAAGCGAGCCCATCCACAAGGCGCTAATTAAGCCTAGGAACATCACACCCTAGAAATGGTTGCCTGGCGCGGTCATTTTTCACACCAGTGACGCAGGGAACAAGTTTTCGCGCGAGAGTAATCTGTTGCGGTCGTTTCACGGGCAAACGGAAGTTACCTGTCGTCGATCGCGTCTTCACTCATCCGAGGCCTCGCGCCACTCCGAAACTTGATAGGATCATCGGCACAACCGACTGGAGGCTCTTCCCATCATGATGAATCGCCGCAGCTTCCTCATCGCCAGTGGACTCACAGCGCTTGCCTCAACCCGGGTATTTGGAGCCAACGACACGATTCGACTCGGAGTCATCGGAGCCGGGCACCGGGCAAAAGGCCTGCTCGATGCCGCCGACAAGGCGGGCCCTTACCAGCTCGTCGCCGTCAGTGACGTGTATGCGCCCAACCGCGACGCCTTCCAGCAACGCTCGAACGGGCTTGCGACGGCCCACCTGGATTATCGTGCAGTCCTCGACAAGGACATGGATGCGGTGATCATCGGGTCTCCCGACCACTGGCACGTCCCCATGGCAGTCGACGCGCTGAAAGCGGGCAAAGACGTTTATCTGGAAAAACCGGTCACCCATACCCTCGAAGAAGGCGCTGTATTGACGCGGGCCGTTCGGTCCAGCAAACAGATCCTGCAGTGCGGCATGCAGCAGCGCAGTTGGACTCATTTTCGCGATGCAGTTGACTTGATCCAGGCGGGCAGTCTGGGCCGCGTTGTCCAGGTGCGCACCTATTGGTGGCAGAACTATCATCGGGACTGGGCGGCGAAACCCATCGACCAGCAGGCGCTCGATTGGAAGCTTTGGCTCGGATCTGCTCCCGACCAGCCATTCAGCGACGAAAAATTCAGTCATTGGCGTTGGTTCTGGAATTTTGGCGGCGGCGCCATGACGGACCTGTTTACCCATTGGATCGATGTGGTGCACTGGGCGATGAAAGTCGACCAGCCCCGACAGGCACACATGCTCGGCGACAAATATATTTTCGATCAATGGGATTGTCCGGACACGATCCAGGCAGCCTTCCGCTACCCCGGCTTTGACGTCGTGTACGAGGGAATGATGAACTCCTCGATCGACGGTGGCGGCCTTGAATTCCGCGGGACAGAAGCCACTTTGAAGCTTGATCGCGATGGCTTCGCCGTCCATCGCGAGCGGATCGATGAGGGGCAGAATCCGGTCCTCGCGGCACACAACTTCCGCGACGGCACGATTTCGCACATGGAGAATTTCTTCGAGTGCATCAAGACCCGGAAAGAGCCGACTGCGCCGGTAGAAACCGGGGTTGCCGCCGCGCGTGCCGGCCACATCGGCAACCTCGCCCACCAGCACGGCGGCCAGTACACATGGCCAGCGAAGGGTTGAAAACAATGCACCAACGGGAGGACCGGCTGGCAGTTTCATTGGTTGTGCGTCGCAACCGGAATTGTGACGCCAGGCATGTCATAGAGATGGTGCTGTCGCCAGGGCTCGCCGTCGACGCTGCCAAGTTCTTCCTTGCTCATGAAGAACCCGCTTACGGCACCCGTGACCCAGTTTTAGTGAGCTTTACTACAGTGAGGATTGAACTTTTTGTGGATGACCCCGTCGCCAAGCATCGGCAAGCCGTGGCTGCCGGGGCGGCGAATCACAGCCCGGTAGAGGAACACGAACATTCGACGAGCGGACCCAAACCGATTAATCGGATGCTGCAGGGCAGGGTCGTGGATCCGTTCGGCCAGATGTGGCTCATCGGAAAGATCCACGGTTAGGCAATTTTGCGAGAGAGAAGTCATGTACTCAGGTTACTTCCGTGACCTTACCCCCGGGTTCGCTGGCAAGCTATTTTTCTGAAGGGAGCTTTCGAGGCGCCCGCACTCGCAGTCGTCTCCAAAGCCGCCACCAGCAAGCCAATCCATGTGTTGGGGAATCCGGGTGAGAGTAAAGGCCGCGTTGTTCGTTTTGATGCTGATTTTGGCGGCCACCGCCGCTTATTCCTCTGATCACCAGCCCATCAACAGCACTCAGCTGGCGGCATGGCTGACTGCAGGAGTGCCCGGCACCCGGCTCGCTCGTCTGGTCGAGGAGCGAGGACTCGCTACCCTTCCCACTAACAACGAATTGCACCAACTTGAAGCGGCGGGAGCCGGCAAGGAATTAATGAAGGTGGTAAGTTCGGGCAACGTCCGGTCGGCAGAGATCGGAGAGGCCATCCCCGCGCTGCTGCTGAATGCCAACGCCGAAGCCGGGCGGCAGCATTATCGCGAAGCCGAACTCCAACTCCGCAGAGCCGTCGCCTCCGACGATCAGAACTCCGCTCTGCACCTGGCGCTGGGCGCTATGCTGCGCCACCAGGAGCAGTGGGACGAGGCCTTCGACGAACTCACCCAAGCCACGCGGCTCATGCCCGATCTTCCTGAGAATCACAGCGCCCTGGCGTATTTGTTCTACCGCCTCGACGACGGGCCAAACTCCATCGCCGAGGCCCGCACTGCTCTCAGCCTCGACCCGAAGAATGCGGAGGCCTACCAATACCTGGGCCTTGGCCACTATTCCATTGGTCAGTACGGGGCCGCTGTGCACGCTTACGCCGAGTCTCTGGTCCGCGACCCAAACAATGCCGACACTCACTACGACATGGGCATCGCCCTGCATGCCGCCGGCGACATGCCCGCCGCTGTTTCTGCCTACGAACATGCGATACAGCTGCGCCCTGCTTTCTGGGAGGCACACTCGAACCTGGGGCTGATCCTGCACGAAGAAGGCAGCCTCGACAGAGCCGTAGCGGAATATCGCGAGGCCAAGCGGCTGGCTCCCAGCGAGGCCTCGGTCCGCAACAATCTGGGGAACACCTATTGCGATCAGGGAAACTTCGACGCCGCCATGGACGAATTGCACGAACTCTACCGTCAGCATCCGGAGTGGGAGCAGGGGCACGCCTGCCTGGCCAGCGCTTACATGGCGAAGAAGAATTACGACGGGGCGGTCGACGAACTGAGGTTGGCGCTGCGCCAGAATCCGACCGGATCGGCCGAGCACCGCATTCTGGGCCAGGCGCTGATGCTCGACAACCAGCCGGAAGAAGCCGTGCGCGAATTACGGCTGGCGGTTTCCCTCAGCCCCGATTCCGACGTCGCGCATCACCTGCTGGGCACGGTCTTGTTCGAGCAACAAGAGCTAAGGGCCGCGGAAAAAGAATTCCGCGAGGCGGTCCGGTTGAATTCGTCGGCCGACAATCACTATTCCCTGGCAGCATGCCTGACCAGTATGGACCGTTACGATGAAGCCCTGTCGGAGTTGGAGACCGCGTCGCGACTCGATCCGGCGCAGACGCTATATCGCGCCCGCCGTGAAGAACTGCTCAAGCTGATGAAGGATGCGAACCCGCAGTAGGCGGGGACGCCCATGCAGCCGGTTTTGAGTACTGCAAGCCAATGTACCAAGGTGCTTAGCGGAAGGCGCAGGCCCTGCATAGACTGAGTGAAAGCCACGGCCGACAAGCCTGGACGGATGCCGGCGACGAAATCGAGGACTGACGATGGCTACAAACGCGACGCGAACCCAGCCAACTGGTTCGGGCAACAAGTCCCTCGCTGCCTTGGCGCAGGATACAGGAGCGCGCCACATGGACCCCTCCCACGCCCACGGATCTGCGGAGGACGCAGCTGCGAAGCCGGCGGGCTATGGTCTGCCTTGCGCCAAGTGCCGGCTGTACTACTCGGCCGATCTGGATATCTGCC
Organism: Candidatus Sulfotelmatobacter sp.; assembly: GCA_035511455.1. Classification (GTDB taxonomy): domain Bacteria; phylum Acidobacteriota; class Terriglobia; order Terriglobales; family Acidobacteriaceae; genus Sulfotelmatobacter. The sequence continues at coordinate 63,661 of DATKFH010000103.1, read as the reverse complement.
CCACCTGCCATCACCACGAGCGGGTTTCGCCCGTCGTGCCGAAGATGCCACCCAAGCTGACTCATGCAGTTCCCGATCCCGTTCCCGATAGCGCCCTAGTCGAGCAGGAGCGAGAGGAATTTCTGCGCCAGTTCAAATCGCAGCTGATGGAAGCGCACTCACAAGTCATGAGCACGGCGGGGTCAATCTGCGCCCTCGGGGAGCACCGCGCTGGAGACGACGCCGGCGCCGTGGTTTGCAAAGCCTGTTATGACCGGCTGCAGGAACGCCTCGATCTGCATGAAGCGGCCCTGCACGTCGACCTGAAAGAAGCCGCGCAGATCATCTACGACGCAGTCTGGGCCGATCCTTCCGATCCCAACAAGACTTATGAGAACGCCGCAAACGCACTGCTGAGCGAGATCCGCAAGCGTGCCGGCGTGAGTGCGCTGATGGGTCCGTTCCAGCCGCTCTCGGATTGAGAGAGCCTACTCGGTTCTAATGCTCACCCACTTCTTTCCCGCATACAGCTTGTAACCGCTGCCCTCCTCGACGAGCTTCAGCGGAACCGGACGTTTCAACTCCGAGTCCACTTGCGAGGCTGTGCCGAGCACATCGTTATTCGCCACGTCCATCACCACAAACTTTCCGTCTGCGGCAAATCCGAAACCATATTCGCCCGGCGCCAGTTCCGACCCGCCAATGTTGAGCTTCGCCTCAGTGATGAACATGCCCTGATATTTCTGCTGGATCGCCGTCGAATACCCCGAGGCGTCGACGAGGGCGGCGAGCGCCATCTTGCCGTCCGCCAACTGAAACCCGACCGCGTTACGAAGTTGCACAGAAGCCTTCTGCCCACGATAGAAGAACTCTGCCGGGACTGCCTTGTTCAGTTCGTCGGCGCTGAGTAGGTGCTTCGACCCTTGTTGCGCCAAGCTTGATCCCAGCAGCATCCCCAGTACGGCGCCAAGAATCGGGAAAGGCGTGTTCCTCATGGCAATGGTCCTCGGTTTTGAGAATTAAAGGACAGGTCATGGGAGATCTAGTCGTTTCAAAGTGCATGTGCAAATCAAGGATCCGGATTTTGTGCATTCGCGGCGGTTGAGAAACTCGGTTGCGGGACAGGGGCCGGCGCTATGCTAGTTTGAGCCTGTGGCTGAGATAGGCATGCAGAGGGCGATTGTGGGCCTTATCGAAGGGATCCATTGCCCCCCACTACGAGGGAAGAACTCGAGGAGTGCCCCGGAGAAAGCACTTCCGCGAGATGATTCGGAAGACTGGGGGCATCGGGATTGCGATTGAAAACAACTGCGCGATCGAGTTCATCGACGGCCGGTTTTACCGGGTCATTCGATCGAAAAGACATGCGCGCGCATACAAGGTGAATAAACACGGCGGCGAGGTAGTCGCGAAGCAGATCCGCCTTCAGAAACAACTTGCGCCTGTCGAGTCGCTCGCCCATCGGCGGCGGTCAAGCGGTGGACACACGTGCTAGGTTGTTGAGGCGGCCGAGGACGCGCTGGCGATTTTCCATAATTTCGCTTTGCCCGCAAGATTCGGATAGTCCGTTCCAGGCTGGTCGACGTAGGCTTTTCTTGTTATGACAACCAATGCCATACTCGCAACAGAAGGCCTGAAGCCAATGCCAACTCACCAACCCACGGCCATGGATCAATCTCGCGCAGCCGACGAATCACGTTGGACCGCCGTGCTCGCGCGCGACGCTGCGCGCGACGGGGAATTTGTGTTCGCAGTCTCGACGACGGGCGTATATTGCCGGCCATCGTGCGCGGCCCGCCGTCCTCGCCGGGAGAACGTGCAGTTCTTTCTGCGGGCGGAACAGGCGGAACAGGCTGGCTATCGCGCCTGCCTGCGCTGCCGTCCGAAAGCGCTCAGCGGCAATGGGCCGGCCGACAGCGTGAAGGCGATTTGCCGTTTCCTCGAGCAGCACCTCGACGAGCCGGTTACACTGGAGCGCCTGGGGAAGGAGTTTCATCAGAGCCGGTTCCACTTGCAGCGCCGTTTCAAGTCGGTCCTCGGCATCACGCCGCGGGAATACGCCGACTCCTGCCGCTTGCGCCTGCTCAAGCGCAACCTGCAGGCGGGCGACTCCGTCACGCGCGCCATGTACGACGCCGGATATGGCTCCAGCAGCAGACTCTACGAGAGGACCGCCTCACAGCTTGGCATGACCCCGGACAAGTACCGTCGCGGCGCGATTGCCGCAGCCATTCGCTATACGATCGCGGATTCGCCACTCGGGCGCATGCTGATCGCGGCCACCGAACGCGGCATCTGCGCAATTCAGTTTGCCCGAACTGATAGCGAACTGCTGGAAGGACTGAAGCGCGAATTCCCCTTTGCCGCCAGAAAACCCGATGAAAGCGGGCTCCGATCCTGGGTCGTCGCACTGCTCGACCACATGCGCGGCAAGCAGCTTGACCGCTCGCTGCCTCTCGATATTCGCGCTACGGCATTTCAGCGGCGGGTGTGGACGTATCTGCAGTCCATCCCGTTCGGCGCGACGCGGTCGTATAACCAGGTTGCCAAGGCCATCGGTCAGCCCACGGCTGCCCGCGCCGTGGCCCGTGCCTGCGCGACTAATCCGGTTGCGGTGGCGATCCCCTGCCATCGCGTGGTTCGCGAAGACGGCAGCATGGGCGGCTATCGCTGGGGGATCGAACGGAAGCAGGCTCTGCTGGAGATGGAGCAGCAGTCGTAGAGACGCAGCTTGCTGCGTCTCTGTCGGCGGCATTCACAAGGTCGCCGTCCCATATGATGACAGAGACGTTGCAAGCAACGTCTCTAGGAAAACAAGGGCACGCGCAAGCGTGCCCTTTGTCCATCTGTTGAGACTCGTCCGTCGAACTACGCGGTAGCCGTCGCGGCCAGAGCCTTGGGAGGCTCCACCGGCTTGGCCTGGTGCTGCGATTGCGACTTCGGTTCGGCGTGCACCTGGATGCCACCCTTGAGCGCGGCACCGTCTTCGACGCTGATGCGCACCGTCGAAATGTCTCCGCTGACCGAGCCTTCACTGCGAATATCCACGCGATCACTGCACTCGATGTTGCCCGTCACCTTGCCCATGATCACGACCTCGCGGGCTTGAATGCTGGCATCGACCTTGCCGTTGCGCCCGATGGTGACACGGCTGTCGGGCATGATGATTTTGCCTTCGATGCGGCCATCGATGTAGAGCGCTTCCGAGCCACTGATTTCGCCCTTGATCACGAGCGTGCGACCGATGGTGGCCTGATCCACGGGGGCGGTAACGGTTTTGACGGGGTTGTAAGGGTTGGGGTTGGAAGCCGGTGTGTTGGACTTCAAGAAGGAATTCTCCGACGACTGAAGCATGCGACCTTCCTTGGGTTTCCCGCGCGGGGCGCTCGGGCTGGCGTCCGCTCCATGCGGTTGGTCTTTAAATTTGCGGCCTTCGGCAGATGCTGCCACTCGGCCAAGCTGAATATCGCACAGGGGTAAGCATTTCCTTAGATTACGGAAGGCGCTGTACGGGCGCGGAAGAAGGATGGCGGGAGGACTGATGATGCCAAGAGCTGTTTCCGAATTGACCTAGCTCGGGTTGTCATCCTGAAGCGGGCGCTTTTTGCCCGCCGCAGAACGGCGCCTCGGGATGACAAGACTATGTCCTTCGCAGAAACTCTGAGTGTGTCCTTTCAAACCAGATATGCTCACTGCGAGACGGCTCTAAGACTCCTGCAGTGCTTCGGAGAGGTCTTCCCATTCCTGGATCAAGGCTGCGTGGGCCGCTTTGTGTCGCTCAAGCTCCTGGGACTGGCGCTGACTCTCCTCGGCGCTGACGAAATTCTGCATTGCTGTCTCGCAGTGGGCGACGGCTGCTTCCACGCGGCCAATTTCCTCTTCCAACTCGCCGACACGGTCTTCCATTTGCTTGCGCTTGATCGGATTCAGGCGCTTCTTTGCCGCCTCAGCCGAGGTCGCTTCGCTGCTTCGATTTCCGTTCACTGGCTCGGCCGAAGCGGCAGGTTTGTGGCCTGAGGGCATTCGTGGGGCGGCTGCTCCCGGCACGTCGTCCAGAGTCGGCGCTACGTGCTGACCGCCCTCCTTGCGCCACAAATAGTCTTCGTAGTTGCCGGGGAAGATTTCAACTTTGCCGCCGCCGATTTCGAACACCCGCGTGGCCAGCTTGTCGATGAAATAGCGGTCGTGCGAGACGAAGACCACGGTGCCGGTGTACTCCATCAGCGCGTTGAGCAAGACATCTTTGGCGCGCAGGTCGAGATGGTTGGTTGGCTCGTCGAGCAGCAGGAAATTCGCGGGATGCAGCAGCAGGCGCAGCAACGCGTAGCGCCCGCGTTCGCCGCCCGAGAGCACGCCGATCTTCTTGAAGACGTCTTCGTCCGAAAACAGAAAACAGCCGAGAAGACTGCGCAATTCGGTCTCAGTCGAGCGCGGGGAACACTCACCCAGGTCGTCGAGGATGCGTGCCTCGGGATCGAGTTCCTTGTACTGATCCTGGGCAAAGTAATCGGCCTGCACATTGTGGCCCAGGCGGTATTCCCCGTGCGTGACGGGTTCGGTGCCGGCCAGAAGTTTTATCAACGTCGACTTGCCCGCCCCGTTCACTCCTACCAGCGCGATCCGGTCGCCGCGCTCGATCATGAAGTCGACGTTGCCGAAGACCTCTTTCTCGGCGGCCCCGTTCTTCCCGGGATAGCTTTTGGCCACGCCTTCGAACTCGGCCACGATGCGCCCGCTCGCCTTGGGCTGCGGGAAAGTGAAATGGATCGTCTTCTCCTCGGCAGGAACCTCGATCCGCTCCATTCGCTCCAGTTCCTTGATGCGGCTTTGCACCTGCTTCGCCTTCGTCGCCTGGTAGCGAAAGCGGTTAATGAACATTTCCAGTTGCTCGATGCGCTCGCGCTGATTGCGGTAGGCAGCCTGCAGTTGCTCGTTGCGCTGCGTCTTCTGCGCCAGAAACTTATCGTAGTTACCGGTGTAGAACCAAAAGCGCTTGTTCCAGATTTCGGCGATTTTGTTGACGGTCACGTCCAGAAAATAGCGATCGTGCGAGATCAGCACGAACGCGTTCGGATAGTTCTGCAGATACTCTTCGAGCCAGTTGCGGGCTTCGAGATCCAGGTGGTTCGTGGGCTCGTCGAGCAGCAGCAGGTTCGGCTTCTGCAGCAGAAGCTTGGCCAGCGCGAGTCGCATCTGCCATCCGCCGGAAAATTCGTCGGTCTGCCGCTGCCAGTCGTCCTTGGTGAAACCCAAACCCATCAGGACCCGTCCGACTTCCGCCTCGATCGAGTAGCCATCGCGAGTGCGAAACTCATGTTCGACGCGGTGGTAGCGATCGGCCACAGCGGAGTATTCCGGGCTGGTGTGGTCCAGTTCCGCCATGCTGTGAGTCAGAGATTCCAGTTCCACTTCCATCGCGCGCAGGTCGTCGAAGACCGACATGCACTCGGCAAAAACGCTGCGCCCAGACAGTGTCAACCCGTCCTGGGGCAGATATCCGGCGGATGTCCCTTTGGCGACGGTAAGCGCGCCGTAATCGAACGTGTCCATGCCCGCGAGAATCTTCATCAGCGTGGACTTGCCGGTGCCGTTCGCGCCCACCAGGCCAATGCGGTCGTTGGACGTGATCAGCCAGTCCGCATTTTCGAAGAGAAGTTTGTGGCCGAAGCGTTTGCCGGCGCCAGAAAGCTGGATCATGGGCTCGGTTTATCGTCTCACAAAAGCAGTACCGAGTATGGGGGTAGCGAGTAGCGAGGCAGCGCGAAGCGGGATTCGTATCAGGGCATGCCTTCAGGCATGCCGAAAGCATCACCATCATCAATCGCGCCTTGAGGCGCTGCGCTCGGAAGATTTGCGCTTTCTTATGGCCAAACTACATTGGCGATCGGGTCTTTGTCTGAGGCAGGGCGGGGGTTGCGCGCTCCGGGATAGGCTCCCCAGAGTTCGTGGTGAAACTGGATCCGTTCGAGGGCGCGGTCGATCACGGTCTCGAGCTCGTGAGAATACTTCACTTCGCGGCCCTTGGCCAGCCGCCGCCTGGCTTCGGCGGGGCTTACCCAGGTCGGACGCCGGTTGGCCTCGTCGGGGCGGCGCATCTGGTGCACTTCCATCAGGAACGCCTTGACCACAAATTCCTGGACTCCCCCAGGCTGCCAGAACACGCCCTTGGAATGCAGGTAGAGATGAAAGTGCCGTGGCTCAATGGTGCCGATGGCGCCGGCTTCCTCCGCCGCTTCTCGCTCGGCGGCTTGACTATGCGACAGCCGCGCTTCGGTTGAGCCCTTGGGAAAAGTCCATTTATTGCCGCCGTTGGTGTTCACCAGCAGGAATTCGACCGCCGTGCCACGCCGGCGATAGCAGATCGCCGCCACCTGCAGCGGCAAGGACTTGTCAACCTTGGCTGAACCCATGGGGACGGCCTCCTACAAATGATGTTACTCGGAAGATATTTCAAGAATGTTAAATGCAACAAAAAATGTGCAGGTGGGATGGTTACGAAAGAGTTACTCTTCCCGTCTCAGGGCTTGCCTGTGCGGGGCGGCCGGACCTGGTCCCGGCGGGACAGCCGAGGCGGCCGTCTCTAGTTGAGCATTTCTCAAGCCAGATTCCGCTGTAACGTGGCGCGGTCGAGTTCGCTTTCCCAGCGCGCCACCACCAGCGTGGCCACGCCATTTCCGATCATGTTGACCAGCGCTCGGAACATGCTCATAAAGCGATCGATGCCGAGGATCAGCGCCATCCCGGCCACAGGAATCGTCGGGATCACGCTCAGGGTTCCGACCAACGCGATGAACGACGCTCCCTGCACTCCGCTCGCACCCTTCGAGGTCAGGATCGCGACGGAGAATAGCGTCATCTGTTGCAGCCAGGTCAGATGCGTGTGCGTCGCCTGCGCCACGAACAGCGCGGCCATGGTCATGTAGAGGGCGCTGCCGTCGGTGTTGAAAGTGTAGCCGGTCGGTACGATCAAGCCGACCAGCGAGCGCGAGCAGCCCAGCCCTTCGAGCTTCTCCATCAGCGTTGGAATCGCGGTCTCCGACGAACTGGTCGCCAGCACCAGAAGAATCTCTTCCTTGATGCACAGCAGGAATCTCACCAGATTGAATCCTGCCATCCAGGCAACCGCGCCGAAGACGATGAAGACGAACAGCGCGGATGTCACCCAGAACGACGCAATCAGCTTGACCAGCGGCCCGAGTGAAGCCAGTCCGTATTTGCCGATGGTGAAGGCCATGGCGCCGAATGCGCCAATGGGCGCGAATCGCATGACGATGTTCACCATGCGGAATACGACTTTGCTGAGCGACTCCAGCATGTCGACCAGAGGCTTGGCGTGCGTGCCCGCGGCCGACATGGCAAATCCGAACAGGATCGAAACGAAGACCACTTCCAGAATGTCGCCTTTGGCGAAGGCATCCACCACCGTGGTCGGGATGATGTGCATCAGGAATTCGGTTACGCTCTGCGCCTTGGCTTGCCCGGCGTAGTCGGCAACGGCGCGCGAGTCGAGCGTCGATGCGTCGACGTTAAAGCCGCTGCCCGGCCGCACGACATTGCCGACAACAAGTCCCACCACCAGGGCCAGGGTCGAAACGATCTCGAAGTAGAGAAGCGCCTTGCCCCCGACCCGGCCGACCTTGCGCAAGTCCCGCATGCCCGCAATCCCGGTCACAACCGTGCAAAAAATCATGACCGTAATGATCATCGTGATCAGACGAATGAAGGCGTCGCCCAGCGGCTTCATGGCCACGCCAGAGGTAGGCCGGTACACACCGAAGATGACCGCGATCAGAATGGCGAAACTCACCTGCACCCAGAGGGAGGTATAGAAGCGCTTGGGGCGTGGCGCAGGAGCGTCGGGTTGTGCAATCGAAGTCGCCATTTGGACTTTTCGTTGCGTTTGAAAAATCAGGTCTATTCCTGGGGCCGGCAGGCTTTCGCCCAGGCGGGACGGCCGAGGCGGCCGTCGCCACATGAGTCAATTCAGTTCGCTGGGGCCTCCAGCGTTTTAACCAGCCACGGAATGATCACTTCCTTGAAGATCCGCGGATCGGGCCAGACGCCGACTTGTCTTCCGAGATGGCCGCCTTGCGGATTGATCCACGCCTCTTTCGGCACGTCCCCCTTGTTCAGCAGCAGGTATTCGTCGTCGATGGGCACTTGCGTATCGTTCACGCCCGCCAGGATGAGCATCGGCGCCATCGGCTTGCCCAGCAGGCCCTGGTGCACCAGCGACATCTTCGGCAGATACTCGCCCATTTCGTCGAGCGAGTGCACGCCTTCGAGAATGTTCATCAGCGCGGGCACTTGATCGAAGAGGTATTCGCGATTTCCCATGAGCGAGTTCATCAGGAAATCTTTCTGGAAGAACCTGTCCACCGGAGGCGACTGGGCGCTCGCCCCGCGCAGGCGGGCGCGCTCGACGATCGCCATCTTGGTAGCCCAATACGCTCCCCAACTCACGCCGTGCATGGCGATGCGGTTCTTATCAATCACCGGACGCGACTGGGCATAATCGAGCACCTTCGAGAGCAGACGCTCCGACGTCTCCGTGACCTTGATCGGCGACTGTCCAGTGCCGGGGCCGTCCACGGCCAGATATCCGATGCCGAAGGAAAGAATCGCGCCAAAGCTCTCTGTCAAATCCTCTTTGCGGCTGTCGAGGCCATTGACCGCGATCACCAGCGGCACCGGCCCCTGGGCATTTTTCGGCAACCGCAAATACGCGATGATTTCCTTGCTCTCGAACGGAATCCGAACCACTTCGAGCGGCGGATCGTAAAATTTCGCATGATCGAGAAACGCCTCGAGCGCCTTCTCGTAAGACCGCTGTTTCCCGGGCGACGCCGGAATCGGCCACCGTCCGAACGAATACAGCCGCCAGGCGCGGACGTAATCGGCATCGGCCTTCTTGGGATCAGATTTCTCGAGCGATTTCGCCTCGTTGAAGTACCGGTCCGCGACGCGCATGAATCCGGCGGCCCACTCGTCTTTGTCGGCGGTGTGAATGCTCTCAAACGCCTCTTTGACGTCGCCGGGATCAAGCCCGATCAGTGGATAGCGTCCAACCTCGGCGCGATGAACGGCCTCGGTCTTGATTTCGTCGATGGTGCGCTCGCGGCGTTCCTGGGCAAGCATGACAGTCGGCATGGTGACGGCCACTCCAAAAAGCAGGATTCTAGTGCAGCGTCGGATTCTGGCTTTCACCTTTGCCCCCTCCTTTTCAAAATACCTCCGTCGCTCCAACCGAAATCTCCGCGGGCCCCACCGGAGTTTTCCGGTTTGTTCCATTTTTGTAAGAAACGGGCCAAGACGAGCGGGGGCTGCAAGAGCCCGCCTGCCTCGGCCCGCGCTGCGCCTGCGGCCACCCTAAAAGATGAACTTCAGCCCCAGTTGAATGGAACGCGGCCCTCCCGAGCCGACGGCCGGGTTCGCGGCCGCGATGTCGGGCGTAGCGCACTCGCAACCGAACGAACTTCCTGCAGACGGATCATTCAGGCCGAACCCGTTTTGGCCGCCATAAGGATTCGCGAAGTTCGGGTGGTTAAAGATGTTAAAGAACTCAGCGCGGAACTGGGCGCGAACGCGTTCGCCGAGATGCCAATTCTTCGCCAATGAGAAATCGAAATTCCTGAAACCAGAATCGAGAAACGTATTGCGGCTCATGTTCCCGAAGCTTCCCAACGCCGGTGGAATCATGATCGAACTTCCCTTGGCAAAGCAGCCAAACAGCGCGAGCGCATCAGTTGCCCGTCCGGGTGATCCCCCGTCCAGAGCCAACGCTTGCGCGTTGCAGGCGCTGCTACTAGTGGGATTAGCCTGGCTGTGATTCCCTGGGAAGAAGGGGATCGACGTTGGAGACGCTTTGAAATCCGGCGTTTTGCCGTAGAAATTCCAGCGAATCGGGCTGCTGGCGGGAGGACTTACCGGCAAGGGCCCGGTTCCCGCTGCGTCCGTTCCCAGATCGATGGGACCCCAGGGCTGACCAGTCTGCAGGGTTACGATCGAATTGAGTTCCCACCCTTCGAGCATCTGTGCGAAGCCCTTCTTTCCAGGAATGGCGTAGGTAAGCGAGAGAGTGAAGCGGTTCCGAATGTCGAAGTCGCTGTTGGCGTATTCGCGAGCAACATGGCTTGCGTCTTGCGGCAGGCCAGCGCCATAGCCGAAGTCCCAGTTCGCGCCGACGTCGTCCAAAGAATGCGAATAGGTGTATCCGGCGACCATACTCAGGCCGTGGTAGTTTCGCGAATTCAGGGTGACTTGCAGGCCGTTATAGTTCGATTTGTACACATTTCCCATTTGGAAGATGTTGCTCAAGTACGGAAACTTCGGATTGAACGGCCGGTTCGCTTGCTCTGCTCCTCCATTCGACCCGCAGGAGTTGGGGTTGAAGCCGGAGGTCACACACGCGGCGACCGTTCCCGCATCCCAGCCCGATCCCACCGGCGCCTGGTTGATATCGCGAATCCCGGTCAAGTTCGTCCCGTGATTGCCGACATAGGCAATTTCCATCGAGAGGCTGGGCGTGAAGGCGTGCTGCATGCTCAGAGTCCAGTTCCAAATGTAAGGAGTCGTAAGATTGCGGTCCACTCCCATGATGGCGCAGGGACCTGAGCCGTTGGGGTCGCAGTTGATCGTGGTACCGCTTAAGTTGCCGTAAAGCGGCGTGCTGCTATCCCACTGGGGGAGCGGGATAACCGTCAAATTGCCCGTCGTGATCGTGCCTCCAGCGGTGACAGGGTTAGCCGTACCCGTTCCGGAGATGACCGCGCCCGTAGGAACGCTGGGCAGACCAAAGCTGTTGTTGAAAGCCATGAACGACTGCCAGTTCACATATTCGTAGACCAGGCTGCCGCCGCCGCGGATTACCGTGCTGCCATTCCCTTTCACGTCCCAGGCAAAGCCAAAGCGCGGCGCGAAATCTTTATGATCTCCGTTGTAGGGAGAACTGATCTGCTTGCCTACCTGCACCATTCCAAGAATCGGGTCAAAGTTGCCCAACTGATTGTGGTCCTCCTTGGGCGGCGTGGTGTACTCATAGCGCAGCCCGAGATTCACGGTGAGGTTCTTGCTGGCACGCCAGTCATCCTGCACGAATCCGGCGTATGCCCAGTCGTGGCTGTGCCGGGTCGGGTCGCCGGTGAGCACGGAGGCCTTGAGAGGATCGCCCGCGAAAAAATCCTCGAGCGCAGGGGAGCCGGACCCTGTCGGTATGGCGACGCCACCTACAAAGGTGATGCTGCCCCGGGCGTTGCCGAATGCTCCGCCGCTAACGTAGTCGCGATGCAGTTCTCCGCCGAACTTCAGCGAGTGCCGCCCCGCAGTGTACGACACGTGATCAATAAACTGGACGATGCCATCGGGCCCCTGGAACTTCGGCCACTTGAAGCCGCCCAGACCGGGAATGAAAGCTCCGGCAAACCCAATGCGTGGCAAACCCCCGCTGTTGGCACCACTCACGCCAGTATTCAGTCCATACCCGGAAGCGGGCGTGCTGAGATCGCCCGGCAGAGTGGGCTGGTAAAGCCGACTATAGCCAAACCTGGCTTCGTTGACCCATCGGCCCGAGGGAGTCCAGATCCAGTTTCCGCCCGCCACTTGCGCGCGGGTGTGGATCTTGGATCGCCACTTCGATTGCAATTCGGGAAAGTCCTCGACGGTTCCTGAGTTGTTGCCGAAGAAGTAGGTCCCGCTGACGGTATTGCGGTCATTGAGGTGCACGTCGACCTTGCCCACCGCGTTGTCGACGTTGACTTGGTTCGGAAATCCGTTGACGATAGTGGTGGTCGGATTGTTGTTCAGCGGAAAGCCGGTGCCGGCGCAGCTAATAGTGGTGCCAGACATGGTGCAGCCCGAGATCTTCTGGCTGGCGGCGCTGATCGTAACATGGTTCGCCAGCAAGTCGGCGATTGCATTCGGAATGCTGTTGGCACAATCGGCGGAGGCCGCGACCAGAGCAGCGGAAATGCAATTGGGGGCTGCTCCAGGAGCAAGAGTCATGGGAACCATCGATGGGCTGGTCACTCCTCCGAAGGAGTTGCCTACGTCATAGCGTTGCCCTTCGTAGGACCCGAAGAAGAAGGCTTTATCCTTTACGATCGCTCCGCCCAGCGAAGCGCCGAACTGCTCCAGCTCTCTGCCTAACTTGGGGTTCGGAGCAGTGTTGAAATAATTTCGCCCGTCCAGGTTGCCGTCGCGCCCGAAGGCGAAGGCGGTGCCATGCAATCCGTTCGTGCCGCTCTTCAACCCGACGTTGACAATTGCTCCCGGCTTCCACCCGTATTCTGCCGGAGGATTCTCCTGCAAGTTGAACTCCTGAATCGCATCGATGGGAAGGATAGTCGCTGAATCGCCCGCGATGCCCGCGCCGTTGATGATCCCCTGACCCGAGTACGGCTCGCTGTTGAACAGTCCCTCAATGAAGTACGCGTTGTCTTCGGCGCGCAGCCCGTTGGTGCTCGTCGTGGAGAAACCGCCGCCGGGGTAACGCATAACCCCGGGCCGCAGCTGCAGCAGATTTTCGTAGTTCCGGCCGTTCAGCGGAAGGTCGTTGATTTCCTGGTTACTGAGTGTGCCTCCCAACGTAGCTGAGGTGGTATTGAGCAGCGGAACTTCTTCTTCCACGACGACAGTCTCCGACACAGCCCCTGGTTGCAGAGCAACGTCGACCCGCACATCGGTCGCAACCTCAAGGACTACGTTCGGGCGCTCCGTCGTTTTAAAGCCCTTCATTTCGACACGGATTTTGTAGGTGCCAGGTTGTAGGTCTGGAGCGACGTAGCCGCCAGACTCGTCGCTGGTCACCGTACGCGAGGTGCCCCGTTGAACGTCCATAATTGCCACGGTGGCTCCGGCGGCCGCGGCCCCGCTCGGATCGGTCACCGTCCCCAAGATACGTCCCGTGGTGGATTGTGCCGGGGCGGGAACTGATAACGCCAGGAGCGTAAAGGTGGCAAGCAACAGGCAAAGTACAGTCATCCTGCCTTCGCGGGACGTGCAGGCACCGACCGTGCTGGATAGCATAAGTAAACCCCTCCGTTGAAGCTGGTCCGACAGCCATACCACCATCGGAGAAACAGTGTCAAGCAAATTCATTTTTTGGATGGATTCCTAGAAGATACCTCCTGGCCGGCAAGAAAGGGAGTTCACATTCGGGAACACCCATCCAACAACCAGAGTTATTACACAAAGTTAAAGCCGCGGGTTGCACGCTCGAACCGGTCTGTAGTAGGATTTGTTGGTCATACCACCATACCTGCATACCCACCTTGCCGATTATCGAACAAACCCGACAGCACCCCGTGGATATGCGGTATAGTAGCCAGACCATAGCCGACTCCTCGGCTAGCTCGGCTCCGTTCCGTGCGGGGGGCAGCGCAGTGTACAAGCTAGTTCGTACATCTCGTCTCTACGAACAAATTGTTCAGCAAATCGAAGAATCCATTGTAAAAGGCACCCTTAAACCCGGCGATCAGTTGCCCGCCGAGCGTGAACTCGCGCAACGTTTTGGCGTGAGCCGTACTGCCGTGCGCGAAGCCGTCAAGGCGCTCCGCGAGAAGGGTTTGGTCGAGGCCTATTCTGGTCGCGGCACTTTCATCACCGATGGCACTACGCATGCGGTCCGCCAGTCCCTCGATCTGATGGTCAAGATCGGTCAGCCCGAAGGCTCGACCCACCTCGCCGAAGTGCGCGCCATTCTGGAGCCGGAAATCGCGGCTCTCGCTGCGACCCGTATTCAGGAGGCGGAGCTGGCGACCATGCGTGAAGCCGTCGCCATCATGGACCGGGCAGGTCAGGATCCCGACGCCTACATCGAAGCGGATCTCGACTTTCACCTCGCGCTCGCCGAAGGTGCGGCCAACCCGCTGATTCTTTCTTTGCTCGACTCCATCGTCGGACTTCTTCGCGAACAGCGGCTGCGAATCTTCAAAGTCCCCGGCGGTCCCGAACGCGGCCAGGTTCATCACAAGCGGATTCTCGAGGCGGTCGAGCGCCGCGATGCCGAAGCCGCCCGCGACACCATGCGGGCTCACCTCGGCCAGGTGCGCGATGACAGTCAGGCGCCAGCCGCGAGGCATCCGGCCGGCAAGCAACCCACACATTAGTTTCGTTGAAGAGTGGCATAACCTCGAAGGCAGGTGCGGATGGCAAAGTTAGGATTCATCGGTTTAGGAGTGATGGGCAGCCAGATGGTGAATCGGCTCCTGAGCAAGGGACACAGCGTCACCGGCTACAACCGCACGCGCGCCAAGGCGCAGTGGCTGGTTGCGAAAGGCATGCACTGGGCGGATTCGCCGCGCGCGGTCGCCAGCGCTTCCAACTACACCTTCGCGATGGTAACCAACGCGGCCGCGATCCAGGCCATCACCGAAGGCCCCGATGGCTTGCTCGCCGGCCTGAGCGCAGGCAAAACTTTCATCGACATGAGCACCGTAAGTCCAACGGTGAGCCGCGCGCTCGCCGCCAAAGTGCGCGCCCTGGGGGCTGACATGGTCGACTCTCCAGTCTCAGGCAGCGTCATCACTCTGCAGGAAGGCAAATTGTCGGTGATGGTCGGCGGCCGCACAGAAACTTTTGACAAGATCAAGCCGCTCCTGCTCGATATCGGGCCCAAAGTCACTCACGTCGGCGACAACGGTCTCGCGCTCTCAATGAAGATCGCGACCAATCTCAGCTTAGCCGTGCAGATGCTGGCCTTCTCCGAAGGCGTGCTACTCGCCGAAAAGAGCGGCATCGCCCGCGAAGTCGCAGTCGATGTGCTGGTCAACAGTGCCGTCGCTTCTCCCATGATCAAATATCGCGGCCCGTTCGTCCTGCAGCAGCCCGAGGAGGCCTGGTTCGACGTCAACATGATGCAGAAAGACATGGTGCTCGCGATGGACCTGGGCCGCCAGCTTGACGTCCCTCTGCCGACCACGGCCGTGAGCAACGAGTTCTTAACTGCTGCTCGCGGCCTGGGGTGGACCAACTACGACTTCGCCTGCATGTTCGACGTGCTGGCCGCCATGTCGGGCGTGACCACGCCCGTGACCGCGGGAGGCCGGAAGTGACAACTGCCACCTCCAAGCCCGAAGCCGGCAGTGAATTCACCACCGACCAGGAAAAGTGGCTCCACGCCTACCGGCAGATGGTGAGGATCCGCCTGTTCGAAGAGCAGGTCAACGAACTCTACACCCGCGCTTTGATGCCCGGTCTTGCGCATCTTTACAGCGGGGAAGAGGCGGTTGCGGTGGGTATCTGCCAAGCGCTCCGCATTGACGACTACATCACCAGCACGCACCGCGGCCATGGGCACTGCCTGGCCAAGGGAGCTTCACCCGATCGCATGTTCGCAGAGTTGCTCGGCAAAGAAGCCGGCTACTGTCGCGGCAAAGGCGGTTCGATGCACATCGCCGACCCCGCCACCGGCAACCTGGGCGCCAACGCAATCGTGGGAGGCAGCGTTGGCATCGCCACCGGCGCCGCTTTCGCCGCGAAAAGGTTGGGCAATGGACGCGTCGCAATCTGCTTTTTCGGTGAAGGCGCTCTCGGCCAGGGATCTCTTTACGAAGTCATGAACCTGGCGCAACTCTGGAAGCTTCCCGTCATCTACGTCTGCGAAAACAATCTCTACAACGAGTACACGCACTACAGCGAGACCACTTCCGGAACGATTCTAGCCCGCGCCCGCGCCTTCGCTCTGGAAGCCGCATCCGTCGACGGGCAAGACGTGCGCGCCGTAAACGAAGTCGCCTCGCGTCTGATCAAGCGCGCCCGCGCCGGCGGAGGCCCCGGATTCATTCAGGCCGACACTTACCGTTACAGCGGCCACCATGTGGGCGATATCAATCGCGAATACTATCGCTCCAAGCAGGAAGAGCAGCACTGGAAGACCGAGCGCGATCCGATTCAACTGCACGGGAAGTGGCTGATCGCTCAGGGATATGCCACTCCGGCGACGCTGGATCAAATCAGCGCCGAAGCGCGCACCGAGATGGAAGCCGCGGTAAAGTTCGCCGTCGCCGCTCCGTATCCCAGCGTCGACCAGGTCACTCAGGACGTCTATGCCTAGCCGTGAACTGACATTCGCGCAAGCGGTTCGCGAGGCGCTGGCCGAGGAAATGCGCCGCGACTCCCGCGTCTGTGTTTTCGGCGAAGATGTAGCCGAGGCAGGCACTCCGTTTAAGGTGCTCTCCGGGTTGGTAGAGGAATTCGGTTCCGAGCGCGTCGTCGACACGCCCATCTCCGAAGCCGGATTTACAGGAATCGGAGTCGGCGCCGCCATGACCGGTCTGCGCCCAGTTGTTGACATCATGTTCGGCGACTTCATCACCTTGACCATGGATCAAATGGTCAACCAAGCCGCCAAGGCGCATTACATGTCCGGCGGCCACTGGCGCGTTCCCATGGTGATGCGTACCACGCTGGGCGCGACCCGGCGCTCCGCCGCGCAACACTCGCAGTCGTTGCATGCCTGGTTCAGTCATGTTCCCGGCTTGAAAGTCGTGCTGCCGTCGACTCCCTATGACGCCAAAGGACTGCTGAAGACGGCGATCCGCGACGAGAACCCGGTCGTCTTCTTCGAAGACAAAATGATGTACAAGATGAAAGGCCCTGTGCCCGCCGAAGACTACACGATTCCGTTGGGTGTTGCCGACGTGAAGCGAGCCGGGGACGACATCACGCTCGTGGCGACCAGCAGCATGGTGCAGATCGCGCTGGGCGCGGCAACTCTGCTGGAAAAAGAAGGCATCAGCGCCGAGGTCGTCGATCCGCGCACAACTTGGCCGCTCGACGAAAAAACTATCATCGACTCAGCCAAGAAGACGTCGCGCGCCATCGTCCTCGATGAAGGGTACGGCCGTTATGGAGTGACCTCCGAACTCGCAGCCGTAATCGCCGAAGGCGCGTTCTACGATCTGGACGCACCCGTAAAGCGCATGGGCGCCATGCACGTCCCGATCCCGTTTTCACCGCCGCTCGAGGACCTCACTGTCCCGACCGAAGACAGCGTATTCGAAGCCGCCCGCCAGATGTGCGGCAAGATGTCCGGCAAGTCGTAGAGACGTAGCTTGCTAGGTCTCTGCCGGCGGCGCCGGTAAAGCCGAGGTTAGGTGATGCAGGCAGAGACGCTGCTAGCAACGTCTCTACGAACGCCGGATCGGTTGGACTCAAGAACTCAGAACCATTGCAGTGAACTAGAATCGGATCGATTTTGACAGGTTGCGACGGCACAGAGGCAGACTCCGGTCAGATCTTTACATGGTTTTGACATTTGGTCGTCACGCTGAGGGGTAACTTAGGTCGCACCCGACGCGGAGCATACTTTCCGTATCGGCTGCCACTCGTCATGGCAATGAGAAAAAGGAGAGCATATGACGAAGCTTACCCTACTCTGCGTTCTGATCGCCGTTGGCGCTGCATCCATGACAAACCTCAGCGTCACAGCGGCCGGTCCTGATGACGACGTGGTCATGAGCTTTAAAGGTACGGTCAACTGGGCTTGGGCAACGAAACCTTCTGGGACGATTCAAGTCGTAAATCCGAATCCCGACCGGTGCAGTGTGATTTTCAGCAACCTCGGCCCGAAAGACCACCTGTATGAAGGCAATGTAGCCTGGGATGTGGCCGGCCCTGACTCGGGTGTACAACAGCAGTGGGTGGCAATGCCCTTTACTCCTGCTTTCAACGCCGAGGTTACGCGGGTCGCAATCGCCGTCGAGCACAACAGCGGATCGCCAAATTCTTTCGTGCTTAGTTTGAACGCTGATAACGGAATAGAGACACCCGGCAAAGCCCTGCACGGCTGGAGCGTGAAGCAAGCACCAAAATTTGGAACCTGCTGCACCATCGACGTGGCGAGAGACGAGAAGGGCGTGCGCGTCCACAAAGGAATCCAATACTGGATCGTCGTCCGGACAAATGCCGGGGAAGATGATACCCGCATGGAGTGGGACCTCAGTCCCATGGGCATTGAGGGCAACTTCGCGTTCAACAACGGACAGGGATGGTATGAATACACCGCGTTCACCGCGGCATTCGCCGTATATGGGAAAAAGATGAATTGAACACCGTCGCATAATCTAGCGGCCAAGAACTGGAGGCACTATGGGACTCAAAACTCACGGAACGATGGCAGTGGACTGGGAGAACCGGATCGATTTCGACCGCCTCCGCCGCGAGCGCCTGCAAAAAGCGAAAGACCTGTTGGCCAAGTCGTCGATGGGCTCGCTGCTCTGTTTCGACATGAACAATGTCCGCTATCTCACCGCCACGCACATCGGTACCTGGGCGCAAGACAAAGCCAACCGCTTCACCCTGCTGCCGCAAAATGACGAGCCCATCCTGTGGGACTTCGGCTCCGCCGCCAAGCATCATCAACTGAACTGTCCCTGGCTCGGCGAGCGCTCGCGGCCCGGCATCTCGATGCTCCGCGGAGCGATGACCCCCGAGATGGGCCGAGCCGAAGACGTCGCCAAGAAAATCCGCCTTGAACTCGAAATGCGCGGCCTGCACAAAGAACCGGTCGGCATCGACATCATCGAACTCCCCGTTCTCTTCGCGCTTCAAAAAGAAGGCCTCAAGGTGGTCGACGGACAGCAACTTATGTCCGAGGCACGCGTCATCAAGACGCAAGATGAAATCTCGCTGCTCAACACTTCAGCCATGATGGTCGACGCTGCCTACGACGAACTCTACCGCGCCATGAAGCCCGGCCTGCGCGAAAACGAAGCCGTGGGCTTGGTCAGCAAGGTGCTCTACGATCTTGGCTCGGAATACGTCGAGGCGGTGAACGCCATTTCGGGCGAGCGCTGCAATCCGCACCCGCACGTCTTTTCCGATCGCGTTCTGCGCCCCGGCGATCCCGTCTACTACGACATTCTTCACTCCTACATGGGATACCGCACCTGCTACTACCGCTGTTTCACCGTGGGCTACGCGTCGCACGCCATGGTCGACGCCTACAAGCGTTGCCGCGACTATCTCGACGCCGCCATTGAATTGGTGCGCCCCGGTCGCACGACCGCCGAAATCGCAGCCGTCTGGCCAAAGGCTACGGATTTTGGTTTCCCCAACGAAGAAGCCGCCTTTGCCCTGCAGTACGGCCACGGCATCGGCCTTGCGATCTGGGAAAAGCCGGTCATCAGCCGCCTGGTCTCCTTCGACCATCCGGTCGAGATCCAGCCCGGCATGGTCTTTGCCCTGGAAACATTCTGGCCCTCGACCGACGGCTGGAGCGCCGCCCGCATCGAAGAGGAAATCGTGGTTACGCCGACCGCACACGAAGTCATCACCAAATTCCCGGCAGAAGAGCTCCTGGTCGCCGGAGCCCATTACTACACGGTGAATGGCCCGCTGCCCACGACGCGAGAAAGCGAAGCTCGACCCAGCGAACACGTCCGCGAGATGATCGAGACCAGCGCCAAAACCGAGCGGGTCGAAGTCTCCCGCTGAGCGAACGCCAAACCCGGTAGCCGCGAAGCGGCGGAAGAGTGCAGCCTGCCCTGAGCTTGCCGAAGGAGCGCAAGCCGCGGGAAGCTCGGAGGAAATGAGTAAGACCCGAAGGGGCGAAAGAAAAGCTGCGACACAATCTCCGGAGGGCAGTCTTATTCCCCCCGGACAATCGATTACAACTATGGCCTTCAGCGTCGTAATGCCCGCACTCGAGATGGCACAGGAAACCGGCAAGCTCATCGCTTGGCGGAAGAAGGAGGGCGACCGCGTCAGCAAGGGCGAGCCTCTCCTCGAAATCGAAACCGACAAGGCGGTGGTGGAAGTCGAAGCCCCTGCCGACGGCGTTCTCGCCGGAATCAAAGCATCGGAAGGTGCCGAGATCCCCGTTGGGCAGACGATCGCGTGGATCGTCGCTCCGGGCGAACAAGCACCGTCTGACGGTGCGTCATCAACGGCCGCACCCGCCGCCAGGGCCGTATCCCACACCAGGTCGGAACCGCCTCATGTCGCGCCACCCGCACCCAGCGCTTCTGCGCCCCCATCAAAGGCGAAGCTTTCCCCGAAAGCTCGCCGCCTCGCGAAGGAGCTGGGAGTCAACATCGCCGTCGTTCGCGGCTCAGGTCCCGGCGGAGAAATTCTCGCCTCCGATGTGCAAGCGACCGCCTCATCCCCAGCCGGCACGATCGCAGACGAAAAACCGTCCGGCAAGATCGAAGTGCCCACCTCGCTCGGCCGTATCATGGCCGAACGCACGACCCAGAGCTGGACCAGCGTCCCTCATTTCTTTGTCAGCCGCGAGATCGACGCCACCCCCCTCAACGAATATCGCGAACGCGTCGTTGGCCAAATCGGGAGCACGGATCAAGTCCGCGTTACTCACACCGATCTGCTGGTGGCGCTGGTCGCCCGCATCCTGCTGAAACATCCGCGCTTGAACGCCAGTTGGACCGCCGAAGGCATTCGCCTGCACGACCACGTCCATATGGCCGTAGCCATCGCCGTAAGTGACGGCGTGGTCGCCGCCGTCATTCCGAACGCTCACACCGCAAGCCTGGCCGAGATTGCGCTCCACCGCCGCGAAGTCGCCGAGCGCGCCCGCGCCGGCAAGTTGCGCCCCGCCGACATCGCCGATGCCACCTTCACCATCAGCAATCTCGGCATGTACAAGGTCGATCACTTCAGCGCGATCATTACCCCGCCCCAGGCCGCCATTCTCGCCGTAGGCACCATCGTCGACCGGGTCGTAGCCGTGGAAGGCAAGCCCGCCGTCCGCCCCATGATGACGCTTACCATCTCGTGCGACCACCGCATCGCCGACGGGGCCCGCGCGGCCATGTTCCTAGCCGACCTGGCCGAAGCCACGAGCAACCCTGCAAAGCACTTGGCGTAAAAAGCCGGCCCCTCGAAGATTCTTGGATCGATGCCGCCTGTTGCCATCGGCAGCCATGCGTGCCGCCGTGCCGCTGCTACAATTCCGCGCATGGTCACCAATACTTCGAAGGACACAACGGCAGAGTCCAACCCGCGCCGCGAGGCAAGCCAACCCGATCTACTGACCATCGCTGCCATCGCAATTGCAGCTACCGTGATCGTGGACTTTATCCACGAAGGGCTTGGTCACGGAGGCGCGTGCGTGTCCACGGGTGGCCAGCCGCTGGCGATCTCTACGGTCCATTTCGAGTGCAGCGCAGACAGGCGTTTGGTGGCGGCGGGCGGGACGCTCGCCAATCTGATATTTGGAGCGTTGTTCTGGGCGGCCGCCCGTGGGGTCAAGCGGGCTGCACCTTGGCGCTACTTCTTCTGGCTCCTGATGACTTTTAATCTGTTTCAGGCAGGTGGATATTTTCTGTTCTCCGGCATCGGCAACATCGGCGACTGGGCGTCGGTGGTGGCAGGGTGGCAGCCCGCATGGGCGTGGCGTGTGGGCCTGGTTGTACTGGGAACAGTTACCTACTTCTTTTTGTTTGTGCCTCTGTGCGTGCTTGAGCTACGTCCCTTCTTGGGCATCGACCGACAGATGCGTGTGCGGCGCGCGCGACGGTTGACGCTCGCGCCTTATCTCGCGGGCGGAATCCTTAACTGCGTTGCGGGCGCGCTGAATCCGGTGAGTCCGCTGTTAATTCTGATCTCCGCTTCGGCTGCGTCGTTTGGAGGGCACTCCGGGCTGATATGGATGTGGACCCTGCTCCACGGCCCGCGCATACCCAGCAGCGAACTCCAGATGCCCGAGGTCGAACGCTCCCCGGAATGGGTGATCGCTGCCGTTGTCCTGGCGACAGGGTTCATCGCGGGACTGGGACCGGGCGTGAAATTTCATTTCGGCGTCGTCGGTCCAGCCGGTCATGGCACTTAGCTGTACGTCCCATTGGAAGCCGGTAACCCGCCACTCCGACCGGGAACTGTCCTAGACTCGCTCTTTGCACGCACCAACCAAGGACTGCTTGCCCCCGCTCGCGATTTTCGAAGCAATCCTTAACGAACCCACCCTCATCGATAGAAACTACCCTGGCCATGAAAATAGGTAGCGAAATCGTTCGTGAAGACGCCACCCTGCCCACTGGAGTCGTGAGTGATCTGGATTTGCACGGCGGCAGCTTTGACGCCAGCATCCGAGCCAGCTCCCGCGTCCGAGCCGCCAGCGCCAGCGTCGACGCCAGCATCGGCGCCAGCGTTTTTCTGAACTTTGCTCACCAGCCCCATGTGCGTGAGGGCGTCGTTTGCCCAAATATCATTTACCGCGACATCGTCAATCGCGATCTTTGGCTTGCCCTGAATCACATCCGGCACGCGAATCGAGTGTCCTTCGAGGCACTGGTTCGAGGCTGCGCCGGTTGATATGTCGAGTTGATGCGCGACCCAGTGCGCGCATCCTGTACCCAACAATGGCAGCCACGAGTCCCCTCCTCTATAAGTGACGAAGCACGACTTCGGCTCCACATGCTTATTCTTGAGGGCAACTTCTGCAGCTGCCGCTTGCTGCCCGTCCTTGCACTTCTGGCAGTAATTCTTCGCGGCGACAGTCGTTACCGAGTCTCGACCCGGGTGGAGAAAGCACTTCGCCATACGCGCTCCTTCAGCTTGCAGTCAGTTTCAGTGTGCGGGGGATTCTTTCTCAATGCTGGCCAGCTGCCTGCGAATTGCATCTTGAGCCTCGGGCTTTGATACGTCCCGATAGAAGCTGCTTTCCGTCCAATCAGGCACGGGCTGGCTCGGCACAAAATAACGCTCTATCAGATCCGTCAATGACCAGGCGTCCTTGCCCCCTTGGTAATCGGCGTAGCGTTGGAGGCGCAATTGTTGCGCCGATTTGTTCAACATGTCGCCAAGCGCCCGAATGATCTCCGCCTTCTGTCCCGCAGTCTCGTATTGCCGGTCGGCGTGAGAAAAAAATTCAGCCACGACGTTGGTCGCGGATGAGTCGGACGGCGCTGAAGCCGTCTGCTTCGAGCCCGTTCGGCAACTATGAGAGGTTAACGTCAGAACGATCAGGAAAAGGAAGTTCGCGGCCGTGACTGATCTCCAGAAGGCCATTTGATTTCGCCCCTACAATCGCGCGCGAAGGATGAGCAAACACCGGCACATTATCCTGATTCTAGGAATTGTCGTCAATGTAATGCACTCGCGCCTGTGGATGGCCCCGCTTTCTGCGCGCTGAGTGAATTGTGCTCGAAGTCTTTGGGAGAGGGTTGGTCGGACAGGCAGGTTCGAACTGCTGCCCCTTCATCGATTTTTCACGAAAAATTAAACTCCCCGCAACATTCTGGTCCTACCACTTTTCTTACTATCGTCCCTCGAGGATACAAATGAAAAAGACACTCGCTCTACTCTCCCTCGCAGCCCTCTGTTCGGTTGGCATCGCAACCGCCCAGGAAGACCACAACCACATCAAACGCGTTCTGTTGATCAGCGTCGACGGTATGCACGCTGTAGATTTCGCGAACTGTGCCAACGGCATTAGCACCGTCAACAATGGCGCTCCCTTTTGTCCGGCCATTGCCGCCCTCGGCAAGACCGGCATCAACTACGTCGCCGCCAGCACCTCAAAGCCCTCGGATTCGTTCCCGGGCCTGACCGCTATCATCACCGGCGGAAGCCCTGCCCTGACCGGCGTCTATTACGACGTCGCCTATTCCCGTAATTTCGACGCCCCCGCGAAAACCACGGGCAACGGTGTTCA
Source organism: Candidatus Sulfotelmatobacter sp. (assembly GCA_035511455.1). Taxonomy (GTDB): domain Bacteria; phylum Acidobacteriota; class Terriglobia; order Terriglobales; family Acidobacteriaceae; genus Sulfotelmatobacter. The sequence continues at coordinate 40,071 of DATKFH010000103.1, read as the reverse complement.
GGCTGGCCCCTGCACCGCGGGCGCGCCACCTACGGGCACCACGACCGAATATGAAGAAGGCATCGATATCGACCAGAGCAAGGTGAACGGCGGCGCGCCCGGCGCAGCTCTAACCGACGGAACTATCGCCTCCATCGATCCCCAGAGACTGGTCCGCGACCCCAGTAAGGGCTGCAAGCCCGTTTACCCGTGGGAGTTTGTCCGCGCCAACAGCATCTTCAGCGTCATTCACCAGGCGGGCGGATACGCGGCATGGTCCGACAAGCACCCCGCGTACTCCTCCGCTGCCTCTGGCCTAGGCCCCGCTGCGCTCGACGACTTCTACGCTCCTGAAATTAACTCCGTCGTGATCGGTCTTCCCGGCGTCACGACCCCCACCGGCATATCCTGCGCAGCAGTCCGCGACCCTGGCTCGGATCTGACAGCTTGGACCAACAGCTTCCAGAACATTCAGTGCTACGACACCTTGAAGGTCGATGCGATTCTCAACTGGATCGATGGCAAGAACCACCTCGGCACCAAGTCGACTAATAAGGTTCCCAACATCTTCGGCATGAACTTCCAGGCCCTCAGCGTTGGCCAGAAGCTCATCGAGGCGAGCAACAACGTGACAGGCGGATATCTGGACGCCACCGGCACGCCTAGCGCGGCGCTGCTGGACGAATTCAAGTTCGTCGACGCCTCGATTGGGGCTTGGGTCAGGGAGTTGAAGGCAAAGGGTCTCTATGATTCGACCCTGATCATCATCACTGCCAAGCACGGCCAGTCGCCCATCGATCCCGCCCGCTACGTCGCTCAGACTCGTAACGGCACTTCCCCAGCCACCGTGCTCGCCACGGCGGGCTATATTCCAGACTCAGAATCGCCCCTCGGCAACGGCATTGGCCCGACGGAAGATGACGTCTCGCTACTCTGGCTGAAGAGTTCCTCGGATACAGAGGCTGCCGTCAAACTGCTCGAAGAGAATGCGGCTCCTGCCGGAATCGCGCTCGGGCAGTTCTATTACGGCTCTTCACTTGCCATTAACTTCAACGACCCAACCGTAGACCCGCGCTCGCCGGACATTATCGTGACCCCGAACGTGGGCGTCACTTACTCCGGCAGCCACGCCAAACAGGCTGAGCACGGCGGGTTCGCTCATGACGATACGAATGTCGTTCTGTTGCTGTCTAACCCGAGCTTCGGCCCTAAGACCGTCAAAGCCGCAGTGGGGACTGCCCAGGTGGCGCCTACCATCCTCAAAGCCTTGGGACTTGATCCTCGGGCTCTTGATGCTGTTCGTAAGGAGGGAACCAGCGTCTTACCGGCGGTTCAATTCGAGTAGACCATACGCAAACCCGGGTACCCGACAGCGGACGCTCTTTCGAGAGCGTCCGCTGTTTATTGAGGCTAAAGAACCCCCAATCAATGCTTCTCGAGCAGACACCCGGCTTAGACGGCATCGGTGTTTTGCGCGCTCAACCAAGAACTGGTTGCCGTAGAAAAAAGGTATTCGGTTTTCTTGACATCCATCGACCGGACTTAGTACCTTTGTGTCCCTAAAGGTCCTCCCCTGCCACTTCGTGACCGCTGGGGAATTCTTGTATGTGGGAAGACAACCGTTACTTTTGGGTAGTCCTCTGCAAGTACAAGTGGTTTCACGTTCGGGAGAGTCTGAGCCTGTTCTTCAGGTACAGAATCCCTCTTGGCGAAACGGACGCTGTCAGTCCTTGCCCGGTTGTGACTGGCTCCTTCATGGCCCGATGCGATAAGTGTGGCCAAGAGGCCAGCTATAAAGCGTCGGATCTGCTGAGGTTCGAACTAGACTATCCTCCCGAGCCGTTCACTGCGCATCCGTTGTTTCGGGATTTGAGCACCGATTCGGTTGTCACGGAGCGCAGCCAACAGGTTGGCTAGCAGCGGTCTTTGATGGCGCCGAGGGCGCTCGAACCCATGAGCCCTTCTGGGCTGGGCGAACTTGGCTGTGTTCGTCGGTTCAACTCTTGCGGCCGTTGCCGCAATTCATTCCCGCAGCTTAGCCCACGCGATCAGGATCGTGCGGCAATGCCGATGCCAGGACGAGTGCGGCTCCGGCGAAGAGCAAAGTGTCCGCGACGTAATTTAACGCTTCATTGATCTCCGATCCGCCGTGGGCGCGGATCAAAATAAGCAGATATAGGAATAGAGTGAGGACGGTCATTAATGCGCCAATCGAGGCTGCGGCGATCCGAGATTGCTTGTTCAGGGCCAAGCCGGTTCCGCCGGCCAGTAGGATCGCTCCTGCGAGGTATCCCCATACGCTGGGGGATGGAACCCATGATGGCGTCATCATTTCCAAAGGAACGCCGGGCGCAAACTCTGGATGAAGAAAATGTTCCACGGCAAAAAAGATCGCAGCAATCGCTACGACGGTGCGCCCAAATAAAATCATCCATTTCGATTGTTGCGCCGACGAGGCGCGAGTATGCAGTCCGGCGAGAGCCCATGCGCCTCCGGAAAAAGAGAGATCTCTTAGCGCGTAGGCCCACCCGAATCGATTCCTGGGATGCGCGAACACGTACGGTATATAAATCATGCAAACAAATAGAAAGAACATTGATCCGAGCAGGGTGGACGATAAGCGCACGAACTTCCTCACAGTAAGGCTAGTAGCGGCTGCGAGCAGCGCGCATCCGACAAAATACGGCCAGAACGAGTGCGCCGGCATCCAGGACGGGACCATATTCCGGACGAACTCCGGGCCGCGGAAATGCTCGGGCGCGAATACAGCGAGTGGAACGGCGATGAAGACACAGCCGAAGTTGATCAGCTTGTCCCAGCCGCGAGCCGCGCTGATCTCGTTTCGAAGTATAAAAACACCGGCGACAAGATAGATAAGCCCGGCAAAAGACATCCAGAAGTTGGTTGATGAAAGCATCAGAACCTCTTTCGCGAAGGTGACTACCTGGTCCCGATGCCAGACCCGCGCGGCGATGAAGGCAAAGGCCGTCAAGTAAGCCCATCCGGCTGCCAGAAATGATCTTTGCCCGCTGCTCAATTCCGCAATAGCCACTTAATGATTTTCGACATGGCCACGAGCGAATGAATTCACTCCGAATCGAGCAGAGTGCGCAGCCTGCGAACTGCGAGGGGAACCTCGCTCGCTGTTGTGGTTCACCAATGAACTGCTGGAACTTGGGCAACACAGCTTCCTTCAAGAGACGGGGTCAAACGCCCCCTGAATTTAGAGGAAATTACTCGTAACTTTGATTGGTCGGGACGCGCTCAGATTTTGAACTGCCGACCCCTCGCACCCCAAGCGAGTGCTCTACCAGGCTGAGCCACGTCCCTTTTGACTCAGTGGTTTACGCGGTTTCTCTCCAAGTCTGGTACTCGCCTTGGAGGGCGTATGTCAACGCGTTTTGAGCAGTTCGTCGGCCAACGTCAGTACCTCTCAAATGTTTCGACCTCTACTCTGGATTAGTACCAGTGCAGCTTCAAACGGCTGCCCCCGGAATCACCGTCACAAGATGAATTGAAAGAAGCCGTGCTCCGCATGCGGGAAAAGGGGCTGAAGGCCGGGATGCAATTCGGCCATTCGCGCCCTCAATGCTTATCTGAAGTGGTCCGGGTCATCGCCGAAAATCCAGCAACTCAAAGAGCCTGAGGCTCGTCCTGCCCACATTCACGAGGCAACAAATCAGGCTACTTCTCAGGTGGAAGCCGAAAGGGAGTATCAGCGGCGGCTGCATCTGTTAATCCTGTTCCGGCTCGATACCGGCTGCCGCATCTCGGAAGTTAACTGCGCCTGAGGAATTTGGGGTCTTCTGTCTTTGCGAGAACAGCCTTAGCCGAGCGATGTGGAATCAATACACAAAGCGCGGGAAGGGTTTTCTCGTCGCGTTCGACACCCAGCACCCAGGATTCACTTTGCTGAGGTCCCCGGGCTCATCGGACAGGTCGAGTACAACGACCGAATCTTGTTGTTCCTGACCCGATATGGCGCGACCTCATTCTTTCAGAAGAAGGGAGTGCTATGGTTTTGAAGCGGAGTGGAGAAGCGTGAGCGCGCTCTGGTGCTTTAAGAAGATGCATCAACCGGAAAAAGGGCTCGCTGTTTACCTCGCCCCTTTCGGTCCGTCGTGTGTGGGGAAGGTCCGAATCTTACCCGAGAGCATTGTCGAATGGGAACTCCGAACTTTGGTCGCTGTTGACGCGCGTTATCGGCATACGAGAGTGATTGTCATCAGCAGGGACTCGCTAGATTAGAGTGCCCTCTGGTGACGAATGACGGCCCGAGGGGGCGGGTCAAACGTTGAGGACGGAATCGCGATCAGGCCCGCAGTTTTCTGCAACAGTGTTTAAAAATTAAGCACTTAACGCGGTCTTTCCACCTAAGCCTGGCTTGCAAGGGCGTAAGAAAATCTGCTCATCTTTGCGGAAGAGCAACGACAGCTCTGTCGGAATCGGGCAGTTTGCTCGACATCAAAATTTGTCGAGCCGGGGGGTGCGGTGATGTTGAGACCCAGGATCTGCTACGTATTGTCCCTTCTGCGAATCCACAGCCCAGGCTGTAAGCACTGTATGGCTCGCCTGACCTGCGGGAATGAATTGCGGAAACGGCTGCAAGAGTTGAACGAGCCGACGCCGTCGTATTCGCACATCCTGGAGGGCCTCTTAGGTTAGAGCCTCGTGAGGCTTGTCCCACTGCTGCGCTGCGTCTGAAATCTCTCCCACGTCTCTGCGAGGAGCCTCCCCATCCACCACGAGCGTTTCCTTCATCAGGCGTTCGAGAGCGGAAAGTGCGTTTTGGATCGCAGTCAGCTCAGCCGGAGTTCCGGGATGACTCCCCCATTCGGCGTAACGTCTTTCAAGCGCGGTAATTGTCCTTTCAATGCGACCAAGCGCTCGAGCGGGATGAGTTTCCCCTAACGCTGCTGCGCATGCCTCTCGCCAACCATGACGAACACGTCTCATCTAGGGCTCCTTGGTATGACAGACGAATTGACCCGAACAGTCGCTCCCTGAAGCGCGGTCTGAAGATGTGGCAGCGATTGGTTGCTCATACTCCAGTCCCTTCTCAGAGGTCCGCAAAGCAGCACGCGATAGGGGAAGGCTATTCCTTGCAGGACTGGAGTCACCGGGGGCGTGAACATTGAAAAGACCGTAACGCAGGATCGCGGGTTCTCTACAACCACACTTGGATTGTTCGCAATTCGTAACAGGAGAGTTGTGGGGGAGCCGCCGGGTTCGCCCACCCCAGAGGGCCTTACTAGGTTAGAGCGTCTCTGTACTGGGCTTATCTGACGAGATTGTGAGGTGTGTGAGGTGTATTCACACTCGAATGACTATTTTTGAGATATATATTTATAATCAACAACTTAGCGTTAAATACGATTCATCTCACAAGTAGTGATAATTGTGCCTGGCAGGATAGTTTGGCCGCTTCTGGAGCCATACCTTGCCGCTCTTCCTGTGTGAATGCATTGATTCCGTCTTCCTCGTCGCCCTTATCCGACTGAGGAGCCCTCCTGGAAGGATAGTTTGGCCGCAAATAGCATGTGGAAGGATAGTCTGGCCGCAGGAATTCTTTTATAAGTCTGCACCAACTACGAGACCCAAACCAATTGCTTGACTTCTGCTATAGGTTTGCAACATTGGAAGGTAGCTCCTTGCACAAGCAGCGGGTGTTGTGGAGTACAGGAGGTTGTGGGAGGTGGTTGCAACTAGGTAAAGTAGTAGGTCTTGAAGCATAAAGTGTCAGTTAGCGACATTTTGCTTCAAGAAACAACAAAAGTAACCCACCGCCGTCGCCCTCTCGTTGGCCAAACTATGCTTCCAATCCGGCCAAACTATAGGTAAAGGGACAATAACCTTCCAACGGGCGAAAAATGAAGATTGGTCGGGACGGGCAGATTTGAACTGCCGACCCCTCGCACCCCAAGCGAGTGCTCTACCAGGCTGAGCCACGTCCCGACGAGGAAGAATTCCGCCGATTCGACGGGCCCTCGGTCAGCCCGTCCTCCCGCAGCGGAGGGGTGAAAGTAATTCTACACTACCGCCACGGCCTTTTCGCTCCTACTCGAGGTCGCGCCAGTTCGCTCCCACCCCGATCTCCACAAGAAGCGGCACGGCCAGTTCGTGAGCCTTCTCCATATAATCCCGCACCAGCGACCGCATGACGTCAACTTCATTCTCGGGAACCTCAAACACCAATTCGTCGTGAACCTGCAATGTCATTCTCGACTGCAAAGCGCGCTCCCGCACCGCTCTGTCGATGCGAATCATCGCAATCTTGATCAGATCCGCCGCCGTCCCTTGCAGCGGAGTGTTTACCGCGGTACGCTCGGCAAATCCCCGCTGATTCGCGTTCTTGCTGTGGATGTCAGGAATCGGGCGCACCCGCCCAAACAACGTCTTCACTCTCAATTCGCGTCGCGCGTCTTCGAGCGTCTTGTCGATAAAAGCCCGCACCCCCGCATACTTCTCAAAATAATTCGAAATGAATTGCTTGGCCTCGCTCGGTTCAATACCAAGTTGCTGGGACAGCCCAAAGGCCGAGAGCCCATAGACGATGCCGAAGTTCACGACTTTGGCCTGACGACGGTGGTCCGGCGTCACCATCAGCGGCGGGACCCCAAAGACCTGCGAAGCGGTCAGCGTGTGGATATCATCGCCGCGCCGGTAGGCCTCGACCAGCAGCGGATCGCGCGAAAAGTGAGCCAGCAGCCGCAACTCAATCTGCGAATAGTCCGCGGTCAGCAGCACGTGTCCGGGCTCGGCAATAAACGCCGCCCGAATTCCGCGCCCGAGTTCGGTGCGAATGGGAATGTTCTGCAGATTCGGATTCGCCGAAGAGAGCCGCCCCGTCGCGGTCCCCGTCTGGCCGAATGTTGTGTGCACGCGCCCGGTAGCGGGATTGATCAGCGCCGGTAGAGTGTCGACGTAAGTCGACTTGAGCTTGGTCAGTTGGCGATAATCCAGCACCATTCGCGCAATGGGATGGTTCTCCGCCAGTTCTTCGAGCACATCGACAGCGGTCGAAATGGTCCGTCCCTTGCCGTACTTCACCGGCTTGGGCAAGTTCATGCGATTGAATAGCACGTCCCCCAGTTGCTTGGGCGATCCGACGTTGAACTCCATCCCCGCCGCTGCGTAGATTTCCTTTTCCTTTTCCGCAACTTCGCGCTCCAGCTCCGTGGACATTTGCGAGAGCGCGCCCGTATCGATTTTCACCCCCGCCTGTTCCATGCGGGCCAGCACCGGAACCAGCGGCAGGTCCATTTCTTGGTAAAGCCTGGTCAGGCCGGCCTGCTCAACTTCTCCGCGCAACGCCGTTGCCAGCCTGCCGGTTATGTCCGCCGATTCGGCCAGTTCACCCGACAATTTCAGGTTGAAGCGTCTGAGCCCGACGTCCCCCAGGCGATGCGAAGAATACGTCGGATCGAGGAGGTAGGAGTAGAGCATCGAATCATGCTGCACCCCGGCCGGCGTGATCCCCATCGGCGTCAGCGCATGAATCGCCGCCTTGTAATCGTGGATCGCTTTCGGCAGAACCGCATTCGCCAGAGCAACTCGCAATCGTTCAGCCGCTGCGCCAGAGTCCAGTCTTACAATGGTGGCGGATCCCGCCGCAGCAGAAATGGCAGCGCGACGAATTGGGGGCGCGGGAGCTGATCCGGCCGTCGTCGACGAGATCATCAAGGAAAGTTGCGCATCCGCCGGCTCGTCGTCGCTCTCTTCTTCTTCCTCTGCAGCCGCTGGCTCCGCCGCATCCACCGATTCTTCCGCTTCGACTGCAACCGCGAGTGCGCCTGCGGCTCCGACTGCCGTGAGCACGCTCTCAACATCTTCCGCCGACTTCGCCTCGCCGTACCGTGCCTCGGTCACTTCCACCACCGGCAGCAGTTCCTTGAGCAGCGAGGTAAACTCCAGCTCCGTAAACAGCGACCTCAGCGCGTCAACGTCGGGCTCGCCCGCGCGCATCGCCTCGACGTCTAAATCAACGGGAACGTTGGTGTCGATCGTCGCCATGCTTTTGCTGAACAGAATCGTCTCGCGATTGTTCAGCAGCGACTCGCGGTAGGTCTTTCTTTCGACTTCGGCGGCGCGCTCCAGCGCCTGCTCAACCGTGCCGAACCGCTTGATGATCTCGACCGAGCCCTTGTCGCCGATCCCCGGGGCGCCCGGAATGTTGTCGATCGAGTCCCCGCGCAGCGCCATCACATCGATCACGCGTTCCGGCGGCACGCCTAGAATTTCCTCCACCTTCGCCGCGTCGCAGATTAAGTTATCCTTCGGCGGATTCAGAATCTGCACTTTGTCGTTCACCAGTTGCATCATGTCCTTGTCGCTGGAAACCACATACACAGGATGCGAAGCCTCCGCCGCCTTACGCGCCAGGGTGCCGATTACGTCGTCGGCCTCGAATCGCGCCACTTCCAGGACTGGAATCCGGTACGCCGCAAGGGCGCGGCGAATGTAAGGCACCTGCTGCGCCAAATCCTCCGGCATGGCGGCGCGATTCGCCTTGTAGCCTTTGTACTCGACTTCGGTGAAGGTCTGCGTCTTGATATCCCACTTGCGGATGCTGGTCACGGCGTCGGCCTGCTCGTCGCGAAACGTGGGCCCCGCGACGTCGAACACTGCGGCCAGATACTGGGGAGAGAAATCGTCGCGCAGCTTGCGCAGCATGTTCACAAACACATAAGTCGCAGCCGTAGGCAGCCCCGTCTTGGTCGACATCGGCCGCTGTCGCGCCATCGCGTGGTAAGCCCGAAAAATGAACGACATGGTGTCGATCAGAAAGATGCGCCCGAGCGAGCCGAGCAAGTGTGGCGCGGACACTCCCTTGGGCAAGCTCAGGGCAGGCCCTGTCCGCGTCTGACCACCCTTGCTGGCAGCCTTGTCAGGCGTGGCCGCAGGGGCCGGAGAGTCCGATGATTTTTTTCGCGGAGGCACCGCGGTTAGTGTAGCAGCCTGAGAAGTCGCTAGAAATCGACCCGAAAGTTAGCTTCCACGACTTTGCTGCCTTTGCTCCCCTCCGCGTTGCGAAAAACCAGATAGTACTTCACCGGTTGGTTCGTCGATGCCGGGAGGTCGAAGTTCACCGCCTGGTTGTGGGAATCCTGGGCGGTGAACAGAGCTTCGCTGGGATGGTTCCCCAAAAGTTCGGCGTGCTGGGCCTCGTTCAGCACCAGGAAATCGATGTTGGCGCTGGCATCGGACGCGCCATGTACCTGTCCCACGAACGATTCGTAGAGCCCGTGCAGATGGGGCTCGACCGCGTGGGCGGGGATATCAAAGGGGAATTCGGCCGACGTTTTGAGCGTGAATGTTTTCTTGAGAATGTTCTGACTCGTGCCCACCGGCGAAGGCGCAACCCGGTCCGATGGCGAGATGGCGCTCACAGACTTGGGCTCTTGCTTCGTGCACGCCGCTCCTGTCGCCAAAAGCGCCCCGAGCACGACGGCCAGATGTTTGTGCTGAGGCATAGCTGGAATCAGCGCTCCACTGTCTTCCCAAACCTGGTGTTGAAGTGCAGCTGAATTTCCCCGCATGTGCCTTGTTCCGGAGAATAGACAACGCAGGTATCGAACGGACGCGAATACACGTGCAAGCTCACCGCGCGCTGCTTGAATTCCAGCGGATTGACCACACGATGCACCGGATCGGCGGGGTCCACCGCGCAAGGATGAAAGATGTTCATCTCAACCGTGCTGAGCGGCTCCAGCCGGCAACGCCCTTTCTCTAAATCCTGATGCACGAGATGAAAGTTCTCCACCAGCAACCGTCCCACCGGCACTGCCATCCAGCAATTCTGATCGCGATGGTTGTGCACCGAACTCGACTGCCCGACCTCCCAGCAGATGGCCATCAGTTCGTACAGAGGAGTCCGGTCGATAAGATTGCGGGTGTAGTGCTGCCGGTCCCAGTTCAGATAAGGTGCGAGGGAGTCAGCGTCGACCGGCATGTTCTCCAGAAAGCGGCGCAACGGTTCCGTCGGGCCGAAAGCGGACTCGGGGAACTGGCGAAGCCCTTCGACCAGGTTTTGGATGGAGACAGGTTTTACCGCGGTACTCATGCAGCACTCCGGCCATAGAGTATAGCGCAGCGCATCGTGTGGGGCAGACACCATGTCCGCCGCTTTTGACTTTGAGGCGTCGAGCAAAGCCGGGTGCCTCAGGTCTCGCGTCCTTTCCGAGACGGCCTGCCCGGAGCGCAGTCGAGGTGGGGACCTTCGCCATCACGGCTCCCTCCCCGATCCGAGAATCTCCCGGCTTCCGCCCTGGGCCACGGCCGGATACACCGCTCCCTTGCGCCGACGCAAATCACCGGGCAAGTCCGACCGCAGCAGCCACAGTCCCGCCGCCACCGCCGCCGCCCACGTGATCGTCACCAACGTCAGTTGAGCCAGATCGGCCCCGCGGCTCCCGCGCCCGGAAGCCGCCAGGGGCACGATCTTCGCCACTTCAAAACTGATCCCACCCGCCACCACCGCCACCAGCGCCGTCTTCCCCAATTCGCCCCAGCGCAAGTCCCCGAGCCGAACAAGTCTCTTGCGATGCAGCAGCCAGGCCAACGCCAGCAAATTCGCCCCAATCCCTATATCCGACGCCCACGCCAGGCCCACCACGCCGAACGAATGAAAAAGAATTGAATAAACCGGCAGTGACGCTGCCGTGATGACGCTAACCGCCACCATCGGCGTCAGCGTGTCGCCCGCCGCGTAGAACGCCCGCGCATACAGCCCCTGCGCCGACCACAGCGCCAGCGACAGCGAGAACCAAAAAAAGTAGATCCCCGTCATCTGCGTGTCCATAAAAAGGAATTTGCCCCGCCGGTACACCAGATCAATCAGCGGAAGCGCCGCCGCCATCATCCATCCCGTCGCCAGAAACGATGCCGCCGCCACCCGGTACACGGAATCATTCACTGTGGCGGCGAACTCCTCCAGCCGCTTCTCGTTGAACAACCGGGCAAAAAATGGCAGTGACGCCTGCCCTGTCGCCTGCCCCAACACGGCAATCGGCACTGCAAACAACCGCTTGGCATAGTTGAGCCGCGCAATGTCGCCCACACCGCCCGCCGCGTAGTGCCGCAGAATCCAGTCATCGGCCGTCACCAGCGATACGCCCAGCATCAGCGGTACCGACAGCCGCACCCACTCGCGAAACGCCGGATTCATCACGTCAAACGACGGCCGATATCCGGTCCCGATCCGCACCGCGCCGATCACACTGGCCAGAAAAGGCCCGGCGAAGCTCCCCATCAGCGCCCCATAGGCCAGCGACGCAATGCCGAAGTGCCGTCCACCCACCACGCCGCCAAAAATGATGAACAGGTTGTAGATCAGCGGCCCGAATGCTGGAAACAGAAACAACCGATGCGACAACAGCACCGCCGAGACGACTCCGCCCACATAAAAGAAAATTTGTGCTGGCAGTAGAATCCGGGTCAGGTGCACGCACAGCGCGATCTGATCCGGCGAAAAACCCTTCACGAACCAGCGCACGAATTGCGGCGCAAAAATCTCGGTCAGAATCGTCCCCACAATCAAAACCGCGGTCATCACCGTAATGATGATGGAGAACGTTTTCTGTGCATCGGCACCGCGTTTTTCCGCCAGAAACCGCGTGTAGATCGAGATAAACGTGATCGACGCCGCGCCTCCGGCCACGATGTAGTTGAGAAAATCCGGCAGCGTAAACGCCGCCACGTACGCGTCGGTCTGCGACCCCGCGCCGAACGCGAATGCAATGTAGGCCTCGCGCGCGTATCCGATCACGCGCGACAGCATCACCGTTCCCATCAGCAGCAGAGTCGCCGAAAACGCCGTGTGCTGGTGCGACGGACGGAAAAAGCGCAGCAGTTTCGTCATTGAGACCCGATTGGAACTCCCAATCTTATCGGAATCTCAAGTCATGAGCGGATGGCCGGTTTGGTCCGTCCTGATATTCGACGTTTGATGGCGGCGAGCAGGATCTCCTCTAGGGCGCGGCCGAGACGTAAACCCTGCCCGCAGAGATCAGGTCCACATGCGCCACCTCACTGGCGAGCCGCACCCTCTGCCATCCCGCCTTCTTCGGGGGCTTGGCCAGAAACGTCAGCCAATACTGATGCATCAGCCGATGCCCCAGATCATCCAGGTAGGGCGCAAATGACACCGGCGAGCCGGTGAATCCGATGTAATAAGCCTCGCCTCCCGTCTTTTCCGCCACTTGCGCCAGATAAATCTGCCCCCAATAACTCTGCCAGTAGCTGTGTGCGAAATGGCCAACCCCAGGGGTATAGATCGCAGAAACCACGATGCCCGCACGCACCGCCTGATCGACGGCCTCGGTCAAATACGGATCCTCCAGATCCCCCGTGTCGTAATAACGATCGATCCCGTCGCTGACCATCAGCACCTCTCGCCTGGCTTCGCTCGCCGGCCAGCGTTTGACCAGATCGCTCAGTGAGAAATAAGGGCTGGCGTTGATGCCTCCAATTCCCTTCGGAAGCCGCAGCACCTTGGACGCCTGCGCATGATCGCTGGTCAGATCCTGTTCGACGTGCGCGGTGCCGTCCTGCATGTACGCCACACCAATTTTCGTGGAAGCTGGCTGAGCATTGATGAACTGCCGAATATCCTCCAGCTGCGAACCCAGACTGGTGCTCGACCCGTCGTCCAGCAATATGAAAAGCTCCAGCGCAGCCCGATCTCCCTGTGCCGGAACCCACTCCGTCACCGGGTCGCGGTCATGTCCCTCGTACACCATCACATCCTCACGGTTGATGACCGGAACGTTCGAACCGTGACGTGGTTCAACCGTGACCAATAAATGCGCGGGAACTCCTCCCGCTGCCGGCTCCTGCGCCGACACTGTTGCAAACCCATACACCAACACCATCCATCCAATGACTGCCATAGCCACCAAACGAATCTTAGCCACGACGCCTCCTTTCAGAAACGGTCGCAAACCGACCCCAAGGGGCCGTCAAATTTGACGCGTTCTACTCTGTTAGATGATGGAAGATGACAAAAAGTGCGCCGCAGCTGCGCTCGAGCGCAGCTCCGCAGCTTGCCCTATCAGCGCTGATCCGAGCCGCTTCAGTTGAGTGACTTGCCTGTCTCGGTTGCTCAATTGTCCGGGTGGATTTTGACTTAAAGCACGCGAGTCGCACCCGCCATCCTGCCTTCATTCCCGGTCGAACGCTCCGCGAGTTCCCGATAACGGCGCGGGGAGATCCCTAACAGCCGAACGAAGGCGCGCCTCATCACGTCGACGTTGCCGAATCCAACGGTCGAGGCCACCTGCTTGAGGCCTCTCTCAGTGCGCTCGAGCTGACGACGCGCCGCCTCCACGCGCAGCTGAAGCAGGTATTGCGATGGGGTCGTGCCTACCTCTCGAGTGAATACGCGCTCGAAGTTCCGCACACTCATCGCCATCCGATCGGCAAGATCCTCAACCGACAGCTTCGTCTGCAGATGCTCAACCATCCAGATCTGCAGCTCACGGATCGACATCATTTCCGAAGCCTGCGAGGCGAGTGAGACGCTCAATTGCGGCTGTCCTCCCGGGCGTCGCAGAAACAGAACTAGTTCGCGCGCCGCTTCATGTGCCAGACTAGCGCCGCAATCTTCCTCCACCCAGGCGAGCGCGAGATCGATGCCAGCAGAAATTCCGGCGGAGGTGTAGATGTTCCCGTCTTTGACCCAGAGAGGATCATGCTGGACCCGGACACGCGGATATCGTGCTGCCATTTCGCTGCCGAATCTCCAATGTGTGGTCGCTCGGCGGTCATTCAGCAGCCCCGCCTCGGCGAGCAGAAAAGCGCCGACACATACAGCACCCAGCCGGCGCACTTCTGACGCCATCTTCCTCAGCCAGGCAGAGAGCACTGCGTCGCGTACGGATCGAGTCCCCAGTCCGCAAACCAGGAGCACGGAGTCGCAATCGCCTTCAACCTTGTCGAAGTGATGCTTGGCCATAAAGGTCAAGACGCCGCCTTCGCCCTCGACGGTCAGGCAGTCTGCGTTGGTGACGACCTCAATCGCGTAAATGTTCCTGCCAGCAAGTCGATTCACCGAGTTGAAAACCTGGAGGGGTCCAACCAGATCGAGTTCATCAACTGGCGGCACTACGACGACGAGGATCCGGCGGCTCGAGCAGTGTCGGCGGACACCAGAATTCTTGTATAGGGTAGCCACGCGTTTAGTAACTATGGCGCCGGGTTGAGGCGCTTCGCAAGCTGCAAAATCGGGGATGGCTGATTTCAACGTATCCGTGTCGCAAATCGCCTGCCCGGCTTCGCTAGGATGGCCTGTGCCGGTGCAGTGGATCGAGGACCGAAAAGGTCCCATTTCCAGGAGAGAACATCGTGAAGCATCGTTGTGCCAGGATCGTTGGCGCGGCACTTCTCGTCGGCAGTGCGTTCCCGACCTTGCTCGTTTCTCAAACGACACCAACCGCTCAGGCTCACGGTCCGTACGCACGCATCGCGATCATGCGTGCGGTTAATGAGGCCCACTCAGTCGACTTGGAAGCCGGATACATCCGCCACCTGGAGTGGCATCGCCAGGCCAAGGATACGTTTAACTGGTACAGCTACTCGGTCTGGGCCTCAACAGAACGGCAGCGGTGGATCATCTACGCAACGTTCGGACATACGGCGGCCGAACTGAGCAACCCGGTATCGCCCGCCGAAGATGAGCGGGACACCATCATCAACATACTGCCGCACGTCCAATTCCTCGGGAACTGGGTCTACGAGTTTCTGCCTGCACTTTCGCGGGGGAATGGTGTGCCCACCCCGACTCTTCGGGCCGAGTACACAACCGTCGAGCTCAACCACGGTGCGGGCCAGGCGTTCGAGGCGGCGCTTACCGCCGAGCAATCAAAACTGCAGGGAGAAACGCTCTGGTACCGGCTGGTCGAAGGCGGAGACGCCCCCCGCTACATTCGCCTCCGTCCGCGCGCGAGTTTGGCGAGCATTCTAGATGAGCGCGCTGATCAGGCGCTTCCTGACAAAGTGAACGGCCTGATTTCGAAAATGACCGTCGAGACCCTGAACCTGCGCCCGAACATGTTGGTTAACGTAACGCCAGAACCCACGCGCTAGGCGGAGGCCCCCAATGCTCCCGGGTCCCGATCGGGGGCGAAATCAAGGAAGGCTGCAGCAAGACACACGCAACAGCGGAAGCAATCTCCGGTTTAAGAGCCCCCAATCAAGTCGGCACCGCAGTTGATTTGGCCCACTATCCCCCTCATTTTCAATCGCTTGCTGCCTGTTTTTTACTTGATATCAGGTTGAGCCGCCGTGCATTGCCGTCCGCCTCCAACTCGGCGAAATTGGCTGGCGAGACGCCCCCAGCCGCCACACACGAAACGAAAACATCAACGGAGGCGATATGGCAACCCCAGGATCGCAAACCATGACCGAATTCTGCGAGCAAGTAAACCCGCGCGTCCTTTTGGAGATGCGCCGCAAGCGCCCGTTTCCGGATATGCAGCGTATCCAGGAAAGCTGGATCGCGGCGGGCGAAAAGCGCGCTCTTCTCTGGCTGGCCGTACGCACTCCGGATCGCATCAATCCCGATCACCTGACCCTGCTGGGTCTGGCCGCGCAAATCGGCGCCGGCGCCGGTTACGCCCTCGCATCTCGCAATCGGTGCGCTCTGCTTGGGGTCATCGCCTGCCTGGCGCTGAACTGGCTCGGCGATTCACTCGATGGCACCCTCGCCCGCGTGCGCCAGCGGCTGCGTCCGCGCTACGGATTCTACGTCGATCACATGGTCGACAGCTTCGGCGGCGTCGCTCTCATGGGCGGCTTAGCCCTCTCCGGATACATGCATCCCGCGATCGCGATCGGCCTGCTCGTTGCCTTCCTGATGCTCTCCATCCAGTCCTACCTCGCCACCCATGCGCTCGGCGAATTCCGCATCTCGTTCTGGCGCTTTGGACCCACCGAGCTGCGCCTTCTGCTGGCGGTCGGAAACCTGGCCCTGTTCTGGAAACCAGTCATTCATCTCTTCGGCGGCCAATATCGCCTGTTCGACGTCGGCGGCGCGATCGGAGTCGCGGGTATGGCTCTGATGGTCGTCGTCTTCACTTTGCAGAACACCCTCCGCCTTTATCGCGAGGAAAAGATCCCGCAATGACAATGTCCGCGAACTCCAGTTTTCCGGAACTTGCGGCGCGGCTGCGCAACCCGTCCGCTGCGCCAGAATTCGGCTCTTCGCGCGCAACCTCCGTCCCTGTCCGGTGGTTAAAGTTCAACGTCGTTGGCGGAATTGGAATCGTGGTACAGTTCGCTGCCTTGTTTCTGCTCAAGGGCGTTCTGCACTTCAACTACCTCGCTGCCACCGCCATCGCCGTGGAAGCCGCCGTCGTACACAACTTCGTCTGGCATGAACAGTTCACTTGGGCGGATCGAATCAAATCATGCTGGCGCCGCACGCTGTCCCGGTTCCTGCGCTTCCACCTCGCCAACGGCGCTGTCTCCATCCTAGGCAACCTGGCTCTGATGAAAGTGATGGTCGGTCTGGGCCACATGAACTATCTGGTGGCCAATGCCATCTCCATCGCCCTGTGCTCGCTCCTAAATTTCCTGGTGAGCGAGGAGTGGGTGTTTCAGGACGAGTCGCATTGATCCTGTAGAAGGTGCCCAGATTCCACCCATGCAATTTTGCAGTCTGTTGACAAACTCGGGCGGAAGGCTCAGCTAAACTCGCACAGCGCCGTCCACAATGGCGCACCCTGAGCGCGATCAGAAACGGCGCTATGGGATAGCCGTGGGGATTGGCGCGAACCGGTGCCCGATGTCGAGAGGGATCACAGATTCCGTGCTGCCGTTGTTCCTGACGGTTGTTCTAGCGCCCTGGTTGGCAGCACAGACGCCTCATATTCCAGACCCCCCTAAAGCCACCACACTGACGGTCGTTGTGAACGACGAAAACGGTGTGCCGGTCGCAGGCGCGCGAGTCCAACTACAGAGCGCACAACTCCCGAATGCGCTGCGCTGCGAAACCGATTTCGCCGGCCACTGCCAATTCACGGCCCTTCCCTCTGGCGCCTACGAAGTTCACGTCGAAAAGTCGAACTTCTACGCGTCGGTATTGCCCAACATTCAACTCGCGGCTGTCCCCGAAGTGGACGTAACCCTGGCAGCCGTGCCGGCGGCGCGCGAGGTGATCGATGTCGTGGAATCGCCGCTCGCAATCGACCCCGGTCAGATTTCTTCGAAGGAAGAACTCACCGCCGCGGAGCTGATCACCATTCCTTATCCAGGCCCGCACGACTAGCGCAACGCCCTGAACTTTATCCCCGGAGTCACGCCCGATGGTTTTGGCCAGCCCCATGTGGCGGGAGCCGAAGGCTATCAAACCCTGCTTTTGCTGGACGGCTTTAACGTAAGCCAGCCGACCAATGGCCAGTTGGCGGTCCGCACCAGCATCGACTCGTTCCGCTCCATCCAGGTCACGCCCAGCCGCGAGCCAGCCGAGTTTGGCAAAGGCTCCGGGGGCGCGGTCGCGTTGAATACCAGCATGGGCGACGATCACTTCCGTTTCTTGACCACCGATTTCATCCCCGTTCCCTCCACTGTTCGAGGACTTTCCATCGGCCAATGGACGCCCATTTACTCCATGTCCGGCCCTGTTCAAAAGGGAAAGACGTGGTTTATCGACACCTTGGATGGCGAGTATGACGACAATGTGACCGTGCAGCTCCCGCCCGGTAAAGATCGCGATTACGTCTGGCGCGCCGACAACCTGCCGAAACTGCAATCCAATATCACCGCCCGCAGCATCGTCACCGCCAGCTTTCTTTCGAATTACTATCACGACAAGTACTCCGGGCTGGGATTTCTGATCCCCCAGTCGGCCACTCCCACGTCGGTCGAGACCGCCTACCTTGGCTCGCTGAAGGATCAGTACTACTTCCGCAACGGAGCGCTGCTGGAAGTCGGATTCGGCGTGGACCAGTACAACTCCACGCTGACGCCACAGGGCAAGGCTCCCTACATCGAGCTGTTCTTCTCAGCCGCAGGCAACTACTACCTGCACGAGAGCTCGGCGGCGCGGAGACTTCAAGGGATCTGGAATCTCTACCTCCCGCCGCATCAATGGTACGGCCGTCACGATTTCAAAGTCGGCACAGACGTCGACCGGCTGAACTACGACGCGCAGTTTCTGCGGCAGCCGATCTCGTTTGAGCAGCGGGGGCGCGCCCCCGCCGGGAGAATCCGCGCAGCCGTGCGCAACCGGTGCGAATGGCGTTCCCGTGGCCCCCTACATCTGCACCCGCTATTCAGTTTTCTCCGGGGGCGACTACGCCCACGTCTATAACACCGAGGCTAGCCTCTACGCCGAGGATCGCTGGTTGATCACAAATCGTGTGCTCCTCGAACCGGGAGTCCGTCTCGATTGGGACCAACTGGTGCGCATGCCGCTCTTCTCGCCACGCCTGGCGGGAACCTACATCCTCGACAACGAATCGAACACCAAGCTGTCCGCGGGAGTTGGGATCATCTATGACGCAACCAACCTGGGCTTGATCCATCAGCCGCTTGAGGGACAAAGGATCGATTACTTTTTCAAATGCGTCACGACTCCCTCGGCCCCCTGCTCGACGACCGAGCCGACAGACGCGAATGGCAACATCACGCTCGAGCCGGTGCCGGTTTCGACCGAATTTGCGGTGGATCGAAAGGCGCTCCAGGCGCCGCGCTATCGAAACTTCAGTGCCAGCCTCGAGAAGAAGTTCCCCTACGCCCTTTTCTTGAAACTCGAGTTCCTGGCAAAACGGGGCCCCCATGCCTTTGCCTACAACACCGTGAATGGCGCGACGGAGGGTGTTTATCTCCTCGGCAATGGAAGGGACGACCGCTACCATTCCTTAACGGTCAGCTTGCGTCACCGCTTTCGTGATCGCTATGAGATCTTCGGGGCCTATACCCGCTCCAGTTCCCGCAGCAACCAAATCTTCGATTTCAGCCTGGACATTCCGCTTTTAAGCCCGCAACTGCCCGGCCCCTATGGCTGGGACACGCTGAACCGCTTCGTGGGTTGGGGCGTGCTGCCGGGTTTCAATCTGCCTCTTATTCACCACTTCGATATCGTCTACTCCGCCGAGGCACGCACCGGCCTTCCGTTCTTCGGAACCACGGATCAAGGCGGCATCGCCCCAGGCTATGCTCCCGGATCATCTCTGCGCTTACCCACCTACTACACCCTCAATCTGCAGTTCGAGAAGCGAGTTCATTTGCTCCGACGCCTTTGGGCGGTGCGCGCCGGCTTCGACGACATCACCAACCACGCCAACGTCGCGGGAGCCAACGCAACCATCGATGCCAGCCACCCCGTCCCGACCTTCGTCGACGGCAGCGGGCGCGCGTTCGCGCTCCGCATCATGCTCCTGGGGCGAAAGTGAAACAACGTTCTTCGTAGTCAGCTGCGTCCGCGTCAAGAATTCAGCGTGATCCGATCTTCACCACAACTTTGCCGTAGTTCTTGCCCTCTGCGAGCAGCTTGTACGCCTCGACCGCCCGCTCCAGCGGGAAGAGGTGCCCAATCTGCGGCGTCAGCTTCCCCTCCGCGATCCAGGTCGAAAGTCGCTGCCAGGCCGCCTCCATGATCTCGCGCTTCTGTGACAAGTAGGTCAGCCAAAGCCCTTGCACGCTGGCCGACTTCGCATACAGCGCGCGCACATCGAGTTGCGGTGCTCGGCCCGTGGCCGTCCCGTACTGGATGACCCGCCCAAAGTCGCGCAGGCAGCGGAGACTCTTGGCCGTGTGCTCCCCGCCCAGCATTTCGAAGACCGCATCGACGCCTTCGCCGTGCGTAAGGTTCTTCACCACCTCTTCATAGTCGTGCCGCTTGTAGTTGATCCCATGCTGCAGGCCGAGTTCCTTCACCCGCGCCAGCTTTTCGTCCGACGATGACGTACCGTACATTTCAACGCCCAGCAGTCGCCCAATCTGCACCGCGGCCGTCCCCACACCTCCAGCAACAGCGTGAATCAGCGCACGATGGTTGTTTCCCGCGATGGCAGGCGGTGTCATTCCGGCTTGCCAATACCCGAGATACGCTGTGAAGTAGTTCACCGGAAAGGCAGCGGCCTGCTCGTTGCTCCAGCGATCGGGAACTGTCCACAACATGTTGTTATTGGCCGTGGTCTTTTCCGCAAAAGCGCCCCACTGCGTGTACCCCATGACCCGCCGCCCGTTGCCCTCTTCCACGCCGGCAAACTCCCGGCCCGCGATCAGCGGCGGCGCCGGCGTGCCGGGATAGCCGCCTTTCGTGGTCATGAAGTCAGCGAAATTCAACCCGCCAGCTGCGACCCGAACCAAGGTTTGCCCGGCTTTCGCAGTGGGATCGGGAAAATCCTGTACGGCGAGTGCCTCAGGACCGGAGAGGCTGGTAATCACGAGCGCTTTCATTTCAGCAAGTCTAAATCACCCACGTGATCAACGGCAGACCGCTTGCCGCGTCGAACCTTAAGCCTGGATATCCCAGGGTTCTAAGCGTCCCCTCCTCTGTCGGTGTCGTGTGCACCGCGACGAATGAGTGGTGATTGATTCAACATGCGGAGCCTAAGGTAAGGGTGGGCAGGTTCCGGACTGGAAGTAGCGTTGGCACTCCTCGGTCGCAAAGGAGCGGGTGACGCAGCTGCGAGCCAAGTTGAGCAATTCGCGGAGATCTATCGCGGAGATCTGAGCGGTCCCGTCATCGCTGGCGGTGGCGAGGCGCTTGCTATCAGGGCTAAAGGCCACACCCAAAACGGAGCCTAGGTCCCAGACTGGCGCAAGAGGTTCGCCTTTTGGGAACGTAAAGGAGTCGCGTCAGTTACCGCTTACGACGGCTCTCGCCCGTCCTTTGCCCCCGGGTATATACTTTTGGCGTGGATTCCTGATCGCCCGGCCGAGCCCCAGCAGACCGGGACGGGACGCACCTTTTATCCCCTTATTCACGCGTCCCGCATACGCAAGGCCAATCCCGCCGGGGGCGGCGCGGAGAAGGCACGGGTGCATTGCCTACGGATCTGGGTAAGAGTGCATCCGCGGGAGGTTTACCGTGGACATCATTCTGGTTCGTCTTCTTTTTGTCATCGTTGTTGCAATGACCTGCTTCGTGATTGCACCCTTTGGGCTAACCCGCGGCGTTGACGCAGGTGTGGGCGCACTGATCGGAGCCGCCATCGTCGTGTTCGAATGGAAGCTGCGCGCCGTCAGCCTGAAACGGCTGATCGGAGCCGCCATCGGCAGCATCCTCGGCATTGCCGGTGCCTATCTATTCGCGCTCGTCATCCGCAACAGCCTTCCCGAAAGCCATACCCAAAGCTTCCTGCAGATTCTGGTCATGCTGCTGATGGCCTACGTCGGCCTGATCGTGGGTGCCAACAAGGGCGATCTGCTGAATCTTGCCGCGCTGGGGGGAATCTTCGGCGGCGAGAAGCAGTCCAGGAAGAGTTACAAGATTCTCGACACCAGTGTGATCATCGACGGCCGTATCGCTGACATCGCCGAGACCGGCTTCCTCGATGGCGTGATCGTTACCCCGCAGTTCGTTCTGCGGGAATTGCAACTGGTCGCCGACTCCGCCGACTCCCTCAAGCGCAACCGCGGCCGCCGCGGCCTCGATATACTGCAACGCCTGCAGAAAGTCGCCACCCTGCAGATTCAAATCGTCGAAGACGATTTTCCCGCCGTCCGCGAAGTCGATCTCAAGCTCATCGAACTGGCCAAGCTGTACGAGGGCAAGATCATCACCAACGATTTCAATCTGAACAAAGTCGCGCAGTTGCAGGGCGTCGAGGTCCTGAACATCAACGAACTCGCCAATTCTCTGAAGCCGATCGTGCTCCCCGGCGAGACCATGCGCGTCTTCATCCTGAAGGAAGGGAAGGAATACAACCAGGGCGTGGCCTATCTCGATGACGGCACTATGGTGGTCGTTGACAACGCGCGCAAGATGATCGGCAAAACCATCGACGTCTCAGTCACGTCCGTGTTGCAGACCACCGCTGGCAAAATGATCTTCGGCAAGTGGGACGAGCGTGCCGCCTACTCGCGTCAAGCGACGCCAGTCACCGTCGCCCCCTCTGTCCCGGTCTCCGTTCCGGCACCGGCCGCTCCAGTTCCCAGTGTAACCGTTGAAACCAAGCCCGTGTCCTGACCTCTGCTGTGACTGAATTAGAAGCGTGAGACGGAACGGCGAGGAACAGTTGGGGCAGGGCTGTCAGTTCTCATCCGCGATCGATGATACGGTGATAGCGTCTCCGCGCATCACGCCCACCACCCGGGCTCGTTGTCCGGCAAGTCGCTTCAGAATATTCAGGTCGCCGTCGAGTGGATACAACTGGTCCCCGTCAACCAGGGCAAACTTGGCTCCTCCGTGCACACAGGTGAGGGTGCAGTTGGTGGCTGTTCGCGCCAGCTTCGCCGAGTGTTTCGCACCGCAGCGGGTGCACGTTACCATGCCTTCGTAGGTGCGCGGCTGGACTGAACCAGTTTCGTTCGCCTGGACCGAACCAGATTCGTTCGCCAGGCCCGACCCAGATTCGTTCGCCTGGCCCGACCCACCGCGTCCTGTAACCGCTGCCGTTCCTGACGCCAAAACTGCGATTAGAAGCGCCAGAGCACACGCCGTCGCCGTACCGAGCGCGACGCTCTCGATCCAAATCTGATTGGTTTTCATGCTGGACTACCTGGTCGACCTAAGTTGCAACTGGCGTGCCATCAGAGCAGCCCAGTAGTTCAAGGCCAAGTCTTTGAAGGAAAGGGAGATAGCTTCGTCCCACCGATTGCACCTCTGCGTCCAGAGACAATCGCCACGGAAGAAATTTCCCGGAACGTCAGATCTGTGTTGCGCAAGGACTACAACCTTTAGCGAATGGCAGCAGATTGATGTCGGATCGGCTACTTGGCAGAAGACCCCGCGCCGCCCGAACGGCGCCCGGCGCGCCTCCGTGAGTACCGCCCGCTTTGAACAGGCAGCGCCCGGCGAGTGTCCCCGTTGTAGACATAAACCCAGCAGCGCAAGCGCGTGCCGTCGTCCATGACAACCGGCCAGGTCCGGCGCACAAACAGGCTGGAACTCGGCTTCCCGGGCTCAAAGCCTTCGTAATTATCCAGAGAGCTCAGCGTCTGGGCATCACTGGGAAGCTCAAACACTTCCCCGCGAATCACCGACCGAGAACTCTTACTCAGAATGGCCCCCGGATACTCGCCCAGATCATAGAGCCGTCCCCGCACCGACGCTGCACCCACCGGCCGCAAACGCCGCACCGTGGCGGCAATCTCGGGCGGCGCATGCTGCGGCGACAACGTGCCGTATACAAAAAGATGGTGCGTCATTGGCGCCATGCGTCCCTCATAAATGAAATTGCGGTAACAAACCCTTCAGATAGCCGTATCCGTTCTTGTCGTCCAGCACATATTTTCGCACGTCTTCGTGTTTGTTGAGAACGCGCAGGTAATAGTCAAACAAAGCTGCCACATCTTTCCTGGAAAGCTGCCCGCAGGCTCTGAGATAAGCCACGAACTCGAAGAAGTTGAGGTAGTCGGTAAACCGTGCATCCTGATCCTCAACCAACTTCCGCACCTCGACCGCGTTCGGCGCGCTGCAGTCCAGAGTCTCTCGAATCATCTTCAGATCGAGCGCCTCATAGAACTTGGAATAGAGATTCGCCAGCCACCGCGCCCGCTCCAGTCTCGAATTCCGCCAATACGCCAGCGCCCCAATCGCCACCGACATCGCCGCCAGCAACTGAAAGATCGGTTGAGTGTTGCTCCAGAGCCAGTGGAAAGCCCGGCCGGCCATGTCCATGGGATCGCTCCTGAACACAAAATTTGGAAGATGCTGTGGCGATCATAATGAAGGAAGCCCTGCCCGGAACGCCAGCCTATTTGAACTCCTCACTGCCCCGCTCGTATACTGACAGCCCGCCATGAAGGTGATAGTGATCATTCCCGCGGCTGGCTTGGGCACGCGCATGGCGCCCATGCCCACCGCCAAAGACATAAAAGAGAAGAAGCTCCACTCCTCCAAGCAGTTCACCGACCTGGCCGGCACACCCATCCTCATTCATACCCTGCGCAAATTCGCCGCCGTCGATGCGGTCAACGAAATCTGGATCGCCCTCCGCGAAAACGAAATTGAGGGCTTCCGCGAGCGCTTGACCACAGAAGCAAAAGACGTGCTGCATAAAAAGGTCGAACTCGTGAGCGGCGGCGAGCACCGCCAGCAATCCGTCGCGCACGCGCTCAATGCCATCGCCGCCGCGCCCGACGACATCGTCCTCGTCCACGACGCCGTCCGCCCCCTGGTGACGCCCGAGGTCATTCACGAAGTGATCGAGGCCGCCAAAAAATACGGCGCAGCCATCGCCGGCCTCCCCGCGGTCGACACCGTCAAGCAAGTGGAACGCACGTCGGAAGGGGCGATCATCAAAGCGACCATCCCCCGCGCCGCCGTGGTCCTGGCGCAAACGCCCCAGGGATTCCGCTACAGCGTGATCAAGAGAGCCTTCGACGAAGCCGCAGCCGACGGATTCATGGGCACCGACGAAGCCTCTCTGGCCGAGCGCTCCGGCCACGAAGTCGCCGTCGTCATGGGCTCCCCTAAAAACCTCAAGATCACGACCCCGGGCGACATGGACCTGGCCGAGTTCTATCTACGGAAATGAGCCACGGATTTGCACCGATTTTCACGGATCAAGCCTGTTTCAGCGGGGTAAACTCGCTTGTGATGGATTCTCCGCCAACTCTCAAACACGCCGAGTTAACTAGACAGATCATCGGTGTGTTTTACGACGTATACAACGAACTTGGATATGGATTTCTCGAATCCACTTACGCCGAGGCAAAGGTCGTGGCACTGGCACAGTCGCGGCTTGCGGCTGTGCCGGAAGTTTCGGTGCCGGTGTGGTTCCGCGGCCAAAAGGTCGGACAGTATTTTGCAGATCGGCTGGTCGACAACGCGGTTCTACTCGAACTGAAAGCCGCTCGAAACCTGGAATCGGCGCACGAAGCGCAACTGCTGGACTACTTGCGGGCTACGGAAATTGAAGCGGGCCTGCTCCCAGACTTTGGCCTTCGCCTCCAATTCCGCCGTCTTTTGTTCGACAACAAGCGAAAGAAAATCCGCGAAAATCCGTGCGAATTCGCGGCCAAGGTTCTTGCATGAGAATCGGCTACGGTTTCGATTCCCACGAATTCCACACCGGCATTCCGCTGATCATCGGTGGCGTCATGCTGCCCTACAACAAGGGCCTCGGGGGCCACTCCGACGGCGACGTCCTGCTGCACGCCATCACCGACGCCCTGCTCGGCGCGATGGCCGCGCCCGACATCGGCGCGCTGTTCCCTCCGTCTGATCCCAGATGGAAAGGCGCCGACTCGGTCATCTTCCTGCGCGAAGCCTTGAGGCGCGTGCACGATGCCGGTTACGCCGTCGCCAACCTCGACGCAAGCCTCATTCTCTCCGCTCCCAAAATCGGACCTCACGCCGCGGCCATCCGCACGCGTGTCGCCGAGTTGCTCAGCGTGACCGGCGACTGCGTCGGCCTGAAAGCGAAAACGCCCGAAGGCCTGAATCTGGACAACGCCGCAATCGCCCACGTGGTTGTGCTGCTGGAGAAAGCAAACCGTCCAAAGAATGCAGCTCGCCGAAAGTCGCACGCCGCGAAGCGGTAGTCGGAAAACGTTCTCGATATTTCCTCGATCCATCCTCATCCGGGAACGGAATTGGACGCCACCGCTCCGCGCCGCTGCCTCGCCGCCTCGACCAGCGCCCGAAAAATCGCCCGCGAAGCCGCATCGGCCTCGAACGACCGCTCCGGATGCCACTGCACCGCCAGCACGAAATGATCCGCCGACGTGCCCTCAAGCGCTTCGATAATGCCATCCTCACGGCACCGACCAACGATGCGCAACCCATCTCCGACCACGTACGCCGATTGATGATGCGAAGAATTCACCGGCACAACAATCGCCCCGGCTCCGCCCCCGGCCACAATCCCAGCCAGCTTTGTTCCCGGCTCGATCTCCACCGTGTGCGCGACCGCAACTTTCTTTCCCGCCTCGTGGTTCACCTTCGCCCGCATCTCCTCCGGCAGAAACTCCGGAATATGCTGCACCAGCGATCCTGCCCGATAAACATTCAGACTCTGCAATCCATAGCAGATACCCAGCACCGGCTTCCGCAGCCGGTAAGCGTCGTCCAGCAGAAGATCATCCACGGTGTCGCGGCCCGGATCGGCGGCGGCGGTGTGCGGCGAGCGCGAGGCGGCGAACCGCTGCGGATCGACATCCGCCTTGCTACCCGGCAGCAACACGGCGTCGCAGCCCTCAATGAGTTGGATCAGTTCGGAAGCCGCTTGGATGAGGGGAATGCGCACCGGCTCGCCACCCGCCAGTTCGACCGCGCGTTCGTACTGCGGAATCGCCCGCTCGGCATACTCCGGGTCCAACGAATGCGGCATCGGAATCGCGATCCGGGGTCTCGTACTCATCCCATCTTCTCGATCGCCGACAAAGTCTTGGCCTGTCGATAGTGCCGAATCTCGATCACCAGCGCCAGCACCAGGATAATGCTCCCTGCCACCAGCGCCGCCGGCAGCGCGATCTGCCGGTAGGCGACTCGCATGTCCGGATGCACGCCCCGCAGCGCCCCAACAATCACCGTCCCCAGGATGGCCAACAGCAAGATAACGGCAAAACACAGCAGCGTCGCAATGAACGTAACGATAAACACCCGCACCGGTATCGCATACCAGCGCGGCGTTCGAGTTGCGGCGGCAGATGCCATCGTCTCTCTTACCTGATTTTACTGGGTCTCAAGCCCGGCTTGCTCTGCGCCCACCAAACGCATGAATGGTCCTGGTCCCAGCCACGACTTCGCCGCTATGCCGCACTCCGCGCGGGATGAAGGACTCTTCGCCCGCCTTGATCGGAATCCTGTCCCCGCCGATGATCAAGGTATAACAGCCCTCGACCACAACCATGTATTCGTCGAACTCGTGCACATGAGCCGCGGAAGTTGCCGTCTCCCGGCAAGTCCAGAAGGCCATCTGGCTCCCCTCCGCCCCATCAAACACGTACCCCTCGACGCCCGGAGTCCCCTGGCTGCCAACGGCGATCCTGTTAAGCGGCTGCTTCATGAACTCGGGAAACTCTTTCAAGTGCATGGCCGAGTATATCCAAGACCACCTGGGCCGCCTTGATGTCTCCACATGGGGTTAGGCGCGGGCTGCATTTTTGCGCTGCTTCGGAGGTTTTCAAACTTGATCCGAAGCGCCACTTGACGGTCCTCTATAGCCTCACCGGGGGCGCCGACGGGTGCGGACCGACTAACCTGACCCTCGATTCTGAGGGAAATCTCTACGGCATGTCGGGTGCGAACGGTTTCACAGCCCCCAATCACGGGACAGTTTTCAAGATCACCATGCCCTGGCGGCCACGGCGATCTTACGCCGTTGAACAAGGCTCGTACGCGCGGTTGATGGGAAACCTGGGTTGAGCGGGATCAGTTCTTCCACGTACACGAGCCGGGTCGTGATCGTTGAGCATTTCAGTTCACGAGTCGGCGGAAAAGATTGTCCGGCAGCCCGTTCGGCTTCGCTCAGGGTAGGCTTGGGAGGGACGTCTCCACATGGCAGCGTGCACGAGCGAACAGCAGATTCCTCGCTGCGCTCGGAATGACAAACATGCTGCAGGCAGGTGTCGCAGGCCAAAAAACGCCGGTCAACGCGCTAGTTTCGCGTGACCGGCGCTTGAGGAGGGCCTAATTCCAGAATGGATTCTTGAGACCCGCGGGCCTGAGGGCGCTGTCGGAGTTGGTCTCCGTTCCCGACTCGTCAGAGATTTTCTCGTCGATGAACCGGGATGGTGGGGGAGCGCTCAATTCGTTTTCTTTCTCGCTCTTGTTCGAAGCAAAGGGATAATCGGATTTCATGAGGGAGTCCTCCAAACTTTGATGATCTAGGTCTATTGGAACACCTCACGCCTCGCGGCAGGAGCCAAAAATTGAATGACTCCTATCGAAAAACCAGCATACCCGCTCGATTGATAAATCGGCCCGGGCGCTCCCGCCGAGACCGAAATCTGAACTTCGATATATCCTGATGATTCCGCTTTTGAATCGCTTCCCAAACGCGGACACTCTCTCCGTAAAGGACGCCGCCATGCGATACCGCAAGCTCGGCCGTACCGGTTTCGAAGTCAGCGAGATGGCCCATGGACTCTGGGGCATGAGCGGATGGAGCGGCTCCGACGACCATGAGTCCCTGGCCTCGCTACAACTAGCCATGGACCTGGGCTGCAATTTCTTTGACACGGCATGGGCCTACGGCGAGGGCAAAAGCGACGGCCTGCTGGGCGAGATCATGTCCCGCAACCCGGGCAGGCGGCTGTACGCGGCGTCGAAGATTCCTCCCGCCAACGATCGCTGGCCTGCCCTGCCGGAGTACAAGTATGGCGATGTCTTCTCGGCGAAACACGTCTTCAAGTACGCCGACCGCATCCGCAAACAGTTACGTGTGGACAGCATCGATTTGCTGCAATTTCACGTCTGGGATGACAGTTGGACCGACGAACCCGAGTTCCGCTCGACGGTCGAAAAGCTCAAACACGAGGAATGGATTCGGCATTTCGGGCTGAGCCTCAACCGTTGGCAACCGGAAAACGGCCTAAAAGCGATGCGTACCGGACTGGTGGATGTGGTGCAGGTGATCTACAACATTTTTGACCAGGCCCCGGAAGACGAGCTGTTCCCGGCCTGCCAGGAACTCAACATCGGCGTGATCGCGCGCGTGCCGCTCGACGAAGGCAGCTTGGGCGGCAAGATGACCCGGGAGACGCGTTTCCCCAAAGGCGACTGGAGGGCCGGATACTTCGGCCCCGAGAATTTGGAGAAGACTCTCAAACGGGTCGACAAACTCAAGGCCGTCGTGCCCGCTGGAATGACGTTGCCGGAGATGGCGATGCGGTTCATTCTGTCCCATCCAGCGGTCAGCACCACCATCGCCGGCATGCGCAAGGCCGAGCATGTCCGCGAGAATATCGCCGTCAGCGATGCTGGCCCGCTCGACAAGGCGCTGCTCGCGGAACTGAAGCAGCACCGCTGGAACCGCACTCCGCAGCGCTGGTCGGACTAGCCAGTAGAACGCTCGGGTTCGCGTCGACGATGGCTACGAGCGCTGGTAGTAGCCCGATGCCTCAAGCTAATCTTCCTGACTGCCCATCGGGGAATTCCCGTTTTCCAATAAAGGACAGCGTGTTTAAGAGAATCTTCGCGATCACCGCATTCCTCGTCTCAATCACCCTCGCCGTGCAGGCGCAGAATCCGCGTGGATCTCTGCGCGGCACCGTGCAGGACGCCACCGGAGCGCGCATTCCTGCCGCGAGGATTCTGGTGCGCTCGCTCGATTCGGCGGTGGAACGCGTGGCGGCCAGCGAAGACCGCGGCGAATTTCGGATCGATGATCTGCTGCCGGGAGCCTACCACGTCACCGTGAATGCGGCCGGCTTCGCCGAGGCTCAGGCTGAGGTTTCCATCGCGGTAAGCTCGGTGAGAGAAGTAACGGTCGCGCTGAAGGCTGCTTCACCGTCAGAAACCATCAGCGTTGTTGGCCAAACCTCTTCCATTACCACCCAGCCCATTGATCTGGTCAGCGTGGTGCATCAGGGAATTGTCAGCAGCTCCGATTTGCAGACGCTGCCGCTGGCCGCGCGCAGCTTCGCCAACATCGCGTATCTTGCGCCCGGCACCGAGCCGGTAGAACCGTCGGACCCGACCAAGGCGCGCATCACGGCGGTTTCTACGGGGGGAAGTTCGGGGCTGAACAACGATCTTTCCGTGGATGGCGGCGACAACTCCGACGACTGGATTGGCGGGTTCCTGCAGAACTTTTCACCGGACGCGATTCAGGAGTTTGCCGTGCGTACGGCGAACGAGGACGCCGACACCGGCGGAACCACCGCGGGATCGGTCGTCATTACGACTAAGCGCGGAACCAACGACTGGCATGGCAGCGGAGCGTTTTACGAGCGCGCGGCCTCGCTGAACGCAAGATTCCCGATCGAGAATCCAGCGCCCAATCCGAAACAGCCCTTCTCGCGCCAGAATTATGTGGCAACGCTGGGCGGTCCGCTGGCGCGGAACAGAATCTGGTTCTTCGCCTCGTTGGAGTACGTGCATGAAAACGCCAGCATCGCCTACAGCACCGCGAGCACGGCGCAGTTCAATGCGCTGGCGCAGCTGGCCTCGGAAGGACTGATTCCGGGCGTGCCATCGATCACAGTGCCGCAGACCGTGCCGATCCCCTTTCGCGACTATATCGGCTCGTTGCGGTTCGACTGGGCGCAATCGACCAATTCGCAATGGTTCCTGCGCACCTCAGCCGACAGCTACCTCACGCACAACAACCTGGTCCAGCAAGCCACGCTGCCCTCCACCGGGCTGACCTCGCACAACAACTACTGGAATACCGTCATCAGTAATACCTACGCATTCAGCCCGACGTGGCTGGGCACGTTCATTTTCGATGCCAGCGAATTGCATCTCACGCAGACGCGCAACTCCACACTCGGCTTCGCGCTTGCCTTCCCGTTCAGTTCGACAACCCTGACGGTTTCCGGCTTCGAGACCTATGGCGACAACCAGTTCGCCACGCCCATCACGCTGTTCCCTTCGCTGCGCAACCAGGAGAAGTATCAGTTCCGCTACGACGTTGGACACGCCACTGGGGATCATTCGTTCAAGGTCGGTGTGAATTTCATTCACGAGCCCGTACTCGGCGGGGCATTCCCGGGAAATCAGGAGACGTTGCACTCGTTTCCCAACGATCCGACCTACTACGTGACCCAACCCTCCGCGGTGTTTCTCACCGACTACGCCAATGGAGCTTCGACTACTCCCGCCAGCGACGGAAACTTTTCTCAGAGCGTGCAGCGTCTCGGGCTCTACGCGCAGGATTCGTGGCGGCTTTCGCGGCATCTGACGCTCAACTACGGACTGCGGTGGCAGACAACGTTCGGCCTATTCATAGCGTCCAGACACGACCAAACCCTCAATCCGTCATTCACAATGCTGCCTTCGTTTGGACTCGCGGAGCGCGCGCCCCGGGACTATCGCAAGCAGTTTGGGCCGCGCCTTGGAATCGCCTATTCCCCGGGCGATCGGGGCCGCACCGTGTTCCGCGCCGGATTCGGACTTTTCTACAACGATCTCGCACAAAACGGCTGGGCCGCCGCGTTCCAGGCGGTGAATGGAGGCCCGAACCCTCCGGCCGCGCTCATCGATCCCAACTACAAAACGCCTTATGCGCTGCATGCGACCGGTGGCGTACAGCACGCCTTCAACCCAAACTGGACCGCGAGCGCGGATTATACCCACGAAGAAGGCAATCATGCCTACCGCGCCTATCCATTTGCGGCCACGGTTTTCAGGTCCGACAACCGCTCCAGCTACAACGCCCTAATGCTTCACCTGCAAGGCAACGTGTCTCGGCGTTTCAACCTGGTCGCGAACTACACCTTCTCCAAGGCACAGACCTGGGGATGTGTGTTAGGTGAACTGTTCGATTATGTGAACGGAGCATGCGATCCGTTGCATGCGTTCGCTCCCGGCGACTACGGCCCATCGGGCGAAGATGTACGGCACCGGTTTGTGCTGGCGGGCACGGTCTACATCCCAGGCGGCTTTGAATTGACCACCATGACGCAAGCCGAGTCGGCCAGGCCCTTTGCCATCACGACGGCCGACAACCGCCAGCGCATCGAGGTGAACAGCAAGCCGACCGCTCTCGATGCCTTCCGGGGATCTGCTTACATCCAGATGGATCTGCGGGTGACTCGCCCCTTCAAATTCGGCGACCGCTTGCAAGTTCGGCCCTTCGCGGAGTTCTTCAATCTGTTCAATCGCAACAATCCCGGAGCAAACTACGTTGGCAACATCAGCGTACTCCCGCTGATTCCCAGCGACATCGCGTCGGGCAACGCCACTACCGTTTGCCGGGATTTTCCAACCTGTTCTCCGAGCCAGCGGGTTCCGGTGACCGGCCTTAAGCAACTGGAGATCCCCGCCGGCGGCCTGGGAGACTTCTTTGGTCCGGGCACAACGGTGGGAATTCCCTTCGCCGCACAGTTGGGCGTTCGGGTAAATTTCTGAATCGCCGAACTGGAGTCCTCGACCCAACAACGGAAGGCGACCACGGGGCTAAAGCCAACTCTCATTTCCGGCCATTGACGCGGCCCCTTGGGCAAGCCCAGGGCAGGCTCTGAAAGGGCCGCTCTTCCACGGTGGCAGCGGCCGAACCGATGGAGGAGGGGAATCCTTCGCTCCCGTCAAAACATGGCGAGCATTTGGGGTACGGAGCTTCGCCGATCTTACCGCACCAGCCACTCGGTGGCGGTGTGCACATGTACGAGCAACTGGCTGTAGGTGACGGCGAACACCGCGACGGTCGCCAGAGCCGCGGTGGTTCCATACCAGGGAGAATATTTCCGGGATGGAACCAGACGTCGGTCGCTCCAGGCGACGAGGCGCTCCACACGGGCATTCATGATGGATGCGGAGCTGTGCAGCAGAGCTGCCGTGAGGTCGACCGGAGGTTGCGCCGGGCCCAGTTTGGAGAGTTTGATGAGTGCGGCGGCGAGATCAAGCGCCTCGGCAGCACTCGAGACAGCTGCATCGTCGGCAGCCATTTCCGTGGCCTCAAGCCACGTCACTTCCAGAGCGGACATTCCCGGGAAGGCCACAAAGCGCAGCAGAAGCTTTCTGAAATTGTCGCGGCGGCGCACGTGCGCCACTTCATGGTTCAGAGCAGCCTGCAGTTCGTTCGTACTGAGCACCGCTTCGGCCGCACTGGACAGCAGGACTCTGGGTCGGGCAATGCCGGCGGCGATCATTGGGGGAACCGGGCGCGCAATCCGTAAAACTGGCACGGGAGCGGCGGCCGCGATGGGCTGAGCGCCGCGGGTCCATCCACTGATGGCACGGGAAGCACGGCGCATCGCCAGGGCCGCGTTCAGGAAGCCAAAGATTCCGAGGGCAGCGCCGCAAAGGCCGAGCGCGAGGGGGATCCCGCCAATGGGTTCCTCGATGGACCGCGGCTCGAGCAGGAGAAACGAGGGCACGGTGAAGGCCGCGGTGATGACGGCTGCCGTGGTCAGCGGGAAGATTCGTAGGGCAAACAGCAGGTCGGCGATGCGCTGGACGGGATAGCGTTGGGCGTGCAGCAGCAATGAGCGCCAGACGAAGCAAACCGCCAGCGACAGGGCGCAGTACACCATCACGAACACCGAGAACGAGACGGCGATTCCGCGCGCGGCAAACATTATTCCTTGTCCTTGTCTTTCAGAGAATTGTTGCGCCCGTCGGCGGAGCGCAATTCGCGACGTTTGTTTTCGACCAGTTGCCGCAGGTCGTCGAGCAACTGCGCATCACGCTGGCTCAGAATTTCGACCAGATACGACAGGGGTAACGACGAAGCGGGGCTGGCATCGAGCATCTGGCGCAGGGCTTCGCCGACCGCTTCGCGGTGCAGTTCTTCGCGGCTGAAGCGGGGTGCGTAGCGGAAGGCGCGGCCTTCGGCCTCGCGGGTCAGTACACCTTTCTTGAAGAGACGATCGAGCGTGGTCATCACCGTCGTGTAAGCAAGGTCGTTATAACCACCTTCCAGCAGCTCGCGAACGGTGGCAGGACCGCGCTGCCACAGCGCTTCGAGGACACGCTCTTCGAGCGGGCCGAGCTGGGATGAAGAGGCGCGAAGGTGGAAGATGCGTTTCACTCGCCAAGGTCGAATCAGCATTTTATCGCAGGCGAAACGCCCGCGCCACAAGGGATTTCGACGAATCGGCGCCCCGGAAGGCACAGCTACTGCTTCTTCCCTGATGCCGAATCAGTACCAGACTTCAACGAGAGAGTTCTAGGCGCGCGCAGGACTCTGGTGGCGGAGGGTCGTACGCCCCATCTGCGGGAAAAAGGATGAGTTGGGATAGCTCGAATTCGCGACACCGGACGCTTCCTGCCTCGCGTGAAAGTTTCCCGGTCATCAGTTCGTCGATGACTTCAAACGGATTGAGTTCCTGGTCGCCGCGTCGAAGGTGAAAGACTGCCGGCTGTCTCTGTAATTCCCATCCCGACCGAATCAGAGCCAGGGCGAGGGCGGCGGCGAAAAGGCGTCCGGCGCGGGCTGTGCGCTGAGGCGGCGACAGCAGCTTGGAAAAGGTTAAAGTTCTGTATAGTTTGCCCCCGCGTTCCAACAACCTGCGGCGGGCAAGGCGACGCCTTGGTGGCGGGCAGCCATCCCGATAGCCGCTGCGGAAAGCACAGACTCGGCATTCACCGTCGCTTGTGTCGCTAAAGGTTCTGCAATAGTAGAAAAGGACCTGTCTTCCAGCAGATTGTGGCCTTTCAATTCGGTTAGAACTTGGACCACCGGAACTTTACCTGTCATGTGTCTTTCAAACCGATTCTTTTTGAACTCTGGAAAAACATTCGGTAGCTCTAGCGGGGGAAGTGACGGTCGCTTGACTCATCATCGTCCGAAATATCAATTCAGTGGACCTATGAATTGACGCCTGACGTTCCATGATGCTCCTGCGCTTTTTCTTTGTCGGCGAATCGTACCCCGAATCGGAGTGCAGTCACACGGGTCGGACCTGATGGCCCTGTGATTAAGGTGGCAAAGAAAATGCCGGGGACCGTCCCCGGCAGCGACCGGCGGCTCGCATGGAGGGTCGTGCGCCGTAGACCGCGACGGGATCCTTGACGCTGGTGTTCGCTGACCATCACCCGGGCCGGCCCATTCTACGGCTGATGACGTTTTCACTGGCGCTTGCGGTCTTGGCACCGAATGAGGGGGAGGCAAAACTGAATTTTGAAAGGAAGATAACGCTGGGTGAGCTTCGAGAAAAGGGTGCTGAAGGCGTGTGCTCTCGTGAGCCGCAGCTGTTTGAGCGATGGTTAGGTGCGAAGTCCTTGCCGTCGCGGGCTGAGTTGCTATTCGCCACGTCCCAATTAGGAAGCACAAGGACACTTTGAAGGAAGAAGCCGCGTACTATACGGGATTAAGGCTCAAGGGAGGCAGATGACCTCCGACACGGGAATTATTCACGGGGCCGGATTGCCAAAAATTGATGTCGCAAGGAGTGGAGCTTTTGCATCTGTTCTCCACGAAGCCGCATTCACCGCATTTCGGAGTATCGCCTTCAAGTTCGGATTACCGTTCGATGCCGAGCATTTTTCAGAAACCAAGTAAAACCAAGAAACAGTGAGATGATCTCAGGGCATCCCACAGGCAGGTTCAGGCTCGATTTTCGGTCACCTGTCGGACATCAAGACAGCAGATCAAAACAGCCGGAAGGGTAGAATGCAGAAAACCAGCATAAACACTGGCGAAAAGTGGCGACCCCGGAGGGAGTCGAACCCCCAACCCTCAGATCCGAAGTCTGATGCTCTATCCAGTTGAGCTACGGGGCCGCGAGAAGAAATCATGCTGCCTTGACTGACTTGCACATGGCGCCGGGCTTCACCCTGGCTTGGACGGCCGAGGCGGTCGTCGACACATGAACTTTGCAAAACTTGGGGTGGGAAACGGGAATCGAACCCGCAACCGTCGGAGCCACAGTCCGGTGCTCTGCCAGTTGAGCTATTCCCACCACCGGCCTTGATTATAGCAACTGCGGTTCGCCCTGTCAGACTAGTGCATCCATCCTTGCCCGGGCAATCTGCAACGCGAGCACGATCGCCGACACCACCAGCAGAGCAAGGATTACCTTCCGCGCAACCAGCAGGCGGCCGAGCTTTTCGGCCGGGATCGAGGGCGCCATCGCGTCTAACACGATCAGACCGAGGTAGAGATCAGAAGCGGTGAAGATGGTCCACCACATCGAGCAACCTGAGCGCATGGGATTTTGGGGATGGGTGGAAAGACCTGAGTCGGTGCGCCGGGCTTCCCCGCTTCAGGGCTGGCTCTGCCTTGGATAGCCGCAGGCGGCCGTTTGCACTGAGCTGTAACCTTAGCCGCGACCCACGCCGACATACTCAAATCCCAGAGCCCGCATGCGAGTTGAATCCAGCAGGTTCTTAGTGTCGAAGATGACAGGCTTTTTCAGCAGGTGCTTAATGCGGTCGAAATCGAGGGCGCGGAATTCGGGCCAACCCGTGCCAACGACCAGAGCGTCGGAGCCTTCGGCTACGGCGTAAGCGGAGTCGCAATAACGCACGGAGCCGTTGAGCCGCGTCTTGGCCTCAGGAATGGCGACCGGGTCGTACGCCCGCACGTGAGCGCCTTTCGAGATCAGGCTTTCGGCCAAGCGCAAGGACGACGATCCGGCGACGGAGTTCGTGTTCGGCTTGAAGGAAAGGCCGAGGATGCCGACTTCCTTGTTCTCGACCGAATTCAGCGCAGCGGCAATCTTCTCCACCAGGCGGTCGGCCAGCGTGTGATTCACATCTCGGGCCGCGCCCAACACTTTCAGTGAGACGCCGTGCGACTGGGCCAACTGGGCGAGCGAATCCATGTCTGACTCAGCGAACACGCCGCCCATGCCCGCGCCGGGTTGCAGACAGCGGGGAGCGATCTTTTTGTCCAAGCCCAGCGCCAACGCCAGGTTCACTGCATCGGCATTCACCCGTTCACAAAGGGTCGCGACTTCGTTGATAAAGGAAATTTTAGTCGCCACGAAGGCCGTAGCCGCTTCGCGAACCAGTTCGGCGGTCGACTGGTTGGTCACGATGACGGGCACTCCGCGCATGACGAGGGGATGGAAAATCTGCTTCAGCATCTGTACTGCTTCGTTCGAATTCGAGCCCAGAATCAGGCGGTCGGGCCAGTTGAAGTCCTCGACCGCGCAGCCATCGGTGAAGAACATGGGCTGGGACACGATCGAGGCGCGCAGGCCCGCGTCGCTGATGGTCTTTTCCAGCGTCTTGGCCGTCCCGACAGGAACGGGCGTGACGATGGTGAGAATCGGAGGCTTCGCCGCGAGCCGCGCAATGCGCAATGCTACGTCGGCAAGACCCTCCGCCTTGTCTTCGGCCAGGAAAATTAACTGCGTCTTACGGGCGAACGATTCGATGTCGGTGGAGTAAGCGAGCCGGCCGGCGCGAACGTTGCGGCGGATGATCTCTTTCAGATTCTTTTCGAAGAAGGGAATATTGCCCTGAGCCATTTCGACCATGCGCGAGCGGTCCGGATGGCAGCAGGAGACGGGAGTGCCGAAATCCGCCAAACAGGCCGAAATCACTGTTCCGAGGTAGCCCGAACCGTAAACTCCGATCTGCATGTCATCTCCCGTCATTCTCGGAAACCCGCGCCAGAATGGGCATTTGGCGGATCTTCCGGATACGTTCCCTGTTCTTTATCTACAGGTCAGAAAGGGTCTTTTCAACGCACGGGAGTGAGATGTACCTAGGGCCATGGGCGCTCGGCCCGAGTAACTGGAAGTTGATTACAGAAGGTTTAGCGGGGGACCAGGGTGCGGCCAAGGGGAACCGGCGCCAGGTCGACCCAGCAGTTTTGGTCCTCTTCGCGGACGAAGGTCAGCTTTTCCAGCAGGATGCGGCGGCCCCCGGCATAACGATCCCAGCGCTCGCGGGCGAATTTGAAGGCCTCCTTCGCGGGCTGCTCGGCGCTCATCTTCACCAGGGTGATGTGGGGAATGTAGGGCCATTCTTCCCGGAATGCGAGGACTCCGGTATTTAAGCGGCTGTGCAGATCGCACAAGCGGGAGGCTTCCTCAACGCGGATGTAAACAGTGGGAGTCACGGGGATAAAGGTCTCCATGCTAGCCAGGCTGACAGCGAAGGGCTCTTCCTGGCCGCAAAGGCGATCGAGCAGCTGCAACGCTGCGTTTTCTGTGCCTTGCAACAGACGCGGGGGCAGGATGGTGAGATGGGCGGGCGTGTGCGGGAGATCGGGATGCAACTCGCGGCGGAGGTTCTCGACGAACTCTCCCGCCGGACTTTTCACATACGCCACCAACGCATAGCGCGGCTTTAGCATACCCGGTGAGTGATTATACCTTGCCGCCAAACGAGCAGGCACTGGCCGAATCCTTGCGCGAAATTGCGCGCCTGCCTTTAGGATGGACGCAGAGGAAAATTTCGCATAAATCCTTTACAGTCGGGACGTAGCGCACCTGCCTTGGGCGCACACAAGCCCGGTCTTTTCGCTCTCCTTTTTCTGACGGCTTTCCCGAAAAAACAATAACTTGGGGAATCTGCCTTTCGCTCAAAACAGATCTCCCGAAGCCCCAATCTGAGGGGTTCTGACACAGTTCTGCACAGCGGACTTGAACCAGAAGTATGCTGCCTGAATTACGTCGCGGCCAGCGATACTTGCATTCAATGCCACTCGCAAGGTCAGCCGCTTTCAATCGCACATCCCACACGCGCTAACACCCTCAATCCCGCGCACATGTCGTAACCGACCGAGTGGCAGCCGTCACAGAGCGGGCCGGTGGGACGATGCATGTTGTCGGGCGGATAAAACGCGGCCAGACCAGTCGCCTCCGGTCGGCGGCACCTGATATCTGCTCCACTTCTTGTTTACGACTTCCCACTGCACGGGCAGCGGAAAATAGTCGTCGCCGACTTTGGTGAAGTACCGCCGCTTCCACATGCTCCCATAAACGAAAGCAACTTGATCCTTGGAGAACTTGTACACGTTGTTGGTTGCGAGATCAGGGATGATTGCGTCAGGATGTTGGCGCGGATCACGGACGACATTGGCCATCGGTGTTTTCTGCCAAGGCTCGTAAATTTCCCTATGACACTTTTCGCAAGCTTCTGAGCCGACATAGTGTGCCGAAGCGGAAGCTTGCGTCCGCTGAAGCTGCTCCGGCTGCGTTAGGGGCCGAAGACTGCGAACATAAAGAACGAGTTTCCAGCTGTCGTCGTTCTGCACTTGATGTGGATTGCCCCAGGCAGGCATCCCGGTCAGCTCGACGCCATTTTCGATAATGTAGTGAATTTCGCCATCTGATAGTTTCTGTGTTGCCGTTGCGCGAAGGTCTGGGACGCGGGGATAGAGTGACTGTCCCACCGGCGTCAATCCGCTTCCATCATGGCCGTGGCAGGTTTGGCATCGATCAAGGAAGGCCTCCCGGCCCTCGTTGAGGCTCTGGGGCTAAAAGTCTAAAGGATCTCTCTCACGCCGCGCCCCATTTGGAATCGAGAAATCACGTGCTGCGCGGGCCAGAGTCGCCTCAAGACGCGAGGGCTGGTTTGTGGCACGAAACCCGCGATGAATGAAAAGCGCCGCACCGAGGGCTGCGACGAGGAAGACCAGCAACAATGCGAGAACAAACGCTTTCCACGCTTTCATGGCTCCCCCAACTTTACAACCTCGTGGAATGGTTTCGGCGGGGCAGCCATTCTCTCCTTGTCGACCAGCGTAGTCCGTACGCGGCTTTGCCCAAGAGACTCGTAGAGATCTTTTACTCAGCGAGTTTCGCGTTGCAACTTGAATTGGCGAAGCAACTGGAGCGTTGACGGCTACGATGATAGTGGACGAGTTCATCGCGATTGCACCGACACTCATCGGTAGTTCAACTCCCCACGGACGAAGAGACCTGCGGCAGCCGGGATAGCGACCAGGTGATAGCCTGCAACCATCCGAATTTGCTAGTCCTGCCTTTCTGCTTTCCAATGCTTCGTTCAGCCGCATAGGCGTGGGTCTCGGTATCGAGCAAGTCAAGCAGAGCGTTTGGGTTTCATATAGTCAGTTTAGATTCTGTCCGGTTTGGCTCCTCGGCCAACTCCATGCGTACCAGACGATGAGTGCTGTAAGCGTAATCTCAATTAGTCCAAAAAAAACGTAGAAGTGCCAAGCGCCCTTGATCGCCAAGATCATGACCAACGTGTACACGATGCCCAAAATGATGTTCATCCATCGATTTACTTGTGGAGGCAAAACGAGTGACAGGAACACCATAAGGCTCGGAATTGCCAGCAGCGCAGACATTCCCAATAGGACACCCTGCGTGATCGCACCGAGAGCCATCCTTCCACCGATCATTTCTTGCAATTTCCCGGGTTGGTAAAGCTCGAAATAGTCTCCGTAGATGTAAAAAAACATTACCGAAGACCATAAGGCAAAGAGCTTGAATTTTACGTGG
>DATKFH010000102.1:0-27480 GCA_035511455.1 Candidatus Sulfotelmatobacter sp. | reverse complement strand
ATCTCTCCCACATCGTCCCGCTCGAAGTCGGCTGGCACGAGAATAAGCCATGGCGGAAGTGCGATTTGAGCTTCAGCCAAGCGCTGGCGTTTCCATGCCTGCGTCGCGGGGTGGTCCACCTCATAGATACGGATCTGTCGTTCGCCATAAGGATTCCGGAGAGCGAAAGTGTCGAGTCCGGCGCCAAGGATGACGATCTGCCGAACCCCTCTTTCGACAGCTTTTGACAAAGCATCTTCCGCAATCCGGCTTCGCGCGGTAGTGAACAGACGTCCGATGCTGGCCAAGGGGTGTTCGTTCGCAAATTGAAGCACGTCCTTTTCGTCTTCACGCAGAATCTTCATGGCAAATGGGTCATAGAGGATTGAGCCATGATCGAGTACCTGATGAGCAGCCCGTTGTCGGGCGATTATCAGGGCTGTGCGGCTGGGCTCATTTGGCTTCATGTTCGGACTAGGAATTCATCTAGAGCTGGTTCATGTTGGTAAGGAACTCTGCGTTGTTATGCGATTTCTCGAGGTACGTGCTGAGCAGCTCCATGGCTTCAACCGGAGAGAGCGGGTTGAGCACGCGGCGCAACACGAAGATGCGCTGCAGGTCCTCTTTCGAAATCACCAGCTCTTCTTTGCGAGTGCCCGAGCGCTGGATGTCGATCGCTGGGAAGACACGCTTGTCCACAAGCTTCCGATCGAGAATGATTTCCATGTTGCCGGTGCCCTTGAACTCTTCGAAGATGACTTCATCCATGCGCGAGCCGGTATCGACGAGCGCCGTGGCGATGATCGTCAGCGAGCCGCCTTCTTCAATGTTGCGCGCCGCGCCGAAGAAGCGCTTCGGCCGCTGCAGCGCGTTCGAGTCGACGCCGCCCGAGAGCACCTTGCCCGAAGGCGGAACAATCGTGTTGTAGGCGCGCGCCAGACGGGTGATGGAGTCGAGCAGGATCACTACATCGCGTTTGTGCTCGACGAGGCGCTTGGCCTTCTCGATGACCATCTCGGCAACCTGCACGTGGCGGGCGGACGGCTCGTCGAAGCTGGACGAGACGACCTCGCCCTTCACGGACCGCTGCATGTCGGTGACTTCTTCCGGGCGCTCATCGATGAGCAGCACAATCAGCACCACCTCAGGGTGGTTGGTTGTGATCGAGTTGGCGATCGACTGCAGCAGCATCGTCTTGCCGGTGCGCGGCGGCGCGACAATCAGGCCGCGCTGGCCCTTGCCGACGGGCGTGAGCAGATCCATGACACGCCCGCTGATATTTTCGCGGACGGTTTCCATCTTCACCCGTTCCTGGGGATAGAGCGGCGTGAGGTTGTCGAACAGGATTTTGTTGCGCGCCTCTTCGGGCGACTCGAAGTTGATCACCTCGATCTTCACCAGCGCGAAATATTTCTCGGCTTCGTGCGGCGGCCGCACGTTGCCGCTGATGGTATCGCCGGTTTTCAGATCGAATTTGCGAATCTGCGACGGGGAAACGTAGATGTCGTCGGGGCCGGGCAGATAGTTGTAATCAGGGGAGCGGAGAAAGCCGTAGCCGTCAGGCAGAATTTCCAGGACACCTTCAGCGAAAATGTGGCCTTCCTTTTCGCTTTGCGTCTGAAGAATCCTGAAAATCAGGTCCTGCTTGCGGAGACCGCCGGCCCCGGGAATTTCCAGACTGCGCGCAATGTGGCTCAATTCTGTGATGTTTTTCTCTTTGAGTTCTGCAATGGTCATGTTCACCTGCGGGTGAAGAGGGAATGTGGGTGGCTGGAGGATCAGAGAAGATGCGGCAGGGCAACCAGAACTAGCCCTTCAGTTCGCGCCATGAAGCGATCTTCAATCTATCCGCCGCGATCCGCACCGGAGGGAAACTCCGTACGCTTATACTTCATGTTCGAGATCCGCATTCTCTTTAATTAACTAATCGCACGAGTGTCGTGTGCGAACGGCACATCGATATCTTCCGTTCAAATCGATATCTCTGGCTCAATCGGCTCGGACCAGAGGGAGAAAAATCCGATCGATGATCTCTTCTATGTCCTGCGCCGACAGCGGCTGCCGCAGTACCATGAGCTGATAGCGCACGAGGTCGAAAGGCAGCGCGGC
This sequence comes from Candidatus Sulfotelmatobacter sp., assembly GCA_035511455.1. Classification (GTDB taxonomy): domain Bacteria; phylum Acidobacteriota; class Terriglobia; order Terriglobales; family Acidobacteriaceae; genus Sulfotelmatobacter. Next base: position 25,392 of record DATKFH010000102.1, on the reverse strand, counting down.
CAAGCGAGGCGTAAGCTTCTCCGCAGCGATTTCGCCGCGTCCAATCCCGCGGGTTAGAATTTCCGTCATCATTTTGGCGTTGCGTTCATGCACTTCTGCAAAGAGCGATGACTCGCTCTCGTGGAGAAGCTCTGCAATCAGGCCAAAGATTACTTCTGGACTTATTTCGTCCACCATTTCTGAAACGCTGTGGAGAATGACCATGACATCGCCCCGGACGGTTCCGGTGTCCGGTGCCTCGAAGAAAAGATCAGGTCGGTTTGCTCTCAATGCGGCGTATACAAGCCGGGCGCGCGTGGGCCAGCGCCGGTAGATCACCGGCTTGCTGGTGCCCGCCCTGGCTGCGACCCTCTCGATTGAGAAGTTGACGTACCCCGTTTCAGCAAGCTCTTCTAACACGACCTCGAAGATCGCCGCCTCCAAGACCTTACCCCGTCTACGGCTACCCACTGCCCTTGCCTCGCTGCCCAGCCCGCCACCGATTCCGAACTCCATCAATATTAGACACGTTGCGTATCCTATGTCAATAGGATACTGTAAGTATCTTATTTGAGGGGGGAGCCGAAATGCGATGTGGTGCCGGCCAGTTCCGGGGATGGCCGGTCTGGAAGTTCCGGGCCAATGACCGCCTAGCCGGCAATTACTACTTGATCAATAGCTTACGAGCGGAAACGCGAGATTGCTCCCCTTAAGTCGGCCAGCGTCCAACGATCCCAGTCTGTTCGACAAGTCAACTGATGACTTCAGGGCAACGCACTAGACTTATGCTGCCCGTTTGTCGTGTTTGTCATGGCGGCGCCACCAGAGCGCGTGCGGCATCCAGACCGTTCATCACGGGCATGAAGAGGACGGTCAGATCAGGGTGCAACCGGCCAGCTTCTTCAATCGCCAAACGTCCGTTCTCTGCCTCTCCGCACACTCCAAGGTCCGCCTCGCGTTTGAATAACTCGCGGGGCCATCGCACTCAGTTTCAGGCTTCCTTCATGCAGTTGGCTTACTCTTTCTATCTCGCCTGTTCCGGGAGAGGGTACGCTCATCGATCTGCGGACGGCTCTGGTTCGATGAGCGTTTCGGATCTTGTCAAGACCTACTTCTGCTCGCATGAACGAACTCAGGTACATAACCGAAAAACGCCGTCATCCGCGGCGTGAGCTAGAAGTCGAACTGACAGTGCTCAGAGAAAACGACTTGTTACCTGGTCGGACCATTGACATTAGCGAATCAGGCATGTCTGCGATTCTTCCGGTCGAATTGCGCGAGGGAGAAGAAGTCGAATTGCAAATCAAACTTCCAGGCAACACCCTAACCACCCGCGCCGTTGTGCGCGATCGCAACGTGTATCGTCATGGGTTTGAGTTCGTGCAGCCATTGCATAGAATTGTTGGTAGCGATGCCACTCGTTGAAGAATCTGGTCTACATCACCGGACAAGAGCTGCGATACCGGGTGTTAGACCATCTTGTGACCAACAATTGAAGCGTATCGACTATCAAAACGATCCAAACGAGCCATGGGAATTCGACACGAGCGCCCCGGTGGCGGAGACCATCTCTCAGCGTGCTAACGGCAGGTTCGTCAACCGCGACACGACTGGCGATTGGGTCGGAATCCTGGGCGGCGCTGGTGGAAGCCCGAGCTACCACAGCGATGCGATCTTCTACCTCGGCTTCCCAACGTCGTAATCCCGCTTCAGAAGGGCGAGGCCCCGGCGGGACGCGCGTGATGGACCAATGAAGCACCCGCACGTCCACATTGCACTGCGGCCTTGATGATCGAGGAGCCGCACTAAGACTTCCCCGTGCGCTCTTCCGTCCGGAATTCGCTGGAGGTCCGAGTCTTTCCTTGGCCATGAATTATTCTGCGGGGGGAGCAGGGGCGACCATCCGGATGGTGACCCGGCCGTTTTTGTCGTCGACGATTTTGTAATCGCTGGGAACCGTGAACAGTGACGGATCCGGCTCGGCGGTGTTGACGCCGGTGAACTCTGTCTTCAACTCTCCGGCCCAAGGATCGTCGTGCTTGGTCATCACGGTCGCCTTCAGATCAGGGGAGTACCAGCGTTCGGAAGTGACGACGATCGGCTTGTCATTGCCCATCTTTCCAGTGGGAATCGTCGTCGTCATGCGCGTGCCGGTGGCGTGGATGCCATTGATCGTCTGATCGCCAAGATTTTCGGTGGTCGGAGCGGGTTCGTTGGAATCCTGCACTGCTTTTTTGTACGTCATCTTTGTGTTGGTCGAAAAGCCTGGTCCTTCGGCGCCATCCGCACTGCGCATAATGAACACTTGTCCGCCTTTTGGCGGCAGACCTGGGTCAGGAGTGCTGCCGGGCGGAGGAAGAGTCATCTTATGCGCAATTTTTTTTTCGCTGTCGAGCATATAGCGCACGCCCGCGACTGGATCGAGAATCGTGATCAATTTGGGAGCCGAGGCTCGCGGACCGGCTCCGAGAAGATTCAAGCTGGCGTCGCGGCGGATGCGGCCTTCGCTGTCGCGACACAGAGTTGAGTTTTCGGCGGTGTGAATGCGATTACCGTCGGCGAAGGATTGCGTGTGGTCGGTGGCGACAGTGGCACAGAACGGCGCGCCTTTGATGGGAGCCGCATCCATGTTGTTTTCGAAATGCATGCCCAGCGTTGCGCCTTTGTCAGGAAGTTGCATAGCGCCAGCTATCATCGGAACCGGGTCTGGCGGGCCTTGTGCGACCACGGCAGTAGTGAGGGCGAGGATCGAGATTGAGATGAGAGTGGTAAGTTTCAGGGGCTTCATAGGATTTCTTTTCCCTCCTGCAAATTAGAAAGTTTTCATTGCACGACGCGAATGCCGCGAGCGATCCCGTCGGAGCCGACGAGTACGTCCGCATAAATCGCGCCATTGGGTAAGGCCGCCGCCGGCACTAATGCAGCCGCCGAAGATGGCAATTGCACGCGGATCAGTTGCATGGCTCCCCCGCAGCTGAGAGGATCACAGTACATCAAGCTGCGAAAATCTTCCGAAGCTGGACTCTTTGCGATATCCCGTTGAGGGGCCCGGCGCGGTCGTTGAGCGGAAAGGAGCCGCGTTTTTTGCGAGGAAGCAGTGTTCGTCCAGGGAACCCTGTTCGCGGCTTTCATCGAGGTGACGGGTTGCGCCACTGAAGACTGCTGCGCCGACTCTATCTTTAGGTTCGAAGTGTCCTGTCTCCGCGTGGGATGAAAAAGAAGAACGGCCGCAAGAGCCAGCCCTGCGGCTAGCGCTGTGGTCCAGTTGACTACGGCGAATCCGCGCCCCCTCGATTTCACAACTGACAGATCGCCAGTGATCTGTCGGCGGTAATTCTCCAGAACAGCGGCCTCGAGTGCGGCAGAAGGTTCTGGGGCTGATTCGCGAACGAGACTCAGCCCAGTTCCGAGTTTGCGCCGGGCGGCCACGAAGCAAGCGCATTCTGCGCAGTGGGCGAGATGCTCAGCCTCACCGGGGAACTCGGCATCCATGCGCAAGGGGTCTTCAAAGTAGAGTCGCAGTTCGTGACAGGTCATACAATACATCCCTCCGGTCCAGCCGCTCCAATATCCGGTTGCGGGCCGCGATGCGGCTTCAGTTTTTCCGCGAGAAGAGCATGCGCGCGACTAAGGCGCGAGCGGATCGTTCCCACAGCACAACGCAGGCGGGCAGCTGTCTCGGCATAGGACAGCTCGCACAAATCGCATAAAACGACGACTTGACGATAGTGATCCGGGAGTGAAGCCACCGCAGCCTGAACGCGTTCGGCAAGTTCACTGCGGATCATTTGGTCTGGTAGCGCATCCGATTCGGAGATGAGTTTGCCGGACACTGCCGCGAGGGTCGTGTCTTCCGGGAACGGTTCGTAAGGCCGCTCGCGGCGCTGGATTCGCCGAATAAAATTGCGAGCGATGCCAAACGCGAAGGCGACGATGTCGCCACGCTCTGTTTTGTAATTGTGCGCGTCTTTCAGCAAGGCGATGAAAACCTCCTGCGTGACTTCCTCCGCGATCACCCTCGAGCTAGTCATATAGAACACATAGCGAAAAATGGCAGCCTTCAGCCTTCTGTAAAGAAGCAAGAATGCCTGCTCTTCGCCGGCTACTGCGAGTTGCAATAGCTCAGCGTCAGAGCGGGCCGAGAGCTGGTGGGGGATCGTCATATCTTCAGTTCGACGCGGTGACTTTCATATTGTCTTCGCAGCGGAGGGCAGAATGGTTCCAGAAATTTTGTGGAAAATGCGGCACGAATTGTAGCGCCGGCATCTCCGCCGACGGCGGCAAGAGCCGCGAAACGAATTGGAGTCGGGTGGAGATGGTTATTTCCCAGCTTCGGGAGATAAGCTTGTTCAGACGGTCTCACCTGAAAACGGCCAAAAGCAGCCCCAGTTCGGCCCGACATCTATGGTTGATGTATGGGTGATCGAGTTAGGCTCCGGCAGGCATCGCCAAACTTCGCGTCGCGATCAAACAGCAGGAACCGGTGTGCCGGTGTGTACGGCCACGCTTCCCGCAACGGTTGGACGACCCAGAGAGTTGGAGATCCTTCGAGCCGGTACGCGACGTTTTCTCGAATCAATCCAATACACAACAAACGCAGCCACTCCTCGCTCTTGCGCAGATGTTTGAGCGAGGCGACATCCGAAATGTTGGCCCAGTTGGCCAACTTGGCGCGCACAACCGTCTCCCGCAATGAGTAACCGCGTGCCATATGCAGCATTAGCAGACGCAACAGCAGGTCAGGGCGACCGAAACCTACGCAATCGCTCGACCGGACCCGACTGCCACGCCATTTGCTGCCATCCTGCAGGAAACAGCGACACCAATACCTTCCAGTTTTCTTCGGCGATACGCATTCACCAAGCATAGATCCACCAATACTAAAACCTGTTCCTAAAGGCAGAATTCCTTCCGAGTTGCCGACGACACTCTCCCGGAGTGTGCCAGGCGCGACGTTGTAGCACGTTACATCAAGCGACGCCGCTCATTTAGCTTGGAGTAGGCCAGTTCGTGAGGACGCTTTTTCGTCTTGCCCGGTCAGGACGCATAAGTACGTTAATTCTTGCCGACGGGCATCTTGAGGCCGAGTTCCTCGAAGAAGTTAAGCAGGATGGTAACGCTGTCGGTGCGCTTCTGCTCTTGCTCTGCCCCCTCGCCCGGACTCACAACCACCGCAAAGCGCTGGCCATCCGGCGCAAGGTCGTAAGGGTAGTCAACGCCAAGAAATTCCAAGTTCTTCTGGGACCACGTCTGGGGCTTTCCAGCCGCAAAGGACCCGGCGGCACCAGAGTAATCGACGAACATAATGCGCCCATCCGGTGTCAAGAAGAAAAGCTTGCGCCCGCTGCGCGCCCAGATGGGGTAGTCGCCCCCACCAGTTGAGATCTGCCACTTGCCTTCCGGCCCTGGGAAAGGCCGCACGTACAGCTCGTAGGTTCCCGACTCTTTCGAGGAGTATGCCAGCCAATGGCCATCGGGTGAGAATGCCGGATGTCTTTCGGAGAACGATGTCTGCAGGAATGGCTCTGCGATTCCGAGCTGTGGATGGGCGCGATCACCTTCGACCGGCGCCGTCCAGATCTCCGTATCGCCGAAGGTGCTAACCCGATATTGCTGGTATGCCAGCCGTTTGCCGTCCGGGGAGAAAGAACACGGAACCTGTCTGGTCTTGCCGTCGGTCAGCCGTTGCGCCTCGCCCGCACCGTCAGCGCGGATCCAATAAATCCCCGGGGCCACCTGGCGTGACGATTCGAAGACAATACTGTTGCCGTCCGAGGTCCACAAAGGCGAGTTGTTCCGGCCAGGCAGGTGTGTGAGGCGCGATAAGGTTTGCCGCTCGAGGTCCTTCACCCAGATATCCGCCCTTGCCGGACTGGTTGCCACCTCAAATGCCAGGCGCTTGCCGTCAGGCGAAAAGCGCGGATTTTCATACAACCCTGGAGTCATGTGCAATGCCCGTGTTTGGCCCGAGCTGTCCAGCCACCAGATCGAGTAAGGAAGGGGTTGTGCCTTCGAGTTGACGAAGACGAGGGTTCCGTTTTGGGAAACGTCGAAATCTCCACCTCCCAGCCAGTTCATGTTGACATCTTCGAGCACAGGCCGGGGGGCTCCCAGAACTGCCAGCCGGCTTAGGTCAAACGGTACAGCGAACAGCGTGTTCTGATGAATGTAAATCAGGTGTCCGCTAGGCAGGTAACGCCCGAAACCGCCCCCATTGTGAAGGGTTTTCCGCTCGCCAGTCTTGAAGGAAACAACCTCGATTTGTCCGTCAGTATAGTTCGCACCGAAGGCAGTGAATAGAGCCGCTTGGCTGCCCGGCAGAACCTGTGGCCAAGCATTTATCGTCTCTCCTTTTTCGCGGCTCAACTGCGTCACCGCCGTCGGCACACCGCCACCGGAGGGAACCCTCACCAAACCGGCGGATCCTCCATTGAATGCTGCGACTATATTTCCATCGTCGCCCCAACTCGCGCCTCTGGGATCGGGCACGTCGCATAACGTCACGGGCTCGCCGCCCTGGACCGGGATCTTCTTGAGCTTGCCATCGGCAAAGAAACCGATCGAGTGGCCGTCGGGAGAAAAGAACGGCATGTAGCCAAAATCGACACCAGGGAGTGGCGCAAACTGACTCTGATCGAGCGAGCGCATGACTAAGTGCAACTTGCCCGTCGCATCGCTATGGGCTACGACGATCCGCCTGCCGTCCGGCGACAGGGCCAGCTGCGCCCCCTTGAACCTGTCCATCGATGTTCCCGGCGGCAGTTCCGCGTTGAGCCGAATCGGCTGCGGCGCACTTGGCGCGGACCGCCAGGGGTGCCAGACAGCGAGGACCGTTGTAATGGCCAGAACCGCCGCAGCAACTAGGATGAGCCGTTCGCGCAGCTTGCGGTGTGAAGCCCCGGGAGCCAGCACGCCTAATTCGAAACCTGCCTCCACGACCCACGTTAGCTCGCTCGCCAGGTCACTCGCGCTTTGCCACCTTTCGTCGGGGAGCTTCGCAAGACATTTCTTGACGGCATGATCCAACGCTGGTGGCATCATGGGCTTGATCGAGCTGATTGGCGTAGGCTCTTTTTCGAGAATGGCCGAAGCTAGATTCAGTGGGTTCTTGCCCGTAAACGCTCGCTGTCCTGTCACCATCTCGTAAAGCACCGCGCCAAGCGAAAAAATGTCACTGCGGCCGTCTAAACCTTTGCCTTCGATTTGCTCTGGCGACATGTACTGGAATGTCCCAACGATTGTGCCCTCTTGTGTCATTGGCGTAGTCTGCGTCGCCGCCGTCAAGTTTGCCCCACTCATCAATGGGACTGCCGGTTTCGCCAATCCAAAATCCAGCAGCTTCGCCCCAGTCGCCGGCAACATGATGTTCCCCGGCTTCAAATCGCGGTGGACGACCCCGCTGCAGTGCGCCTTGGCCAGCGCATCCGCGATTTGCGCGCCGTATTTCAATACTCGCTCCAGCGGCAGTGGGCCCTTCTCCAGCCGCTTCGCCAGCGTCTCTCCCTCAATGCACTCCATCACCAAGTAGTCCATGCCGTCCTGATGTCCCACGTCATACAACACGCAAATGTTCGGGTGGTTCAGGCTCGAAATGGTCTTGGCTTCTCGTTCGAATCGCTGCTTGCGGATCGGATCGCCTAACAGATGCGCAGGCAGAATCTTGATGGCGACCGTGCGTTCCAACCGGGTATCCCGCGCTCGATACACCTCACCCATGCCGCCCGCGCCCAGCGGCGCAACAATCTCATAGGGCCCAAGCCTTGCACCGGAAACTAGCGACATGATTGAGCGAAATTATAGTCGTGTGGGACCATGACAGCGTACTTCTCGATCATCGAACCCGTCGCGGGAAGTCAGAAACTCCATTGGATATTGCCAGCGTTTGCTGCTGGGTGACGGCAACTCAGAAACAATAATTCCTTAGGTTAGATGGGAAGAAGCCCCCCGGAAGGCCGGTCGGTACGACGAGCGCAGCCAAGACCGTCACCGTCCTCGCAATCGGAATCTGCCTGACCGAGATTTGGCTCAGGTATTCCCGAGCCATTCCCGGTCGGCATACCTCATCAAAATGAATACTTCAGCGAAAATTGGATAAGCCTCGGCGTACCGATCGTCGAGGTTATCGGAGCAGAACCGGAGCCGGGGGTGGGACCCACCGCAGGCGCTGCCGGGTTGGCAAAAGACGGATGGTTGAAGATGTTGAAGAAATCCACCAGGAAACCGAGATTTTGGCCCTCTGCCAGCTTGTCCGGCGGCGCAGCCATCAGGCGCCTACGCGCAATCCCTGCGCACGCACGAACGCGGCGTGCTCGGACGGGCTGAAGTCATCGCACGTACAATGATGCTCGCACACTCCCCTTAAACCCATTGCGGACCACGCAAGGCGGCGCTAAAGGGCCGCTCTTACACACCAGTGCAAACGCCGAGGACGTCTTCGCACTCTCTCAGAACGAATACTTCAACGAGAACTGAATCAGCCGCGGCGTCCCTACGACCGAGGTGATGGGTGCAGATCCTCCTCCTGACGCCGAAACCGAAGTTGCCGCAGGATTAGCGAAGGACGGGTGATTGAACAGGTTGAAAAAGTCCGCGCGGAAACGCAGATTCTGCTGCTCGCCAAGTTTGAAAGTCTTGCCTAACGTCAGGTCAACATTTTTCTGTGGTGGCCCGATGATGCAATTGCGGGGCGTGTTGCCGTAGAGAGTGCCATCGCTGGGTGCTCCATTGGAAAGCGTTGCGGGCGGGTCCGGAGTATAAGCAGCGGCCTTCACCCAGTTTGGCAATCTCGACTCAACGCTGCCTGAGCTGAGAGCATTGCCACACCCGAATCCTGGCGCGAATGTGGCGGTTGACGATGGACTGGCCAAGGCGTAGACGCTGCCTCCGGCGGGATCAAACATGGTGATCGGCGATCCTGATTGAAAGACCAGTACGCCGCTGAGCTCCCAACCGCCTAGCGCGGTTTTGGTGTAACCGCTTGACCCCGAGAAAAAGGGCAATTGATAAACCGCGCTGGTCACAAAACGCTGCCGCTTGTCGAAATCGGAAAGACCTCGAGACACCGCTCCGCTGTCCTGGTTATTGACCCTCGTGACGAACGCCACGCTCGCCGTGGAAACGTCGTCAATTGATTTTGAGTAGGTGTAGGCGCCTTGGAAATAGAGTCCCTTGCTGAAGTGGTGGCCCACCGTGGCCTGAAGCGCGTTGTAGTGCGAATCGGAGTTGGGCGCGAAGTCTTCGAAATCCCCCGGGGCAATGCCGATAAACGGCGAGCGGGCGGACGCGTTCTCCGTGGTTGAATCTACGATTTGACAGGACAGGCCCTGCTTCTGCAGATTCGCGCAGCCGGCTCCCGGGATGGTGACGGGACTCTGCGGAGTCGCCAGGGTGGCTTGAGCCGGATCGAAAGTGGAGCGTAAGCGTGTTCCCTTAGTGCCGACGTAGCCGAGTTCGAGAAACCAATCGCGTCCTATTTCGCGTTGAATCGTGAAGTTCCACTGCTGGGTTGTGCCTGAGACCCAATGCTGAGGAACAGTGAGCTGGATGAGGCTATTCACATTACCGCTGAAGGTCGGGGAGCATGCCTGGCGGGTCGGGAAGGAGCAGGTGGCGAAAGTTTGTAGGATCGCGGCTGTGGGTACGTAAGTCTGGGTTGGAGCAGCGCCAAGCGGCGGAATTCCGTTTGGGAATGCGGGACTATGGGCAAACAGATTGGCGAGACTGTTTGGTCCGGGGAAGAAGCCGACTAGAAACGGAAAAGTGGGGGGCGTGATGGCCAAGTTGTCAGCGGCGCCCAAGTCCTCGCGGACACTGTAAATGCCATAGCCGCCGCGGATGGATGTGGTGTGATGGCCGCCGAGATCGTAAGCGAAGCCGATGCGTGGCTCCCATACGGTTGCATATTCGTTACCGAGTCCAGCCTGATTGAGCGTTCCGGTGATACCCGAAAGACCAAACTTGTTTACGCATTTGGGATAGACATAGGGTTGCCCAGTTGTGATCGCCAGTTGGGGAATTGTGTTGCCGGTATGGCAAAGCAGGTCGTAGGGTGCACCAATAAATTCGTCGCGGAAACCGAGGTTCAAAGTGAGCGTTTTGGTGACCCGGTAATCATCCTGGGCGAACCAGGCGCGGCTGGGAATGCGGTAGTCGTGGTTGCCAAGGCCTCCACCGCCCTCGCCCAACAGCGGGGAACCCGCCAGAAAAGCCTGGAAGTCCGTAGGAAATCCGGTGGCACCGGCGACGAAGAATATCAGTCCGTTGTCAGCAATCGGCAGGCTGCGGCGCATGGCGACGCGGTCGATTTCGCCGCCAAAACGGAGTTGATGCGGACCATGGGTCCAACTCAACGTATCCACCCAAGTATAGTTATTCGAGAGCGCAGACTGCAACTGCGTGGTATACGGCCCAAAGCCATATGTTCCGAACTGAAGGCGGTACATGTTGTGATCACCGGCCTGGCCGTTGACTCCAGTTGCAGTGGGCAGGTTGATACCTATTTGCGCCCCCGTAACGGGCGCTTCGTTGTTCAGCTTGTCGCTGATGATGTTGATGCCGAAGCGAAAGTCGTTTACCAGCGCATTGCTGAAAATGTGAGTCTCGGTGATGCTGCCAAAGCGGCTGTGCAGTGGAATGTCCAGCGGGAAATTCAGGTTGTTGGTTCCGGGCTGGCCACCCGCTTGTATGCCGAAGGAATCAGCTCCGAAGGGCTGAAAAGTATCGGAATCAGACCAGAAGAAACGCTCTGCGAGATGGTCTTTACCTCCGCGAAACTCGCGGTCCCAGTTGGCCGTGAACTGGTCATCGCGGAACTTGCCAGGATTGGTCAGAATGAGCGGACCTGTGTTCAAGGTCGAACTGCACGTCTTCGTCCCAGGGTTGAAAGTTTGAGTCACTCCTGGGGTTCCTGCGACCGTGGGGAACAGGAAGCCGCCCGGGCTCGAGCCAAACTGGTTGCCAGGAACATCCAACAACGCAAGGGCAACCGGATCAATCGACGTGAGAGGAACCGCGGGACAGCCGGGAGCGGCTGGGCTGCTGAATAGGGACTCGAGGTTGGCCGCTGACCGATTGGTCGGAAGCACCGGAATGCTGGTGTTGATAAATGTTCCGGGTGAGGCGCCGCTACGCTGGCGCGTGCCCTGATAGTTGACGTAGAAATGTCCGAAGCGCGAGTCGTGACCGACTGGCCCTCCGAAGTCGCCGCCAAAAATATTCTGCTTGATCTGCACTTTGCCTAGAAAATAATCGTGCGCGTCGAGCGAGGTGTTACGGAAGTATTCCCACAAGTCACCGTGGAACTTGGAAGTACCGCTCTTCAGAGTTGCATTGATGTTGCCGCCACCGTTGCGACCCTGAGAGGCGTCATAGAGGCTGGTCGATACCTTGAATTCTTCAATTGCGTCAGGGCTGGGCAGGGGTGTGTAAGTCAACTCGCCGAAGGCGTAGTCGGCCGCGCTGATGCCGTCGATCAGATAGTTGTTGTTGTCTTCCCGGCCACCGTTTACGTGAATGTACACGGCGCCCCGACCCAACTGCGACGCGTTATTCAGATCCGAAGTGGCGCCGGCCGACAGTGTGAGCAATTGTTGGAAATTGCGCGTGGCTAGCGGCAGGGTCGTGATCGTGGTGGAGCCCAGTGACTCTCCCGTGGTGGCGTCAGTAGTGTTGACTTGTTCCACTTGTGACTGAACCTCTACCACCTGTGTCACGGTGCTGACCTTCATGGTCGCGATCATCCTTGTTGTTTCGGTGATGCGGACGACCACTCCGGGGAAGCGGGTGACCGGGAAGCCGGCGGCAGATATCTCGACGGTGTAGGTGCCGACGGGCAGAAAAGTCGCCGTGAACAGTCCAGACGAATCAGACGTAATCTGGCGTACGGCCTCGCCTGTGCCCTCGCTCTGGATATTCACCTTGGCATTCTGGATCACGGCACCCGAAGCGTCTTGAACCGTACCGGTGATGGCTCCAGTGGCTCCTCCTTGCGGCCATGCGGCGCCAGTCAGGCCAGAAATGAGGATAACAATCGCCAACATGCGGTTGCGCATTATAATCCTCTCCTCGACAGCAATTTTGAAGACGGCTTCTCGACGAATGGTACTTTCACAGCGAAAGCTGACACTTAAGGTCCGCCTTAAATGAATCTCTGAAAGTACCGATGAAACTTGCAGGAATTAATTTAGGAAGTCTGCCGCTCAGTTCTGTTCACTGTCAACCAAAATCCGCAACAGCAAAAAGTTTAAACACGGGCGAGGAGAGGCTTGACTGCGCCCAAGTTCTTCCCAGGCGGCACTTGGCCTCAATTTCTTACGTTAAGTTCTGCGAGTTGCTGCAGCGCTGCGCCCAGCACTTTGCTGGGACCGGGTTCTTGGACGAAGACAACGAGTCGCATATTGCTGGCGTCGTCCGAGGCCACTTGTGTCGCAACGGATGTCGCGGGAAAATCCCTTCTTCCGGTCAACGTTCAATTCAGCTTTGCTCAGGAGGCCTGCTTTGCCGGCGTTGCCGCCTACTGACCTTCGTGAACAATCCATTCTCGTCGCAGAATGGTGGGCCCAGCGACCCCAACAGCACCTTGTCTGCACCGACGGTGCTGGAGTACCAGTTGCAGCTTCCATTTCCTCAATGCACTTGCGTAGCCAATGATGTGAGATTGATTGCTAATTCCACGTATCACGGACTGCAACTGCTGGCGGAGAAGCGCTACTCCAACGGACTGCAATTCCTCGCGACCTACACCTGGTCGAAGTCGATTGATGACTCCTCCCAGGCGGACGACAACGTGACATGGCCGGGCAGCTTCAGCAGCCTGTAAGATCCCAATAAGCCATGGCTGGAGCGGAGCCTTTCCACGTTCGATATTCCGCACGTCCTTCAGTTCAGCTATACCTACGATCTGCCCTTCAGGCGGCGCCGAGCCCTTCTGAACAACATGCCGCGTTGGGCAGAAGCCATCGTAAGCGGGTAGAAGACTAAAGGGATATAGCGCATGGCTGACGGACGGCCTCTGACCTTCTTCGTGAAAGATGGTAATGGGTTGCCGACCGCACGCAGCGGTCTAATATTGTCGGAAAGCCACTGTTTTTCAACGGAAACCTGACTTCACGCTTGGCACTGCTCCGCGCGCGTTCGGAGGCATTCGAACGCCGTGGTCGTTTACGACTGCAGGGATGCCGATAACCAAGCTGGGTCGCGTGGTCGCATGCACTGGCGTTTGCTCTCTCCTGGATAGCCTTGCTGTCGGTTTCTGGCTGCGTGATCGCGCCGGTTCGCTTGCCTACGCAGGCCAAGGACGACAACGGAGAACCGAAAAAGCTCGATTTCACATTTCTGAAGTCCGGTTCGACCACAAGGGGGGAAGTGACCAAGAATCTAGCTGCGAATGACACCGGCGTGAACCAGAATGACTTCTTCTGGGGGCGGTGGGAAAGCTCAACCTGGGGGTACGGAGGATTTGTTGCGCTCCCCCCGCATAGCGGGGCGGGAGGAACTCGTGTATGGGGATCCACAGTCTCCTTGTCGCGTTTGATCAGAAACGTGTGGCCAAGAGCTGGGCGGTCGTGGATGACAAGAAGCTCGATCAGCAGGTCGATCTGCTCGATAGCGTGCCACTCGACCTCTCCTCTCCAGTGCGCGCCAAAGCACATGTACCCTTTATCTGACACGTTGATGACAACAAACCGGCGACCGCGATTGCAGATCTCGTCCTCACGGCCGAGTCCTTCCAATGCGAAAATGCGCAAATTTCGCGACCTGACAGAACACCTTACGCAAAATGCGACAAGGCGAAAATTCCACGTGTCAATGTTCTAAAGATGACTCCCATATCCGGAATCTCCAACGACGGGTATCTGTGGTTCGACATGCATTTCGCGAAGCCGGCCCCTGTCGGCTACTACACTGACTCTAATAAGGTACGTTTCCCGAAATAATTACACTCACATCGGGTCGGTGACTGTAATCGCGACGTTTCACCCAGAATGAGGCTGCCATTATCAGCTCGAAATCGCAATAAAGTGAAATGAGACAATGTCCCAGGCGCGTTCCGAGGGTAGGAAACGTCGTCTACCGAGCACCGTAGCGGTCGGGGGATCTGATGATAATGCGAAACAGCCTCTGCCATCTCCTTGCGCTGATCATCCTCACAATCGGCTCATACGGGCAGACAACAGCTCTATCAACCAGGGGAATGACGTCACGAAAGGCGATGGATCGCGACCTACTCGAGGTCACCATCCCGCGCTTGGAAAAGCTCTACAGCAGCCATACATACACCGTTACAGAAGTCGTGGGCTGGTACTTGGCGCGTATTGAGAAGTACAACGGGATCTATCGCGCGGTGCAGAACCTGGATGTGCCGGGAGCTCTCGCCACCGCTGCTGGCGAGGACGCGGAAGCAAAAATGGGTGGGTTCGTGCGCGGTCCCCTATGGGGCGTCCCAATTGTTACGAAGGCAAACACTAGCATCAAGGGCCTAGTCACTACCGATGGATGGAAGGGTTACATCATCCCTGGCCACGAGCTGGTTGCACCAGAGGACGCAACGATCATCAAGAAGCTGCGTGCGGCAGGAGCCATCATCCTCGGGCAGACCAACATGCCGGATTTTGCGGCGAGCGATACCAATCGCAGTACTGCCTATGGACGTACCGGAAATGCCTACGATGTGCGCTTCAGCCCTGGTGGTTCTTCTGGAGGCACAGTCACAGCCATCACCTCCAACTTTGCATTGTTGGGTAATGGAACCGACACGGGCAACTCGATCCGGATGCCAGCCGCGACCAGTTCCGTCGTCGGTATCTTTCCAACGCGCGGGTTGGTAAGTATTGCTGGCATCGCGCCGCTCGACTGGCTGCTCGACAACACAGGGCCAATAGCCCGTGACGTTACCGATGCGGCCATTGCACTTGACGTCATGGCTGGTGAAGATTCACTGGACCCGGCCACGGCCGGCTCACGAGACAAGGCGCAGCGCGGCCCCTACACGCAATACTTGAATCCTTATGCCCTCAAGGGCAAGCGGTTCGCCGTTCCTGCATTCATCCTCGACGGAGACCCTCCGGCGTTCCAGGGAGTTTGCCCAAACGCCACGGCCGCGCAGCTCGCCAAGGCGAAGAAGGAATCGAGCACTCCATTGAATCCAGCAACACGGACGGCCTTCCTAAAGGCCGTTAAGGAAGTGACAGCTGCCGGAGCCACCGTGCTGATCGATCCTCAGATCATGCCAGATAGCTTCGCCGACGCGGCATCGCACATTTGCACACTGCCGTACCTTCGCGAGGGCACCGACAACTTCCTCGCCGGCTTCGGCCCGGCACAGTATCACTCGAGCGTCGAGTATGAGCATGCCGTCGGCAAGCCACTCCCCGGGGTCATCATCGGGGGCGATAAGACCGGCATGTTTGCTGCCGTTGATATTCAACAGACGACCCTCGAGACTGATCCGCAGGCGGAGATCACTCTCCGGCGTCCCCGCCGCGAGTTGCTCGCCATGTACGAAGCGGAGCTGGATCGCCTGCACCTTGACGGATTCATCTATCCCGCAATCCAGATGCCGCCCGTTGATGAGACCATGCCTCAAGATGGCCGGCTGAGTGAGGGGCCGCACAGTGCCACCGGTTGGGTAAACATGCTCGGCGTGCCAGCCATCAGTTTTCCTGCAGGTTTTTACGACAATGGGCTGCCTTTCGGCATTGAGATCAGCACCCGCAAATGGCATGATGGCGATATGATCGGCTGGGTCTACGACTATGAGTTGCACACCCACCATCGGCGGCCTCCAGTGCTGGTCGAACGCGGCCTGCTCCCAACAGCCGCGCAGCCGCCGGCGCCCTAGTCCTAGTCGTGTGCGAGGGTAGACAGATGTCCACGAACCTGTCGGTTGTTTGATCCCACCGTTGCAGTGTCTGAAGCTTTCGACAACGTTTGAAACAAGGTCAGCAATCGTGGAGCTTGTCGCTGAGAGACGACCGAGCTGATTGCAATCTGCGATTGCGCTGTGGCTGCACCGGCATTCGCTAGCCCTGGAACTGTTCGTGAGAGATCATCGATGACTGAGTCTAAATCCTGATTTTGCCGCTCGCTGGCGTTCATTGTACGGATGAAGTCCAGCAAATTTTTGTAGGTCTGACAACCCGCTTGAACAAGAAGGAGCCGTTTTTCACTCTCCGCCAGTGCAACTTCTAGGTTCGTTCGTTTCTTGCCACGCTGCGTATCAACTCTTTTGCGAATTGACGTGGCATAGCTTGTCGCGTGGATTATAGAACGATTCGCGTTACTCAGTGAGAAAAGCTGCTCATCTTTGCGGAAGAGCAACGACAGCCGTTTGTAGGTCTAACAATGTTGCCTGCTGAGACCGGGCCAGTCCACCACAATGCCCGCAGCAGATCGACGAGTTCGAATAGGCGTTTCTTCACGGGGTGAGACCGCGACAACAAACTTTGAGCGGGAGACACCGTGAAAGCTATGCCAATACGCAGAAGTACATGACCAAAGTAATGAGACCTTCCTCGAAGGAGATGAAGTATGTGGCAGGATGCTCGTAAAGTTGCCCGTAGGAGACGTCAGTTATGACTCCTCTACTGAGAGCAACTCCGTATTGCTGCATCTGTGGCATGCCCGTGCAGCTTTCAAGTTGCAAATTCGACGAACGCGGGCAGCCCGTACATGAGGATTGCTACGTGGTCAAGCTCGCACCAGACAGCAGGGCACACAAGTTCCCGTCCTGGCCCAGTGCGTACAAGACTTCTGCGTAGACAGGCCGTGATCTCGGGTTTTCTCGCCCGCTCCTCTGGGTATTCCTCCCCGCCTTTGAAATAGACGGGTGGCATATACGTGGGCTACGTATAGTGTTTTCAATCTATTAGCTTCTCTTCTGCCGTGGCAAGATTCATGCAATTTGCGATTTCAATCCCATGAGTTCGTAGTCCTCCCCCTTCTGTGGCAAATTGTGAGAAGCAAATTTATGACAAGAGAAGCGCACTGCCCATATTGCGTCACGGCTGGCTTTGGCTTCAGGCTGATGGTACAGAACACGCACAATGAACATGTTTGCCCCGGTTGCGGCCGCGTGTCCTATGGCTCGGAATTTCGCTGTTCCTGTGATCGGTGTCGAATCGGTAATTTGCGAACAAGCGCTCGGAGCCAAGCTCAAACAGTGAGTCTAAAATGAGCGCCGTCACGTGCACTGGCTAGAGATATTGGCCACCAAATCCGATCTTGAAGCATTGGGACATGCTTTCGAATTCGGTTTACTACCTTAAAGTGTTACGAAATCCGAACAGTCTGCACCGGGCGTGGTTGACGTGGTTGGTTTGGCGCTTGACAGCCTATGCCTTGAGGTCCAGACTTGGGGCCGAAAGTGCAAGCCCTTCCTACGGCGATGGGTTGTTGTGAGAGGCCCGTCGCCGTTGGCTCCCTATTCTAAAAGGCGTGGGAAATGCAATTCTGGGCGAATGCATTGGCGAGCCGGTGGGTAGGATTCGCGCCACTACCTCCATTCAACCGACGGTGACCAAACAGACGGCGATGCTGTTTAAGAGACGAAACCCGTCGCGATGAACCATCCCCCGACTTGAGATCGGCACTGAAATCAACTTTGCCAATTCCAGAAAAAAAAGAGCCGAAAGTTATCCTCGCGGTCAGGCGCTTAAGACCCAGATTGGCTAGTTTCAATTGGGCAGTACCCAACTCCATCGCCGTCCTGCCAACGGTTTCGTGGTAGTGATGAACTGATCCCCTTGCGCGTTTTACGGAGAGGAAAACGGTGCCAGAGGGCTCGATAGCCAGAATCGGATTTCGCAAACGTCTGGCGACTATTGCGATCCTGGCGGTTGTTTACTTCCTTGCGGGCAAACTTGGCCTTAGACTGGCCTTTGCCAATCCCAGCGCAACCGCAGTTTGGCCCCCAACCGGCATCGCATTGGCCGCGTGCGTACTCATCGGTTCTTGGGTTTGGCCAGGTATTTTCTTGGGAGCATTCCTCGCGAACATTGCAACAGCAGGTTCCGTCATCACTTCTATCGCTATCGCCGCTGGAAATACACTTGAAGGGATACTCGGCGCTTACCTCGTCAACAGATTCGCAGGGGGGCGCGGAACTTTCGATCGCACACGCAAGGTCTTCAAGTTTACGTTTCTCGCCGCGATGATCAGCACCACTGTGAGCGCCACCGGTGGCGTCACCAGCCTCGCCATCGCCGGTTTTGCAAAATGGTCTGACTATCGATCCGTGTGGCTGACCTGGTGGCTAGGCGATGCAACCGGCGATCTGATTTTAGCTCCAGTGTTGATGCTCTGGGTTTTGACTCCTCGCGTTGCGTGGAGGAAGTGGCAAATACTGGAGCTTTCGTGCTTGCTGCTCTGTCTGTTCTTAGTCGGCGAAATCGTATTCGGTGGACTGCTTCAGTCCGGCATGAAGGGTTATCCGTTTGAGTTCGTGTGTTTTCCGATCTTCATCTGGGCAGCGTACCGGTTTGGGCAGCGCGAAGCGGCGACGGGATCTTTTTGCTCTCCGGCCTAGCCATACGAGGGACACTCATGGGTTTCGGCCCCTTTGCTCGGGCCCAGCAAAACGAGTCCCTACTCTTGTTACAGGCATTCATGGGGTCACTTCCGTGATGATCATCGGACTCGCTACGGTGGCCACGGAACGGAAGCGAGCCGAGGCGAACCGCGAAAAACTCGTCCTAGAACTTCGGGGAGCGCTTAGCAGAATAAAGACCTTGAAGGGCTTGCTACGGATTTGCAGCGTGTGCAAGAGGATCCGCGACGACAAGGGTTACTGGAACCACATCGAGAGCTACGTCCGCAACCCACTCCGAGGCAGATTTTACACACGGCATTTGTCCGTCCTTGAGCAGACCCTCTACGCCGAAGAGCGTGGGAAAGTCAGTGAGGAATGAGATGAGATCATAGTCGCTTCAGCCTCTCGCCTGTGGATGTACTCTCGATTGCCCGATTCTGGCGCCGACTGCACGAGCATATCCAACTCTCTACAAAATCTGCCGTACATGCGCGACTTGGGATTGAGCTTCTAGAAACCTAAGATCGTCACGCTCGTGCGCGGAAGTCGGCGCAAGACCTCGCCCGCGCGGGTCGCCTCCGCGCCGAAAACCGAGCACAGTTCCGTTTGTGCAGAAAATCGTTGACTCACTATCCCAGATGGAGGAGGTTCAAGCTTCACAGGCATCTCTGCGGGAATGACACTGCCGGGTGTTGCGTCCCGGACGGAGATCGAGCGGGCCTTCTCGGGCCATCTGGCTCTCGAAGAAGCGAAATCGTCAAAGATGGGCTAAAGAAATCCTCATAACATCTTTCATCACAAATAAGTCTAAAGAGCGAACAACTGGCGAAACGATATCTGATTTGGGAGCCGAGAAGTTTAATGGTCAAGCTTCGTAACAAATCTCATAGCAACTACGATCTGATGAACAAAACTCGTGGAAACCTCGAAAAATAAACCGGCTTTCGGCAGCCAGAATCATAGCTATAATAGCCATGACGGAGGTGGCCCTCATGCGAAGCGTTAATGTTGCAGAACTCAAGAACCGACTGAGCAAATATCTTACTTTTGCTAAGGGCGGGGAGGAAATCATCATACGGGACCGTAATCTTCCTGTGGCGAAGCTGGTTCCTTTTTCTCCTGGAGAGGGCACCGAAGAAGAGCTGCTCTTAGTCGCTGCCGGCAAGATGCGATTGCCTGAGAAGCCGGTCGATCTGGAGAAGGTATTGCGGGTTCCAACAGGCAAACACCTTGGCCGAGCGGGAACGCAAGCTCTGCTTGAAGATCGGGAACAAGCGCTATGAGCAAGCAACCTGCTTTTTGGGATTCGAGCGGGCTGGTGCCACTATGTGTGCATGAATCGACGAGTCGTCAGGCGCACGCTCAATTGCGGAAGTTCCTGCCGGTCGTGTGGTGGGGGAGTTTAGTGGAAGTCCACAGTGCAATCGCCAGACTCCATGGCCTCGGCCAGCTGACCGACGCAGAGGAACAAAACGCTCTGTCTCAACTCGACCTGCTAAACCGCGGCTGGAGGGAGATTCTCCCAGGCGATCACGTGCGCGAATTGGCGACACGTCTTTTGGACGCTCATGACTTGCGAGCTGCTGACAGCTTGCAACTAGGTGCGGCTCTGACCTGGTGTCAACAGCGTCCGGCAAAGAGGAACTTTTTATGTGGAGATCAACGACTATCCAAGGCCGCAAAAGCGGCTGGTTTCTCTGTCCTGGAACTCTCCTAAGCGGTCCCCTCTGGATCTCTGTAACAGCTTTCTAATACCTCCCACGCTTTCCAAGGCCGTCGATTCTGCCGCACGGGGCCCGTCCGGATGTAGCCTCCGCATCGGGCAGATTCCGACCCAACATTGCCCGGAATAACGAAAATCCCAAGCCGTTCGTCTGGACCGAGTTGAGCGATGATGTGGTTACTGCTATCGAGGGGGGTCTCTCTGTCCTGTGCAACGCTCCTGGGGTTCCAGCTACCCGGGGCGGTTTTGAAGTAAGAAAATTCCATGCCAGTGAAATGTCCGCTTTGCTCGAAGACAACGAGACGGCAGTGAAGGATACTTGCTTTAATTGCTTGCTTTAATTGCTGCCTGCTCAAAGAGGGGGGTGATGAGGTCCCGTCTATCCCCTCGATGATGAAAGCTGGCGCTGACAGTTTTTTCAAATCTGCGACCAGATCGGCAAATCTCTGCTCCTCATCGGCGATTTGTTCAAGCACTAAAAAATCGATTCTCCTCTATTGACAGCCTCAGCCCCCTGTCCGAAAATTCGTCCGATAGAAAGGGGCCCTATGCCGAATAACAGCCTGTTCGCTTCCTCGCTTGCTAACTTCGGCGGTTTGCTCCGATTCGTTGGAGTAGCTGCATTCCTGCTGGCTCCCTTCGGTCCATCACCTTTATCAGCTCGGGAAAGATCAGGCTTCGGCCCCTACCGTTTCCAAAACGTCGCCATCGGCGGTGGTGGTGGCTTTATACCCGGGATTGTCTTCAGCACAACCGAACCCGGTCTGGTGTACGTCCGGACCGATATCGGCGGGGCCTACCGCTTCGATCAGGATTTAGGTCGCTGGATTCCTCTACTCGACTTCATCGGATTCCCCGACTGGAACCTCAGCGGCGTCGAGAGCATTACCATTGACCCTCGCGATCCGGATCGCGTCTATCTCGCTGTCGGAACCTACACCAATGAATGGTCGAGCCAAAACGGCGCGATCCTCCGCTCTCAGGACCACGGCCGCAGATTCCAAAGAGTTGACCTGCCCTTCAAGGTCGGCAGCAACATGCCCGGCCGCGGTATGGGCGAGCGTCTGGCCATTGACCCCAACAATAATCACGTTCTTTACTTCGGAACCCGGAGCGGGAACGGTCTTTGGCGCAGCATGGATGCGGGCGAAACATGGTCGCAGGTCACGACCCTCCCTGACACGGGCCCCTACCATGAGCCCTCAAGCGGTCCTTCGGACACTTATGACAACGATCCAATCGGCGTTGTCTGGGCCACCTTCGATCCGCGCACAACGGTGAACGTTGGCCACATGAAGGTCTCGCAGAATGTTTATGTCGGAGTGGCCGATCCGGCAAACAGCCTGTGGCACAGCACCGATGGCGGACAAACGTGGTCGCCGGTCGCCGGGGAGCCCACGGGAGTGATGCCGCACCATGGCAAACTCACGTCCACCGGCCTTCTCTACCTCAGCTACAACAACAACGCGGGCCCCTACGACGGCTCGACCGGCGCTGTCTGGAAGTACGACACCGGTTCGGGAACATGGACCAACATCACGCCGCCTTCATCTCCGCTCAACGGAGGATACGGCTTCGGCGGTTTGAGTCTGGATGCGCTGAATCCCAATACCATCGTGGTCGCCGCGCTCAACCAATGGTGGCCGGATACCCAGTTCTTCCGCAGTCTGGATGGCGGACAAACCTGGAACCTGATCTGGAGCGCAAGCTTCACCAATCCGGCAGGCTGGCCTCCGTACGTGGTTCCGAACTATGTGATCAATTATGCGTCAGTAGCCCCATGGCTCACTTTCGGCGCAACAGCCGCCACATGTACGCAGGCAGGTCCCAGCAACGGACTATGTCCGCAGCCTACGCCCAAGTTGGGATGGATGGTGGAGTCGCTCGAGATCGATCCATTCAATTCCGACCACATGCTGTACGGCACGGGCGCCACGATGTACGGCACCAATAATCTTACGGGCTGGGACACAAACGGGGTAGTCAATATTTCCGTTGCCGCTCTTGGGATTGAAGAAACGGCCGTGCAAGACCTCATCAGCCCTCCAGCCGGCACAGCTCATCTCATCAGCGCCGTCGCCGACAACGGCGGCTACACCCACAACGATTTGACAGTGCCGAGCGTGATGGATGCGAATCCAGTTTTCACCACCGGCACCAGCCTCGATTACGCTGAACTGAACCCCGCCTTTATCGTCCGTGCAGGAACCGGCGGCACAAATGGAAAGAACATCGCTTTCTCCTCCGATGGCGGGCAGACGTGGACCCCTGCCTCCACTCAGCCGTCAGGTGCCTCGGGCGGAAAAGTGGCGGCGGCCGCCGATGGAAGCCGAGTCGTCTGGAGTTCCGGATCAGGCGTCTTCTTCGCTCTGGACAACGGAACTACGTGGACGGCATCCACCGGCGCACCGGCCGGCGCCAGCGTGCGCTCTGACCGCGTAAATCCGCTGAAGTTCTACGCCTTTGCGAACGGCACGTTCTACGTCAGCACCGATGGCGGCCAGACCTTTGCTGCTACTGCAGCGAGCAATCTGCCGCCCGCCAGCACTTCCGCGCAGTTTAAGGCAACACCTGGCGCCGAGGGTGAGATCTGGCTGGCAGGCGGAAGCACAACAACTGCGTACGGCATCTGGCATTCGCTCGATGGCGGCAACTCGTTCGTCAAGCTGCCGAACGTTGATGCGGCTACCACGATCGGCTTCGGAATGCCCGCTCCCTTCCGCAAATATCCGGCGTTATACAGCAGCGCAGAAATCAGCGGCGTCTGGGGTATCTATCGCTCCACCGATGCCGGGCTTACCTGGAGGCGCATCAACGACGATCTCCACCAATATGCACTCACGAACCAAACGATCACAGGCGACCCTCGCATCTACGGCCGCGTGTATTTCGGCACCAACGGCCGCGGAATTATTTATGGAGACCCGATCGGGCGTGGTGACTAAGTCCACCAGATGGGGCAGCGGTAGTTTGGGAACGAAAAGTCGCGATAAGCGATAACTGACGCGTTCTGAGTTTTGTACAGCTCCCAAATGGCGTCTTTCGAGGCGGAAAGTCCGAGATTCAGATACGCTTCGAGTCATCGAGCCGCCCCCTCATTGCCCAGCGTGGCATACGATTGTGTTTATTGCTATTTTTGCGGGGCGGTCCGTCGTGGGTGGATTCTTTAAGCACGCCGTGAAGCAGCAGCCTCAGCAACAGCGCCGAGCGGTGGCAACGCCGTGCCAGGCTACATTTCTGTGGTCGTCTTGGAATGGCTCCTCGTGCTCTATGTCCGCATGGGCGTGCACAAGCGCGGACTGCGTTTGCGCGATCTTGTTGGCGGCCGATGGGCGACGCTGAAAGGGGGATGAAAGACATTGCTCTAGGCGCGGGTCTATGGGCGGTGTAGATCGGCTTGATGAATGGTCATGTCCTAGGTGGCGGAACAAAGGCCGCGCAGGGACTTCTTCCCCGAGGCATTCTTGCCAACCTCAATCAGTCCGTGGAAATGCCAGCGTGCGGATAGGGCGATTGAACTTGAATCCGGCATTGCCTGTATCGCCGCCGTCTGCACCAGCCCAACCGCATACCGAGCCCGATTCCCATTCCGACGGCACCTGCGATGCAGTGTGGCAAGATTTTTGCAGCGGCAATATCGACGCCGTTGCTCACACTCTAGGAACTAGCACCGAACAAGCCCTTCAACAAGTTGCCAACAAGTTAATAAAACACAGTGACAACCTTCTCGAAATCTGGCGCTTTTCCTTTGAGGTCCTCACCTTTGCCTTCTTCGCCTTGCTCGTCTTGGTTTTTGTCTTCGTCGCCCGTCAGAGCTTTCCCCACGGCAAGTCGGACCAGGTCGTGCTCACCGTCGCCGGAGGCATACCAAAATTTCACGTAATTACAGACAAGGATATCGTTAAGAAGAACGTCAAGACCATCGATGGCTCGCTCAGTGACGTCTTAAAAGTTTGGGGCCACTATGCCATGGAACCGATCAGCACGGGCGAGAACATTCAATCGAGCCAACTGAGTTCGGGCAGCAAGTCGGACAACGGACAGCCTGTACCTTTGTAAGCGAAGTGCTCCATGTCGGCGAGAAGGTCAGACGAGGAGGAAAGTTGATTGCGAAGCATATAGGGTTGGGAAGGAACGGCCGGTTCGCGCGCGCTCGTCGCAACGAGTTCTCGATGACAGAGGGATTATCGCGCACACTGAAACCACGCCGGATTGTCACCCATCCAAATGCGGCAGCGCGTGAGGAGAACTATCGAGGTTGTAGTTCGTGAAAACACTTTCAAAACTCTACCTTAAGGTGCAAGACAAACGCAAAGTTAGCTTACGTGCAATACGCGTAGGTATCACAGCCACTTCGAGTCGAGGCCGGACAATCATCACGACGCTACCAGTTGGAATGACGACGTAAGTCGGATGGCGCTGTGCAGAGTCCGGTACAGGGGACAGTTCATTGCATAAATGGCGTGCACGCGGTCAACCTTCTGTCTTGTCTGTTCCAGCGCAATCAGGCGCATCGCTACATGGATCCTGCGGATGACCAGCACTCCATCTTCCTCTTCCACCTCGCCGGTCACTTCCGCGCTGAGCTTTCCATCGCTGGCATCAATTTGACGCGCTTCCAGCGCGCCTCCAAAAGTGCCCAGCATTCAGCCGGCGGTCGCCGAAATAACGTAGTCAATCGTAGCAGCGTGTGATTCGCCTAGTTTTGCGGGGTCAACTTTATAATGCTCTGCGATCGCGCCATGCACACTATAAATGACTGGCTGAGCCTCGCCTGGCAAATGTGCGATACGCAACGGGCCGCGCTTGCGTTCTATCGTTGACTTCGAAGTGTATACGACCTTGCCCATCGATTCCCTCCCGAAGATTTCGTCACTCACTGCCCAGCAGATCTCTTGAAGAGGTCTTCAATAACTGCGGAGTCCACTTCGCCGGATTGGTTGTAAAGGGGCTCGCCGTGCCCGTTTAATACGACCACATGTGGGATATAGCCCTTGTAGTATTTCTTGACCAGTTCCTGCTGTTCGGGCGAGCGCTGAACGTCAAGGTCGACGACCACAAAGTGCACCTGGGAACGGTACTTATTGTACAGTTCAACCGTGCGACGTGCTTGCCGCTTTGAGTTAAAGCATCCCTCGCCGTACATGATGACGTAATTGGTCTT
>DATKFH010000101.1:0-87285 GCA_035511455.1 Candidatus Sulfotelmatobacter sp. | reverse complement strand
TGTTTCGTTGATCTCGTGGCGATAGACCCGATACCCCGGCCATCCCAGAACTTTGGTCCAGTCGGTCTCTCTCATCTTGCCGAGTGTAACCAGAGTTCCAGAAAATCAAAAACCCTCATTTAATATGACCGCGCTACAGATTCCTGCTCAGAGCCGTTTTCTTCATGGCTTCCGCGATGTGCACTAAATGAAGTTAATAGGCTTCCGGAACGGTTCTCCTGCATGGGTATGCGACAACGTGAGATGGCCGATTTACACGAAGAAATCACAAACAAAGAAAAAGTTAGAGATTGGGAGTCTGTTCCGCAGTTCGATATGGGCAACCACGAGAGGTAACGTTACTTCAATAATCCCCTTTCGGAGCCATAGCAGCATAGTCCCAAATGTGTTCGACTGGAGCGGTCGGGAAACACTGAGGGCAGCTATTCTCAATTCACGATTGATAGCAGAACTCCGATGAGGACCAGCAAGCCACAGCGCTGGGTAGGGACTAATCAGCATGCTTAAAACTCGTCTGTACGTTGAATGCCCAAATTGCCACATGCAGTATCTGTTGAAGGATTTCGGGTTGACTTACAGCAATGGGGCGTACATTGAGAACGTCGCTGGTTCGCCCGGATGCCAACGCTTGATTTGCCCTTGCCGACCTCACGATCCCCACAAGTTCAAATTGAAGGAAAGAACACGGCTCCATGTCTTTCAAGAAAACGAGAGCGAACAAACTCACTTCTTCCTGAAGGCCACAAAGCCGATGGCCTGTTCCTCAGCCTCAGCCAAATCATAGTAGAGTGCGACTGCTCTCCGCCCGACTCTATTCGCAAGCGTGAGCTTGTAACCGATACTTGCGCATTCGCACCAGCAAGGATTTTTCCGTAAAGATTCTTCGTTTTTGCTTATGGGTTTTCGGTTAGCCCCTCGCACCAAAAGACTCAGCAGCGGCATTGTCGGAAGCGATGGCCTCAATCGCTTCCATGACCGCTCCGATTCCATTTACCTCTTTGGAAAGAACGGCGCGAACGCCAGCGGCGGAAGCTAGTTCTGACAAGTCTGAAGTAGCAAACATCGTGTACATCAGGATGGCGCACTTAGGTGCGAGGGCGCTCAGCGTTCGGGCTGCTTCCAGCCCGTTCATCACAGGCATCGCATAGTCAAGCAAGACAACGTCTGGTTTTACACGACGAGCCAACTCTATAGCGTCGTATCCGTTCTCCGCCTCTCCGCAAACGATCCAGTCTGTTTTCGTCTTGAAACACATCCGAAGCGCGGCTCGCACACTCGGATTGTCATCAACGACAAGGATTTTGGTCATGTGCTCACTTTGCTAATGACTTGAATTCAGCAACTTCAACGGTAAAAGCAAGCGCTTGGGATGCCCTGCCGAATGGCTCCCGCACTATTGATTTCGTGGACGTTGTGGCGTAAAGGACGAATGCGGTCGTTCCACTGATTTGAAATCCTTTTATCGAAGAAGTACATAGCACAAGAGGGGGAATACAGCAGCACCAACGAGCTACGGCATTGTACGTACTATTTTCTGGGCCCAAATCGGAGCCGTGATTAGTCCGGCGATTGCTAACGCACCATTTTTTAGACCCACACCTGTGTTTTCTTCAGTTCGCCGGATGTCTTGTAGAACCCGAATCAGTGCGTGTGTCGTTTGAGTGCGATTTGCAGTTCTAGTGTCATTAGGACTCTGGCTGTCAATCGTAGGCTTCGGTCTGGCAGGTTGGCAATGCGAGAACGCAACACAACGAAGCCGAGACGCTCTGCTCCCTTCCGGCCGAGGTTGGGGACTTCACGATCTAGCCTCAAAGGCAAGGCATGAGGTCCATCCACGTCCCTCTCGATTACCGGAACCCGATTGTCGGAGAGATACCGGGTCAACTCGAACTGAACACGGGGATCATCGATGGCGACGTTCTCCGGCAGGATCAGCGGATTTGCGATCACCCTTCTCCCGCAAACTGTGAATCACAGCTGCCTTCAGACGCAGTACGCCACGGGTCCGTTGAACTCTTACCAGGGTCGACCAGTCGTTATAGAGACGGTCGAATATTCCCGGATGGATTGGGTATTCAGCTTTCAGCCGCTTCTCGTAGTCAGAGTCTCGACAGTCTGGAGGAAACTCCTGATGCTGCGTACGATAGAAGTCGTAGAACTCGCGGGCAACCGTATCTCGCGCAACTGGCGAACTCAGTGAGCGCCTGAGCAAAGGTGAAGTGGGTCTCAAAGCTTCCTGCCGGCAGATCGCTCTGATCATGTAACTGACGGGCATACGCTACCCATTCGTCAATCAGAATCAAACTGGGTGCATAGTCGTTCATTATCTCCCGGGGAACATCGCCAGGGCTTGTCCCTTTCTCGTCATCGGCCTCAAGGCCAGCTAAGCCGACAACGTGCGGGAGGCAAATGCGAGTCTTGGGGGGTACTCGCGTGGACAGGCTCGGTATTGATTTTGTGAATAATGGCCGGAAGACGATTCTTGAATCGACAGAATTGAAGCAAGCCGATCCGCCGAAACCGGATTTCAAGTTCCCTCGCGCAAACACTTCGCGAAACTCTCGCAAGGTCAGTGCTAAGTAGCCATCAAGCCACCCCGCCATCTACAATCAAGATGCCGTCTTTATCCAATGAGGGGGAACAATGACGAATCTAAAGGGACTCGCGTCCATGGTGTCGGAATTGCGAGTAGAAAGAACGAATCTGGTAGACCAACTGAGGCACGTTGATGCGGCTCTTGCGGTTCTTGGCAAGTTGAATGGTGGACGCTCTTATACGAAACCGAGACGGGCTCTTTCAATAGCCGCCCGCAGGAAGATCAGCAGGGCGCAGAAAGCACGGTGGGCAAAGTCAGCTTCGAACCGTGGAGGAGGCACAGTAAAACCTAAGCGCACGATTTCAGCGGCAGGGCGTAAAAGGATCGCGATGGCGCAGCGGGCACGATGGGCAAAGTTAAAAACGCCGAAGAAAACGGCGTAGAGAACCAAGTCGGGACAGAGCCCGCTGCTACGGTGGCGGGCATTGTTATTGGGAAGAGTTGACCCACAGGGACCACACCGAGCAGGCCTTTCAAAAAGTGAGTGAGTAGATCATGGTCACACAAGATGACGCACTGTCGTTGCTGAACAAATACGCAGAGGAGAAAACGTCTGTGCTTGCAGTTCTTGTGACTCCGTCATTGTCAGTCGCCAGACTTGTGGGAACCATTCGTGTCTCCATCGTTGCAGGCGTTCCCTATCTTCTCGCCGGAAAAGAAGAGAGCAAGTCCGACCAGATCAAGTTCCGTCTTTCCGATTGCATGTTCGAGTACGGTGCTTTTCGGGAAGAGCCTGCCGATAAGTTTGAAGCGTTTCTGGTTGTTGGGTCCATCAGGGGCGATACCCTATCCCTTTTCGAGCCGAAAGGCTGAAGGGTGGGTTCATCACGCGGAATATTGATGCCTTGCAGAAAATCCTGCCGAGCCTCAGTCAGGAAGATCACTGTCAGCGCGGCCTCCTTGTCGTCTTCTGGTCTTATTGCGCTCTTTGTTAACATGTACTGCCCTTAACGTTGGCGCTCGGGGATGAATATTGCTGCCCGGAGGGTTTCATCGATGGTGGGTATAGGTGCGTGCAACCTAAGAATGACGTTGCTGATTTCTGCGCTCCTGCTAGTAGGGGTTTCTCCAGCGTCAGCGCAGTCAGCCAAATCAACGCCTCGGCCTGCGCCTGCGCGCGGCAAGCTGCTTTTTGTAAGCAAATGCTCCTTCTGTCACGGGCGCGATGCTGCTGGCGGCGAATCCGGTCCCGACCTAACGCGTTCGCGTCTGGTCGCGCGGGACGTCAGGGGAGACAAAATTCGAGCGGTGGTCCACGACGGGCGTGTCGAGAAAGGCATGCCGCCATTCCCCGGACTTACCATCCCTCAGGTCAACGATGTTATTGCGTTCATTCGCGACCAAACCAAGCAATTGAATTCCAAGCCGGGCGGCCGCCGCGGCGTCGACGTTGCCGATTTGCAAACTGGCAACATTGAGCAAGGCAAAGCGTATTTCAATGGCCCTGGAAAATGTTCATCTTGCCATTCTCCCACCGGCGATCTGGCGGGAATCGCCACGCGGCGCCAAGGTCTGGAACTCGAAATGCAGATGCTCTATCCCCAGAATGCGAAGGCAAAGCTCACAGTCATTACCAAAGCCGGCGAAACTTTCACAGGAACGCTCACCTATAAAGATGAGTTCCACATAGCAATGACTGATTCCGAAGGATGGTCCAGGTCCTGGCCGATCGGCGCAGTCGATTACAAAATCGACTCACCCTCGGACGCTCATATTGAGCAATTCGAAAAATACACCGACGACGATATCCATAACCTGATGGCCTACCTGCAAACGCTGCGATAGGAAATATGAAATCTCTTTTAACGAAAAAGATATTCTGTGCCGCCGCCCTACTGTTCTTTTTCCCGGGCCGGCTCCGGTCACAGGGGCTCGATCCCGCCATCACTGCAAACCCGCCGGTCGACTCCTGGCCGAGCTACCACGGCGACTATTCCGGCCGACGACACAGTCGTCTGACCCAGATCACTCCCCAGAACGTTGCATCTCTCGCGCTCGCGTGGGCGTTTCAAACCAACCAGGATGCACTGATCAAGTCCTCCCCGCTGTTGGTCGATGGGGTCCTGTATTTCACTGTGCCGGACAACGTCTGGGCGGTCGACGCCCGTACGGGCCACCAGATCTGGCACTACACCTACAAGCCAAACGCAGGTATGCACCTTGGGCATCGTGGAGTCGCCATGTACAAACAGTGGCTCTACTTCTGCACTCCCGATGCACACCTGATTTCGCTCGAAGCAAAGAACGGCAAAGTCCGCTGGGATGTAGAAGTCGGCGACATCAAAAAAGGATATTGGACAACCATGGCGCCGTTGGTGGTGCGCGATCATGTGATCCTGGGTGTGGGCGGGGATTTGGACAATATAGTCTCGTACATGCGGTCAATTGATCCCGAGACTGGCGAGACGCAATGGCAATGGAACACGACTCCTCCCGCCGGTACCCCGAATGCGACCACGGGTGGCACAATCTGGTTGACCGGAACTTACGATCCCGACCTGAATATGCTATACACCGGTACGGGCAATCCGACGCCGGTGTTGAACGGCAAGACGCGTCCCGGGGACAACCTCTATACATGCACCATCGCAGCCCTGAACCCCGATTCCGGAAAGCTTATCTGGGCCTTCCAGCCTTCTCCGCATGACACGCACGATTGGGACGCCATCGAAGTTCCAGTGATGGTCGACGCCGACTTTCATGGAGAACCTCGCAAGCTGCTGATGCAGGCCTCTCGCAACGGCTACTTCTTCGTGCTCGATCGCACCAACGGCAAAAGCCTTCTCACCGCGCCGTTTGGCCCAGTGAACTGGACGTTGGGCATCGATAAAGAGGGCCGGCCGATTCCGAATCCGGACAAAGAACCGGCGCCTGACGGACGCCTGATCGCGCCCGATGAAGGCGGCATGACCAACTTCCGCTCTCCAAGTTTCGATCTCAATAACGGATTGTTTATCGTTTCCGCGCGCGAAAGTTACTCCCTCTATTTTGCCAAGCCCGCCGACGGTGCCTATGGCTGGGCTGGCGCGGACTACGGACTCTGGGGCAAAGGCATCATCAAAGCCATCGACTACCAGACTGGAAAAATTCGCTGGAGCCACGATATTGGGGAAGGCGCTTCTGCCGGCGTGTTGACAACGGATTCAGGCGTCACGTTCACCGGCGACTCCAGCGGCAATGCTCTTGCCCTCGATACCAGCGATGGCACAACTCTGTGGCACGCCGGCACCGGCGGCCAGATCGCGAGTTCTCCGATCACGTATGAACTAGACCATCGGCAATATGTTCTGACCAGTGGCGGCGGGGTTCTGTTTGCCTGGAGTCTGCCGGAGGGTAATAAGTAGCAGACGATCTTGCCCGCTGGTGTGATCCCGACGGGTTAATCTTTGGGTTCACAACCCTTGGGTTGTCAGCCCAGCACACGGGCAGAGTGACGCGGGTAAAACATGTTCTGATTCCGCCCTCGGCCTCGGAGCCTATGAAGCCCCTTGAGATAGATGTTATCCAGGGAAGTCACAAAGAGACTATCCAGCTAAAGCAGTAGCCTTAGCTGTCAAGTCTCCGGTTTGCCGACCACTCGAACCCGAACTGGTGTCAGTGGCCGTATTCTTGCCAGCAGCGGCGTCAACACGTCAGGGGGCACTGTGTTCGTAGACTGGATTTTGCGGGGCCGAAAGTTTGAGTTGGTGTACCAGTCGCCTGAACCTGGTTTGATCGCGGATCGCGTCGTAGCCGGGGAATACGTTAATTGATCCCAAAAACGGATCGCGTTCAGCCAGAGCTGTGTCCAACCAGCGCAGGACGTCCGCCGTTCCACCCAAGCCGAGATAGGTCCATGCAATGGGTATCGCAGCGCAATAGCCCTCTTCGCGGCGTCCCTCCAGTGCCGCGACGACGCTCCGAGCTTCGAAGGTATACCCAAGCACGCCAGCAATGTAGCCAAAATAGCCCTCGCCTAGTGGCAGCCCATCGTTGAGCATTCTGGCCGTGTTCGCCATAGCCCAGGCTTCGTCCTTTAAGCCGACCGCAACCAACGATAGAGCCAGATAAAAATAGGTATACGGCGAGTCTGGTGTCAACTCGATGGCGATACGACCGGTACGGACGGCATCGTCATAGCGTCGCGCATAGTAGTTGGCCTGCACGAGGCGGAAGTTCGTCATTAGATCCAACGGATCGAGCTCGACGGCTTTGGCGGCATGCAATACAGCCTCGTCATGGCGGCCAAGGAAACTACACAGAATGGGATACATCATGTGGGGAAACGCATTATCAGGCTCCAGATTCATAGCGCGCCGGTGCGCATGTTCCGAGTCCGCCCAACGCCATTGATACATGCGCACGATTCCCAGGATGTCGTGAAGCATGACTGAATTTGCATCTAGAGCCAGGCCCTTCGCGATCAGATCTTCGGCCTGCGGAAGGGCCGATCGGGGAGGCAAGGATCCGAAGCCCGCGCTCACGATGTAATACATGGCCGCACCGTGATACGGCTCGAGGTAACCGGGCTCTAGTCGAATTGCCTCCTGAAAGTAATCGAAGGCGCGCCGAACGTCGTGCGGCCTTCGCTTCTTCATCATGTGCCATCCCTTCAAGTAGTGTACGTACGCTGTGACGTTCTTTGGGCGACTTTGGGGAGCCCCAGTTCCCAGACGGACATGCAGCGCTTCGGTAGCCAGCGCAGACCTCGTCCTGGATGCGGAACAGGTCTCCTAAATTGCCCTCGAAGCGGTGTGCCCAGAGGTTGAATCCATCTTTCACACCGACCAGGTTGACGGTGACGCGGATGCGGTCTCCGGATCTCCAAACCGATCCTTCCAGCACGGCTTCGACGCTCAGTTCCCGGCCGACCCTTCGGGTATCGCAAGGCTGCCCTTTGAAGCCAAAGACTACGCTGGGCGCAGTGACCCGCAAGCCTTCGACCCGCGAAAGCACGCGGATCAATTCCTCAGTCAATCCATCACCGAAATATTCATCCTGGGGGTCTGCGGTTTGGTTCACGAAGGGCATCACTGCCACTGCAGGACGCTTGGGGATGGGGACGACAAAGCGGTAGCCCCGCTTTGGAATTGTTTCGATGAAACTTGGCGAGTCGGCAGAATCGCCCAGCGCGTCGCGCAAACGGCTGACGGCGGAATTCAGTGCTACTTCGAAATCGACAAACGTGTTCGAAGGCCAAAGCCGCTTGCGCAGGTCTTCGCGGGTCACGATTTCACCGGGACGCTCCATGAGAGAGGCGAGCACCTGAAACGACTGCTCCCTGAGGGCGATCGGCATTCCCCTCTTCAACAGCCGGCGACCTTCCAGATCGACTTCAAATGCTCCGAAGCGCACGTTCATGGCTGTCGATCATTTTTGCTTTCAGTCAGTTGCCTGTCAACATTTTGGTCACACGGAAGCCATTGTTCTAT
Organism: Candidatus Sulfotelmatobacter sp.; assembly: GCA_035511455.1. Lineage (GTDB taxonomy): Bacteria > Acidobacteriota > Terriglobia > Terriglobales > Acidobacteriaceae > Sulfotelmatobacter. Next base: position 79,278 of record DATKFH010000101.1, on the reverse strand, counting down.
CCGCAATCGCAGCTAATCTAGCGATCGTGACGGCTTGACGTGGGGAATAGCTAAGGTGCGAAAAAGCTGTAATACCGCCGCCTCGGACGTCGAACGAGTTGGAGGAATGGATCATGCCAAGCATCGACCTGCGCACTCTGCTACACGCTTTTGCAATGGCATCAGGTGCGCCCCCCGTAGCTTGGCAGGCAACCGGTCCCTTACAGGCTGCGGCAGGCGAAACTGGTCAGAATCTGCCCAACATACAATCCGCGCGCATGCGGAAGGGAGGCAGAGATGAGGGAAGTAAATCTGCAACACGGCATCGGATACTTGCGCCAGCCATGGCTGGTCCACCTCACAGGAAGGTGAGTATGGAGAAAAGCTCCTTTATTCGTTCAAGCACGATCGGCACGACGACAATCCGGAAACTCAAGATCAGGCTGTTGCCGTTTCTCTTCGTGCTTTATGTCGTCGCCTTCCTCGATCGCGTCAACATCGGCTTTGCGGCTCTGACAATGAATCGCGAGCTTGCCATCACGAGTCAGCAATTCGGGTTCGCCGCGGGAATTTTCTTCTGGGGCTACTTCCTGTTTGAGATTCCCAGCAACCTGATCCTTCACAAAATCGGCGCGCGTGTCTGGATCGCACGCATCCTGATCACGTGGGGCATCGTGGCCACTCTGACGGGATTTGTGCAGTCCGCCAATCAGTTATGTGTCGCACGTCTTGCCCTTTCTCCCCGTACCCGCTGATACCAGGGATACCGTTTTCGGCGGAACTCCAGCGAATAAGAGAAACTATAGAAACTGTAGCCGAAGATCCGAAGATCGGAATCGCTTGTAACCAGCTAAAATACGAGGTATTATCGCGGAAGTGTAGGCGTCACAGCTAGATAGCAGAAATGGCGGTAATAGAATCCCTCCCTCTCCGCCAGATTCTTGCATTCCCCACCAGTTAGCACCTATTGAACTGCTTAGCTCCATCGGCGAATGTGCTTTCTACTGTCCAGTCGTTGTCCAGATTAGAGTCCGTCGCGGTTTGGTATCCGAGGGTCGCTTGGCCCTGGCGCATCGCGGGCACGGACTCTTCAATGAGAGAAGGTGTCCGCGGCTCGGTCCTTGCCAGAATCAAGTAACGAACGTGCCTTGATAGCCAGGGCTTTGAAGGAGAATGGTTTTCGCAAAATCTCTCCATCCAAAGTTGAGGCTTCAGAAGCAGCGGCGGCGAGGTCGGGATTGCCGGAGATGTACAACACTGTTGCGACCAAAGACATCTCTGACAGCCTAGCTGCCAATTCCCGTCCCCCCATGTTGGGCATTACCATGTCTGTAATCAACAGATCGATCTTCCCTTTGTGCGTTTGCGCAAGTTTAATTGCCACCTCCCCGTCTGGAGCAGCCAGCACGTCGTACCCGAGTTGGATAAGATAATCGCTGGCTACTTCTCGTATGGCGGCTTGGTCTTCCACCAGCAAAATGGTCTCGTGGCCCATTGCTGACGAGCGAGAGTCCACTGCCTGGTCGCCGGTACAGATCTCCGCTTCCTCTTCATAGGCTGGAAGAAAGAGCCAGAAGGTGGTGCCTCGGCTCGGTTCGCTCTCCACGGAAATTGCTCCCCCGCTTTGCTTCACCACGCCATAGACAGTCGACAGCCCCAGTCCGGTCCCCTTGCCGGGTCCTTTGGTTGTGAAAAAGGGCTCAAAAATGCGCGATAGAGTTTCGGGGTTCATTCCGATTCCGGCATCACTGACAATGAGCGCAACATAAGTTCCAGGCCGAACTGAACCATGACGCAACGTTTTGGCTTCATCAAAGCGTGTGTTTTGGGCGGAGATGGCCAGCTTGCCTCCGTTGGGCATGGCGTCACGTGCATTCACTACAAGATTAAGGATAGCCTGTTCGAGTTGGCTTCGATCAGCCTTGACGCACAAAAGCGCGGATTCTGTCGCAATCTCTAGTTCGATGTGCTCGGCTACGAGGCGACGGATCATCGTTCCAAGGTCGCTCAGAACCACCCGCAGATCCAAAACTCGTGGCTGCAGTAGTTGATTGCGACTGAAGGCGAGTAATTGCTGGGTCAGTGCGGCGCCGCGGGCCACAGCGTTTTGAATCTCTACAGCGTCAGCGCACGTCGCATTATCGGAGGATGCCCTCTCGCGAATGCGGTCCGTGTGGGCTCCGATGACCGTAAGGAGGTTGTTAAAATCGTGGGCGACACCGCCGGCGAGTTGGCCCACGGCTTCCATCTTTTGTGCCTGCCGAAGCTGCTCCTCGAGCTGCTTGTACTCGGTAATGTCGTAGAGCACGCCCTGCATGACTGCTTTTTCGCTAGCGACGTCTGTCAGAATCTTGCCTTCGTCTCGAAACCATCGAATCCGTCCGTCACGAGCAATCATGCGATACTCGGCCTTGAACAGTTCTCCTGTTCTCTGAACCCGTTTCTCTGCTTCAATGGCAATCTCGCGGTCATCATCGTGAATGCGACTCATCCACAGGCCCGGGTCAGCTCTCCACTCCTCCGGTGTATAACCAAGCATCGGTTCGATTTGAGGGCTGACGAATGACCACCGCCCTTGCACACCAACCTCAGCCATATAGGTGATGGCGGGCAAGCGTTCAACAAGGGTGCGATATCGCGACTCGGCCGCTTGAAGCTCGTCCTTTGCGCGCCGATGTTCAATTGCAATTCCTGCCAGATGCGTAGCGCGCTCAATGAGCAATAGATGGTCGAAGTCTGGCGCTCGAGGTTCCCGATAATAACAAGCGAAGGTCCCGAGAGTTGAACCACTCTGAGACGAAATCGGCATCGACCAACAAGCGCGTAGGCCGTGGGGTATGGCTAGGTGGCGATAATCGTCCCACAACGGGTCCGTGGCGATGTCGCTCACCACGACCGGTTGTCGACGAAACGCGGCAGTACCGCAAGAGCCGGCGCGCGGCCCAATCTTTACGCCGTCTATGGCTTGCACGTAGGCCCGCGGCAGGCTGGGAGCTGCCCCATGACACAGAGTTGTTTCGTCGGGGTCAAAGAGAAGGATGGAGCACGCCAGGCCGGGGTACGTTTCCTCGATCTTTAAACACAGGGACTCCAAGATCCGGGGTAGTGGTTGAGCCGTGATCATTTCAAGCACGGCTTTGTCCAGCCGTGAGAGTGCCTCCGAAATTTTTTGTTGATCTCCTTCCGAGATTCGTTTCGTGGTCGACATTGCGGTGCGGGTGCGGCTACCTATTCTCTCACTCCCGAGTTCCGGAAAAGGCTCGGTCTAACACAACCGCTGATTGCCCAGAATATCTATTATCGTTGCGATGATGTGTTATGTGAGGGTTACGAACGTCACGCCGAACCTCAACAATTCGTGGTAGCTTGCTTCTGCTCGCCTATCAGCAATGCCGGAGCTCAGCGGAAATTATCATGCGGACCGCTGACCGGGCTCGCTATATACGGTCACAAAACCACGGCGCTGCTCTACGAGCCCGTACACGATAGCTAGTCCCGGCGCTGTCGATTTTGCGACTTCCTTAGATAGAAAGGACGGCCCCGAATAGGTGGTCGAGCGTCGCTGCGTCCACTCCACTCCCAATGTCCGACACCAAGATTTGAGCATATTTTCCAGGCTTTGCGGAGTCTGCAGCCGGGATTCCTCTAGCTCGGACACAACGTAAACCGGTGCGACCGGGGTATAATGCGTGCGCCACGCCGGAACGGACATTTCTCGAGTCAGTCCCTAGCAAGACATCAAGAGTGGAGTGGCAAGAGAAGTGGCCCTTGGACGGTTCTGGTCGAGCGCTATGCGCACGTTCAAAGAACGCAACATTGGTGAAATTCGCGGAGACTCGGGGATTTATTCCGACCGCTCGACCACATTAAGGTGCAGCTGGGAATTCATGCCTCTGGGTGAAACGTCGACCGTCTTGACGACACTATCGATGTAGGTAAGGATCGCCGGCTGCCCTCGAACGCGCCTTCGGACCTGGCCAGGACACTCCAGGTTAAAGGAGACAAGCTTCCTCCTTTCAGTGCCCTCCACGTTGCCGGCAAGCGCTGGAGCCTTAACATTGCGGGAGTTGGATGCGGCAGAACCGATCTTCAACGGCCCTTCGGTAAGAGCTCCAAAACTTTGAGCGGCCGCTTACTTCCGTCCAGGGTGGCGCGAGTTGTCTGATGCGTGAATGGGTCCAAGCTTGAGATGGTGAGATTTACGGTCGCTTTCACGGCCCGACTGCTATCAACTTGAGTATCAGAAGGGCGACTAAAATCCCCAAGGAGGTCTCGCCGAGCCTCAATATGGCTGTCAATCCCACAAAGATAGGAAAGTACAATGTCGAGGCTGTTATCGGCCGCGGCGGCATGGGCGTCGTGTTCAAAGCCGTCGATTCCCAAATTGGCCGTTACGTAGCCATCAAAATGATCACCAGCGGCGGGGATGAAAGCCTGATCGAGCGGTTCAAATCAGAGGCCAAGTCGACAGGATCACTGCAATGTCCGAACATCGTCACCGTCTACGACTTCGGCGAGCAGGACGGTAATCCATACCTGGTAATGCAGTTTCTGGAGGGTCCGAGCCTGGACGCAATGATCAAGAAGGGGGCTTCGCTGACCCTTCCAGAAAGCCTCGGAATCATTATCGATGTCTGCAATGGTCTTGCGTATGCTCACCAGCGGCGAGTGATTCACCGCGACATAAAGCCTGCCAACATCATCGTGCTACAGGATGGCATCAATGATGGCATGGCAGTGATCGTTGATTTTGGAATCGCTCGGATCGTGGGAGATACTGGCATTACGAAGCCCAACCAAGTCATTGGCAGCATCCACTACATGTCTCCTGAGCAGTTGCAAGCCAAGGAACTCGACGATCGTACTGACATCTATTCGATCGGAGTAGTTCTCTTTCAGTTGCTGACCGGCGTACTTCCCTTCGATGCGAACGAGACTGCTGCTACGGTTCAAAAGATCCTCAACGATTTTCCGCCACCCCTGAGCGCATATCTGAAGGAATACCCCGCAGAATTGGACGATATTGTCAGTCGGGTTCTTGCAAAGAAGAGGGACGAACGCTACACCCGGGCTCAGGATCTTGCGTTCGATCTGATGCGGGTTCAGGACCAGGTGAAGTCTGAAACAGTAAACCAATTGGTCCGGCGTGCCGAGGTGGCAGTGGAACAACAGGATTGGACCCAGGCCAGAGAACAGCTGCAGCAGGCGCTACGCATCGACCGCCATAACAGTCGTGCCCAAAAAATGATGAGCGGGGTGCACGAGCAGCTCCGGCTGCGACAGGAAATCGAAAGGGCTCGCGCATTACGCAACCAGGCAAACGAGTGTTACATGGAGCAGCGATACGATGATGCGCTGCACCTCCTCGATCAAGCGGTGACGCTTGACGCGAAGAACAACGATCTGGTCGCGTTTCGGGACTCGGTTCAGGCCGCCAAGGAAAGGGCAACAAGGCTTCGGCGGGCTCTTCGCCGGGCAGAGGCGGCGCTCCAGGACGGAAATATCGACGAAGCCCAAAGCGCGGTTGACGACGCTGTCAAGATTGACCCTCAGGATACGCAGGCCAAGGCGCTCAAAGTAATTGTTTATAAACACGCTGAAGAGAGATCCCGTCAACAGCAGTTACGGAAGCTGCTCGATCAGGCTCGTGAGCAGATTGCTGCTCGCGATTTGACTGCAGCGTTCGCGACACTCAAGGCCGCAGAGGTACTGGATCCGACTTCGAACGAGTTGCAAACAGTCGCCAAAATGGCCGCATCGGCGCGTGAGCAAGAAAGACGCAGGTCCGAAGCGGAGGAATTGTGCCGTCAGATCGAGGCGACCCTGGTTCAAGAGGACTACGCGACCGCAGTGACGCGAGCCGAAGAAGGTCTTCAGAAGTTTCCTCAGGAACAGAGCCTGGTCAAACTGAAGGCATTGGCAGAAGGACAAAGGGGCCGAGTCGAACAGAAGAAGTTTGTTCGAGAACAGTTTTCTGCGGCGACTTCGTTGGCCGAATCCGGACAACTGGCTCAGGCCTTGGCAGTATTAGACGGTGCGCTACAGAAAGTTCCCAGGAACAGCGAATTGGAGACTTTGCGCTCGACGCTTCGGAACCGCGTGGCCGAGGAAGAAGCGGAGCAACGAAGGGCCAGCGCTATTGATGCATCCCTTGCCAAAGAGGGGAGGCGAGTTCTGCAGGAGCAGGGAGCGCTGAGTGCCAGAGTGTTTCTTGATACGCACGCAGCTCCATACGCAGATTTGCCGCAGATCCGGGCACTTTCCAACGCAGTCCGCGCGCGCGAAGAACTCGATACTCTGGATGGGAGACTTCGAGCCGAGCCGAATCCGGTAAAACAAGTGCAGTTCGCCGAGGAGGCTGTACGCTCCAGCCCGGAGAACCCCTTGGTCCAGAATCGGCTTGCGGAGGCGCGGCGCGTCCTGGCTCAAATCAATGCGGCGATCGAACGTGCCCGACGGTTCGAAGCGGCGCACCGTCTTTCAGAGGCGATTCGGGAATGGGAGCAACTAAAGAAAACGCACCCGCAAAACCCTGGCTTTGAGTCGCAAATCAGACGGCTCGCAGGTCTCCAAGGGCAAGAGAAGAGCGCGGTACCTATCCCGGCGGAGCCGCCCTCGCCCGTGCTGTCGGACGCCAAGCCAATCGAGCCCTCTGGGAGTTTCTCAGCTACGCGAGTACTGGGCTCAAGGTTAGAAGATGCCGATGTCACGCCGAAGAGCCTGGTGCCGACGATTCCCCAGACTGCCACTGATTGGTCCGAAACAGAGACGACGTCAGCAACAACTTCGGGCACATGGCAGCGAAGGCTTTCTGCGCTTGACGTCCTGCGACAGTTAGCCAACTTCGTCGCGGGACCCAAGAAATATCTTGTGATCGCTGCAACTGTAACTGTGGTTCTTGTGTCGGCTTACCTGATATTCGGTGGTGGTGGCAAGAAGCCTTCCACCGAGAAGAGTAGTACGCCCGTCGAGGTGCACATCACCACGAATCCAACCGACGCCGTGGTTACGAGTGGTTCCCAGCCAGTCCCGAACGGAATAGTCTCGCTGGTTCCCGGAGACAGCGTAACGGTCGTGGTCGCTCGACTCGGGTACAAAACCAAGCAGGTGGAGGTGAAGCAGCAGTCCGACGGGAATATCGCGCTCGAGCCTGAGCCGCTACATTTGTCGATCCAGACCTCAGAAAAAAGCGGGACCGTGGATTTGGATGGCAAAAAGGTAGCCGATCTTGCCGAAGGCAACCTGGACGAATATGACCTTGTACCTGATGGCGAGAGTCACGAGTTCAGTGTGACGGCAAACGGCAAACAATTGTTGGCTGTTCAACTGCAAACCGTGCCCGGTTCTCTTCCTCAAGTGAATGCCTTCGACGCGAAAGGTCTGTTCTTGATCACCAGTTTGGGCAACAGGGCCAGGTTGTATGCCGGAAATCAACTGAAGAATGTTCGACTGGGGGATCAAAACATCGCGGTCAGCTCTTCCGGAGCGGATTTGAGCCTGAGTGAACAGAACCGTGAAGTCAAGTTTGGCGAAGGCAGCGGACAGGGAGGCGTGGCGATTGAAAATTCCAATGCGCCCAGGCTAGCCGTGTATTCGACCAAGATGGGTGGACAAATTCAGATCACATCGAATGTTGCCAAGGCAACGCTCACGGTCAACGGCACTGCGGTGAAGTCTCAGGGACATGGCTGGCTGGTTAGCAAGCCGCCGGGCACGTACATCTTCGAACTATCTGCCGACGGATACGAATCGCAAAAATGGACGATGACCCTGCTGAGCCAGCAGGTTTTCGCGAATAAGAACGTCAACCTCAAGCCCCGGGCGAAGGCGGAGGTGATGGCTTCGCTTGTGATCGTGCGCGGGACTCCTGAGGCAGCCGTCGAGGTTGATGGCAAAACCATCGGAAGGCTTGACGCGAACGGAAATCTGGAATTGCCCAATGCCTTGGCGGAGGGCCAGCATTCGATAGTCATAGCTAAGGCAAATTTCGACAGCCGCGAGTTCCCGATTTCTGCGAAACCGCCGGAGTTTCGACTTGTGGATAGCAAGCTTAGCGCGTGGCCAAACCTGGCGTTTCAAACCACAACTCCGAACGTTGCGGTGAAATACCAGCGGGCTGGTGATTCGCAGGTGCATCAGGCGACGGCGTCAGAGAAGCTTGTGCTGCAACCCGGTCAGTATGAGTTCACGGCTGAGGCACCCGGCTATCAAAAGTACACCACAAACTTGAACCTGGTTTCCGGTTACGAAGGGAGTATTCCGCTCAAACTCGATCCAGTCCCAGATTATCAATTTCAGGATTCGACTCAGGTGACTCACGACGGACCGGAGTGGATCAAGTCGAAGGATCCGCACGCGTTTGTACATTTGAAGCCCGGGTTCTTGCATGAGACCCTCATTTTTGCGAAACCGGGAAAGAATTTGTTTTGGAATAAGAAAGTCGAGTGGGAAATCGAGGCTTCGGACAGTTCGGCACACATCGACTATGTGTTGGACGGGCAGAAAATGGTGAGAAAACTCGTCATCGGAGAAGGAGCTTCCGACATAAAGGAAATCAAAGTTGAAGTTGCGGCGGCGACACAGCCAACATCGCTGTCTGTACATATTCAGGTTGATGGATCTCATGTACTGATTAGCAACGACAAGGGCGTGGTTCTTGACGACTACAGTGCCGGGCGACACAACTTCTCAGGCGGCAGGATTGGGATCAAAACAGAGTCTCATTTTGTCGTCAGAGACAAATAGCTGACGAGAAGGACCAGCCGTGCGCCAGTCCACAGGCTCGGCCGTCTCGCCAGGCGGCGAGTCGCGATCCTTGCTGCTGTGCAGCCCTGCGGTTGTGGTGACTCCGCCATGGGTTCGAAGCACCGTCTCTCACTCCCGTTATTTCCGTTCAATGGCGTGACCTTGCCAGGACACTCACTGACCGCGTTGTGTTACAAATCGCAACCTCGCTCCCCGATGAGGGCCGTCCGTCCAACCCTGGTTAAGCGAAAATTGCATTCCGCTTAATGTACATCTGGGAAGCAAGCGCTTCGCTAACAGGATTCCGCCAGATTGAGGTCGCAGACAGGCTGGGTGGTGCCGTTTCCACTCCAAAATCGAGCCAAGAGGCAAGCAATTCGGGCACTTCCAGACCCCGGTCTTTGCCTGAAATGAATCGCGTGCCTTGGCTGCATAATAGAACAGAGAAGTATTGCCGAGGCCTATGAAGACGACGAAACAAGCTGCGACCATCACGCTGATCATATTGCTGGGACTCATCGCCTACGGATTGTTTCGAACTGGCAGACCGATAACCGCATCGCAAGTGGCCCCGGGAGGCGAATCTCCACAGGCGGTGCATGGGGCTGTGATCGATCAGAGTTCTCTCTTTGACGCGCGGCGGTTGGTGCAAATGCCCACTACTGCCGATGAATTGCCGATGGCACAAGAGGCGCTGCGCCTCGGTGATCGCGAGATGGACCTGGCGTTCGCGGCCGGAGTGCGGGAGACCGAAGAAAATCCGCCGGCTTTGAGTGCCGAGGCAAAGCAGAGTGAAGCCAGGCTGCAGAAAGCAGAGAAAGCTCTGGAGGCCGACAATGCTCGCGTCGAGCAACTTACCTCCGCGTTGTCCAAAGCGACCGGAGTCAAGGCGAACAGTTTGGACGATCAACTGGAACAGGCAAAAGTCCAGGTCCAGCTTGATCAGGACGAGGTGGATAACGCAAAGCAGGAATTAACCATTGCCGGTGGTGATACCCAAGGCCGGATTGAACAGTTAATGAAAGAGCACGACGACGCATCCCATTTGGCAGATACGACGACTGTGAATACGTCCACCCCACCCGATCGAATCGGGCTGGTTCACCGTTACCAGCAATGGTTAGATCTACATGACAAGAAGCTACAATTATGGCAGGCCAAGCAAGATGCAGAATCGTCAGCGCTCGCCTTCACCGCAAAGCGCGATGCTCTTGAATCCAACATCAAAGCCAAAACACAACCAGATCCAGGAACACTCGGGGGAGAGCCTATGCAGCCTGCGGGTAAAGATTCTGCTAGCTCTCCCCACGAAGCCTCCGCCGATCTGGTGAGTGCTACAAAACGTCGCTCGGCCACGATGAAGGCACTCACAAACTTTGAGGAGCGCATTGAGGATCAGAAGAACCTGGCCGAAACCTATAGAAAGTGGCTGGAAGTGGTCTCAGCACAACAACGCACCGTGATTCACCGAGGTTTATCAGGCGTTGCTGTCGTTCTAGCTATCTTGTTGATCGGGATTTTCTTTGATAGTTGGTTACAACGTCTCCTCAACAAAGTAAGATTGGACTCCCGTCAGGCCGAGACTCTCCACGCGGTAATAAGCACTGGTTTGCAAATCATTGCGTTGGGACTAGTCTTGCTGGTTATTTTTGGTCCACCAAGCCAGTTGGGGACTATTTTGGGACTCGCCGGCGCGGGTCTTACGGTAGCGCTGAAAGATTTCATCATTAGCTTCATTGGCTGGTTCGTGCTGATGGGAAGAAATGGGATCCGCCTAGGTGATTGGGTGGAGATTAACGGAGTAACCGGGGAAGTCATTGAGCTCGGAATGTTTCATACGGTGTTGCTGGAAACTGGCAACTGGACCGACTCTGGCCATCCCACCGGACGGCGTGTCACTTTCACCAACAGTTTCGCCATCGAGGGTCACTACTTCAATTTTTCCACTTCGGGGCAGTGGCTTTGGGATGAGCTGACGCTGGTCTTGGCCTCTAGCCAGAATCCGTACCCGATCGTTGAAGCCATTCAAAAAGCCGTGCTCGAAGCCACCGCACAGAGCGCCTCTCAAGCGGAGAAAGAATGGCAGTATGCCGCGCATTCCCGGAGTATGCGCGCGCTATCGGCCGCTCCAGCCATCAATGTAAAGCCCGTAAGTGGCGGCGTCGAAATCGCTGTGCGGTATATAACGCGCGCTAACGAGCGTTATCAGTTGCGTTCTAAGCTATATCAGGCCGCGATGAATTTAATCAGCAAGAAGGACTCGCCCACGCCCGTGTCCATCTCCGAAAAACAAGATCCAAAGCCTGCCTGACACTGCAGCTCTGAGTCCTTGGCCGTTTAAGGTATTCGGGAATATCTGTTGGAAACGAAATGCTTGTCGTCCTGACCGGCATTTGTTGCCTCGTACTCGGGTGTTGTCCCGAGGATTTGTTCCATTTTTGTAACACACTGCCCATTCGCTTGACACCCCTTGGGTGCAGAGGGAAAATCCTTCACGCTAAGGTACGGCTTCGTCTGTCGACTTAATCGCATCGGATGGTTGCTTTAGCCATCCGCTCTGCGGGTATTGCCTGAATGCAACATCGCGAATCGAGGTCGTTTATGCGGCGTCCTGCGTTTTTGCTCCTTGCTGGAGTTCTGTCCATATCAGTACTTTGTCCCGGAGTTTGGAGTCAATGTGGAGTTGAACGCTGGTCGATTAAGACCGGAACCGATTCGGGCGCCTCGTCGACTGGCCTCTCGTCCGCAACTGCGACGACAATCGGTAACCTGACCTCGCTTCCTGCTCCCAACCCGATTCCGTTGAGTTCTCGCGTCTCACCCACGGAAACCACCATGTGGACCATAAATGCCACCTTGACCGAATTCAAGTTGGAGAGTGATTCGGATTACCACCTCGTGATCAGCGACGGTTCCGGTACCACGATGATTGCGGAAATTCCGTCGCCCAATTGCGTCGGCACCTCGAGTCCCTTCGCTTCTGGCATTGCTCAAGCACGCTCGAAGTTTGACGCGGCTTTCACCGTGAGTTCCAGCTTCCAACAAGTCAACGTTCCGGTGCAGATAACCGGCGTTGCCATGTTTGATTTTCTACACGGCCAAACAGGAGTTGCGCAGAATGGGATCGAAATCCATCCAGTTCTGGATATTATCTTCAATCCAACGAATCCGCCGCCGCCCAATGGCATCAACCTGACGGCATCACCGGCATCCTTGGGACTCCTTTCCGGGGGCAGTGGAAGTGCGACGATCACAACGGCAACAATGGGATCCTTCAGCTCGGACGTGGCGCTCTCTGCGTCGGGACTTCCCGCTGGTCTTAACGCTTCTTTCAATCCCATTACGATTCCGTCACCCGGTTCTGGTTCGTCTACTTTGACCCTGTCGGCGGATCCGTCTCTCGCACCTGGTAATTACAGCTTTGCCGTGATTGGTGCCGGCGGCGGAGTAGACGCACAGTCACCGATGGCGGTAAATGTGTGCGGAACCGCGCCGGGAATAGGTCTGAAAGCCATGGGTTCGGTTGCAGCGCAGATGATCTCCAGAAATGTTACTTGGAAAGGCACGACTCACGTGCACGATGATGATGACGGTCGAGTTCAGGTTGTGGCGAGTGAGGCGGCACGGGTGCGCTCCCGACAGCATGGCGGCGACTTGCTTTGTGCTCCGCGACAATACGACATCTTTGTCGGTCCAGGTTGGAAAACTTCACTGCCGGCACAGGCTTCGCTATCACATGTGACGGCAAGAATAGAAGCGACCGCGATTTGTAAGCCGACTCCACCGAGTCCGATTCCAACCGTGCGAGAATATTCGGAGAATGTCAAGGACAGGCTTTCTGACCTTAGAATCCAAATACTGCTCGATTCGATGATCGAGAGCCATAAAGTAGCTCTTCCGAATGCAAATGCAGTGTACGTTTTGTTCCTGGACTCGAACACCCATGTGACGATGGGCGGTCGCCAAGGCGGTGTTGAATTCCTTGCGTACCACAATCATTTTCACGGGAACCAGGGAGAGGTTCGATACATCGTCGTGCCTTTTGATTCTGACCTCAGTCGTGAAAAGAGGACAACAGCGCGGGCCATCTTGGAAACTCTGAATTACCCCGACGGTCCCGAATGGTAGTTTTGTCCAGCGCTTCGCCCCGGTGAGCATTGACTCGCCATGACTACAAGGCGGGGGGCTAATGCCGCTTCAAGAGCTAATTGGGGGTCGAATGTTTGACTACGATTTCATGTCGTCGATTTTTGTGCCCCAATGAGCGCCATTCTCTCTGAATGCCTGTAATACTAGTAATACCATTTGGGGGGAGTAGTGCGTTTGACCGTATTCTTGTCGCTTCATCGACTCAAGATTGGGTTGGCCCTTTGTCTTCTTTCGGAAGCCCTGTGCCTCGCTCCTTGCGCGCTTGCCGACAGCGCCGCCTTTGACCTCGTCGGTCCGAAGGTGGAGGTCCGGGTGCAGCGAGCAGGAGTCACTCTTCCGATCGCGGAAGTTCCCAGCCTTCAGGCGGGTGACCGGTTGTGGATCCACGCTGATCTGCCCGACAGCCAATCCGTTCGTTATCTCATGGTCGTGGTTTTCCTTCGCGGTGCCACCAACCCTCCGCCGGATTCGTGGTTCACTCGGGTTGAAACCTGGACCCGACCCGTTCACGAAGAAGGCGTCTATGTAACCGTGCCGGAAGAGGCCGAGGAGGCTCTGGTATTGCTGGCTCCGGAAACCGGGGGAGCCTTCGGCACGCTGCGCAACGCGGTTCGGGGCAAGCCCGGCGCGTTCGTCCGTGCGGCGCAGGATCTGGAACAGGCCGGACTAGACCGCGCCCGTCTGGAAAAATATCTCGACACCATGCGTCAGACTTCCACGAACAATCCCGAAGACCTAAAGTCGCGCACGACCTTGCTGGCGCGCAGTTTGAACATCCGTCTCGATCAACAGTGCTTCGATAAACCCACCTCCCAACAAGTACCGTGCTTGACCCAGAATACTGACCAGTTGGTGCTCGACGACGCTCACAGCCAGACCATGGTCGCGACGCTAACCTCCGGTGCATCAAGCGATTTGCTCGCGCAGATAAGTGCGACTCCTACCGCTCGCGGTGGGTACTACAGCGCTTATGTTGGTGCCGTCGTGGATGTGGCCCGCATCCTCAGTACCGCTCACACCGCCCAATACCAGTACATTCCTGCGTTGGCGGTGCCAAAGCAGAACGAGTTGAATCTCCGTCTCAACAATCCGCCATCGTTTCGCAATCCCAAGTCGGTGCTGGTGATCGCTCTGCCGCTGGTTCAGACGTCTCCCGTTCCTCCCTTGCGCGGGCTGGATGCGACCCAAGTATTTTGTGCGGGAAAACCTTCGTTGCTCCTTCCAGCCGAGGGCGCGCCTCTCGCATTTGCGACCGAACTGGCGCACAACTTCGTTCTGCGTGTCGAACCCAAGGCTGGCCCCGGCATCGACTTGCCCGCGAAGGCCGATCCGGAGCGCGGTGGGTTTGTTGTCGACACTCAGCCTCTAAAGGGCGGCGACCTCGATGGCGAAGTAACGGGCGTTCTTCGCGGAACCTGGGGATTTCACTCTTTTGACGGACCTCACTACCGCTTGCGCTCGCCGCAAGCCGGACGATGGATTGTGGCCTCCAAAGATGCAAGCGCACTGATCGTCGGCCGTGAAGATACGTTGCACTTGCAGTCCCCTGATGCCTGCTGCGTCAGCGACGTCACGTTGAAAGACGGGCAGGGCAAATCATTGCCAGCGGAATGGAAGGAATCGAAGCCTGACGAAATCGAGGTGAAAGTCCCCCTCCAGAAAGCCGTCGCGGAGTCGCTAACCATGATGATCAAGAAATTTGGTCTCCACGACGCGGATGAGGTTCCACTTCATACTTATGCGGAGGCGGGGGGCCTGGACAGTTTCGGTGTCCATGCCGGCGACGCCGATGGCATCCTCAAAGGCACGCGGCTGGATCAGGTGAGCAGCCTGGAATTAAACGGTCTGCAGTTCATTCCCGATTCGCTAACCCGGGTCAATCAGCAGGATGAACTCAAGTTGACCAGCCACGACACGGCCGCTATTGCCAAGCTGGCTCCAGAAGTCTCGATTGTTGCCCACGTCACACTCAAAGACGGCCGTACCCTTGATGTCAAGACCGAAGTGATGGCGCCTCGACCCAGAGTCAGCGTTCTCACCAAGAGCGTGCAACTGGATCAGGAGATCTCGCCCGCTGCCTTCCGTCTTGGTAGTCCTGAGGAATTGCCCCAGGAGGGGAGATTGAACTTCTTCCTCAAATCGATGGTGCCAGAAACTTTTTCCACTACGGAAAAAATTGAAGTAGCGACCGCCGATGAGTCTTTCCACGTCTTGCTCAGCGTTAAGGACGGGAACTTGATGCTGCAAGACTCGAGCACGGTTCTTGCGATTCTTGACCCGATGAAACTGCTTGGCCCCTCAGCGTTCGGCCCGTTGAAATTCCGCCCCGTGATGGCGGACAGCACCTACGGCGACTGGCAGCAGCTTGTGAGTCTGGTACGCATTCCCAAGCTCAAAGGCTTTCGCTGTAGTGCCGCTCCGGAGGGGCAGTGCACCCTCAGCGGCGATAAACTTTTCCTTCTCCAATCAGTGAGCACTGATCCCGATTTCGTCAATTCCGTAGCCGTCCCGGAGGGTTTTGTCGAAGACGCGCTGACAATTCCAGTTCCGAAAGCAAAGACGTTGTACATCAAACTTCGCGACGACCCCGCCACCGTCGACGTTGCGGTCGTGCCCTCTCTGACTAGCCAGCAATGACCGTAACAGATACGGGCAGTGCCTGATCCACTTCGCAGGGCGGCCGGTGCGAGCCGCTTTTGCTCGGTGACGAAGTTTTTGAGAACACAGAATCTCAGGCTAGACTCGCACCGGGGAGCCTCCATGAAATTCGCCAGAAACCCAGGCCGATTTGCAGGATTGCTATACCTACTCACGTCAATAGTCGGCTTCTTCGCCATGGGTTACTTTCCGGACAAACTGATCGTGCGCGGAAACGCAGCGGCGACTGCGAGCAATATCGCGGCCTCCGAGACGCTGTTCCGCCTCGGCGTCGTGGCCGAACTGGTCGGCATGGCCGGCTTTATCTTCGTAGCCCGAGCTTTGTACGACCTGCTCAAGGGGGTCAACCAGCGGCACGCATCGCTCATGGTGTTATTGATCGTGGTCTCGGTCCCGATCGCTTTCCTGAATGAACTGAACTCAATCGCTGCCCTCGTGCTGGTGCGCGGGGCTGACTTCCCATCCGCATTCGAAAAGCCTCAGCGGGAGGCTCTCGCTATGCTGTTCCTCAGGTTGCATGGCCAAGGAGTCGTTGTCGCGGAGATCTTTTGGGGTCTGTGGCTCTTCCCCCTCGCCAGGCTTGTTTACAGGTCGCGCTTTCTGCCGCGCTTCCTGGGCGTCTGGCTCGCCCTCGCCGGCTTCGCCTGGGTGATTCTGAGCGTTACGGGCATACTGTTGCCGCAATACCAGGGCCAGGTATCCACCTATTCCCAGCCCGCCTTCTTTGGCGAGATAGCGTTCATGTTGTGGCTCTCGATCAAGGGCGCCAAGCCACAAGAGGGACCGCCGCAGCCTTGTCTCTCGGCAGCAGCTTAGGCTGGGATAGTGGGGTTTGAGAAAATCCGGCGGCAAGCCTAATGCCGCCCCTCTGGATCCACGACATGGCATCAGTTGGCGAGAAAATCGCTCTATCGCATCAGTTTTTTGAGGTTGACAAACTTCCCATATTGTATGCAATATCCACGCTAACCTTCTCCACCGAAGAATGCCTTGGGGAAAACAAAGGTTCGGGGGGCCAGCTATGGATCGAGCACAGGTATGCGCCTTGGGGCAGTTCAGCTTGATGTGCTTCATGCTCACGGTCTGTTCGCTCGGAGTTTCATATGCACAGGTGTCTACCACGGGAGAAATCACCGGCATCGTAAGCGACTCCTCTGGCGCGGCAGTCACGACTGCTACCGTAACGGTTAAGGGTGGCGCTCTGATGTCTTCCCGTATCACTCATCCGCAGACCGACGGAAGCTACCTTTTCGACTTGCTGCCTCCCGGGACGTACCTGGTGACCGTTCAAGCGACCGGATTTCAGACCCTCGAGCAGCACAATGTAGTCATCACGGCCGGGTTCACGGCCACGGTCAACGCAAAACTCCAGGTCGGACAGGTCCAGCAAATCATGAACGTCGAAGGCGAGCCCGTAGTTGACGTGCAAACCGTTGAGACGGCGACAACATTCGACCAGCAATTGCTGCAGGACATTCCTGCCGGCCGTGATCCCTGGTCCACAGTCGCGCAAATGCCGGGTGTGACTCTGACGACCTTCGACGTCGGCGGAAACCAGAGCATGCAGCAGTCCACTATGCAGGTTCACGGCAGCACACCTGGTGAACAGATCTTCAGCTTCAACGGTTTGGATCTGAATTGGCCCGGCGCCAATGGCGGCTATACGCAGTTCTACACCGACCATGATTCCTTCGAGGAATTCCAGGTGGTTGCAGATAATGCTCCGGCCTCAGTTTCGATCAGCGGCGTGTACATGAACATGGTCACGAAGTCGGGCTCGAACCAGCTTCACGGCCAGGCCGCAGCCTACTATGAGACTGCAGGCACACAGGCTGCCCCGGAATTACCGGTGTATAACGGAAGTACAGTTCCGTCGGGTTCTCCGATCGTGATGGCGCGCGACACTACGGTTGGCCTTGGTGGCCCGGTCATCAAAGACCGCTGGTGGCTCTTTGGATCGTACCGCCGCTACGACATACGAGAGAGCATATTGAGTATCAAGGATCAGGCAGGAAACATTGCCCAGGATATCAATCATCAGACCAACACTGCCCTTCGGAGTGACTGGCAACTCAATCCGAAGAACAAGCTCAGCCTGATCTGGCTTTACAATGAGCAGAACCGCTTCTTCCGCCGCGACACGGCTTATCTGTTCGTGTCACCGGAGGCAAGCTGGCTTCAAATTGAGCCCGCCTACATTCTCCAGGCCTTGTGGACCAGCCAGATCACCAACAATTTCCTATTCGACGTTCGCACCGGCTATAACAAGGAGGTGTTCCCGCTCGGCTATCAGCATTCCGTGACGGTGAACGATTTCAATCGCCAAGATCTCATCAATCAGACGGAGACGGGAGCCGCGCCCTACGCTTCCTCGAACCCTGCATGGGTCTTCAAAATTGCAGCGGAGCCTCGCTCTATAAGGGCTCACTGTTAGGATCCCACAATTTCAAATTCGGTTTTGAATGGGGTGATAACTACAATCCCTACATTTATCAGGTGAATCAAGGCATTAACGCCCTCTACAAAGCGGGCAAGCCGTTTGAAGTGATTGCCTACAACACGCCGCTAACCGAGAAAGACTATTTTCGCGACACCAGCGCTTACGTACAAGATGCGTGGACATTGAAGCGCCGGATTACACTGAATCTCGGATTGCGGTATGACCGCTTCATCACTTACTATCCCGCTCAGCCTTCGAGTCCGAATCTGACTTTCCCAACCCTGTTCCCGCCTACAACAGCGCAGAGTACCGCTTCCGGAAATCTGGTCACCTGGAATAACGTTTCCCCTCGGCTCGGTCTCGCTTTTGACGTGACCGGCAAGGGGAATTCGGTCATCCGTTTTGGGTATGGTCGCTTCTACAAAATGGAGGGAACGGAGCTGGCTGAGGCGGTCAATCCTGTAGGCCTAAGCACCAAGACATTCGTCTGGACGGATACCAACGGCGACGGTATCCCACAGACAAACGAATGGATCAACAACCTACAGGTTGCAGCATCGGGCGGGGGCAGCGGTACAAAAATAGATTCGCACCTCAAGCGCCCCTACTCCGATGAGATTACGGCCAGCTATGAGCGTCAAGTCTGGCGCGATCTCCGTATAAGTGCTGCGTATTACTACCGGGTGAAAAAGAACTTGGTCGGGATCGCGAATACTTCTTGGCAGTCGTCGGACTTTGTTGCTACTTCAACGTACAACAACGGCATGCCAATCATTAACCCGCTAACCAACCAGCCGATGACCCTCTACAACCAAATTAACAACGTAGGGCTATTCACGAATGTTGTAACGAACCTCACCGCGTTGGACGATAACCACTACCACGGCTTTGAACTCACCGCAGTGAAGCGGATGTCAAACCACTGGCAAGTGCTCGGAGGCCTGACCATCCAAAGACAAAAGGGTCTCTACTGCTGCGCTGGCGCATCGGACGACGCTCTGTTCGACACTTTCAGTGATCCCAATTATCTGATCAACCGCAAGAACAGCTACTTGAATAATGACGCTACCTATGTATTCAAGATCGATAGCACCTATGAATTGCCATGGAAAATAGGTAGCAGCGTGAATTTCCAGCACTACACAGGGTATCCCTTCCTGCCTTTAGGACTGTTTGATCAAAACACTCAGGTGGGCCAGTCTCCACAGGGGCTGAACCAAGGAGCCGAAACCGTCGTGCTCCAATCTGCCGGTCAGCAGCGGCTACCCTCCGTCAACATGCTCAATGTCCGCCTTTCGCGCGAGTTTGTGATGCACGATCGGTTGCACATTGAACCGCTGGTGGATTTGTTCAATTTGACGAATGCGCAGACCGTCATATCCTGGGGACAATACTTTGGCAGTACCTATAAAGCGCCTGGAAACACCATCAATCCATTTCTGGCCAGGTTCGGCCTCCGGGTGAATTTCTGATCGGAGTGTGGTCTCGTAACGAATTATGGCGGGGCGGAATCGTTTCTGCCCCGCCAGGTTATAACTGCCGTACAACAACAGCTTGTCGTCAAACTTCACGGAAGCGACATGTTCAGCATGAACCCTACCCTCGCTATTGTTGTCAGTGCCTTAGCGCTCGCTGCAACCGCTCAGGATCAGCCCACAAAAGCTCATGGTGGCCTCACCATCGAGCAGTTGATCGACATCAAGCATCCCTCCCGCCCGGTCTGGTCGCCCGACGGTCATCAGATCGCTTTTATCTGGGACAGAGCCGGAGTCAGCAACGTCTATGTCTCAGATCTGGATGGCCGCGTCCAGCCTACGGCGGCCACGACCTATTCTGATGGAAGAATCAGCAACGTCTTCTTCAGTCACGATGGCCAGACGATCTACTTCGCTCGCAAGGTTGATCTCTGGCAGGTTCCCCCGAGCGGTGGAGAGCCTCGCCGTGCACTGAGTACGCCGCTGCGAGACGGAGATTTTTCACCGTCTCCGGATCGCACTCGCATCGCTGTGGTACGCAAGAATGGCCCAGGGCATGGAAGTGATCTAGTTGTTCTCACCCTGTCTACCGGTGCGGAAACAAGAATTGCCCACGACGATGTCGACATCGACAATCCTGCTTGGTCTCCCGATGGGTCGCAAATCTGTTATATCGGCGGCGCCAAGCTCATTCCTCATGATTCGTCTCCTTCGTACTCTGGTCAAAAGCTCATATTCGCCAATCCCGAATATGTCCCCGGGATGCTTTACACTGTGTCGTCGTCCGGCGGCAAGACAGTTCCCATCGGCACGAAAGGTGACTACGACGCGTTCTCGTGGGTTGACTCTAGTCGCATTGTCTTTGCCCGCCAGTCAAACCAATACAAAACTCGCACTATTTATGTCGCAGATATAAAGGACGGCACGCCGAAATCGATTCACGAGGACAACGAAGAGAAATTCTGGAGTCTCCCCGACTGGGAGACGGGAACCGAACCGCAACCTTCCCCCGATGGGCGGTGGGTCGCGTATCTTTCCGATCAGGACGGATGGGATCACATTTACGTGATTCCTTCTGCCGGCGGTACTCCGGTTCAGATCACCAAGGGACATTTTGAGGCCTGGCGTCTTTCGTGGTCGCACGATAGCACCCGCATTGCGTTCGACGCGAACGAGCCTGACCATCCCGGAGACCGCCGCATTGGCGTCGCAACTATCGGCGCTGATCCCGCTCACGCCACCATCGCCTATGTCACCGACGCGAACGGAACCAACATCGAGCCGATGTGGTCACACGACGACAAACGCCTCGTCTATCAACATACTGATGCACGAAACTCCGCCGACCTCTACGTCATCGACGCAGTCCCGAATGCAAAGCCCATTCGTCTCGGCGACTCGATGCCCTCAGGCATCGATCGAACGGCATTCGTCGAGCCGCAATTCGTTCACTACCCAGGGCCTGACGGTCAGTCCGTGCCCGCATGGCTGTTTGTTCCTAAGAATCTTGACCGCACCAGGAAACATCCGGCAATCGTGTGGATCCATGGCGACGGCATCAACCAGAACTATGACGGCTGGCACGTGCAACGCAATTACGCCGTCTACTACAGCATGCATCAGTATCTGCTTCAGGAGGGTTACGTCGTGATCGCGCCCGACTATCGCGGTAGCATCGGCTACGGGCGAGATTGGCGTAACGGAGTTTACATGGATGTCGGTGGAGACGATGCCAAAGATGCTTGGATGGCCGGCAATTACCTCAAAACTCTTCCTTATGTCGATGGCGATCGCCTGGGTGTTTGGGGTCTTAGCTACGGCGGATTTTTCACGCTAATCGCGATGACCGATCAGCCGACTCTGTTCCGCACGGGTATCGACGTGGCTGGTGTCGTGGATTATGAAATGTATTACAACGATCCCTATCATGGCGACTGGACTGAAAGCCGTATTGGTACGCCGCAACAAAACCCCAAGGTGTACGCGAACGCTTCGCCGATCTCACACATCGACCGTCTTGCGCGTCCGCTTCTTGTTTTGCACGGTACCGCCGACGTGAACGTGCCATTTCTTGAATCGGTGTGGCTCATCGATGAAGCCCTTAAGAAACACAAAGGTGATCTGCTCACGTTCATGATGTACCCCGGTGAATTCCACTACTTCACGCGGGAGCATGTCTTACTCGACGCCTGGCATCGCGCAGATGACTACTTTGCGATGTATCTGAGTCCGGAGGGGCGCTCGAACAAACAATGATTCGATTTCAATGCTGGGATTTCGTCCAGTCCCATCCCACCATTCGAAAGTTCAACGAGAAATTCGTCGCAAGCGGCTGTACAGCGGGAAGCAGGAAAATTCGCCAGCCCCAGCGGGGTTGTTCATCCAGGCTGATGCCCAGAACGGTCTTAGCCACGACCTCATGCGTGAGGAAGGAATTCGCGGGATGGATTCGGCCCAGACACGCATCGCGGACCAATCGTTCGTAACCCGCCGAGCTAAAGATTCCGTTGCCGCCGGTCACTCCCAGCCCCCAGGTCCACGACTCGACAGGCGCCTTCGACGGCACGGTACTTGGCGGCAAAAATCTTTGAGGGCCAAAGGGCGCCATGATCCACGCCGTTGGACCGGTCCTCGGCGATCGTCTCCAGATGCGGCCCGATGGATTCGAGTTCGATGACCATATCGGCAACGGCGTGTTGGATCTCAGGGTGATACGCCATGGAACGGGAGAGAGCGAGCCTTTGCTCTTTACCGAGCTAGTACTCAGGTCCAGTGCACGTTTGGCGAGTCCGCAATAAACGTTCCCAAAGCCCATCAATGCCCAAGCGAAGACGCCGAGCACAAAAGGATCGATTCCCGCCGCGCCAGCAGGCACGACCCGGGCGACGTAGCGGTCCGGAACAAACACATTTTCCAGGATGGTATCATCGCTGCGGGTCGCGCGCATTCCGAGCACATCCCAGGTCTGCTTGATGCTGTAACCGGGGGGATCGCGCGGCATGAATGCGTGCATGATCTTGGGCTCGCTCGGGTTGCTGGTGTCCATCCCATGTAAGCCAAAGCGGGTCCAGACAGGCGTGAGGCTGCCAAAGTGCTTCCGCCCTGTGAACCGGTATCCGCCGGCAACAGGTTCTGCTTTCGTGGTCGAGAGCAGGACGGGTACGTCATTGCCGCTTTCCGCATGGCCGGCAGCGAAGATCTCTCCAGCGCCCGCCTCTCGCAGGAGCCATTCGAGCGAGACGTCTCCGCGACGCCAAAGGTCCGATGCATTTCAATTGCCTGCGATGGGCAAACATCCGGCCTCCTCGCAAACCGTCCTAAGTCCAGGCGCCGTCGCAATTTCGCTATCACGATTGCACTTGCGAGTCTTTGTAATTGCAAGAAGTGCTAGCAACTGACCCAAGCGGCACGGTAGGATTACTCGCGTTGAGGTGCTTTATGAAGGATGTTTACGAAATTCTTCGACAGAAAGAGCTGGCGATCGAGCGCGTCCGGAAGGAAATTGCCGCCCTCCAGGTTGTCGTTTCACTACTTGCGGACGACGGCGACAGAAGGCGACCTAGCGAGTCGACTGCATCCTGGCGCAAAGACGCTTGATCAGCGAAATCTGGGACTAGGCCGTCTTCTTTCCGGCTTTCACTCTTGCCCATCGAGCCCTTTGTGCAGCAGCGATCTTCCTTCGCGCGGCTGCAGAGAGCATCCGTTTGCCGCGCACAGGAACAACCCTGGCTTTTTCCCGAACCTTTGCCCAACGCGCCTTTTGGGCGGCCGCGATCCTCGCGCGAGCCGACGCGGACAGCTTTCGGGGTCCTGTTCCTTTTCCGTATGTTTTGCCGAATGCGGCAAGCGCGGCGCCAATTCCTCGAATTTCAGTGGCCAACCTATCGTGTTCCTTCTTTAACAACTGCACGACTCGGGATACATTGCTCATTGAATTCCCCCTCGCCGAAGGATTGTACAACGATTGCCCCATGGCTTCGCCAACAACCACATAACTTTCGGTTAAGCCGACGACCCGGGAGCAACGTCACGCCAAGGGCATTTAGTGGTAGTTATCCGGTAGAGATTGCCTCCCGTACTGTCCATCTTTGAGCAACCCGAATGTTCTTTGCACATCCACTAGCAATACTGCGAAGAGTGGCATAGGATGTTTTCTCGTTGTTCCGAACCAGGCTGCTCATCGCCAAAAAGTACAGCATTTACCGGTAACGAGGTCCCCTGATGGGGTCGCAGGCCAACCCGACACCAAGTGAGGCCAAGCAGTTGACCGCCGCAAACGGGCTGGCGCTGGTGCGCGTGACGATTGGGGCAATGTTGGTATGGGTCTTTTTTGAGAATCTAGGAAAAGGCCTCTACACAGCGGCAGGTTACGCGGGTCTGATCAATTACTACATCAAGGCGAGCCACTCCCCGGCCGCCTGGAAGGCGGTGATGGGCCTGGCGGCAAACCACGCCGCGATGGCCGCTCCCATGCAGGCCATGACCGAGATCTCTCTCGGTATCCTGCTCGTCGTCGGTCTGCTTACCCGACCGGCCGCATTTGTGGCCTTTCTCTATCTCGGCAGCCTTTGGATTTCGGAATGGGGCACCTCATGGATCTGGGAACTGCTGGTTCCGGTGCTGGCATCGCTCGGGCTCGCTATCGGAAGCGCCGGCCGGCGATGGGGCGTTGACGCGTGGCTGTCGCAACGGTGGCCATCTTCTCCGTGGTGGTGATCGGGCCAAGTTCACGTGCGAGTGTCCGTTATCATCCCTACCCATAATGAAGCCCAGGCGATTGAGCGCGTTTTAGCGGATCTCCCGTCCAATCTCACGATGGAGGTCATCGTTGTCGACAGCAACTCGAATGACGGGACGCCGGAGATCGCCGCAAGAATGGGAGCCCGCATCGTTCGGGAACCCCGGCGTGGCTATGGGCGAGCATGCCTGACGGGTTTGGCCTCCGCAAATTCCCCTGACGTGGTTGTGTTTCTGGATGGCGACTACAGCGATCGGCCCTCTGAACTGCCGATTCTCTTAGCGCCAATCATTGAGGGGCGTGCGGACATCACGCTCGGTTCCCGCCTGCAGGGGCGGCGTTCTGCTGGGGCATTGCCTTGGCATCAGGTGTTTGGGAATCGTCTCGCCGCCAACCTGATCAGGCTTCTCTATGGACTAGAAATCAGTGATCTCGGCCCGTTTCGCGCTGGCCGCGCAGATGTACTAGGCGCGCTCGCCCTAAAAGAGACCACCTATGGCTGGGCGGTTGAGATGATCCTCAAAGGCGCCCTGGCCGGATTCCGCGTGGTTGAAGTCCCGGTGAGCTACTACCCGCGTATCGGAAAATCGAAGATCAGCGGAACGCTGAAGGGCACGATCGGTGCCGGTTGGTTCATTCTCAGCTTGATCGTGCGCTATTATTTCCGGCATCGAAGATCCGCAATTACGCAAGGTGTGGAATAGCAAGCCGTAGTTGCAACCGGCATAGGTGAATGCTACGAAAGCCATACCGTTGAAATTACCCGCATAACCTGGACCTTGTTAAAGCCCGCTAGTGCAGTTCCGCGAGAAAGGCCGACATGTATCCTAAGACATCTGTTTCATTCGACAGAAACACGAAATGATTTGCACCATGAAAGGTGATGAATCGCGCTGTAGGCAGGCCTTGCTCGACCGCCTTCTCTTGCTTTTCTGTCAGAATCGCCAGCGCGTCAGTGTAGGCTTTGGCTTAACTGCGGACGGACGCATCTGGACTTGAATCAACTCAGGCTCCCAGCCCATGCGGATTCGCGAAAATGAAAAGCGAGGGGACGGGAATCTTGGTGTACTTCAGGCCTCCCGTGACCAGCTTCATCAACATCGCTCCGGCCGGGGGATTGCTCCAATCTCCAACGCTTCCGTCTGGTTTCGCTAGCCTCTAATCGCGAAGCTCCGCTTCCGGGAATTGGAAGCCGTTCACGCGCTCATCATACTTCTGCAATGCACTGAAGCTGACCACATCGGCCGTGCCAGGTGGTGGCGGTTGCGGTGCCGTCAAATTCATCATCTCTACAGTTGCGGCCCCCCGTCCATTGTCGAATGCGTAGGAATAGCCGGCTTCGAGATACACAAGACCGGCAATCCGATTTGGGTGTGCATTTGCCATCCAACTCAATTCTGCGCCGGCCAACGAATGTCCCACCAGGATCGGTTTATCTAGCTTGACCGCATCGAGCACGGCCAGGACGTCTTTTCCCAACCGCTCTCCCACATCAATCTCCTCCATGTAACCGGAAGCGCCGAATCCTCGTCGCGTGATTCCATAGACATGATTGTGGGGGGTAAGCTTGGGCGCGAAACCGTCAAACACATGCGCAGTGTCCCCGCCACCTGCCAGAAGTACGAGTGCTCTGCCGGAGCCGCCCCAATCCAGGACTTCTAACGGAACATTGTCGTCAACAGATATAAACCGGATCATATGAGGCGAAGGGTCCTTCCACGCAGGGCCACTTTGCCAACGAAGGGGCGTCACGAAACCAATCAGCAATGCGGTGCCGGCGAGCAGGAAGCAACGTCTAGACATGAGCGGCCGACCTCCTTCATTTCTCGACTACGCAAGAGAGGTTGACAGAGTTCCTACTCTTTTCTGAGCCGTTCGCAGGGTTCACAGTCCTTATCGGTGGATTGGGTTCGGTTTCTGGGTTACGAATGGCCTCTAATATCTCACCCCAGCCAAAACTGGGCTTGAATGGGCCAGCCGTCGTATATTATTGCCCCAACAATCTATGAAATCTTCAAAGCAGACGGTAGTGCATTCGTCAGGTACTGACCGTATGCTGGTAATCATGGCGAAAGCACCGCGGCCAGGCGCGGTCAAGACCCGCCTGGCGCCCAGCCTTTCTCCTGCGGCTATCACTGCTCTGTATTGCTGCCTTCTGGACGACACGCTGGCGTTGGCGCGGTCACTGAGCAACGTGGACGTTGCCATCATGTGCCCGGACTCGGACGTACAGGAGTTGGCCCAGTTGGTCGGCGAGGAGGCAAACGTGGTTGCGCAGAAAGGTGAAGGTCTTGCCGCAGGCCTCACTTCGGTGTTTGCGCACTTCGCGCAAGATCGTCCCGGAGACGCCCATCAACGACGCATCATTGCCTTCAACAGCGACAGCCCACACCTGCCGCGTTCTGTTCTCGAAGACGCGTTCGAAATGCTGGCCACACATGACGTGGTCGCGGGACCAACGCACGACGGGGGCTACTATCTCGTAGGGGCAAAGGCTCTCCATCCTACGCTTTTCGCAAGCGACGGAATGGGCACCAGCAGTGCGCTGGAGAGACTCCTATCGCGCACACAAGGTCTTGAGCTATCCGTCAGCTTCGCAGATCCCTTCTACGATATTGATACCGCTGACGATCTGACTCGCTTGGCAGAGGAACTGCGTCAGGCTCCGGGGAGGGCGCCGCGCACGGCGCAATGGCTCAAAGACTGGCAGAGATTATGTGGAACGCGCACGGGAGAATTGTAATCGTGACGGTCAGCCCCGCGTGGAGAGTGTACGTCCTCGGCGCCACGTTGTGTGTGGCACTAACCATCTGCTCGCGCAATTTCGGCGACATCGGTGGACCGCCCTTCATGGCCGGTTTGACGCTTGCCGGAGTCGCGTACCTGTTGGCGATTCGTGAGTTTTTCGCTACACCAAGATTTTCCCGACGGGTTGTCGTCATTGGACTCGTCCTGGCTGCTGTGTGGCACGTTGAATTTCTTCGGCTACCCGCGGGCGCCGATGATGATATTCATCGATATGTTTGGGATGGTCGCCTGCAAAGGCTCGGTTACAACCCCTATATTGTCGTTCCCAGCGATCCTGCGGCGAAGGGGCTGCATACACCGGAAACCCGCAACTTGAACAACCCGGATCTACCGAGCCCATATCCAGCAGGAGCGCTGCTTTTTTTCCGCGTGGTAACCGCGATTCAGGAGTCCACCTTTGCACTGAAAGTGGCATTTGTGGTTTGCGAGTTTGCAATTGTCTTCGTGTTGCTCGACTTGCTGCGCCCGAAGCAGGGAGCGCACCTGGTTCTGGTGTTCGCCTGGAACCCGTTGCTGGCCATTGAGGTCGCAGGAAGCGGTCACATTGATATTGTTGGCGCGCTATTGCTGCTGGTGTCCGCCGCTGCGCTAATACGCCGATGGCGGGCGACTGCGGCCGTCGCACTCGGGCTAGCGGTAGCAGTGAAATTGTTGCCGGTTGTACTCTTGCCGCTCTACTGGAAGCGGGTTCGCATTCGCGACGCGGCGCTGGCTGCCGCCTTGGTCGGCCTCCTCTACGTGCCATTTCTTAATCACGGCCGCATTCCGATCGGCTCGCTGGGTACGTATGTGCGGACTTTCCGCTTTAATGGTCCCGTGTTTGCGATACTCGATCAGATGGCGCCTCCGCAGTTGCTAGCTGGGCTGGCAGTGCTCGTCGGATTAGTGACTGCAACCTGGCTAAGGAGCACAGTGCCTGAGTGGTCTCCGGACCTACTTGCCTGGCCAATGGCAGCATCTCTTTTGTGTGCACCCGTCGTATTCCCGTGGTATCTTCTCGGGCCGCTGCCATTTCTGATGTCGGCCTCGACGCTGCTGATCATCATCTGGACTGTGAGCATTATCCCCACATACGTCCAATGGCACTTGCGCGCAATTGGGCGTCCGTGGGGGTCGCTTCCTGGTTGGGTAATGCTGGTGGAATACGGATGCCTGGCAATCGCTGCCGCGATTATCGCTTGGCGCCGGATCCCACAGCCGCCCGCGACCCAATGCTCAACCGAATAGTAGCGTGAACGACAGTGCCCCGAACAGCATTACTGTATCCGGGAGCCTTACACCGTCATCCTACACAGTATCCGTTAAATTCACCGAGGAGCGAACTCTATGACAAATGCCCGCCGTTTTGCCATGATGGGTCTTCTGTTTTGCGGAGTGCTGGTCCTTGCTCAAAACTCCTGGGCGCAGGCCCGCTCGCCAATTCTCGAGAAGGTGGCTAAGACCTATGGTCTCGATTCGTGGAATCAGATCGAGGCGATCCGCTACACCTGGAATGGGGAAATACCCGGGCTCTTCAAAGTTGCTCACAAGTGGGAGTGGGAGCCCAAGACCGGCAAAATCACCTACGAGAGTACGGACAAAGACGGCAAGCCGGTGAAGGTTGCGTACGACAGCTCTCAACTGGGCAGCCAATCCGACCAGGTGAAGAACGAAGTCGAACCGTCTTTCGTCAATGACAATTATTGGCTTCTGTTCCCCCTCCACGCTTATTGGGACACCAGCGCCACCGTCAGCGATAAAGCTGCGCAAAAACTTCCGATCGGCGCCGGCTCGGCGACGCTGGTCTCGGTGAAGTATCCTGCGGAAGCCGGCGGTTACACGCCCGGCGACACCTGGGACCTTTACGTCGGCAAAGACGACCGCGTTCAGGCAATGGTCTATCACCGCGGCGGACCCAAGAAGCCGAGCCTGGTAACAGCAAGCTGGACGGGCTATAAGAAGGCAGGTCCGCTGTTGTTCTCAACGGAGCACCGCGGCACCGCCGATGGCAAGCCGCTGCACATTTTCTTATCTGACGTGGCGGTCAAGGTGAGCGGATCAGACGCCTGGATGAAAGCGCAATAGATCGCCTGCGAGAATGCGGCTGCCTTCAAGTGCTCTCGGAACTGTAAAATGCACGCATTCCGATGAGGGCTGACGTCCAGCTGGATATTAGGCGAAAGCCCTTTGCGTCTGGTCTGCTGCCGGAGTTAATCGCTGTGCTGCGCCGCGGCCGGCCAGGCGATTTGGTCGCGGTGGTCGGCGACGAGGCGAGAGCTCGACCTGGGTTGGAAACGTGGTTGCCGATTCACCGGAGATCCACTTCCAGAGACTACGGCCGAAAAGGGGTGCTCGCCGTGGGTCTTCCGGTGCGAAGCGGTTCCCGTGCCTGCCCGGGTACCGGCAGATGACAATCGACCGGTGGGCTCACGGTTGTGGCTCTACACGAATTTCCACTGTAACCTGATCTGCGACTACTGCTGCGTGCGTTCGTCGCCCACCGCCACGGGAACTCGGGCTCGCACGCTCCAGCGGATCGCTCGTGAAGCGGCCGAGGTTGGCGTTAAAGAAATCTTCGTGACCGGGGCGATCGAGGTCAACTATGTCTTCGGCTGAGTGCTATGCCCCCGCCTTGGCCGTGCGAACCAACACATCCGGGCGAGCAGTCTCCGCGAATGTTCGGAAATACAATCGATAGGATCGGTGCACGACGTACATGACCGGGAACACCGCCAGCGATAGCGGCCAGCCCATGTGGGAGCTGGCCGTCTGCACCATAGAAGTCACACTCGCAGTGAGCACGTAGTACGGAAACGAGAGGTGTGCCAGGCGCCACCAGATCGGTCCGGCTGCTTTGCTCTCACTCAGAGCGATGATCGCAGCCACCGGGGCGGTCTGTCCAACGAACAAAGTCGCTGTTGCCAGCATCAGCCCCAAAGCGGCAGAGGTTGAATGCTTCCCACTTAGCCACCCGGCGTGGAAGATCAGGCTCGCCAGGCAGGTAGCGAAGGCCATCATGCTTACATTGAATGTCATCTGTTGCGGCTTGAATTTGGCCGGCCTCTGCGGCCAACACTGCACAGCTGTCGAAACGCAGGTGATCAGGATAGCCTCGGCCGCGCTCAGGTTCGCGACCGCAATGAGCAGGAACGGCAGATTGACCGACATGTTGCCGTCAATCCCGGGCAGCTTGACTTTCATTCGCGATGTCACCGCCGCCAGACCCAGAAGCGCCAGCGCGAAGTACAGATGCTGTGCGTGACTCACGAACACCGCGTACCCGACCACGATAGCCGCGGCCAGCGTCATGCCACCAATGAAGGTCTTGACTCGCCGTGTGTTATTCACGATCCCGTCCTTTTCCCTGTGGATTCACACGGCTCTTTACTGTTCGACTTCGGTGCTGGAGAAAGCTCCGTTCGCGCCCAGCAACGACGAGCCCCAAACCACGCTGGTCGCCGACGTGCCGGACGACGAACCCCAGACTACGCTGAAGCCGCTGGTGATGCTGCTACCCCAAACGACCGAAGTTCCCCAGACTACCGAACTGCCCGAAACGTTGGCGCCCCAAACGACCGACGAGCCCCAGACCACGGATGAGCCCCAGACTACGGACGTAGGAGCAACCTTGTCGTTGCCGTTCGACAGTGCGACTTTGCCGGTCGAGGAGTTGTAACTAGCGGTCGGCGACAGGGCCGCGCCTACGTTGGACGCGGCCAGGTCGTTGTTGGCCAGAGCCGCGCCGAGATCCAGGTAGCCGGCGCCCACCGTAAACAGATCGTAGAACGAGGTATACGTCTGTTCGGTCGTGGTGTCCGTTGCGGTCGTGGACGTTGGGAAAGTCTTGTACGCGGTCTTCATCAAACGCGCCTTGACCTGGTCCGGCGTTAAGCTTGGGTTCTTCTCCAAAAGGAGGGCGACGGCGCCGGCAACTGCCGGAGTTGCCATGCTGGTGCCGCTCAGAATGAAGTAGTCTTTGCCAGACGAGGTGCCCGCGACCCCGTTGCCGGGGAACTCCGCTTCGAGTTTGCTCCCGGGGGCGCTAAGCGACACCACCAAGTTGCCGTCAGCGACCAGGTCCGGTTTTACCACGTGGTCATACGTCGTGGGACCCTTCGAGCTGTAGCTGGCGATCTGGTCGTCGGTGCGGGAATAGGTTCCCATAGATTTCATGGCGCCCACAGTCAAGACCAGCGGATCATTGCCGGGAGCAGCCACGGTTCCGTAGCCGTTGCTGCTATTCACGCTGATGCGGCCAAAATTGCCAGCAGCGGCGACCACCACGATGCCACTCTTCCACGCTGACTCGACCGCCTGGCACAGCGGATCCTGCGCATAGCCCACAGAGATTCCGCGGCCCAGCGACAAGTTGATGACTTTAATGTTGTAAGTGTTCTTCAGTGCGATTGCCTGCTGAATGGCGGCGATCACCATACTGTCGCTGCCCGAGCCGTTGCCATCCAGAACACGAAGATCAATCAGATTCACATTCGGAGCAACACCGGCATAGCGTCCCGCGGACTTTTGGCCGCTGCCGCCGATGATGCCCGCGACGTGCGTACCATGTCCATACAGGTCCCACACCTGTTTGTTGCTCAAGTAAGTGGTGGTTCCGGTAAAGTCCTGGTGATAGACGACGCGGGAACTGTGTCCGGTCGAAGTCGACAGGTCGGAGTGGGCGTTGTTAATACCGCTGTCGATCACGGCCACGCCAACTCCGGTTCCGTCGTACCCGAAGCTGGTCGCCCCAGTCGCGCTCATGGCGGCGTTGGTGTAGTCATCCATGCCCTTCAGCGGGTGGTCGATGGTCACCGATGCGATCTCGGGATCGGCCTCCAGCGCGGGCAAGGCGCTGACCGGGATCGTAAACGCTGCACCCTTAATCATGGGCAGCTGCGCGTGCAAGCGCCCACCCCGTCTCTGCATGGCGGAGTAGTGTGCTGCCGACGGGACCCGGCGGTACTGCACAATAACCCTTATCGTCTGGTTCTTCGCCGATCCCCGCTGGGCCTTAGCGTAAAGATGCGAGAGTTCCGGAGCGATCCGCGACAACCCTGGCATGCCCGACTCGCCGGCAGGCAGGTTGGACCAGTGCTGCCCGAAGGCCATCCCTGTGACCAGGAATAGCACCATGCTCTGGCGCTTTCCCCACGCGGCGCTGTGGCGTTCACCACGCTTCGCCGGTTTAGGATTTCGTGTCGACCTCATGAATGATTAACCAGTCCTTCTCGGGGGAAAAACGGTTTTCTTCCGCAGCGCCTCTGGTTGCACGGCAGTAACCAACCACGGCGCTGTAAGTAATTGATTTATTAAGCGGGCAGAACTCCGGACTGGGCCTTTCTGTCCTCTGTCGGAGGGTAGTGGGACAAAGTGTCCCGCTGCGCCTGGTTTGCCGAGCTCATGGTTCAGGCCCGGTGGCGACCGACGGAGCCGTCGATCGTTCGATTAACGTTCCGCGTTCCGGGATTGCGGCGTGGCGTAGCCGGTCATTTCCAGATAGCCGACCCCGTGCGCACTGCCCGTAACATCCACCGCTCCCTCCCAGTAGCTCGGGCCGATCGTGCTGGTCAGCTCCTGGCTGTTGAGGGGCGTTGCAACCTCGAGTTCAAGGCCCCGGCTCGGAATGGAGACGTGCCATCGGAGGGGATAGGTCCCCTTGCTTAGCGGGCTGGTCCAAGTCTCGCCGGTGGGAGTCATAGTGAAATCTTTTACGGAGAGAAAAAAAGACTGGCCACGTGCGTCGACGAAAGTACCCGACGAATACGGATCCACGCTGCCGTCTTTATGACGCAGGCGGTAGAGCATCACTTCGGTGTTGTCGTCGAGTTGCAGGCCGAGCCAATCCCATCCGCTTTCGCCCGGGCCCATCGATTCGCTGAAGAACTCGTGATCCATCCACGAGGTGCCTTTCA
Organism: Candidatus Sulfotelmatobacter sp.; assembly: GCA_035511455.1. Lineage (GTDB taxonomy): Bacteria > Acidobacteriota > Terriglobia > Terriglobales > Acidobacteriaceae > Sulfotelmatobacter. Next base: position 46,395 of record DATKFH010000101.1, on the reverse strand, counting down.
CTTGGTAGGTCGTACCACTGAGTTCGATTGATCCCGAGGCGAGGAGCCGAGTGAATGAGATGTAGTGGGACGCGCGTCCCACTCCCTCGGCCTTTTGGCTGATTCCGTTTCGGCCGTGAATGACCGGCGGCTTGTTGGTCGCAAGGTTCAGATTAAGGCCGAATTCTTCGCCGATACCGAGCAGTTGCTGCCTGTCATCTTCTAAGTGCGCGTGCCAGTTGCCATTCCAGATCATGCCCGTGTGCTGGTTCACGCCGGCGATTCCGGGGCCGGCTCGGTTGATCCGCTCGGTGTGGTAAAAGTGGCGCCCGGCCAGATCGCTCAAGGCGAGATGCGCCATATGGAGATCGTGAATGTGCCAGGGTGATGCGTCCGCGTCGCGTGCAATCCCCTGGCGAAAAAATGTCAACTCGAAGCCGAAGCGGTGGCCGTCGTGAGATTTCAGGTTGCCGGTGTAGTACCACCACTCGGTCTGGTAATCCGGGTGATCGAAGTGATCGCGGGGAAACTGGTATTCATACCCGGGCAATGCGACCTTGTAGTCACCGGCCCATACGCCCACCACCAGGAGCAGGGCCAGCAAAGAACCCCATCTATTCTTCATGCACCACCTCGATGGGATTGAGACGCTGGGCGACACGCGCGGGATAAATCCCCGCCACTATGGTGGCCAGGTAGACGAGGCTGAGTGCGGCCAAGAGCAGTTTGACGGGCCAGTGGAATTGGATCGTCCAGCCGAAAGATTGTTTGTTGATCACGAAGATCAGCACCAGTGAAAGCACGGCGCCCAGCATGAGTCCGGCGAGGTTGGCGAGAAGACCGATCAACCCCGCCTCGACCAGAATCAGCTTGCGGACCTGGGAGGTTGCAGCTCCGAGAAAACGGAGCAGTCCAAACTCGCGACGCCGGTCAATGACGATCGACATCAGCGCGCCCGCGATCCCCATGACAGCAACCAGGACCGCTACCGCTTCCAGGGCGTAGGTGATCGCAAAGGTCTGGTCGAAGATGCGGATCGCCTCCCGGCGGATATCCCGATTCGAGAAAATCAGCACCTCGTTGTTGGCGGCTGCTTGCTCGATTTCTTTGCGTGTGGTTTCGAGGTTGACGCCCGGAGCAAGGTAGACCGCTAGATTCGAAGCGGATGGGTCGGGCAGGTAGCGCAGCATCGTAGAACGGTCGACGATGACGTAACCTCGCTCGTTGGCGTAATCGTAGAAGACATCCACGACGCGGAACCTGACGACCCTCTCCCCGAGTGGGAGCGCGACGAAGTCTCCGGCTTTGACGCCGTGCTTGTTGGCAAAAGGTTCGCTGACAATGGCGGAGTCGCCGGACAGGAGTTCCTGCAACACGTCGGTTGCCGGGCGTCCCGAAAGGAAGCCCGACGATCGGTAATAGCGCGATTCGTGGGTATCCGCCGACCCGAGCGTCACGGGCAAACCCTGGTACTCGATTTCGTAGGCGCGAAACCGGCTCACGCTTTGCACCCCTGGCAAGTTGGCAATGCGATCCGTCAGGTCGACGGAAATCGTCGGGTGGCGGTCCATGGAAGGATCGCCTGCGGGCCGCAAGTAGAGGTCGGCCGGAAGCTGGCTGTCCATCCAGGTAATCACGGTCTGGCGAAAGCTGCCGACCATGATGCCCACCGAAGTCATCATCGCGATTGCCGTCGAGAGGGCGCCGACCAGCACCGACGTCCGGCGAAGTGAGCCCGCGAGGCTGCGCGAAGCGAGCATCGCTTCCACGCCCATAAATCTCCGCAGTGTCGTCGAGGCAACGGAGGTGATCCAGTACACCAGGGCTGGAATGGAAAGCGAAGAAGCCCCGATGAGCAGGAGGGCGGAGAGATATCCAAAGATGGGTTTGCCGCCGACTGCGGGGAGACGCGCGGCGAGCGCTCCGGCAATGGCCAGCACCAGGGCGATGCCAGCGTCGCGGGTGCGCTCGACACGAATCGTGTATTCGCGCAGTCCACGGGCCATCGCTTCGGTCGGGGGGACCAGCGAAGCTTCTCGCGCGGGAGCCAGGGCGGACATAACCGCAACCCCAACGCCTACGATCAAAGCCAAAATCACGGATTCGGCGGAGAGATTCAGAGCACCCGGACGGCTTGTAATGTACAACGCGTTGACCGTCGTGGCCAGAAGCCGTACTGCTCCGGTTGCCATCAGCCGTCCCATCGGAAGCGCAATCAAAGCTCCTACGAGACCGAACATTGCGGCCTCGGCCAGAAATGCCAGGAGCACCGCGCGACGGCTGGCACCGAGCGCCCTGACTGTACCAATGTCTGCGCGCCTCCGAACGACCGAAACGGAAATGGTGTTGTAGATGAGAAACGCTCCCACCAGCAGAGCGATGTAGCTGAGAATGCGGAGATTCCATCGAAAGGCGGAGAGCATGCGGCGATTGGCCGCAGTTTGGCTGCCCTCGGGATTGAGTGCAACCCCACTGGGAAGAACATCGCGCAACTTCTGCTGCCAGACCGCGAGGCCCGGATGCTCTGGAACCTTCAGCAGAATGCGGTCGACTCGGCCCAGCTTGTGCGTCGCGTTCTGAGCGGCGGCGAGGTCCATGAGCACAACATCTTCGCTGTCTTGGGCCGACTCGGGAACGAAGCCGCGAACAACATAGTCTCGTCTTTCATCGTTGACGAGCAGCGTAATGGCTTCGCCCAGGCGGTAACCGAGGCCGCGCGTAGTCCAAATCGCATCCCGATCGTTGATGTGCTGGAAGCTGTCGCGGTCCTTCGGGATCACGAGATTCCGGCCCTGCTGACGATTGGCTTCGGCGATGACGTCGATCCCGAACAAAGCTACAGTTACGCCAGTCGAAGAAACCGTCGCGTGATCCTCAATCCGCGGCGTCACGCGAAGTGGGTAGGGCAGCGTTGCCAATTGGCCGACTACCTGCTCTGGTACTCCGCCCGCGGCGGTAACCTCAAGATCGTCGTCGCCCGCCAGCGTTTCCATGGAGGAGCGGAACGAACCGGCCGCGGCGTTGCCGGCGAGGTCGATGGCGAGTACCACCGAAACCCCCAACCCAACCGCGAATACGACGAGCACGGAGCGAGCGCGTTCGCGCAGCACCGGACGGACGATCAGGCGGAAGAAAAGCGACCAATACGCCATATCAGGAACGCGTGATCTCCTCGATGTGGCCGTCCCGCATTCGAACGACGGTGTCCACGAAGGAGGCCGATTCGGTGCTGTGCGTCGCCATTAGTATCGAGGTTTTCTGCTCGGTGCAGATCCGCCGCAGCAGTTCGAGGATGGAGTTTCCGGTGGCGGTGTCGAGGTTTCCTGTGGGCTCATCGGCGAGCACAAGGCGAGGCGAGTGAACCAGGGCGCGCGCGATGGCAACGCGCTGCATCTGGCCGCCGGAGAGTTGATGTGGCATACGGTGGGCAAACTCGGCGAGTCCGACCGAGTCGAGTCGGGCCAGCGCTTGGGGGCGGGGATCCGCATGTCCCGCAAGCAGCAACGGAAGCTCGACGTTTTCAACGGCGCTCAGCGTGTGGAGCAATTGAAACGACTGAAAGATGAAGCCGACTTTTTCACGGCGAAGTCCGGTCAACTGGATTTCGCTGAGCTCGTCGGTCGGTGTTCCGTCGAGCAGAATGTGCCCGCCGGTTGGGAAGTCCATGGCGCCGGCCAGATTGAGCAACGTGGACTTGCCGCATCCGCTGCGCCCGACAAGGCCAACGAATTCTCCGCAGCCAACCTGCATCGACACACCCTTGAGGGCGCGAACGGCTGCGCCGTCGGTGTGGTAGTCCTTGGTGACGCGTTCGACCGACAGAAGAGGCGAACGGCGATCTGCGGACGACGGGGGCGATGACTTGGCTGTTTGGGCGAGGACCATGTTGGTTGGGATATTAGTTGGATGCCGTTGAGGCAGATCAGACTCCGAACAGGGATTGATGTTTTCTTCCGGGGAAAAGGCCAAACCCAAGATTACACCCTGGGTGCAACACTCGAGGAATCGCGGTTACGGGTTTTACGGGTTTGCGCTTGACGATTGGAGACAGTCTTACTGGCGGTTCCCGCGGACAATTTCGGAGCGCTGCGCTGAGCGCGCCGTCAGAGGCGAATCCTTGTCGGGCATCGATTGTCGAAGGAGCCCCCATTCGCGGGACATTTCATCTTCGGAGATGGCACGAGACGATTTGGAGCGTAATTCTGATTGCAGTCGCGCTATGATGAGCTGGCGTATCAAGTCGGGCGGCGCGCCGGAGGTTAAGACATTTTCTGCCGACGCACCGATGCGCACCATGCGGCCGTCAACCTGCATTTGCAGAATAGGCCGTCCCTGATCATCGAAGTCAACTTTTGCATGCGCCTGCGTCCTGGACCATGCTTTTTCGACATTCTGGCCCGAGGTGACAGGATAGGATTCGGTCAGAAGATTTCTAAGCTGGTGCTGAAAAGACCGGCGATCCTCGCGACCCAGAGGCGCCTCGGGCTTGCCTTCCGGGTTAAAGACGAGCGCGTCGCGAGCCGGATCGAAGCGGCCAGCTCCCGTGACCGCGTAGGCCGCAAACACGCATCCGGCAAAGATTGGGCTGGCGACAGCGCTGGGCACGATGTACTTCTTGGATTTGAAAAAGGATTCGACCACCCCGTGCACTGTCGAACTGCGCGGCATGCTGCCGGGCACCTGCGCGATAACCAGGCGCGAATACTGAATTTCCGGACGCCGCCGGTTAAACCTCACCAGCATTTTCGCCATTTGCTTCGGTGTGGTGATGCCAACATCGGCGATCACGCTGCGGTGCAGAGTCTTCGGGTAGTAAAAGTTAATAATCCCTTTGGCAAAGTCGGCGCAGTTATTGGAGACCAGGTGGAAACGTGACTCGTTCGCCGATGAGTTCAATTTGGCGATCAGAGCTTCGTCCTGCTCCGGCGTGGTTGCGACCTCAAAACCATAGATGGTGCGGTCGTAGGAAGAGCCAACCAGTTGGTACCAGTTTCCGCCCGGTGTTTCGCCATTGTTTCGATCAGTAGCGATGTTCTCCAGATATCTGCGACGGTAGCGGTCGCGCAGGACTGCGACCATTTTGGCGTCGGCGAACAGCGGGATATCCTCCGTTCGGTTCACCGCATACAGGTATGGGATGAGAGGAATCGCAATCCAGTCATATCCGCCGACGCTGTCGTAGCGGCTGATCACAACCCCGGTTTCGCCCGGAGCGCAGCGGCGCAGGACAACGGGCGTCTCGGCGCAGACTCCCGACAGATAGACAGCGGCGTGGCCGGTGGCAGTAAAGAAACCAAGATGGCCGTAGGGTTCTTCCAGAAGCAGGGTGGCTGACGCTCCGGCGAGTGAGGCGCTGGCTACGACGATGACCGCTAACTTAATGAAAGCGCGCCGCATTATTGGGATGTGGCATAAAAACATAGTGACCCCAGACCAGCGCGTAACCTCCTACCTAAGAACCCTTTAACGAGAGATTAGTTGCAGGGAATCGCAAAGACCAGTTACGGAAGTTCAAAAGAATCAGAGCCTGGGATATGGCGAACACAAGGCGAATCTCCGAGTAGAGGAGACTTGGGTCTTTGGAAGCATGCCCCGGGCTGGGGACTCCGGCGAGCCCAGCACGACCTTGCTTTACGGTCGCTGCCGGGTGCTGCCTTCCGCTGGGCTAAGGGCGTCGGCATGGCAACGACATTAAGATTTCGGAGCTGATCCTCACGGCCTGCTTCCTTGCTGTCTACGCTTCTCACCCACCAGTCGCCCAGTGAATGGCAAGACTCGCTACTGACCTGTCTGCTCGACTTTGGTCAGACGGGATTTGCACCCGCTGGACTGGATTAAGAGGTTTCTCTAACTCATCATCAGTTCCTCCTCTTCCGAACTTCCCAACGCGATAGCCCAGGTTACTCATGGGCCTGGAAGAGTCTCACGCAGAATTGAGGGGTAGCTAGGGGATCTTATGGTGTGCTTTGGAGGCGCGCCTTCGCCCACCGGGCGCTTTCGGCGACCAACTTGTCTTCGTCGTCGGTCAGTTTTTCGAGGAGCGGGACAAAGTCTCGGTTCCCGCTGTTGCCCATCGCAATCGCGGCGTTGCGGCGCAGGCCAGACCGCTTGGTGCGGCGAATGGGCGATCCATGGAAGGCTTTCCGAAATTCCTCCGCGGACATTTCAGCGAGCCAGGCGAGGTCCGGGTTGACCAGACCGGGACGCGGCGCGAATTCGGGCAGAGTCGTGGCGGGAGCCTTGCGGTTCCACGGGCAAACATCCTGGCAGATATCGCAGCCGAAGACCTGTCGTCCCATTCCCGCGCGGAGGTCCTCCGGGATCGAGCCGCGCTTCTCGATCGTGAGATAAGAAATGCATTGGTTGGAATCGAGCTGGTAGGGTGCAAGGATTGCATCCGTGGGGCAGGCCTCGATGCAGCGCGTGCACGTGCCGCAACGGTCAGGAGCGGGCAGGTCGGGTTCGAGTTCAAGAGACGTTAGGATCACACCGAGAAAGAGCCACGAACCCGTCTTCTGATTAATGATGCAGGTGTTCTTGCCAATCCAGCCCACACCAGCATACTTCGCAAAGACGCGTTCGACGATGGGGCCGGTGTCGACGTAACTGCGGGTGGTGAGGTGCGCTTGCGAATTTGAAGGCACAGAGTCGCGCAGCGCGGCTTCCACCTGCTTGAGCCGGCCTAGAACGGTGTCGTGGTAGTCCTCGCGGCTCCAGGCGTAGCGGGAGATCCATCCGCGGCTGGTGTCGTTGGGCTGCGGGGAATAAGGATGATCGGTGTTGTAGTTGATGGCGCAGACGACGACACTTCGCGCCCAGGGCGCGACGCGAGAGAGAGAGGCGCGCTTGAGATCGCCTCGCTCATCCCTGGCCTGCATGTATTTCATTTCACCGGCGTAGCCGGCGGCAATCCATTCAGGAAAATGATTGAGTTCAGGACCATCGGTGGCGGGAGCGATGCCGGACAGGTCGAAACCGGCCTGTTCGGCAGCGCGCTTCACGATCGCTTTGACGTCGCTGATCGAAATTGCCAAGGCGCCCCTGCTCGATATGACTCAGCGTGCAGCGCAAGGCTGCGGCTCCGCTGTTGCCAATATACTGACACCGTGTCCCAGTTCCGCGCAATGCTTCTGCCATGCGCGCGAAAACGCTTACAGTGCTGATCTGCCTCTTGGTCTTCGGGTTCAATTCTCTCTCAGCTCAACAGGCCGCGACGACGCCCGTCACACTCACCGTGACGGATCCAACCGGAGCGCGTATCCCGCACCTGCAAATTCGAGTCTTCCTACTCCCGATCCTGCACCGAAAATGGAAACCGACGAGAAAGGTAAGCTTTCCCTCGATCTGAAGCCTGGCGGCTATGCGCTCTTCGCCCGCCTCTCCGGTTTCAAGCCGCTCGCCACCCATTTTGAAGTTCGCACGACGAAGGAACTGCAGACAATTCCCTTTATTTTACAGCTCGCGCTGAACAGCGGTCCTGTGGAGGTCGTTCCCAATACTTCGACCGCGGATCTGACCTTACTGGCGTATCCGTACCACGATGCGACGGGGCTGTCCCTCCAGCAACTGAAAGCTCTGCCCCACACGACTGTCACCATTAACAATCCGCACACGAGCGCGGACGAGACCTATTCCGGCGTCCGTGTCGCCGATATTCTGACGCCGCTCGGCGCACCACTAGGAAAGGAACTTCACGGAATCGCTCTCACAACGTATTTGGTCGCGACCGGCTCTGATGGCTATCAGGCTGTCCTTGCACTAGCCGAAGTTGATCCGAGCTTTCATCCCGGCGAAATCCTGGTTGCCGACACCATGAACGGCAAGCGGCTCGATGAGCATTCCGGTCCGCTGAAGCTTGTAGTGACGGAAGACAAGCGCGCGGCGCGCTCGGTGCGCAACTTGACGACAATTGAATTGAAGGCGGCTCAGTGAGTTTCCAGGCCGCGCCGACGCCCTAAAGGCCGAGTTTCTTCACTTCCTCGTTGTAGTACTTGCGGTAGAGGATGTCCCACTCCTGCGAGCCTTCGAGGATGGTCCGCTTCTGGCTCTCGATCTTCTGACGGGCGGCGACGTCGATTTTTTCTTCCTGGTTGAGCAGGTCTTCAAGAATCTTGCGGGTTTCCTGGCGGATAGTGTTGGGGTCTTCAATGAACTCGACCTGGTCCATCTCTTTGAGCACGTCAGCAACGGCCCGGGCCAGCACGTTCACTTTGTCGCGGCTGAGTCTCACAGCACCGCCTTGTACTTGCGCACGAGTTCGGTTTTCACCTTGCGGAACATCTCCTGGTAGTTGGCTCCGGTCTTGCGCATTTCTTCGGAGTAGGCCTCGAGGATGACGCGCACTTCGTCGTTGATGCGGTCTTCGAGCGAGAGTTCGTCGACCAGCGCACCGTTCACGCGCTCAGTCACCGCGGGAACGGCCGAGGTCTCGATGAACTTGCCAGCAATCAGTTTCTTGGTGACTTCGCGGGCCAGGTAGCCCACATATTCTTTGGAAAAAAGCATGTGTGGATCAGAACTGGTGCGTGCGATACGCGCTCAATTTGAATAGGAAAGTGTAACACAGCGCCCCGAACTTCCAAGTCTCACTGCTCGAGTTGCTCCAGCATCTGCTTCGCCTGCGGATGATCGGGATGCTGCTGGAGCAGGTCGAGGACGATGCTGCGAGCCTTGTCGCGCGCGCCTTCCAGGGCATAGACCCGAGCCAGGTTCAAATACGCCTGATCAAAAGCCGGCGCGACGCGAATGCATTGCTCGAAGCTGGCCACGGCTTCGTCCCGCCGTTGCGTGACCAGGAAGAGGACTCCGAGATTATTGAGGGCTTCGGGATAGACGGGACGAGCCCGTAGTGCGCGCTGCAGGTATTCGTAGGCTTTGCCGGTATCGTTCGCCTGCGCAAAGACCATTCCCAGACTATAGTTGGCTTCCGGGTCCTCGGGCGCGAGGGCGAGGGCACGCTCCAGTACCTTGCGGGCTTCGTCCCAATTTTTTTGCAGGCGATACGCGTTGCCCAGGTTGTCAAGCGCCAGCACGTGATGCGGGTTCAGACGCAGAGCGTCCTGAAAGCGCTGGATCGAATCTTCGACTCGCCCTTCGCGCGTGGCGATCACGCCCAGATTGTTCCACGTGTCGGGCACAGTGTCGGGGTAGTTGGCCTGGAGTTTCACAGCACGTTCGAAGGCTTCGCGCGCAGCCGCGTTCCTGTTTTGATTCAGGTAAACGCTGCCTATGCCGTAAAGGGCCTCGGCGTTTGATGGGTCATCGCGGGACGCCTGCTGAAATGAGGCCTCGGCTTGATCGAGGTATCCACGCTGAAAAAACAGCGAGCCCAGAGAAAGGTAGTTGCGGCCGAATTCCAGCGAATAGCCTGCGCTTGGAAAGGGCAGGGCCCGAGCCAGCCGTTCCGCGTCCGTAATGGGGATGCTTCGAGAATCTTTCTCGACGTGCTCCGGGTCGATCGGACCTTGGTACACCTTGACGATGTCTCCTTTGGTATCGATCAGGAAGGATGTAGGAAAAAGGAGGTCGCGGTGCCGATCGAATATCTGGCGGTAGAGAATGTTGTAGACGGCCGCGGTGTGCTCCGATCCGTGCAGGATCGGGAAGGAAAACTTCTGGACGCGCGAGAAAGTGAGGAACTCCTCGCTGAGCGAAGAACTGGACCCCGCCTGGTCCACTTTGATCGTGAGCAGTTGGAGTCCCAGCGTCGCCCACCTACTGTGCATTTTTTGGAACGCTTTCAAGTCAGCCAGGCACTCGGGCGATTGCATGGCCCAGAAATTCACCAGGACCGGCTTACCACGGCGAGCGAAGAGCGCGTGAGTCTCTCCAGTAACGTCAGGCAAAGAAAACAGAGGAGCCGCAACGGGCGCTAAAAGCCACGTTTCAGCTTGGGTCGGAAGCGAATCGGCTTCCGCCGCATGCGCTGGCGCAACTTGTGAACGCCCCGTCGTGCTTCTCCGGAAAGGCTCAATCGACGAAGGTGCAAATCCTTCCTCGATCCAGATCCGGTGGTTCAGAGGAAGGTCGTGCAGCTCCTGCACCAGCCCGCTCGGCCAACGAATCGATGTGTGCACGGGGCCCTTGGTGCCGCCGAGGCCGAAGAAAACATCCTTGCTGTGCTGGGAAAGAAAGCCGGAACCGGCCTGCAGCACACGCGTCTGGCGGCCAGCGCTGGTTTCAACCGTCACGGCGGCCCCGATCGCGTCGCGATTGCACTTGGTGCCGAGCAGTCGAAATGAAATCGAAGGTGGCAGATCGCCCGCGACATTCTTCAGCAACCGGAGTTGCGGAGCATTGCGATTCTTCAAGGCGACTTCGAGGCGCCCATCGTGATCGAAATCGGCGAGGGCGAAGGAGCGGCCGTCCTCAACGAAATCAAGCCCGACCACAGCGGAGACGTCAGAAAATGTTCCGTCGCGGTTGTTCGCATAAAAGACATTGCGCTCGTACCCGCTCCAGGTGCCATCGGAGCGGATGAGTTCGTTAATCGCGTTCCATCCCTGCTCGTACTCTTTGGAAGCGCGCCCTTCATCGGGCGAGTTGGCAACGACCAGTCGCCAGAAAAAGCTGTTGAGATCCTCGCGCAGGGGACCCGACACCATGCCGTTGGTGATGTAGAGATCGAGGAAGCCATCGTGATCAAAGTCGAACGCGTCGCTCGACCACGCCCAGCGGCCCATGCCCACGCCCGCAGCCTGCGTCGCGTCTTCAAACTTGCTACCGCGATTGTGGAATAAGGAGTTCCCCATGGCGTGTTTCTGATAGAGGGCCCGCACTGCTTGCGGCGAGTCTCTCTTGAAGATTGGCTGGGTCGAGATGCGCACTCCCGCAGCGGTCCACATGTTGGCAACGTAAACCTCGTCTGCGCCGTCGTTGTCGTAGTCAAAGGAGCAGATACTCATCCCCGCGCCGACGTCTTCAACTCCGGCCTGCGAAGCGACATCCGTGAAGGTTCCGTCGCCATGGTTGTGATAAAGATTCTTTCGCCCAAAATCGTTCACCACGTAAAGATCGGGCCAGCCGTCGCGGTCGTAGTCGGTCCATCCGCAGGCGAAACTGTAACGGGTGTTGTTCCGACTCAGACCGGACTCGCGCGTCACATCGCGGAAGGTGCCGTCGCGATTGTTGCGCATCATGAAGTTCGGTGGACCGTTTTCGGCGTCGTGGTAGGGAGAGGGATACTTGTATTGCCCGGTACCCTGGTAGTAGGCGTAGAGGCAGAAATAGATGTCCAGCCATCCGTCACGGTCGTAGTCGGCGACGGCTGCGCCGGTGAAAGTTCCCTGCGGCGGGTTCGCGAACTGGAATGCGTCAGGCCTTGGGCGGAACTTGCCACCGCCTTGGTTCAGAAAGAGCAGCGGTCCGTTGGTTCGCACCAGGATGACGTCCTCGCGGCCATCGTTACTGAAGTCGGCGAAGAGTGCACAGGCGGTGTTTTCGAGGATGCCCAGGCCCGAGATTTCGGTGATGTCCTCAAACGTCCCATCGCCCCGGTTGCGATAGAGCCGGTTCGGCAGGCCCGCGGGCTGGCACACGTAGAGATCGTCGAAGCCGTCGTTGTCGATGTCGGCGACTGAAACTCCGTTGTGTCCATAAACGTCGATGCCGCAGGCACCGTCGAGGACCGTGCGCCAGTAGTCGGTCCCATGCAGCATCTGGGCTGCGAGAGATGCATTCGTGCCCAGCGCCTCGGGAGCGATATCGACGTAGACCGGCGAACGGGAACGCGCTTGAGTTTCGTTGAGAGCGCGCCAACTGCGGACTTGGAACTCGCCTGAGGTGGATGGAGCCCATGACAGTTCCCAGACGCCGACGCGCTGTTCGCGATAGAAATCGGCACCCGTGCCGACGATTTCGTAGCGAACTCGAGTCTCGATGCGGCTGGCGATTGTAGAGGATCCCGGCGATGGGTAAGGATCTGCGTCAAGGCTTGTGATCTGAAATTCGGCTGTGACGATGCTCGAGAAGCCCCTTAGGTACGACTGCAGCTCGCGAATAAAAGCATCACGAGGGAGCGCGATCTCGCGGCTGAACTTGTGGTGGTGAATTTCGACCACCGAACTGGAGCGCACTAGTCGCGACTCTACAGGCAGCAGCGATGCGCCGGTAAAATCGGTGGCCATAGCATGCGCGACCGGTTGCAGTTCGTGCGGGGAGTGCAGCAAGCTTGCGCTCCATCCGGCGAGGGTCGCAGCGACCTGATCGGCGTATTTTTCCGTGATGAAATCGTCGAGACCCGCCTGCACTTTGAGCAGCGTCGCATCGAGCGGACGATCGCTCCGGTAGTGAGGATGCAGGTGGAATCCGGCGTCAGCGGGCGGAGAGGTCCGATCCGCGCCGAACTCGGCGTCGGGAAAAGCGAATCCCCATAAACGTGCCGGGATCAGAGTTGCCCCAGTCCCCTGACAGAAGCGAACCAGAAAGTGGCGCCGGCTGAGATCGCTGTGCGGATGCAGTTTCCGGGCCCGGCTCAGATTGATGTCTCCCGCGGAATCAGGTGTGGAACCGAAGCTACCATCGGTATCGGGGTGGGTCAAGGCAACGTCGAAACCCGCCGCTATAATCATTTCATCTTCGCGTCTTACCTTTGCATCTGTCGCGATCCGGTATGAGAGCTGCAGAAAAACTAGGGCTGGCTCTTTCCTTGTGGGCTCTGCTTGCGGTCGCCTGCCTGGCAGCAAGCGCCGTGTGCCAGGACGCGGCTGTAGCCGAACAGCAACCTGCGGCTTCGGACACAGCAGAAGCGCACCTCGGTAGAGGCTACGACGCGCTCAAGCAAGACCGATATCCGGTCGCCGTGGATGAATTTCGGGCTGCGCTTGCCATCGATCCGACTCTGGTGCTGCGCGCGCAATTCCCGCTGGCCGTAGCCCTGTTTGAGCAGCACAAGTCCGCCGAGGCGCGTCGTGAACTGGAGGCCGTTCGCCACGTGGCCGGAGATCATCCGAATGTTTTGTATTATCTGGGCCGGCTTGACATCGAGGATCGCAACTTTGCAAGCGCGATCAAAAATCTCAATCAGGCGATGGCCAAGCCCCCGTTCCCGGACACAGCCTATTACCTGGGATTCGCCTATTTCAAACAGGGCGATCTGCCCAATGCTGAGAAGTGGCTGAAGGAAGCCCAAAAGATCAATCCACGGGATCCGAGCATTCCGTATCAGCTCGGGTTCGTATATCGCAAGGAAGGCCGCCCAGAAGAGGCGGAGAAATCCATCGCATTGTCGGAGGACTTGCGCCGCCGCGGGGACGACGAAGCCCGGCTGCGAGCCGAGTGCGGCCAAAAGTTGGATAGCGGCCCGCGCGAGGACGCGCATGCGCTCTGCGAGAAGCTCTATGATCCGGACGACGCCGAGCGGCTCACTTCACTGGGAACGATTTACGGACAGCACGGCCATCCGGAAGCAGCGCTCAAGCCGTTTTTGCGAGCGGCGGAACTTTCGCCGCAGTCTCCGCAGGTGCAATACAACCTGGCATTCACCTATTCACAACTCAATCGCTATCAGGACGCGCGAGTGCCACTCGAAACCGCACTCAAACGGTGGCCGGACCTGTTTCCGCTGAATGCTTTGTACGGAGCCGTCCTGGCAAAGCTGGGGGACGACGCCCATGCTTACGAGACGCTGCTTCACGCGCGGCAACTCAAACCTGACGATGAAGCTACGGCAGATTTGCTCTACCAAACGGCCCTGAAACTCGGAAAGAAGAGAGAGGAGGCGAAACAGTACTCCGGCGCCATGCGATACCTGGAAGAAGCGGTGGAACTTCGGCCCCAGGAGCCCGAACCCCACCGAAGCTTAGCAAAGCTCTATGCGCAAACGGGGAAACCGGCGAAGTCAGCAGAGGAACAGAAAAAGGCGGACCGCCTCAGCGGCAAGTAACGGCGCCGATCCAAACCATACCGATCATTTGAGTTCGGAGTTTAGAACCTGGGCCAGGCGAACGCCCGCCAGGGCAACGCGCTTGATCGCCAATTTCTGCGCCTGCGTTTCATAGGGTGACCCGGGCACGATTGTGTACGGTTGATCCTCGGTGCCGATCGGATCCCGGTACACTTTCGTTCGCGCCTCGTCGAAGCTCTCGCGAATCCAGGCGGCGGGGTCCAAGCTGTGGCTCTTCGAAGAAATAGACTGATAGGCATTCCCGAGCACGATCGCCCGATTCACGCACGGGATCTTGTCGTTGCAAAACTTGCAATCAGACCCAGGAAGATCATCCCAGTAGCTGTGCAGCGTCGGATCGGCATCGCCAAAGAGCTTGACCACATTTCCGCCGGCATCGCCTGTCAAGTGAAACTTCGTGACCCGGGTAACGGCGTGCAAGGGCTGGTGAACGTCGCCGACCAAATGCACGAGCCAGACTAAATCGTAGGACTTGAGCTCGTCGGGTTGCGACGAGGCCAGCACCGCGCGGAAGGCAAGGATCTGGGTTTGGGCATTGGGCGTGGGCAACTCAGGGAGCGGCGTCTGATCCGGGGAGAACGCCGTATTCACGAAGTGCCAGTAGCGGTGCCGCAGAAGGTCGGAGTAGCCGATGTTCCGGGAGGAAGACGCGCCGCCGGGAGTATTCCCTCCGTCGATGCCGTCGTCGGAGTACTGTGCCTCAGTCTTAATGTCGTCCGCCCAAGTCGAGGCGATCATGAAGATCATCCGGTCATGGTCGTCGGCAGAAGTGCCGGAAGGGATTTGCTTCTCCCAGTTCGCATAGTCAGGATTGAGCTTGAGCAGATCCCGGACGCGAATCCTTGTCTCCGGCGAAAGGTTCTGATAGGCGATGTAAGCTACAGCCATGTGGCCGATCGGTCCCCACGCCAACAGAGGCGCAGGCAAAAAGGCCAACAGCGCCAGGCAAAGACAACTACATCGGACATTCACAAGCGGCTCCTGGCCAACGCAATCTTTCAAGAGCACCCATTGTGACACGGCCCGAAACCTATGCCGAGCTGCGCGCATCCCTCCCCTGACAGGAATCCTCAGAATTGTGGCTGCGCAACGGAAATCCGGCGCGAGACGGGTATAATCGCCGCGACCAATGGCACTGACCTCCGGAATGAAACTTGGGCCTTACGAAATTCAGTCACTCGTGGGTGCGGGCGGCATGGGCGAAGTCTACCGCGCGCACGATTCACGTCTGGACCGCACCGTAGCCATCAAAGTCCTGCCCGCCTCCTTCTCTGCCGATCGCGAGCGGCTGCAGCGCTTCGCCCAAGAAGCCCGAGCGGCGGCGGCGCTGAATCACCCCAACATTCTTTCCATCTTCGACATCGGCGAGGAACAGGGTGCGCCCTATGTCGTCTCTGAATTACTGGAAGGCGAGACGCTAGGCGAGCGACTGAGGACCGGCGCGTTGCCCATACGGCGGGTGATTGACTACGCGACGCAAGTGGCACGCGGGCTGGCGGCGGCGCACGAGAAGGGCATCGTACATCGCGATCTGAAGCCGGAGAACCTGTTCCTTACCCGTGATGGCCGGGTGAAGATCCTGGATTTCGGCCTGGCGAAGCTGACGCGGCCGGAATCGCAGGATGGGAGCGGCGATGCACCAACTGTGCAGGTAGCCACCGAGGCTGGCGTGGTCATGGGCACCGCCGGTTATATGTCGCCGGAGCAGGTGCGGGGAAAATCTGCCGACCACCGCTCCGACATTTTTGCCTTTGGGGCCATTCTCTACGAAATGATCTCCAGCAAGCGGGCGTTCCACGGCGAAACCGCGGCCGACACCATGAGCGCGATCCTGAAGGAAGAAGCGCCGGAGCTTTCCGAGACTGCGCACCACGTCCCGCCGGGACTCGAGCGCATCGTTCGGCACTGCCTGGAAAAGCATCCGACGCAGCGCTTTCAATCCGCCGGCGACCTGGCCTTCGACCTGGAAGCGCTGACCGAGGTTTCTGCCGCCAGCAAATCGGGCGCGCAGGCGGTGCAACAAGCCAGATCCGAGGGATTGCGACGCCGAGTACCGGCGGTGGCGGGAGTCATCGCACTGGCGGCAGCGACGCTCGCTGCGGGCTGGTGGCTGGGCCGCCGCAGTGGCGCAATACCGCCGGCCGAGTATCAGCAGATCACGTTCCGCACCGGTTCCATTGGCAACGCCCGCTTCACGCCCGACGGCAGCATCGTCTACAGCGCGTCGTGGGATGGCGGCGACAATCAGATGTACATGGCTCGCACAAATGAAAATGGCTCGCGGGAACTCGGACTGAAAGATGCGGAACTGCTCTCCATTTCGAAGAACGGAGAACTGGCAATCCGCCTCAACACCGCGTTTTACGGAGGCTATGCACGCACCGGGACCCTCGCCCGAGTCCCCCTGAGCGGGGGAACACCGCGGGAGGTGCTGGACAACGTGCAGGATGCGGAATGGGCCACGAACGGCGAGAGCATGGCCGTCGTCCGTTTTGTCCCGGAGAACCATCACTGGCGGCTCGAGTGCCCCGTTGGTCACGTTTTGTTGGACACCATCAACTGGATCAGCCACCCGAATATTTCCCCGGACGGAAAATGGATCGCATTCGCGGACCACGAGAACCCCGGAGGCGATGACGAGGGCTCAGTGGCGGTAATCGATATGCTGGGGCACGAGAAAAAACTCGCGTCGGGGTTTGTTTCGGTGGAGGGCGTCCAATGGTCACCGAACGGCGATGAGATTTGGTTCACTGCCACCCGCACCGGCAGCGCGACCAACCTGCGCGGGGTAACGCTGGCGGGCAAGGAGCGGACCATCGCCAACGTTCCCGGTGGCATGTGGTTGGAGGACCTGCGCAATGGCGTGGCACTGATGATTACGCATCAGCAGCGTCTCGGAATCCGAGGCATGCCTCCAGGCGGAAAAGAAGAACGTGAGCTGGGGTGGTTTGGATGGTCGATCGCGAGAGATATAAGCCGGGACGGAAAGAAAATTCTTTTCGAAGAAGAGGGCGAGGGCGGTGGACCGAACTACACCGTGTTTCTGCGCGACACAGACGGGTCGCCTCCGGTTCGGATCGGCGAGGGATTAAGTGGAGCGATTTCGCCAGACGGGAAGTGGGTGATCACCAAGCCGGCAAAGGGCGGTGCGCTGAACTTGGTGCCCACCGGTGCGGGGGAGGCCCGGCAGTTGACTCACGACAACATCAGCTACGGGTCGGTTCGCTACCTGCCGGACGGCAAACAGTTGCTGGCCAGCGGAATTGAGCCGGGACATGGGGCGCGCGACTATTTGATTGATCTAGCCGATGGCAATGCCAAAGCCATCACGGCGGAAGGCGTGACCGGCACGCAACTGTCCCCGGACGGCCGCAGCATCGCAGTAGTGGGTCCGGACGGGAAACGGGGAATTTGGCCGATGGACAGCAGCGGCTTTCGCCCGATCCCCGGCTTTGACTCGAAGTACGCTGTGATTGGCTGGACACCCGATCAGACATCGCTGTATGCGGTTTCGAACCAATTGCGGGATCGGTTCGCAAAGGTGTATCGAGTGAACCTTACCACCGGGAAAATGGAATTCTGGAAAACCTTTGGAGAGGGGTTGCCGGCAGGAAGCTATGCGGGCGCGCCAAATTTTTCCAGTGAGGGAAGCGCGTATGCCTATGTCTACAACCAGATCCTATCCGAGGCCTACGTGGTGAAGGGATTGAGGTAGTCCGTCGATATGGTATCTTGGGCGCCGGCATGAAATCGCGGCTCATGATACTTCTCTCCGCTGCCTTGGCAGCTCCACTGGTGGGCTTTGCCCAGGCCCAGTCCGCTCCGTCTCCGACCTCCGATCCCGACGTCTTCTACCATCTCGGCCCCGACTCGCTGCCTCAGGAGGGCGTGCCCAAAGGCGAGATGCGCGGCCCCTTCACGCTGCCTAGCAACGCTTATCCGGGCACGCAGCACACCTATTGGATTTACGTTCCCGCACAATACGACCCCACAGTTCCGGCCAGCCTGATGATCTACAACGACGGGCAGGCTTTCATGAATCCCGACGGCGATGTGCGTGCGCAGAACGTAATGGACAATCTCATCTTCCGCCGGGAGCTGCCGGTGATGATCGGAGTCTTCATCAATCCCGGCCGTCGACCCGATCAGCCCGAGCCTAACGCCACCGAGTGGGGCGACCACACCACGAACCGGCCCACAGAATACAACGCGCTCGACGATAAATACGCTCGCGTGATGGTGGATGAACTCCTGCCGGTGCTCTACAAGGAATTCAACATCTCCAAGGATCCCGAACGGCACGGCATCGGCGGGTCGAGTTCGGGTGCCATCGCCGCGTTTACCGTTGCATGGCAGCGTCCCAATGAATTCCGCAAGGTCCTGAGCAATGTTGGCAGCTTCGTCGATCTGCGCGGAGGCAACGCCTACCCCGACATCGTCGCGAAGAGCGACAAGAAGCCGATCCGCATCTTTCTCTGCGATGGGCGCAACGACAACCGCGGGCAGCGTCCGGAAGGCGCCCTCTACAACCAGGCCATGGATTGGTTCTACCAGAACGTCCGCATGATGCAGGCGCTCACATCTAAAGGATACGACGTGAACTACGCTTGGGGCATCAACAAACACGGCCAGAAGATGGGCGGCGCCATTCTGCCGGAAATGATGCGCTGGCTCTGGCGTGACCACGAGTTCTCCAGCGATCCAAAGGATGCAGTCGAGCGATCGTTCAACGTGCCCAGAAAGGGCGCAGGAAAGCACTAAGCCGAGGTTTAGGACCAGGCCGGCTTATCCTGCTGTCAGTTTGCGAGTGTCTCAATGCGTACCGATGGAACCGCGCAGCACCGTGATCGACGCTTTAGGGAGCTGGTAGATCGCCTCAGCGCCGCCGTTCACCGTTGATTTTGAAGCCGGGCCGTCGGGATCCGCGTGACCCAACTCTCCTTCCTGGTGCCACGCGTATTCATTAGAGCCGAACGTGATGCGGTCGACCTGGCCTGAAAAATACCGGGCGCCCTTCGTGGCCGGATCTGCGAAAACAACCTTCACCGCATGATCGTTGAACTGGTCGCGATTGACCAACATCACGGACCACTGCTTGTCGGGCCGCTCGACCACATAGGCGGTAACCAGGACATTTCCGGCAGCGTCCATCACATCACTCGAGGCTTTGTACTGCTTGTGGGGCGCATCGACCGGCTGCACCCACTCCTTGGCAATCAGCTGGGTTGCGAGGTACTGAGGTGTGTAGCCCTTGAAGCTGTACTCCTTGTCAATCGCGAGAAATCCGCTGGGGTGATCCGGCGACGGCATGTAGTGGAAGTAGTAGGTGGCACCGGCGCCCTCGCTCATCATCGAGCCGACGTAATCGGCCAACCATAAGGCGCTCTTGACGGTGGAGGGCGGCGCCCCGCCCCCGATGTTGCCTTCGGTCATAAAGAATGGGATGTTGGGCGGCAGGCCATTGTCTTTCCACACCTGCACAATGTGGCTGACGTAGCCCGGCTCGGGATAAAGATCTGCCCAGGAGTAGGTCGGCCGATCCTGATACGGATAATGTTCGAAGGAAAAGAAAGTGAAGTCGTTCAGCCGTCCGTGTGCTTTCAGGTAGTCGACGAACCGGCCGAGCCATGAGACCTTTCCGTTGGCGTCGGGCCAGACTTCGACATCGCCAAATGTTCCCTCAAAGGGAGGGCCGCCAAGCTTGGCTTCAGGGACGAGTTTGTGAATCGCGGCCGCGAATTGCAGGTAGAGCGCGCCGTAGTCCTCGGGAAGCATGTGCTGCCCATCGGCCTCCTCTCCCATCTCAATCCACGAGATCGGATACTTACGTTTGTAGAGATAGGCGATCTCGTTCGCCGCGTCTTCCGGCGTGGCGTAGAGCATCGCGATCGGCACCATCGTCGCCAGCCCGCGCGTCACGCCACAATGAAAGAAGAAATCGAAGCCGACCTGGTCGCCGCGCGATTCGTCCAGGTTAGAAGCGGCGTGCCATGGGTCCACCGAAGAAGGCCAGGTCACCGTCTGATTGCGGCTGGGGAAATGCGTGACGTAGTCGTTGAACTGGCCGTCTGTGGAGAGCGCCCCAACGTAGAGTTCGTTGATCGCGTATCCCACGCAATTGCGCTTGTCGGCGGAGCCGTGAACAGCGCAGGTGTTGGACGAGTCCGTCATCCAGATGCGAAGGTAACGCACCGGGATCATCCAGGAAACCAGTTTCAGCGTGACGGTTCCGCCCTTGCCTTCGGTGACGTTGCCCAGTGGAAAGGTCTGCCAGGTACCTTTCGTGGTGCCGTCATAAAAAGGCTCGAGTTCGCCCGTCCAGAACTGGACAGAGTAGTGGCGCGCGTAAGGATTGGCCCAGGCGATCCGAATCGCGTTGACATCAATCTTGGCGCCCAAGTCGATCATCACCCACTGCGGATGCAGCGAGTCGTCTTCCCCGGTAAACGCCTTGGTGAGGTACGGATTGCTCTTCCAGTATGAATTCGGATCGCCATCGGTCAAGCGCGACCAGCCATTGCCGTCGCCCCGGCTGAAGCCGCGATGCGGCAGCGGATAAGCCCACGAGTGCTGAATCTCGTCGCCCGGCTCGGCGCTCCCCACAAAATAGCCTTCCTGCTTCTCCGCGTTGCTCCACGTGCCCCGGGGATTCCAGTGCCAGGCTTCGACCATCAACTCGGTGTTCTGCCGATAGGTCACGGTCTGCCATCCCGCGTTGAGGATAATGCTGAGCAGCGGGTCGTTGAGCAGCTTCTCCGGGCTCCCGGTGCGCAACCGGTCCATCGCCGCGCCCAGTGCATGCGGGGGACTAAAGGTGTTGGCCACGTGGGAAGGCGATGCATCGACCGTGACCGTCTGGGTCACAGCCATGCTGGTCGTGAAAAGGCAACTACAAAGGGAGATAGTAATTCCAAGAACTCGAGTCTTCATGCCATTCCCGTTCATTTATTAAATCGTTTTATTAGATGGAAAGGCCTCTCCTGTCAAGTAAAAACTCTCGCTTTTCCCGCTCCCGGGAATCGCATAGCTATTTAGAAGACAAACGGCCGCGAAGCACCGTCACTGAGGCAGCCGGCAACGTGTATTGGGTCCCTTCTTCGCCGGTAACCTTTGAGGTCGCAGGCGGACCGTCCGGATCGGCATAACCCTTCTTCCGGGCTGGATGCCACTGGTACTGTTCCCGTCCGAAGGTGACCATCGTGACCGCGCCGGCGAATGATGCGTCGCGCGCGCTGTTGGCGTCGTGAAAAACGATGCGAACCTGGTGCGGGTGATCATGGTCTTTGTTGATGAGCAGCAAAGCCCACTGGTCGTCGGGGCGATGGAGCGCGTAAGCCGTCACGAGCATGTGTCCCGCAGAATCCCTCACGTCGCCCGACGCCAGATAGAGGCTGTGCTCTGCGTCTTTAGCTTCGGCCCACTCCTGGGTGAGGAGTTGCGCGGCAAAGAATTGCGCCGTAGGCTGCTGGATCTCATAGTGATCGTCCACCATAAATAAGTGGTAGGTTCCCCAGCTGTTGGCGCAAGCCGGATGCGGCGGAGAGTACGACAAGTCGTGGTAGTAATGCGTCGAGTGGCCACCCGCGCTCAGGAAGCCCGCAAAGGAGTCAGCCAACCAAAGCGCGCCAAAGATGTCGACCGAGGCTTCCCCGCCATGGGCATTGGTCTCGGTATCGAGCAAAGGAACTCCCACCGGCAACCCATCGTCTCGCCAAACCTTCATGATATGAGTGATGAGTTGGGGTTCCTGGTAGAGATTCTCCCAAGGTGTTTCGCACCCGTCGTAGGGATAGTGTTCGAACGACATGAATGCCAGGTCCTGCAAGCGCCCATGGGCTTTCAAATAGTCGAGGAAGCGTCCCAGCCACGACGTCCGGCCTTGGGCGTCGGGCCAAACCTTGATGTCTTCCGTGACCCCCTCAAACACTGGCCCGCCGAGTTTGAAGTTCGGGTCGACACGATGAAGCGCGGTAGCGAACTGTAGGTAAAGAATCGCGTAGTCCTCGGGAAGCATGTACTGCCCATCAGGTTCCTCCCCCATTTCGATATACGACACGGGATAGCCCCGCTTCCTGATATAGGTCATTTGCGCGGCGGCGTCTTCCGGAGTGCTGTACAGCATGGCCACCGACACAATAGCGGGAAGGCCGCGAGTGATCCCGCTGGTGAAAAAAAGGTCAAACCCGGGCTGATCTCCCGATTCCATGCGGTCCGGCGCGAGATACAAGTCAGACGGTTCATGCCATGGATCGACCGACGAGCAGAGTGTAAGAGTCTGCTTCTGATCGGAGGAATGATGAAGCAGATCCTTCAAATCGCCTTTCTCATCCAGTGTTCCGAGATAAAGCTCGCGGATGGCATAGCCCACGCAGTTGCGGCGATCGGCAGATCCGTGACTGTCACAGGTGTCGGAAGAGCGAGTCATCCAGATGCGGACGTACTTCGCGTTCACGGGCGACGATCCGAGGGCGAGAGTTGTTATGCCGCCGTTCCCGTCCGTGATCGTTCCATGAGGGATGGGTTGCCATGCGCCTTTGTCCTGCTCGTCCATGGCATCGCCGTCGCCGACCCAGTACTGCACTTCGAAATCGCGCGCGTAGGGATCGGCCCATGCGATGCGGATTGCGTTGAATGCTTCTTTCTTATCCAGCGCGATCACCACCCACTGGGGGTGAAGCGAGTCCTCTTCTCCGGTGAAGGCCTTCGCTAGATAAGGATTACTCTTCCAATACGATTGCGGATCGCCATCATCAAGACGCGAGAATCCGTCGAACTCCGTACCGCCGTTTCGCGTGAAGCCCCGGTGTCCGAGCGAGTAGCCGTAGGAGTGCCGGATCATTTCCTGGGTCGGAGTCGCATCCCCGGTAAAGTAACCTCTGCCCGCGGGATCACTCCACGTGCCCTTCGGATTCCAATGCCACGCCTGAACGAACAGGTCCGTGTTTTGGCGATAACTAATGACTCCCCAGCCTGCCGAAAGCACCTTGTTGATCTGGTCGGGACGGAAGAACACATCGGTAGCATTGCTGGGCACGCGATCGACGGTCGATCCCAGCGCATGGAGCGGGCTGAATTTGTTGGCCACGTGGCCGGGTGTGGCGTCAACCGTCACCGTTTGCGCAGCCGCCTGAAGAAACCCACTGAGAACAAGAACGATGAGAGTCGGCGAAAGAAGAAGTCGTCTGGAAATGTTCATGGCGAGGTCTGGGATGATTTCTTATCGCGATCCGGGCCCAGGAGTCAAACTCCAGGTCCAGGCGGAGGGCCGCTGGTTGAGGATTTAGCGCGAATAGTGACGCACCGAAAGCGCGATGGGCAGGCCGACGACGAACCAGTGTTCGACGAATTCGAAGACTTTATACACGAGCGGAGTGTTTCCCTTCGGCACCGCTGAGAGCGGCAACACAACGACATGCATGAACACGTAGACCAAGGCGCCATAAATGAGACCGCAAAGGACGGCGCGAGTAACCAAATATGTCAGCTTGCGGCTGGCCAGATAATAGACCGTGGCCGCGCCGAGGGCGATGACGAATTGCAAGACCACTCCGAGCAAAGCGGCGGGCACGCCGCCTTGATACGACTTAGGCCCGAGAACGCCGCTGGCAATGGTTTGCGGAACGAGAATGGGATGGAGGGGACTGTACACGACAATCGCGTACAGAAGATCCACGGCGCCGACAATGAGACCGCCGACGAAAATTGCAGATAAAGACCGTGGAGACGGATCGGTTGCTATAACACTAACGTTCATCGAGCTTGCCATTTTGCAATCAGGGCGAAAATTGAGTCGCCGGATGCGTTCGGCCGCCTCTGCGGATCTTGCCCGCCAAGGAATCAGCCAATGATCTGGTCTGCATTCACGATTCGGCAATAGCCACTTACCAGATTCTCATCATGGCCATGTTTCGGGACTGGGCAGTTCTCAGGTGGCGAGCAGGTCACGGAGTTTGCGAACAGCACCGGGGATTTCCTTCATCGTCGTGCCACCGAAGCCCAAAATGAAGCCCTGACGCGCCTGGCCAAGATACGAAGGAGAAAGAGGCCATATGGAAAGTCTCTGACGGAAGGCTCGCTTGGAGACTTCCATATCGCCATGCCCGTCTTCTAGCATGACGGCCAGATGCATGCCGGCCTCGTCCCCAACAACTTCGACCATGGACCCCAGGTCCTGCGTGAGACTGTTTACCATCGCCCTCCTGAGCTCGCCGTACAGAACCCGCATCCTTCGGATGTGGCGCGCAAAGTGCCCTTGGTCAATGAAGTCTGCCAGCACTTCCTGAGTGAACGTTGGCGGGCCCAGATCCATGACCCGGCGGCAGATATGAAAGCGGTCGACGAGGTCCGGTGGAATGACGAGATAACCGAGTCGCAGCGACGGAAATAAGACTTTGCTGAAGGTCCCGACGTAGATCACGCGAGAATTGGCGTCGAGCCCCTGCAAGGATGCGATCGGCAAGCTTTCATACCGATACTCGCTGTCATAGTCATCCTCGATGATCCAGGATCCCGAGTGCTGTGCCCATTCCACCAATTGCAGACGGCGTGAGGCGCTCATGGTCACGCCCAGGGGAAACTGGTGAGAAGGCGTGACGAATGCAGCCTGGGCCTTGCGACATTTCATGATACCGGCAGCGACATCCAAACCTTCCGTATCCACAGGGACGGGTACAACGTGACAGCCGTTCAGCGCGAAGACATCTCGCGCCAGGCGGTAACCAGGCTCTTCCACCCACACACGGCTCCCTGGGTTGAGGAGAACTCGAGTCGCAATCTCAAGCGCCTGCTGCGAACCATTGACGATCATCACCTGCTCAGCTTCGCAATGCACGGATCGTGCGATTTTCAGGTAGTTCGCAATCGCTTCCCTTAGAACCACAGAGCCCATCAGGTTGCCGTAGTGTGCTGACTGGGTGTCCATAGCTCGGCACCGGCGCGCGACCAGGGTGGACCAAATGTGCAGGGGAAATTGATCAAAAGCCACCTGCCCAACCCGGAATGCTCCCCAGTTCTGCATCCATGGCGTCGCTTCAATCCCTGGAAGGGTCGGGGAACGCCTCGCTAGCGGGCGAGGTCCGGAGCGGGTTGCGGAGTGGAGCGTGCGCGGCGGCCGGCTTGATGTCAATTGGTCCGGAAGAGAACTGGAAACGACCGTTCCTGCGCCCACGCGACTCTCGAAGTACCCTTCCGCCAGAAGCTGGGCGTAAGCATTGAGAACGGGGAAGCGCGAAACGCCAATCTCGGAAGCCAGTACTCGCGTTGATGGAATTCGTTGCCCTGGACGCAGTCGGCCATCGAGAATGGCCGCCCGATAGGAGTTATAGATCTGGCGGTGAAGAGCCTCCGCGACCTTCCGGTCGATTGTGATGATGGGGAGAATCGCGGAAGCCACCCTCTTCATTTCCGTGGATCATAATGGCTATGCTGGAATAGAGTCAAGTGGGTATTGCTTCCGACCACTTTCCAAGGCAACCTACACCTAACAATTGTTGCGGACCTCGTTGTCATCCAGGCAATCTCATGTCGCGTATTCGCCATTGTGTCGAGTGTCCGAAGTGCCTTACTCGATATCTCATCCCTTTCAGTCCCTATGGCAATGGGTCTTATCTCATACGCACAGTAGAAGGATGTTCAGACGAATACGCCCTGTACTGCTCCTGTAGGAAATCAAACGCGGCCAGCGTGTGGAGATGGAACGAGGTGAAGACCTGCGCGGTCGCGAACGCAGCTTATGACCGCGGCTACGGGACGCCTGAGGAGATCGTGCCGCTTCGTAATCGGCCGCAGGATTCATGGTCAACGGACGTCGCCAGAAGCCTCAACAATCTGATATCGAAGGAGAAAGGGGAAACCCCCGCGATAAGTTCGGGTGCAGATCGGATCGACTGACGCACAATGCGCAAGGGAACCAATCGTGAATCGCTTGATCGTAATTCTGACTCTTAGCGTGGTCGCTACTGGACTGGTGTCGCGGACTCAGCACACCGGGCGAACTGCCTCGAATGCTGAGCCCATGAAAAACCTCAATTCCAGCGGACAAGATGCAGTACCCAACAACGACACTGCGTTCTGCAATGCCGAAGGCTACGTATTTCATTGGCGCATTACAATGCCGCCAGACCAAGATTGCAGTATGTCGACGCCAAAACCACGTTAGCCTTTCTAACCTCATTGTTATTGAGACTCAACGCATCCATTGGTCTAATGTGTCCGCACTCGCCGGGTTGAATCGCGTCGCCCGGTTTCATACTTTTCTGCTTCGGTTCGGCAAGCCAACCGGAAGAGTCGTCTAAACTCTAACGCTACTGACGCGAGGGTCATTTCACCCGAATTTAGCCAGATGTGCATTTAGCCAGATGTGCCTTTGACACGCCCAAGGGTGCGGACTAGACTTTAGCGCCAGAACCGGCACTCCGGAGGGCGCTTGAAGAATTCTGTGCTTTATCGAATCGCTTCTGTTCTCCTACTGCTTCTTGCCGCCGGAGGGTTTCACCAGAATAACCCGGAACGGCGGGCGGACGCGGTTCTTGGGTTAATGCGGTCCATCCACTTTGACGCCCAAGGGTTTAGTCGGACTTATTGGGACTTCTTCAGCGCGTTCGGGCTTTTTTTCTCCGTGTTTCTTTTGTTCGCGGCCCTATTAGCGTGGCTGCTGGGGGGCCTTCCGGCAGAGACTTTGGTACACGTGCGCAACATTGCGTGGGCGTTCGCCATTTGCTTTGTCGCAGTCACAGCTTTGAGCTGGAGATACGCCTTCACCACCCCCATCGTTTTCTCAACCCTGATTACATTGTGTCTGATTGCGGCCGCGTGTTCTGCAAAGGGTGGGTATTCGATGCTGAGGGTGTCGGGAGATTTTCTCGGCTGGAATCAGAGAAAACAAAAGAACAAAAGATTGGTCGGCACTAGAGGACGATTTTCGAACTTTTCTGCTGATGCCAGGCGGTTCTGAGGCCATTTTTCAACGGTTTACAACCTGAATCTTGGTTCCCTCCGAAGTCGAGTGCATTGGGGATTTCTCGCCAATTCACCTGTGGAATCAGGTCTGTTCTACTCCGTCGGCGGCCCAATCGACCGAACGCCCAGATACAGCGTTTACTGGATGCGAGTCTCTGTATGGCAAACGCTAGGATAATGGAAGCGGTTGTGTCGACCGTACGACATTCGAAAATGGCACTGACGTTCGCAGCTCCCCCTAGTCGTGGGTGGTGTGTCGATGGTCTTGAAGCGAGGGCACTTTTGTGATTGGAATTCACAAACACCTGGAGGAAGCCTTAGAAGAGAAGGCGCGGCTCCTCGATTTAAGCAATGACGCGATACTCGTGCGGGATGCTTCAGATCGAATTATTTTTTGGAATAAAGGCGCGACCGATATGTATGGCTTCAGTCGGGAGGAAGCACTCGGCCGCGTAAGCCACGATTTATTTCGTACTGAATTTCCTGAGCCGCTTGAGTCGATCAAAGAGAAATTGCTTGGCCAGGGGCAGTGGGCCGGAGAACTCAGACACATTTGCGCGACAGGTGCCAAGAAAACTGTCTCTACTCGCTGGGTGGCTGAGCGCGATACGTCCGGAAGGATTTGTTCAATTCTTGAGTCCAACCGTGACATCACCGAGGCCAACCGAGCACAGGAAACACAAAATCGACTTGCCGCCATTGTCGAATCGTCCGATGATGCGATCGTGTCCAAGGGTATCGACGGCGTCATCACCAGTTGGAACAAAGCCGCCGAACGAATTTTCGGCCACACCGCAAACGAAGCCATTGGTCAACATATCACCCTGATCATCCCACCTGATCGTGCAGACGAAGAGCAAAACATTCTTGATCGCATTAGCCGGGGCGAACGCATCGAACATTTTCAGACTGTGCGCCAGCGCAAAGATGGCTCACTGCTCGATGTGTCAGTCACCATTTCGCCTGTTCGGGACTCGTGCGGGCGCGTGGTCGGGGCTTCCAAGGTAGCACGTGACATCACGGCCCAAAAGCGAACTGAGCAAGCGCTGCGTGAGAGCGAGCAGCGCTATCAAGCAGTCACCGATGCTTCGCCCGTCATGATCTGGATGTCCGGGGCGGACAAGCTTTGTTATTACTTCAATAAAGGCTGGTTGGATTTCGTCGGGCACGTGCTGGAACATGAGGTAGGCAATGGTTGGGCACAGAACATTCACCCCGATGACTTCGACCGCTGCCTCCACGCCTATGTCAGCAACTTCGATGCTCATCGCCCGTTTGAGATTGAGTATCGACTGCGGCACCGTAGCGGAGAATACCGCTGGATTCTGGATCGCGGTTTGCCACGCTATGCGCCAGATGGAACGTTTGAAGGATATGTAGGCGGCTGCCTCGACATACACGACCGAAAAGAAGCAACAGAAAAGATTCGCATTGCCGACGAGAATTTGCGCTTGATCAAGGTTCAGGACGACGAACGGCGGCGCATCGCCCGCGAGTTGCATGACAGTGCTGGTCAAACGTTGACGGTACTTAGTTTGAGTCTCGCGCAACTGGTTCAGAATGCAGAAATGATTGCGCCGCAGTTGGCGAAAGAAGGAAAAGCGATCGAGGAAGTGGCTCAACAACTCCATCGCGAAATACGTACAACGTCGTATCTGCTACATCCCCCGCTGTTGGACGAAGCTGGAGTCAGGTCGGCTCTGAGCGGGTACTTGCAGGGTGTTGCGGAACGCAGCGGGATAGCGATTGACTTCAACATCTCCGAGGATTTCGGGAGACTTCCTGCCGACATGGAGCTTACGATATTTCGAGTCGTGCAGGAATGTCTCACAAACATCCACCGTCACGCAGAAAGCAAAACCGCCTGCGTTTGGGTAGCTCGTGAAACAGCGAGTGTTCGCATCGAAGTACGGGATCAGGGCAAGGGTATCTCACACGAGCGTTTAGCGGAAATCCAGGCGCAAGGCTCCGGTGTCGGGATCGCCGGAATCCGAGAACGCCTGCGCCGATTTCATGGCGAAATAAAGATCGAGTCCAATGGTTCAGGGACAACGGTTTCTGTCGTCATCCCAATCCCGAACGAAGCTGCGCTAGCGGATTTCGAGCCGCTGCAGGCGGCCGTCTAAGGGCGATGACGATTCTTCGGGCAGATGTTTTAGAGTGGACCACTGCCTGAAAGAAGTCTTGTCCCGCCCGTTGCGTTCTTCTTTTTTTTCCTTCTTTCCCGGTTTCGTCTTTTTTAGTGCCTGTCTCCCGTTTTCCACAGAAAAAGTTGGCGCTAGGATCACCTAGGAGCGACGATTCGCGTCTCGGGCGACCTACAGCATCCTCGGTTTTGTCCCGCCTCCGCTCCGAGACTTCACCAAAAAAATAGAACTCGCAAACAAAACCCTCTGCCTCGACAACCGCGGCCGAAGATCTGCTGGAGATCGTCATGCGAAGCTACGTTTTGCGAAGTCGTTTTCTTCGAGCCAGCCCCGTCGCATCGGTCCTGGATCCGCGTACTGGGCGCGACCCGATACGCGGCCTCCACCATATCATCCCCACTCCGCAACGCTGGCGTCGGAACCGGAAGTTTTTCGCAAACTAGGGAGTGGGGGAACAGCGTTCCAGGTAATGCCTGACGAAGCGGTACTCGTGGACTCTCATCCCCAGAGCGACGGCGCACGCCTTGTCCACCGATGCGGTACCGAATTTTTTCGCCAGGGCAAGCACGCCTTGGATGCGGGCTCAGAAATAACAGACGTTTTCTGAGCACCTATTCCTTCTTCTGCACTTCCAGAATCACTAGTTTCAGGGGAGCCGAAGGGTCGGCGTTCTTTTTTCCCGCGGGCTTCTCGTACAACTGACCACGAACCATGACCATCGTCCGAGTACCCGCAAGTGATTCCAGCGCGGCCCGGCGGTGTGCGAACAGTCTAAACGAGTGCGCACGGTCCGAATGATCCGGATACTCCGGAAGCTTGGCAACCGAGTCGAACTTCAACCGGTCCGGCGTAAGCACCGTGATTTTCGAGCCTGATTACAACAATTTGAAGACTATTCGTCCTGCAGCGCGACCACAGGATCAACGAGCAAGGCGCGGCGTGCGGGCGCAAGACTGGCACAGATGGCGATGCCAAACAGGAATAGCGAACTGAGTATGAACGCTGCTGGACTCAAATTATCCTGGGATAGACTCGATGCCTGTTCCGGCGAAATGTACACGGTATGGGTTGCCAGATGACCGGCGACTAAGGCAGCGGCGCCTCCCAACATACAGCCGAGAATCACGAGCCGGAAAGTCTCTCCCATGATCAGTGCGAACACGTCTTGCCGGTTAGCGCCGAACGCAATCCGAATGCCCATTTCTTTCGTGCGCTGGCTTACCGAATAGGACATGACGCTGTATATCCCGGCGCCTGCCAACAGAATCGCCAGCACGGCGACCGAACCGATCAGGGTCGCCGAGAGGCGCTTGAGCCCCAGAGATTTGGCGATCACGTCGGTCATGGATTGCAGTTCCTGAACCGGGAGATCGGAGTCGTAGTCTTGAATCTTTTGCCGCAAAGTTCCGGCGAACACGGAAGAACCTGACTTAGCTCGCACCATGATCCAGGCGTTGGGCGAGGGCCATTGTCGAATCGACCAAAAAATTTCGGGCAACGGATTCTGGTCGAGTGCGTTGGCCTTGAAGTCCGCAACTACACCAACGATGGCTGTTTTGGCGAACCAGACCGTCACCTCCTTGCCGATCGGATCTTCGTTTGGAAAAAATCTGCGCGCGAAGGCCTGGTTGACCATAGCGACCTTGGCAGCATCGGCGTTGTCGCCCTCTTCAAAGAAACGTCCACTCATTAACCGGACGCGCAATGCATGAAAGTACTGTGGATTCACCATTCGGGTTGAGGTCTGTGCCTGAAGGGGGACATCCTTTCCTTTGGCCAGTTCGGGCGGCGGCTCACGGCCGGTGATAAGGACTGGCGATGGGCTAAGACCTTGTTTCAGCGGCAGGCCGGCCGCGAACCCCACTGACTCCACTCCCGGTAGGTCGTTTAAGAGCCGCTCGAGATGCTCGTACAATTGTTCTCTGCGCGTGTCCCTTTCCCCATAGGTATATTTTCCATAATTCACTTCTGGAACTGGAATATGAAAGACCAGCAGGTTGTTTGCGTCGAATCCCGGGTCAACCCGCTGCAGCTTGATGAAACTCTGTACCAGCAGGACACCCAGGATCAGCAGGACTAGCGAGAAAGTAAACTCACTGACAACAAAGATCTGTCCGAGGCGTCGCTTGCTGCGACCTGCAGAAAAGCCGCGGCCTGCGCTTTTCAGAGCATCATGCGGCCGAGTTTTTGACGCGTGGAACAGCGGCATAAGGCTGAAGAAGAGACTCACCAGTAACGTGAGCGCACAAACAAAACCGAACTCCGCGAAATCGACCTTCACCGAATCGAGCCGCGGCAGAATCTCCACCTTGGGCAGGACTGTCAGCAGACCACGGGTTCCCGCGGACGCTACGCCGATTCCAAGTGCTCCGGCGGCAACCGCAAAGACAACACCTTCGGTGAATAGCTGAAGTACTAGGCGTCCGCGTCCTGCGCCTAGAGCCGTGCGAATAGCAAACTCCCACTCGCGATCGACAGCGCGGGCCAAAAGCAGGTTTGCCACATTGACGCAAGCGAGCAGCTGAAGCAGCGTAACTCCACCGGCCAGCAGCAAGAGCAGCTTCCAACTACTCCCAATCAATTGCGCATCCATGGGAACGACGACCCCACCTACGGATTCCAAGGTTGGGTGATCTTGCGACATTCGCGCTGAGGCTACGTCGAGCTCGGTTTGTGCTCGCTGCCAGGTGACTCCCGGCTTCAACCGCGCTAAGGCAAACACGCCCCATAGGTTGCGGTTATCCTTTTCTCCCTGATCGGCCCAGTGCGCCGTCCAAAGAGCGGGATAGTCGGGTGCGGGATAGAATCCCGCGGGCATCACGCCGACAATTTCGTAGGGTTCCCGGTCAAGGGAGATGCGTTGGCCTATCACTGCCCGGTCCCCTCCGAAACGTTGCAGCCACATCGCGTTACTGATTACGACGACATGTGCGGCGGTCGGCTCGTAGTCACCAGCTTGCAGAGTGCGTCCAAGGAGCGCCGGCGTACCCAAGGTCTCAAAGAACTGGTCATAAACGTCCTGCGCTGAGACCAGCTCCGATTGTTGGTTGTTGGTAAGAAGCCTTGGCCGCCATCGATAAGCGGTGATACTCTCGAAGCTCTGCGTCTGCACCCGCCAGTCAAACAGCGTTCCGGGCCGCGCTGAGCTGAAGTAGGCCCGGTCTCCGCGGTGATAGTGCTCGTGGCCCTCCCAAAGGTTCACTAGATTTTCTGGCTGACGAAAAGGTAGGGGGGTGAGGATCACGGCTTTCACTACACTGAAGATGGCAGTTGTAGCGCCAATACCCAACGCGAGCGTGGGAACGGAAACCGCGGTGAAGCCCCAACTCCGGCACTGCAGTCGCAGCGCATATCGCAAATCCTGCAGGATTGTTTCGACAGTATTTATGCCGCGGGCGGTCCGGCAATCCGCTTTCGCTTGTTCGATGCTGCCAAACTCGATGCGAGCTCGGCGCCTAGCCTCTTGCGGAGCCAGTCCGTTGCGTATCAAGTCAGCAGCGAAGGCGTCGATGTGAGCATTCAGTTCGGCATCCATCTCGCCTTCCAGATGAGAAAGCCGGAAAACATCGCGGAGCCAGTTACGAGTGCGACTCCACAGCTTCATAGTTCCTCCGCCGTGGCCCGCAATATTCCTGCGATCACGTCTGCCATGCGATTCCACTTTTCCGTCTCGCTCTGGAATCTCCGTTTTCCTGCAGCCGTGAGGCGGTAGTACTTCGCCTTTCGTTTGTTTTCCGAGTCGCCCCATTCGCTTGCGATCCAACCCTGATGTTCCAGGCGATACAGCGCGGGGTAGAGAGACCCCTGCTGAATTTCGAGACGCTCTTTCGAAATCTGCTGGATACGGAGCAAGATGCCATAGCCGTGTAACGGTCCCAGGGAGACCGCTTTGAGGATCAGCATGTCCAACGTGCCATGTAAAAGGTCCAGTTGTTTGCCCAAGACTCGGCCCTCTCCTTGACGCTCTAGGAATATCCTGGCACCCCTTCCCTAGACTGTCAAGGAGAACGCGGCTCAAGGCGGCTCAAGGCACTAGTAGATCTCTGGCACAAGGAGCCGGCCAAAACCGAAAATAGAGAATGGTTGACGCAACATCGCCATAGATGTCGTCTTTCACTGCCTGCAGCGCTCCGTCGGAGCCGTTTACCTCCAGAAATTCCTGTTGCAGGATCGCTTGGCAAGGGCGGGATTGAGACTCTGGACATATCCATTCTTGCTCTGCCGCGCAAGTTTACGCCCGGACGCCAGGATCCTCGGGCCGGGGACGCGGCCGGCGTTGATCGCGTCGCGCAGCGCAACATCGCCATCAATTCCGGAATGCCCGACATTGCGAGCGGTGGTGAAGCCACTTCCGAGGTAATCACGCGCCATCTGCGAGCGCAGCAATACGCGTTTGCTGGGTGACTCAACAATCGCCAGCAACAGCCCCGGAACAAAGTCTCCGTTGAAATGGCGCGCGCTCTCGGCTTCCGGCGACACGATTAGGTCGAGAAGCAGGTGGGTGTGACTGTAATCAGCCCAGGCAGTAAAATCGCACCGCCCAGATCGATCGTCTTGGCTCCCGCTGTCACGTGAGACTGCACCCGAGAAGGAGGGCCAGCCTCTTTGATCTTCCCGCCTTCAATCAGCACGGCTGCGGGCGAAAGCACATTGCCCGTCCGCGGATCGAGCAGCCGGCCAGCTTTGACCTAGAGTGACGGGCGCCGCAGATTGGGTGCCCAGTTTCACCGCAAAAACGAGCGCTGCCAGCAATAGCACGGACAACCCTACGGATTTTCGCACTGGATTTGATGGCTCCTGCTAAATGAACTTGAAAGCCTGCTGGGCCAGGATCTGCATGAACGTCGTCTCTACTACAATATACGTAGATGCTACTACACAGTAGCACACGTTACAACAAGACGCAGCAGCGAGTCATTGGCGAGCAAGCAGAATTTCGCGGCCGTCAGTGCTTCAGGATGAAACAGCAGGCGGTGTGCGCGATGGTTCCGAACACGCCGGCCACGATGGCGGCGCTGAATAGAGATGTCAGCAGCAGGCTTGCTGCCGCGTGTGCCGCTTTCGGAGGCGCGGCCAGTCGGGCCAGCCGATGGCTCAAATGCGATGATGCTGTCGCTTCCAGAAACAGGCCCTGTTCGGGCACTGCAAGTTTGGCCAGCGCTGAAACCAGTGCTTGCCCGTGCGCACGACGAATGACAGATTCATCACAGGAGAGTTCGCGATACAGAGCCATACGCGCTCCCGCGAGCCAGATGAGTGGGTGGAACCACAACGCACATAGCGAGCCTTCGTAGAGGAGGCGGATCAGATTATCATGCCTTCTGGCGTGAGCCACTTCATGAAGCAGGACGGCGTTGACTTCCCGCTGACTAAGTACCCGATCGATGCCGATGGGAAGCAAGATTTGCGGGTTGAGGACGCCGCGGACTGCGGGACTCGGATGCTTACCGTCGAAGCTCACCGCAATGCCATGTGCTACGAAACCGGACTTTACATCCTGTTCGCCCAAGCCGGCTAGAGCTTGAGCCTCGCGACGCTCTCTGCGAATACGCGAGATCAATCGTAGAAGCATGGCGGATGCACCAGCTACCCATATGGCGGCAAGCACGACTGCCGTCCGGCCTTGCGTGATATCCCATATGGGGCCGCCAATGGCGCCGAGCGGTGCAGCCCACATCAAGTGCGGCGCCCAGAGTTTGTCGACCAGAGCGCCTGTCGGTACGATGAAGTTGAATACCGTCACAACCCAGATCCAATATTTCGTAGTGGCGCTGGCGTCCCGGATTGATGTCAGCATCCACGCCGCAGAGCCGACCATTGATGCATACAACAGGTGAACGCTGAAGTAGTACATCGCGCGTGCGATATGCTCATGCACGTTTGCCTCCACGGGTGCGGCCGTTCCTATCGCTATGTGCCGCATTTTGCAGCGCCTTCAGGTCGCGCAAGGTCAGGGCGCCATTCTCCAGCAGATTGGATACGAGAAGACGCGGCGAGCCGCCAAATAGATCCAGCAAGTCGCGTACCAGCCTGCTGCGATATTGGTTCTCGTTGAGGGCGGGCTGAAAAAGCTGGGCATTGCCAATCTTCTTTACCTTCCTCAACGCGCCTTTCTCCTCCAATCGATAGACGAGTGTTTGCACGGTTGTGTAAGCGACACGTTCGTCCTCAGGCAGGCTTTCCAACACCTCGCGCACGGACGCAGTCCCCAATTTCCAGTACTGCTCCAGGATGCGGGTTTCGGCTTTCGACAGGCGCGGCTCTTTCATGATCTCCTACTTACCCCGGCAATGTTACTACAACGAGCCGCATATTGGCCATGCTTCAGTTCTGCTGACTTTTTGCGGACTAGGCCAGCTGGTTTATACACTGCTCGTCAAACATTTTCTTCCGGCACTCCTCCAGTGCCTTCGAGCGGCACTTGCCCTGTTGCGTTGCGAGGGCTCGCATCGACTGGATGTGCTGCAAAAAAGCATCGAGTTCGAGAATCCTGCGCTTTCTCAGTTTCTGCCAACGAACTTACGGCGGTGTTCCTGTATTGAAACCAAAGAGAAGGTCCTTGATCTCTCCAGCGTGAAGCCAGTCTGCCGCGCTCGGCGAACCAGGGCCAGGCGATGCAACACAGTGACATCGTAGCGCCTTCGTCCGCTGACCCGATGCGCCGGAGGAAGAATCCCAAGCTGTTCGTAATAGCGATTGCAGACGGGCGAAGCCCGATCTGCTTTGCAACCTCAGAAATACTCAACGCCATGGAGCCAAACATAGACGAAGCTCCTGCACTTTCTTCGACACATTCATTAGGTGACAAAGAATTTACAAAATTCCGCTTGTCCTAAAGCCGGCTTTAAGTCGTAGCTTGGACCAGAAGCGAGGTGTGACTTAAGTCGAGTGATCGGTTCCGCCTGCGACTCGCTGAAATATCACGAAAACGATTATGAAAAGGGAGATAGAACTGCAGCTTTCGTACGCGTACTCGACTGAGTAGAGCATTAGGCCTCCGCCCAGAAACGTGACCGTTCCTCGTTTTACGAGAGCGTGCCTACAGCACCTCACGTGTAAGAACATGGAGCGGATTCTTTTACAAAGCGTTGACATCTACTAGCTAACTAGATCCACGGCAAATCGATTCAGTTTACCGGCGCGCCCGAAAACAAGGGCCGTAGTTTCGAACGGTTCTTATTTTGGCGAGGCACAGGGAGGCATTACAAGTGGTAGGGCTATAGGCGACAGTGTATATTACTCGGGAATTTACGGTAGACAACCGTTTATCTCTTGACGATACTGTTTCTTAGCTGGTAGGTACTTTTAACAACTGCGAATTCCTTCGCACGTTGCGCAGATATCTCACTTTACCGGCTAGTCCTATGAAGTCCCTTTCGAGCTTCAGCTCGATAATCCTACTGAGTTCTCGGTGGACCTTCCGGACTCTTGCGGGGGCCTTGCTGTTGCTCTCTTCTGCTTTGGGGCAGACGGTCCAGGTCGTTCAAACGAATCCAGATCAGTCGGCCCTGCTGAGCCCGCAACCTTCGCTGACTTTCGCCCCTGGCGCAGGGAGCACGCTGGCCATCAAAGTAGACGACACAATTCGTTACCAGACGCTGGAAGGAGTGGGCGCTTCGTTTACCGATTCGGCTGCCTGGCTAGTTTGGGAAAAGCTTACGCCGGCGCAGCGAAATCAACTGATGCAGGATCTTTTCAGCCCTAAGGGGATTCATTTAAGTTTTCTGCGCCAGCCGATGGGCGCCACCGATCTCGCGCTGAGCAATTACACCTATGATGACCTTCCGCCAGGAGACACCGACCCGAACATGACGCAGTTTTCGATTGCGCATGATCAGGCCTACATTATTCCAACCATCAAGGCCGCCTTGGCGGTGAATCCTGAAATTAAGGTGCTCGCGTTGCCCTGGTCGCCTCCTGCATGGATGAAAACGAGTGGATCGACGAATGGCGGCACGCTGAATATGGAGTATTTTTCAGCGCTGTCGAAATACTTCGTTAAGTTCATTCAAGCGTATGAGGCGAATGGGATACCCATCAACTACGTCGCGGTCCAGAATGAGCCGCTGTATGAGACCAGCGGTTATCCGACTATGTTTATGACACCGCTCGATGAGGGCAACTTCATCAGCCGTTATCTGGGTCCGGCGCTGATGACGCAGCGCTTCAGGAATCAGGGATGGAACTTCGATCGTCAGAACGCTTCTCCAACCGACGCGACGCCTGGCATTTTCGGCTACGAGCACAATTGGGACAACCCGCTTTATCCGGAACTGTTGCTGCGCAATTCAGAGGTACGTCCGTTTTTGGCCGGCGTATCGTTCCATTGTTATGCAGGCAGTGTGGCTGACGCACAAAATGCTATTCACTATCTGCATCCCGGCACACCTATATGGTTTAACGAGTGTACTGGCGGATATTACGCGCCGGATTTCGCGACGAATTTGGAGAACATGGTTGAGGGTGACGTGATCGACGTACTCCGCAACTGGGCGAAGAACGTGACTTTGTGGAACATGGATCTCAACCAGAACGGCGGGCCGACAGTGCAGAACGGCTGCACCGACTGCCGCGGCGTTGTAACGATTGACACCAGCACAACTCCTGCCACGATTGAGAGGAATGTGGAGTACTACGTCCTGGGCCATCTCTCGAAATACACTCAGACGGGTGCCTATCGCATCGACTCAAATACATTCGGCTCGGGAAACGTAGAAGACGTGGCGTTCAAGAATCCCGATGGATCGATTGCCGTTGTAGTGTTGAACTCGGCCTCGAACTCGAATACTTTCAGCATCAATTGGCGCGGTCAGAGTATTGTCTACACTCTCCCGGCAGGAGCGGTCGCGACGTTCATTTGGCAGGGTTATCCAGGATCGACATTCGATGTAACTGCGGGTCCTGATACGCAGATTGTCGCCCCGGGAAGCGCGACACGATTTGTGGTGGATGTAGACCGCTATGGACAAGACCAGGGGCCAGTTGGTCTCGACCTGAGCAACCTGCCTTCGGGTGTGCGGGGACAATTCCGTTCATCGTGGAGATCTCCCAACCAGTCATCCCTGCAGTTGAAGACCTCAGACGGTGCAAGTGCCGGGACATATCCAATCACCATTACGGGCATGCAGGGGAACCTGCAGCGCTCCTCCACTGTGCAGCTGACGGTCGGCGGTCCGGAAATGCCTCTTGGTGGAACGCCGTGGCCTTTACCCGGACTGATTCAGGCGGAAAACTTCGACAACGGCGGCAATGGCGTCGGCTATTTCAACTTGTACACCAACAACCCTGCGGGAACGAACTATCGTCCGGGGACAACCGTCGGCGTGGAGGACAACTACGATGTAGGCGGCGGTTATGACGTCGGCTACACGGACGAGGGGCAGTGGCTCAAGTACACCGTGAACGTTACGCAGAGTGGACTTTACAATCTTCAGGCTCGCGTGGCGTCACTCGGTCCCGGTGGCTATTGGCATGTCGAATTTGATGGACGAAACGTCACGGGCGATCAATTCACGCCCGCAACTTATGGCTGGCAAACATGGACGACCATGGTAAGCCCTGAGTTTTGGCTGAACTCAGGACAGCAAGTGATGCGCGTGGTTTTTGACGGCAATGGGCCAACGGGCGGCATGGGTAACTTCAACTGGTTTAACGTGCAGCCATTCACCGCGTCCACGCCGTTTCCCTCCGGTCCGGCTACAATCCCCGGTCTGATCCAGATGGAGAACTTTGATAGCGGTGGGAAAGGGATGGCCTATTGGAATGGCAACTCGCAGAACAATGGTGGCGCGAACTATCGTCCCGGAGAAACCGTCTATATCGAAAATTGCTCCGATACAGGCGGCGGATACGACGTGGGTTCCACCAATCCTGGCGACTGGCTGAACTACACCGTCAACATCCAGCGCCCGAGTGTGTACACGCTGAACGTGCGGGCCGCTACAGATGTAGCCGGCGGTGTCTTCCATCTCGCCGTAGACGGACGGGACGTGAGCGGTCCAATTTCGGTGCCACAGACGAATGGCTGGCAGACATGGCAGACACTCAGCGTGCCGGGGATCCGCCTACCCGCGGGCACACATACGCTGCAGATGGTCATGGATACCGGAGGCTACTACAACACGATCGGCAACTTTAACTGGTTCTCGCTGGAGTAACGTGCGAACTTCAGGAGATGAAAAGGGGTTTGCCGATGCTCCCTGCGAGCAAATTGCGGAAGAGAAGAACCCAGATCGATTCCATGAAGGTGGTCTGACTGAACGAACTGCTCGCAGACTGAACTTGAGCAAAACCGACAATTGTCGCAACAACAGCTAACACGCCGTAATTCAAAACTTTCATTCTTGCGTTCTCCCGCTTGAGCTTGGCAACGTGATCCCGGGCGTGTTCACTCCGGTGCTGGCGAAGCCTTCGAACAGAACCCGTTGTGACCGGGCCGTATTTGTCGGCAAACAGGAAGTAATTCCGTTCTTTCCGGCGGCGTACCCTTCACGGCTCGTAGAGCAGCATCAAGTTGCTAAGAAACAAACTCCGTATTCGAAAAGGCACTGAATTGTCCTCAGCAAATGTGATACTCTCCATCGCTTGCTTCCAACAATGCGGAGACCGCATGTTTATTGACCCAGCGAGGTATAACAGCATGTCACTGCTCTCTGCCTCGCAATCAGCATCACATTGCCAAACGACTATAACATCGGCGGAAGCATGTCACCGGCACGGGAAGAATCGCGGAGGACGCGTTGTTTCGCGTCCTGCACTTAACATAGTCAGATGGCCTCCAGGAAGGCCAGGAGTCTGTCGCTCGGATGAAACCGCTGCAGTTTGGTCCCATTGGTTCCATCTTTGCGAGTGCCTTTTCCTTCATAGCCAAGAAGGTTTTGAGAGACACAGGTCTGCAGCTTGCCAAACCGAGTTCGCACCACCATGGCTCATAAGCAAGTAACTGCGGCTCAAAGAAGATAGGCCGCCGTTGAACCGCCCTTCGCGCACTTCGTCGCACGCGATGCATCCCTTGCCCTGCACCGAGTGTCGTGCAGGGTTGACGATCGCCCAGTGTGCTCCGTTGTCCAAAGCTCACGTTCAACAGTTCAACACGGACTCCACCAATCGTCACTGCGCTGACATCTGTCGCGGGACGTCAATGGCGATGGAATGACACGACTCCCGAGTCCACGTTACTTCAGATACCAACTGGCTACCTTCAGCGACAGATCTCTGGCGTCAACGTCGGAGCGGTTGCTGAGCACAATCACCGTAAGCTGGTCGTCCACGAAGCGCTGAATTGAGGTTCGAAATCCAATCGTCTCACCGTAGTGCCACATTCGCGCGTGGCCTTGGTGCGGATTCAGAAACCATCCAAAACCGTATTTCGCTGGCTTGCCATCGGGTTCTTCAGGGGAACCGCCGGGTATCTCGACGGGAGTAAGCGCAGGCCGCATCTCGGCTGCGCTCAGCAGTGTGTGACGGCTCAAGGCTGCGTCCCATTTGGCGAGGTCTTCAAGAGAAGAATAGATGCCGCCATCACCCAGCGTAGCCGAAGTCGCGCTTTGGTCGGTTTCGACCCATTGCTTCCCGACTTTGGTGTGACCATAGGCGCGATGTGCGACCTGGTTTTGTCCTCTCCTGTAGGCAAGGGTGTGGTTCATCTTCAGGGGCGCGAAGATGCGTTCATGCAGAAACTGACCAAACGGTTTGCCGGAGACGCGTGCCACAATCAAGCCCAGCGCCACGTAACCCGAATTGCTGTACGCCCACTTGGTTCCCGGGGTGAATTTCGTTGTGTTCTGTCGTTTCAACAACTCGAGGACTTCGGCGTCCTGAATCTGAGGAATCTGGCTCTGAGCGTCGTCCCTCTGCGCAGTAGTGGGATCTGGTTGTGCAATTAGATCCTCGTAATCTTGCAGCCCCGATGTGTGATTGAGTAGGTTGCGAATGGAGATCCCCTTTCCGTATTCGGGAAAGTCGGGGAAGATATCGGTCAGGCGATCGTCATAGTGCTGCTTGCCGTCGTGCACGAGCAGCATCACCGCCATCGCGGTGAACTGTTTTGTCACCGAGGCCAGGCGGAAATTGGTTTGTGCATTGATTTGATGACGGGTGCGGAGATCGGCTACGCCATATCCTCGCTGGAATGAAATGCTTCCATCCTTTAGCACAAGAACGGCCGCACCCGGAGCGTTATTCGAGCGCAACGCAGAGAAGATTGAGTCGGTCTGCTCGGCACGATCGCCCTTAGATCGATCCGGGTCCCCAGCCACGGCAGGCTGCATCCATGCCAGCAGGAACACCAGAAAAGACGCAAACCTGTAAGCTGTTAGCAAGAAGATCTCCGGAATGTGATTAGTCTTTAAAATCGCCAGACTACACGGGGAGCGTTACGGCCCTTCTTACATCATGCCGGCTTTACCCCAAGACCCGGTCCATCGGGAAGGACCAGCTTATCCTTCTGGACGATCACTCCGCTGTAGGGATCATACTCATGGCGATCCATCATCTTCTGCTCCTTGGCTTCGTCTTCCTTTTCGTTGGCGCTGCTTGATCCATGCGGTCGAGGTGGCGTTCGAGTGCATCTACGTGAGCTGACCAGAACCGGCGGAACTGAGCCAGCCAGGCATCGATTTCCTGAAGTGGTTCAGGTTTCAGCCGGTACAGGCGGCGCTGTGCGTCCACTGAGGATTCCACGAAACCGGCTTCGCGAAGCACGCGAAGGTGCTTGGACACGGTCGGCTGCGACATGCGAAGCTGGCGCTCGATCTCTCCCACCGACTTTTCTGACGAGACCAGGAGGCTTAATATCGTGCGGCGGTTCGGCTCCGCAATGATTTCGAACACAGATTCCATTCACTTCGTATACTCCACCTCGCATATGCGTGTCAAGGCATATACAAACGAAGGGGCAGACAACGATTTCAGCCGGCCTGCGAGGATGTTTCTCGGGTTTGTCTGCAATACTGAAGCACGGCAGCAACATCCGGTTCGAGGACAACGGCAAGCGCGCCTTCGGTCATCTTTTCCGCGAACCGATTGGGTTTGGCCCGCCCGTAATCGAACCGGTACTCGTTCCGCATCGCATCGCTTGCAGCCTGGCGCTTCTTGCGATCCGACGTTCTCTTCATAGTCTTTTCGCTCAACGGGTGTCGCTCTTCGGGCGCTGATGACCCGAATTCGTCTATCGCGAACCGTCAAACACACCAAAATTAATCTTCGCTTAACTGAGTTTCCGATGATGATTTCGGGCTGCTCTTCTTCCGAGTGTTCTTCATCTTCAAAAATTGGGCGAGCGGGTCGGCGAAGACCGTCAGCGCTTCCTGAAAATCTCCGCGGTGGGTTGCCTAATTGGACTTCACCTTCTTGGCATCCCACTCAAACTCAACGCCCATCCTCGGCTATGATCACAGTAATAGGACTTTTCTCATTTTTTCTGCAGGAACGGCCGATTCCCAAAGGGCCCTTCTTCTTCGCGTTGTCGCGGTGGCTACAAACTCTATCCCCCACCCTTTCGGCCGGGCAGCGATTATCATCTTCAACCTAACTGACTTCGTGGCGGCCCCTTGCAGGAGCACTTGCCAATATAGAGGTCATTCGCGCCGACGACTTCATCATGGATGTAGGCGGTCTCAGTGAGAAACGTGCCACCGCATTCCGCGAGTTGTGGTCCGACACGAAGAATCCTCCTTGTGAGGCGGGTGAGCTGACTCAACGCTTTAATGGTTACGCGATAGGGGATTTGTGCAAACATTTTGTGGCTAAAGCTAAACACTGAAGATGTAATTGCGCTCATTTGAGGTTGGCCGACATCGCCTATCCGAGGGAAGCTTCCATCGTTTACGGGTTTTGCGACAGTACGAAGATCACGTCTCGGTAACGGTGAACAAGGCGGCAAGTGACCTAGCAAGGCTCTCGAGGGCGGCTTCGTTTGGCAGTGTGACAGTGAGTCGCGGGCGGCCCTGCTCGTCGCGCTCCAGACACTCGTCGAGACGAGCCTTGAACTCGCTTGCCTTTTGCTCTGCACCGTTCGTTGGCTGACGGTGCGGGATCATTTCGCCGAGGAATGCGAATGCGGCGGCAACGAGTTGGCCTCCAGCCTCTGCCACACGCGAACGGCGAGCCAGCCGCTCTGCCTCTTGCTGCTGGCGCTGTTTTTCCGTCTCGTCTACCGCGGCGTGTGCCCTCGCGCCGAGCAGCACCTCGAGGCGCTGCTTCAGCTCTTCGATGCCGGATGTGAGTGCGACCTCCCGCACATTAGATTCCATATCCAGCGCGGCGAGAGCCAGGTCATGTTTGGCCGAGAGCGTCGCCAGCAGCTTCTCCTCAATTGTCCCTTCCGTCACGAGCAAATAGACCTGCACCGGGTTCTTCTGCCCCATCCGGTGGGCCCGTGCGATACGCTGCTCGAGAACGGCTGGATTCCACGGCAGATCGACATTGATGACGGTATTCGCCGCTTGGAGGTTGAGCCCCGTCGAGCCCGCGTTGGTGGTGAGGAAGACGCGACAGGTCGGATCGCGCTGAAACTGATGCACCAGCTGCTGGCGCTTCTTCTGCGGGACGGATCCGTCCAACCTTACGTAATTGAGCTTGAGTCGTTTGATCTGCCGCTCGATCAAAGTGAGCATCGTTGTCCACTCGGAGAAGAGCACGATCTTGCGATCGTCCTCCGCGGCCAGCTCTTGCAACAGCTCCTGCAGCCGTTCCAGCTTGCTCGAGAAGCCCGGAGCGTGCTTGTCCACGAGAAAGGTGCTGTCCGCATTCATCCGTGCGAGCAGCAACGCTTTCTGTAGACGCAACAGGTCCATCTCCGATATATACGATTTACGGACGATGGTGCTCACGATCTGCATCTGCGCGAGTTCGATGCCGGCCTGCTCATCGGTGGGCGCAATCCGCACAATTTCCGTCGTGCGCGGGGGCAAATCCTTCAGCACCGCGCTGCGCGTCCGGCGCAGCAGTACCGGCTTGAGT
Organism: Candidatus Sulfotelmatobacter sp.; assembly: GCA_035511455.1. Lineage (GTDB taxonomy): Bacteria > Acidobacteriota > Terriglobia > Terriglobales > Acidobacteriaceae > Sulfotelmatobacter. The sequence continues at coordinate 2,448 of DATKFH010000101.1, read as the reverse complement.
CTCTCGCGCAACAGATCGAGATCCTTGTAACCCAGGATCTTGCCGCGCTCGTCCGTGACGCGGTGACGGTTGAAGAATCGAAATGCAGGCCCGAGACGTCGGTCGTCGATGAACTCGACGACGGAGAAAAGATCGTCGAGCCGATTCTCCAGCGGCGTGCCGGAGAGCACCAGCGCAAACGGCGAACGCAGGCTCTTGATGGTCTGAGCCGTCTTCGCTTCCCAGTTCTTGATGCGCTGACCCTCATCCAGAACAATCAGATCCCACCTCACGCGTTCGATCGCGATAACGTCACGCAATACCTGCTCATAGTTGCAGATGGTGAAAAAGCATTCGTTCTCGTACTGACCGCTCCGCCCTGCAGCGCTCCCTAACACGATCTGGCAATCGCGCCCTGAGAAGCGGAGAACCTCGCTGCGCCATTGGGCTTTCACGGACGCGGGGCAAACGACCAGGACTTTGCGGATGTCTGCTTCGCGCGCCAGTAGCTCCGCCATACCGATACCCTGAAGGGTCTTCCCGAGTCCCATGTCATCAGCCAGGATCGCGCGCCCAGCGCTCGCTGCGAAAGCGATGCCGTCCAGCTGATAGGGGAGGATCTCCACCTTCAGCAGCGTCGTGCGCAGTGGATGAGATTTCGGATTGCGCCGGATCTCGGCGACCTTTGCCGCGACGCGCTGCAGCAGCAGACGGGTCTGGATGTACTCCTCCGCATCGGGATAGACCGTCACGGCGACGTCGTGTACTTCGAGTTGACGGATGCGTTTTAGCAGATCCGGGAGATCGGTGATCGGCCTATCGCGGATCGGGCGCACGATGCCGCTGGTCACGTCATCGAGGTGGGGCGGCAACAAGATACGCAATTCCAGCTCCTCCCCATATGACAGATGCACACTGATGTCTCGGCGCCGATACGTTCGATTGCGCTGCGCGTCTGAGAATCGTCTTCGGACTTTCTCCAGCGCATGAAGGATATGCTTGCAGGTGCCGAGCATGTTCTTACGGAAATCCGGGCATGAGCAGTACGACTGTCCCGGCTGCCACCCTCGCAGAGCGACCCGGTACGACTTGCCAGAGGCCGCATTGGTCAATGTGTAGTCGGTCCAGATCTCCTGACTGTCGAGAGACGTGAGCCGCATTTTCTCGGTCCGGGCGCGCTCTGCCCGCTCCGCGAGCGCTTGCGCGACCAGCGCCCTCTCGCTCACGCTTTCAGCTGGGACCCGCGTGGGTGGCGCTCCGGCCAGTCCCAGCGCGAGCTTCTCTTCCAGAATCAGAGAGAAAGCCGCCCCGGCGTGCTCACACGGCACCTCGCACGCGTCGCAGCGCCATTCGAGACGATGCCGGGCGGCCGGACTCAAAGTCAGGGTGACTGCGGCGCCGTCCAGACTCAGCCGAAACATGGCCCGATCGAATTTGACCTGAGTGGTGAGGTCAATGTCGAATTTGCCGCCTGTGGCGATGAGGCGGTTACCCTCGGGGCCGAGCAGCTTCGCCGCTCTGGTGAAAGTAAGTCGCGAGAGTGTATCGAACAGCGTCAGCTCGGCGCTCGGTTTCGTCAACATGAGGTATAGGGAGTCATAGGTTGATTATTCCATCGGAGGGGCGAAATCCACATCAGAGCCGACGGCTTGCACTTCTGAGTTCCGGCTCGGATCCACTATCTTTGCTTCTGACTCAACCGCGAAGAACGTCGTGATCCGGATCTTGCTCAGGGGGGCTTGACGACGACATGGTGGGGACCGAACTTCACTGCTCCCATTACCCGTTCGAGGGAATACGACTGCTGGGCGGCGTGCCCAAGATCCCTGGCGAAGCCTGGTGATTGAACGTCTAATCCAGCCTGCGTGGCCAGTTCGTCGCGCACCCAAGTCCCGTCGCGCAGGGCTGCGGTCTCGCAGCGCTTGAGGCGGTCATGAATCGTGTTGAAAGACAGGATGGAGTCCGACAGCATGTCTGCCTGGACGCGCAGGTACCTCAGCGATATTTCCCCGTTAGCGGGTGAGAGTTCTTCGGGCCGGAGTCGCCAGCAAAGGAAACGAGTGGCCTGTCCGATGCCCCGATAAAGCGAGCCCCCTCTGGCCGGGATGCTTGGCTGATCCTCCAGGGAGACCCACTGATAACTACCATGTTGAATGAGCAGGGAACCGGGTGTGTCGCGATAGTCGCGGACGTGATGATAGGGGCCATCGGCGTCCTCAACTCGTTGTCTGAAAAGAATCCGAACTGGCAGTATCTTTGCAGCGCCGGTCCATCTCCTCTATGGGCATTTGCCCAGAAGTCGAAAAGGAAGCGTGCGCTGTCCTTGAGGGAACTGCCGAAGTAGCGATGCTCGCGCAGATTGACCTGCGGATTTCCCGGGAGGATCCAGGTGTACTGGAAGAAGTAGTCCCTCGCCGGCGGCTTGGTGGGGCTGTAGGCCGGGGGTCCTTCTGCGGACAGCCACGGGAC
>DATKFH010000100.1:0-9174 GCA_035511455.1 Candidatus Sulfotelmatobacter sp. | reverse complement strand
GGACAATCGCCCTGCTTATGACGCGCGCCCTTATCCCGGAAAGACCGCGCGTGAACAGGTCGAACCGTTCACGCCGATACACTCTCAAATCAATTCTTCACGGAAGCGTCGCAATCGTGGCTCTGGCTGCGGTTCTCGTCACCTCCGGCTGCGTCGGCTCTACTAGTAAAGGCGCGAGCACAGGAAGTACTACGATCGCTCTGGGACTCTCACCAAGTTCGGTCAGTTTTGGAGATGTAACGATTGGTCAAAGCGGCACGAAGACCGTGACGTTGACCAGCACGGGAAGCGGCATCGTAACGATCTCCGCAATTTCGGTGGCGGGCAACGGATTCACGGCCTCCGGCCCACATCTGCCTATTTCTTTGAGCTCGGGCCAGAGCACCACGATCAGTGTTCTCTTTAAGCCAACCGCGAGTGCCGTTGATAGTGGAACGATGACGATCGCAAGCAACGCTGTGGAACCTTCGATGACGGTTGCTCTGAGCGGGACCGGCACAACGGCAGCGACGTCGGTGCTGAGTGTGTCCCCTTCCTCCGTTGCGTTCGGTACCGTTTCCGTGGGCAGCGAAGTAACCAGGACAGTGCAGCTGGCAAGCACCGGTACTGCTAGCGTGACGATTTCCGGAATGACCTTCTCAGGTTCCGGTATCAGCATTACGGGATTGGCTGTGCCGTTGACGCTAGCAGCAGGAAAAGACGCCAACTTGACGATTACCTACAAGCCTAGCTCCGCAGGAACACTCGCAGGATCGATCTCTATCGCAAGCAATGCCTCCGACCCGTCAGAACTGATCGGACTGAGCGGAACGGCTACCACTGCCCCTACGTCGACGCTGACCGCGACCCCCTCGTCCATAACTTTCGGGAACGTTGTAATAGGGACCCAAACGACTCAGACGATCCGGCTGGCGAATTCAGGAACCGCTAACGTAACCGTTTCCGGACTGGCACCTTCTGTCTCGGCCGTCAGTGTTTCGGGACTCACCGTGCCTATCACTCTGGCTCCTGGAACAAGCGCGAATTTCACAGCAGCCTTTAAGCCCACTACTGCGAGCAGCGTATCCGGCAATATTACGGTTACCAGCAACGCGACCGATTCCTCCATGCCTATCGCACTAACCGGAACTGGTGAAGCAGCCGTCCCACAGCTCACTGCTAATCCGACGAGTTTGAGCTTCGGTAACGCCACCGTAGGATCGTCCAACGTCAAGCAAGTCACGGTGACGAATACTGGAAACGTCAGCACTACCATCTCAAGCGCAGCCGTTGCGGGGACTGGTTTTAGCCTTAGCGGTTCGGGATCGAGCGTCGCTCTGAATCCAGGACAATCGGAAACCTACACAGTGAACTTCGATCCCAAGAGCGCCGCTAACGACACAGGTACGTTTTCGATTGCCAGCAACGCGCCAAATTCGCCGATGAAAATCGCTCTCTCCGGGACAGGGGTCACGTCTCCCACGAACCACAGCGTAGCCCTTGCCTGGGATCGCAGTTCGTCCACAGTGGTCGGATACTTCGTTTATCGAAGTTCCAAGTCCAGCGGCCCGTACGCAAAAGTGAACTCTGCGGCTGACGCAAGCACGTCTTATTCAGATTCCACAGTGGCGAACGGCCAAGTCTACTACTACGTCGTCACCGCGGTGGATTCGAGCAATATCGAAAGCGCTTATTCGAACCAAGTCTCGGTAACGATTCCTTCGAATTAGTCACTGAATCCGCGCGCTCGAATTCCCGCCGGGAGCCGTACTACGCTAATGCCGCATGTTTGATACGAAAACCACAGTTTGACTTTTCCCGCTCCGCGGATTCGTATCCCGGTGATCAAGAAGATTGCGCGTCGGCAGCACTCTGGGGTTGAGTACGTCACCGCACAACCTGGAGCTTGCACTGGCGAACGGTGGTCGTGGCCCCATGGATCGTAAACAATTACAAAAGCCGGAATCCTCATAAGTGGTGAAACTGTTCTGGCATTCGATCGAATCCGACCCCCAACAAAAATCCTTTGAACGAATGTCCAGACGTCAAGACTCGCATTGGATCAGCGTAATGGTTGATGACGTGCTGCCTCTCGAACCCGGGCACATCCTTCAGGTGGAAACGATAACGCGTCGAAGGCCCATCGAGTTCGAGCGGATCTGCGAGCCAATGAAAGTAGAATTGGCGGGAGTTCCGCAGGTGCCAGGCGCTAGATCAGCGGTTCGCGAGGGTCGCAATTTTTCCCAAACCTAGGAGCCGCGCGTAGGCAGTTACTAAAGTCAAGTCAAGCGCGCCGGCTGTGGCCGCCAAGAAGCGGTCTGCGGGGTCCTGATGAAGCAGGGGCAATTCGTGCGCAGCCACAACGATTTCGTGAGTCAGGGGAGCTTCGCGCAGATGCGCGGTCGCGTTTGCCATCCAATCGCGAAGGTCACCGCGCAGCCGAATTCGGCCCTTGGCATGCAGCAGCAGCGCTTCCCAGGTGCTGACAGGAGACAGCCACAGCTCATTGTTCACATCTCTCAGTTCGTTTTGTACGCGACGTGAGAGACGCTTCGGCTCGGCGAGACTCCAGATCCAGATGTGGGTGTCCAGCAGCAATCTCATTATTTCAGAGCCTCGATTTCCTGAGTTTCGATGACGGGAGAGATTATGTCGCCGGTGATTTCGATCCGGTCCGCCATGGAGCCGATCCAGTCCTTTTCCTCCGAATCCATCGACGGGGGAATCACGTCCGCTATGAGCTTACCGCGGCGGGTCACGCGAAGGGGTGTCTTCGTCTTGTTCACCTCTTCCAGCAACGACAAGCATTTCGCCTTGAACTCAGAGATAGCGATCTCACGAATTGGTTTCTTCCCTCGGCTCGGCATCGCTGGTCTCCTTCGGACCGTGTCAGTGTATCATGGTCATCTAAAGTGGTCAGATATTCTTCACCTCGGCGGCGACCAGTGCCAAATGGGCAATGAGAGAATAGTCTGTTGCCCTGTAATCGGAAACTGGGCCACCACCAACCTATTCTTTAAGTTCCAGCTTTGGCCGAACGATAGCTCAACTCCGCACGGCCACGTCGGACCGAGCTGCGTGTCGAGGTCTAAAGTCAGACGGGCGACGACGTCACCGGCCCGATCAACAGACGCAACCACAGCGGGCTCGTCGTCCGGTCGGGCCAGGCGAAAAGATTCAGACTGTCGCTCGAGTTGGCGTCAGGTACCGCTTTGGCTCCCAGAACGGGAGATTCGTCCCGACTCCATCGTGCGAAGGCATCATGCAGTGGCGCAGGAATTCCTCCGTGACAAGCGTGGTCACTGCAAATCCCACCACACAGGGCTTGGCGGAGTTCGCGTCTCGCAGTGGCCCTTCCACACTGCCGATAACTGACCGGCAAGCTTGCCGTAACGTTTCAGTTCGAGCGGGTGAGAGGCGATCTGTTCAGCGCATTTCTGAACATCGGGGAGGAGTATCGACCGGCGACGGGTGCGCATCAGCTTTTCCAGACGTATATACTATTTATTTAATATAGATTTATGATATTATTCAGAAATTCCTAAAGAACTGGGTATCCCCATCGCGACGCAGTTTTCCTTTGGTATGAGTCTGAGTGGAACGGAAAACACATCACCCACCATAAAGCTGGCCGTACACAAGGAGGAGAGGCTAAGCTTGTGAATGGGGACAAGTTGAACAACGACGAAAAGACCGATAACCTGCCACAGCCGCTTGTTTCGGTGATCGTGCCTTGTTTCAATCAAGGACAGTATTTGCCGGACGCCATATCCAGCATCCTGTCCCAGACCTACCGCAATTTTGAAATTGTGCTTATCGACGACGGTTCGACGGACCATACATGGGAGGTGGCGTCCCGGTATGATAAAATTAGATACGTCTATCAGGAGAATCGCGGCTTGGCAGCCGCCAGAAACGCCGGCACCCGGGAAAGCGCCGGTTCGTTTTTAGTTTACCTCGACGCCGACGATGTCCTGACGCCAAACGCTCTAGAGATCGGAGTGAACAATCTGCTGTCTCACCCGGAGTGTGCGTTCGTCTCGGGAGATCACCGGCTCGTCGGCCCCGATCTAAGGCCCCTCTTCAAATTCCGGGCACGTCCGATACAGCGAGACCACTATCTTGCCTTGCTGCGTGGGAATTACATCGGTATGCATGCCACTGTGATGTACAGACGCCTGGCCGTTCAGGAGGCTGGCGGTTTCGACGAAAGTCTTGCGGCCTGCGAGGACTACGACCTATATCTCCGGATCGCACGTAATTTTGCCGTGCGCTGCCATGGGAACATCGTTGCTGATTACCGCCAACATGGCACAAACATGTCGCGGAATCCGGAGTTTATGCTGAAATGGATTCTGAAAGTTCGCCGGGCGGAATACCCGTATGTGAAGGGTGATCCAGATCGGGAGCGGGCCTATGCCGAAGGTGACAAGTACGTGCGCGAATACTACGGCGACCAGATCCTGCGACATCTGCGCGCGAGGTTTCGGATCAGCCCCGCGGACTTTAGGTCCATCCGGAGTCTGGCGTCGGTCGCGTTGAACTACCCATTCCTGAAGGTTTCATTGACGGGAACAAAGGAAAAGCTTGGTTACGTTCTCGACGGACTGCGCCACGCGCTCCGCAGATCAACCGTGTGGCCGCCAGTTGGGAAGGTCCGTTTCGGAGCGCTCCGTAACACCCTTCCGATCAAAGCGGAGAACGGCGAACTGCAGTCGATCCTAAGCTGGTACTCTGATCATTGGATTGAGCGACATCAACAGAACCTCGTCGGTCGGGTGCTCAGACTTGGCGGCTCCGGGCCGGGTCTCGATGCGCTCGGGGGCCTCGACTCCGAAGCCTATGACTCGGTCGTCTGCATGCTGCGGTTGCAATATGCCTATGACCTGGACTTGGCGGTTAGAGAAATCCGGCGTGTGCTGAAGCCTTCCGGTGTGCTCCTCGCGACCCTGCCCGGAGTGACGACAACTCAGGGTCGGCCGGATGAGGATGATTTTTGGCGTTTCACCACACTCTCGGCTCGCAAATTGTTTGAGACGCAGTTCCAGCCGCGCTCGGTCCAGATAGAAGCTCTGGGCAACGTTTTGACCGCCGTAGGAGCTCTGCATGCGGTGGCAGCAAGCGAATTCTCGAAGCAGGAACTGGAGACCTCAGGACCACAGCATCCGGTAGTCATCGCGGTCAGGGTAACAAAGTTATGAGCGCCACCCCAGAGGTCGCCGATCGGAATCGGAGCACGAGTCGATTGATTGGCAATCTGAACTACGTGTCCATAACGGCCGACCGTACGTCATTGTCAGCGGAATTAGGTGAGTTCTGGCGATATCGGGAGCTACTCTATTTTTTGGTGTGGCGTGACGTTAAGGTGCGATACAAGCAAACGCTGCTTGGCGCCGCCTGGGCTGTGCTGCAGCCGCTGCTTACTATGGTTGTATTCAGCTTGTTCTTCGGCAAGCTGGCGGGCGTTTCCTCGGAGGGTCTTCCGTACCCGTTGTTTACCCTGGCGGCCTTGGTGCCCTGGACTCTGTTTGCTTCTGGCCTGATCCAGGCTTCCAACAGCCTGGTTGCGAGCCAGGACCTTGTGAAGAAGATTTATTTCCCTCGGGTTCTCGTACCTTTGGCTTCACTGTTGTCCGGCGTCGTAGATTTCGTAGTTGCCTCGATTTTCTTAATGGCCATGGCGTACTGGTATGGGGTGACGTTGAAGGCGCAACTTGCGTGGATAGCGCCCTTGACACTCTTGACGCTCGTTGCCGCCAGTGGCGCTGGATTGATGTTCGCAGCATTGAATGTCCGCTATCGAGACATCCAGCAGGTGATCCCCTATCTCGTTCAGATTTGGCTCTTCGCCAGTCCGGTCGCTTACTCGGGACACATGCTGCCCCGAAAATGGCAGTTTGTTTACGCCATTAACCCGATGGTAGGTGTCGTCGAGGGTTTCCGGTGGGCAATCCTCGGCAGTCCGATCGCCCTGTCCACGACCTCCATTTCCATTCTTGCAGCGTTGATTATGCTCATGATTGGAATTGCGTACTTCCGAAGTGCGGAGTCAGAGTTTGCTGACATTGTGTGATTCTGATGAGATCGCCTGCAATCATCTGCGAACATCTCAATAAGCGATACCGTATAGGCCGGCTTCACAACGACTTCCCTACGCTGAGGGATTCGCTGGCGGAAACAGCCAGGCAGGTTGTGGCTCGGTTCCGCGGCCCTTATGAGCCGCGCCAGTCAAACATAGTCTGGGCTCTGCGGGACGTGTCTCTTGAAATCGGACAAGGGGAAACCGTTGGCATAATCGGGAACAACGGCACTGGCAAGAGCACGCTCTTAAGAATCCTCTCTCGCATAACCAGACCATCGAGTGGCTCAGCTTCTATCCACGGTCGCGTCGCCGCACTGCTGGACGTGGGAACTGGCTTTCATCCCGAGTTGACTGGCCGCGAAAACATTTTCCTCAATGGCGTGATTTTGGGCATGAGCCGATCAGATATTGCCCGGAAATTCGATGAAATTGTTTCCTTCGCTGAAGTGGAACGTTTCCTTGATACCCCCGTTAAGCATTACTCCAGCGGAATGCACCTTCGACTCGCGTTCGCCATTGCCGCCCATCTTGAACCCGAGATTCTGCTGATCGATGAGATCCTGGCCGTCGGCGACGCGGGATTCCAGAGGAAGTGCCTGGGGAAGATGAATGACGTGGCCCGCCAGGGGAGGACGGTGCTGTTCGTCAGCCATAATCTCGGAACTGTTCAATCGCTCTGCCGTCGAGGGGTGATGATCCGTGAAGGCAGGGTGGCCGCAGACGGGAAAACCTCTGACACCGTGGCCGAGTATTTAAGGACCTTGGAGGAAGTATCGTCTGCAAGTATCGCGAACAGGGTCGACCGCAGTGGTAAGGGTTTAATGACCTTAGTAGACCTTCAGGTGTCGACCGGCGACGCAAATCCCTCAAAGGTGCTGGCCACTGGCCGGCCGGCTCGGATCGCATGCAAGGTTGATAGCTACCGGCCTGGCGCCTCTTGTGCGTTCGACATTTATGACCAGTTGGGTCAGCCGGTGACATACTTTGACTCGTCCATGAGCAGCGCTGAGGATGTTGCGATGATGGGGAATGGAAGCCGTGAGTTCGTATGCGAACTCGACCAGTTGTTGCTCATCCCCGGGCGATACCACATTAACGCGGGTGTTACGTGGAACGGGGAACTTCAGGATTTTGTCGAGGGAGCGATCTTCATAGACGTGGAACAAGGAGCACTGAATGGCCGTCCTGTGCCACGAGAAGCTGGGTACGGGGCCGTGTGTATGCCACATCGCTGGCTCACCCCCGGCCTGTGAAACGGTTTTCAAAACTGTATTGCTGACTGATGCCGAGCATACACGCGACCCGACATAAGATACGTCTGCAAGCGGCGCCGTAATCTGTAGCGTCGGACGAAGGTGGGGTGCGCTCCAAGCCACACACTTTGCTGAATCGTGTCCAACTTCGGTCCGAGTCCATGCTGCCCGCTACCTGAGACAGTGGTTCCGATTGTCAAGGTCCACGACGGAGAGCTGAGTTGGGTTTCGCTGCAAGACGCCATGGCGAGCGCGTGACCGTTCTGGTCATGACGTATAACCATGAGCGATTCATAGGGCAAGCGCTTGACAGCACCTTGACACAGGAGACTAACTTCGATTACGAAATCCTGATCAGTGAGGACTATTCCACCGATCGGACCAGGCAGATCGTCCAGGAATATGCGAGGCAGCACCCCCGGCGTATTCGGCTGATACTCTCGGACCACAACCTGCGCTCCAATGAGATCGTTACTCGCGGTATTCGGCAGGCGCTCGGTGAATACATCGCTCTTCTGGACGGTGACGATTTTTGGCTGGATCGTCACAAATTGCAGAAGCAGGTAGATTTTCTGGACACCCACCCCGAATGTACCGTCTGCTTTCATCAAGCTATTGCCCGGGACGAGCGCGGCGAACGCGCGGATTGGTATTGGACCCCGGCTAATCAGAAGGAATTCTCGATGCTGGAAGATATATGCATGGGCAACTTCATAGCGACGGGTTCTACCATGTTTCGACGAGCCGCAATCGACGCTCCTCCAGAATGGTATAGTTCGTTTTTTCCAATTACCGACTGGCCCCTGCATATTCTGAATGCCGAAAAGGGAAAGATCGGGTATATCAACGAAGTCATGAGCGTCTATCGCTATCATGAAGATGGGGCATACTCGGGATTGAGCCAGTCTCAAAAACAGGACCAAACATACCATTTGTATCAGCGCTTCGAGGAAGTCTTCGAACATCGTTACCAACGATTTATTAAGGCGGGAATTTTCGAATATTTCATGGATTGGGCAGATGAGCACGCCAACCGTGGCGAGCGAGAGCAAGCACTTGCGTGTTTCAAGCGGGGGTTAACAGGCCGGCCTCTCCATCGACTGGCGGGAATGCGCAAGCTTGCAAGGATCTGGCTGAGACTGAACATCTCTCGTCGCCAAGTACGCGCAACTCCATGATTCTGAACCGACCGCACGTGACCAGGATTCCTCCTGTGCCGGAACCACCGGCGCGGCCGCTTTGGTCGGTGATGATTCCGACCTTCAACTGCGGACGATTTCTTCCGCAGGCGATTGCGAGTGTCCTGGCGCAGGCTCCATCCCCCGACACAATGCAAATCGAAGTGATTGACGACCACTCGACCGTTGACGATCCCGAAAAGATCGCTGAAGAGGTGGGCGGCGGCCGTGTTGGGTTCTTCCGCCAGAGCGCCAATGTCGGTCACACCAAGAATTTTGAGACTTGCCTTCAGCGCGCGCGCGGCGGCTTGGTTCACCTCCTTCACGGAGACGACTACGTGCTGAAAGGTTTCTACGGTGCCATGGAAAGAGCCTTTGCCGAAATCCCGGAGGCGGGCGCGGCCTTCTGTCGGTCAATCCTGGTCGACGAACAGGGTCATCAACATTCCTTTACATCGTGTCTCCAGCACAACTCCAGTTTGCTGCAGGATGCACTCCTCCATTTGGCGGCCGAGCAGCACATCATGACCCCGTCCATTGTTGTTCGGCGTTCCGTATATGAAGATCTTGGCGCCTTTGACGAACGGCTCGTGTGCGCTGAGGATTGGGAAATGTGGGTCAGGATTGCCGCGCACTACCCGGTCTGGTTCGAGCCCCAACCACTGGCGGTGTATCGCATGCA
>DATKFH010000099.1:0-5058 GCA_035511455.1 Candidatus Sulfotelmatobacter sp. | reverse complement strand
AGGATTCGAGCGAGATGGACAACCGCGGCCTTGCAGGTCGAGACGGTCGAGGTGGTCGGCCACCCCTTGCGCGCGCCAACGGACGCATTGATGATGACAGACGACCCTTGCCTGAGTAGCGGCAAGGCTTTTTGAATCGTGAAGTAAGCCCCTTTGAAATTGACGGCTATCACCTTGTCGAAGCTTTGCTCTGTCACCTCTTCGAATGGCAGGAACTCGCTGTAACCTGCATTTACGAAGACGCCGTTCAGGTGCCCGAACTCCCGCTTGATCGTGGCGAACATCGTGTCGAGGTCGGAGAGATTGCTGACGTCAGCGCGAACGGTGAGACTTCCGGCTCCAAGCGTCTTTTTAGTCGCCTGCAGCGTCCCCTCATTCAAGCCGCAGATCGCAACGCGCGCTCCCTGCTTGTCGAATTCCTGCGCTGTGGCCACGCCGGTGATAAGGATATTCTTGTTTGCCAGCCTACTCGTTATCGTCACTTCATTAGATTTGTCTGTGGTCATAAACAGAACCGTCACAGTTACATTTAAGACTGTCAAGCACGGCGGTTGTTTTTTGCCATCGGCTGGAAGATGCTGCCGCCGCGGAAGGCGTAAACCGATTTTTTGACTGCGCGGACTTTGGGGCTTCAATGCGCCAGCCACAAAAGACCGCGTGGAGTGTCCGTGCGCCCATCAAACATGTCGAAGAACCAGGTCACCGCGATATTGAGGAAAGCTCCGACCAACACGACGGACCATAGAGGGGCAGGAAGACCTGCAACCACGCTCTTCAATCGAATCCGCCGTAATTCCACGAGGCGATCAAACTCCCGGTAGGCCTCCGCATGCAACGTTTTCTGGCTCTCGGTCACCGGTTCAAAACTGGCCAGGTGTGTCTGAAAAGCCTGCACGATGGCTGCAGTGTTCTGCGGGACGATCCCTCGCTGCTGTAGCGGCCATGCGACATCGATCACTTGGCGCGCGTATTCGCGCAGATCTGCCTGAAGTTCTGCGCGCTTCGGGTCAGGAAAAGTGCTCACATTTCTGTACAGGGCTGCTAGCACGGAAGCTTCCTCATCGACCTTGCTGTCTACGTCCGAGTAGGCTTGCCATGTCCCAACGGCGAGCAACCCCAAGGTGATCCCGTAAAACGAGCAAACCGCGCTGAGGTAAAAGCCAACGATCTCGTTGTGCGAGTGACCGGAATGAGCCAAATTGGCTTTCGATGCATCGTCCGGTCAGAACAAACCTCGGCCGAAGTGCCGTGAGAGAATGGAAGTTTGCTTCGAAATCCACAAAGAGCAAACCCAGGCATTCAAGCTACAGCAGTCCCGAGACGCCACCAAATAGACCCACGGCGACGACGATGGCCGAGATATTGGCTAACGCCCATAGACATGATAAACGCAGATGTGCAGAATGGGCTGCCAGGGACGATGCGGCGAGCGAGTAGAACGCCTGGCTGAACTGCGGTTTCTGGACGGCTCTCTGCCCGCGGCGGGGTTGATCATCCTCTACATCCTATTACGCAGATTCCTATCAAGAAAACAATGACCGGTGTGGGACCTCGAATCGTACAAGGCCTACATCAGTTTGGATAAGCCGGCGGTGCGGGATGCGAATGACACCATGATAAAAAAACAATCGCAATGCAAAATCTGGCAAGCGGGAAATGAACGAAGAATACTGAAAAGGAGTTACTTATGCGAGCATGTGTAGTTCACAGTCAAGACGTCGATTCGGTTGACGCGGTCGCGGAACTGATTGCTGGCGCGAACGTTGCGCTGGGAGCGTCCTTGCCCCGCGTGGCGATGCTGTTTGCCGGGATCGATCACGACTTTGCGATTGTGCTGGAGCAGATCAACGCCCAGTGGCCTGGGATCGCGCTCATCGGTTGCATGACCGACGGTGAGATGTCATCGCACATCCTCTTTGCGGAAGATTCGCTCGCTCTGGTCCTGCTTTCGGGCGATGACTTTCACGCGGTGTCGGGTGTGGCCAAGTCGGTCTCGACCGGTGTGGTGGGGTCTATTCGCGCCAGTGCTAACGACGCGGTCCGGCGTCTGGCCGGAAGGGCCGGTGGAGATGGTCCAGGCCATGGCGGAGCGCCGAGCCTCTGCATCACCATGCCCGACTGCCTGACTGTGAGCGGGTCCGCTGCCCTCAATGCGCTGCGGGCGGAGTTGGGGGATGCGGTCCCGATCTTCGGCGGCACCGCCGGCGACCAGTGGCGATTCAAGGGCACCAGGCAGTTCCACGGTACGGAAGTGCTCCAGGATTCCGTGCCGTTCCTCCTCTTCGGGGAGGGTGTTGTCTTCTCCTTTGGTGTGGATACAGGATGGCGTCCCATCGGGCGCGAGGGGCGGGTCACTGATGTCGATGGCCACGTGGTGCGGGCGATCGATGGCCGGCCCGCGACCGAGTTCTACCGGGAGTTCCTCGGCAACGCCGACATCACGCACCTGACGGAGTATCCACTGGCGGTAACGGCCGATGATGGTCGAGGTGCGAACTCATATTACCTGCGCGCTCCAGGCCGTACCGATGAGGCCAGCGGCTGTATCCACTTCCTCGGCGATGTGCCGGACGGCGCCCGCGTCCACATCACTACAACCAATCGCGACCAGATTCTCGGCGCGACCCGCAACTCCTTTCAGCACGCCCTGGATGATTTTCCCAAGGACTCCGCGGGCGGCGGCAAGCCGGCCCTCGCCCTCTGCATCTCCTGCGCCGGGCGCAAGCAGATCCTGGGTTCGCGAACTCAACAGGAGGCGCGCATCGTCAACGAACTGCTGGGCGATGCGCCCGCGGCCGGCATTCACGGATATGGTGAAATCGCCCGACTGGCGAAGGATGGAATCTCGCACTACCACAACGAGACGTTCACGACGCTGCTGTTGGGCGGCCGGGTCGGGAGTGCGTGATGGAGACCGACGAGGTCGCCAAGCTGCAGAAGGAAATCCGCTCCCTCAAAAAGGAGGTGGAGCGGCTGGAGGTAAGCAGCGCAACGTTTGAGCTGATGGTCGACCGCAACGAAAAGCTGCTCAGTAGCCAGCTCAAGCAGACGCAGAGTCAGGCCGAAGAGCTCAACCGCATCAATCTTCTCGCCGATAGCGCCCTGGAACTCACCAAGGCCGGATACTGGCACGTGCCAATCGACGGCTCCGGCTGGTATAATTCCTCCGAGCGCGCAGCCCGCATCTTCGGAGACCCGCCAAGCCCCGGGCATCGTTACCGCCTGGGCTTTTGGGCCGCGAATGCCCGCGCAGGCGACGAAGCGGCCGCCAAGGTCACGGCGGAGAACTTTGCCGCCGCCCTCGGCGGCACGATCCCGGTGTATGACGCGACCTTCGCCTACAAGCGACCGATCGATGGGCGAGTGGTCTGGATCCATTCCTTGGGGCATGTGGTGAAGGACGCCAACGGAAAGCCGACCGACATGTACGGCGTGACTCAGGACATCACCGCGTTCAAGCAGTTGGAGACGGACCTGCGTTTGGCCATGCAGAAGTCCGACGACGCCACCAAGGCCAAGAGCGCGTTTCTGGCCAACATGAGCCACGAGATCCGCACGCCCATGAACGCCATCATCGGTCTCTCGTACCTCGCCCTCAAGACGCCCCTTAATCCCAAGCAGCGGGACTACGTGAGCAAGGTCCACGACGCCGGCACGTCGCTCCTTAGCATCATCAATGACATCCTCGATTTCTCAAAGATTGAGGCCGATAAGCTTGACATTGAGACCACCGATTTCCAGCTCGACGAGCTGATCAGCATGGTCACCACGCTCACGGCCCAGAAGGCGCACGATAAGGGGCTCGAGTTCCTGATCCATGTCGCTCCCGCGATTCCCGAGCAACTGCTAGGTGACCCGGTTCGCCTCGGTCAGATCCTGACCAACTTCGTCAACAACGCCATCAAGTTCACGGAGCGCGGCGACATCGGCTTGAACATTGATCTGCTCGAACGCACCGGCGAGAAAGTGCAACTTAAGTTCTCCGTGCGCGACACCGGCATCGGCATGACGCGCGAGCAGGCGGCGAAATTGTTCCAGCCTTTTTCCCAGGCGGACATGTCCACGACGCGCAAACATGGGGGCACCGGCCTTGGCCTCTCGATCTCGCGCAAGCTCGCCGAGTTGATGGGCGGGCGCATCTGGCTCGAAAGCGAACCGGGCGTCGGCAGCACGTTTAATTTCACGATCTGGCTAGAGGTAGGCTCGGCCACCGGCTCGGGAAAAATCGTTCCTGAGAAGCTGTCACGTCTTCGCGTCCTGATTGTGGACGACAACGCTGTCGCGCGAGAGATCCTGCAAGAGCCTTTGAGCGCCCTGGCGAGCCGTGTGGACACCGTCGCATCGGGTAAGGAAGCGCTCGCTGCCATCAAAGAGAAAGATCCCGCCGACCCCTATGACATTGTGTTCATGGATTGGCGGATGCCCGGTATGGACGGTTTGGAAACTAGTCGCCACATCAAGAGCAACGAGACGTTGCAACATCAGCCCGCGATCGTTCTCGTCACCGCGTTCGGGCGCGAGGAAGTGCGGGAGGAGGCGGAGCGATTGCAACTCGACGGCTTCCTCGTCAAGCCCGTCACCAAGTCCACGATCGTGGATACTCTCGTGAACGTCTTTGCAGCCGACAGCGAAGAAACCGTCACGACTGATGAAGGTGAGCAGGCTCTCCGGCTGCGCGGCGCTCGCATACTGCTTGCTGAAGACAACGAGATCAACCAGCAGATTGCCGTCGAGCTTCTGGAATGCACCGGCGCGATGGTGAAAGTCGCCAACAATGGACGCGAGGCGGTGGATATCCTGTCGAACGGACCGCAGCCGCCGCCGTTCGATGTAGTGTTGATGGACCTGCAAATGCCGGAGATGGACGGCTATCAGGCGACCGCCAAACTGCGTTCCGACGCGCGTTTCGCAGCACTACCGATCATCGCCATGACGGCGCACGCCACGATCGAAGAACGCCAGCGCTGTCTCGCCTCCGGGATGAACGATCATATCTCGAAACCAATCGATCCCAGTGCGCTGTTCGAAACCGTGGCGCGGTGTTATCGGTCCGCCCCG
>DATKFH010000098.1:0-20781 GCA_035511455.1 Candidatus Sulfotelmatobacter sp. | reverse complement strand
ATCGTGTTGACAGGCGCACGCTTCTTGTCCGCACTTCATCCGCCGTTCATAGAGCGAACCTCGTCGAATTGGTTCCGGACGTGAGAACGCTGCGACTAATTCCGCGATGCGTGAAGGAACTGCCGGGGTGAGATTGTTCATACGCGATCCTCCTACCGTATACACTCTGCCATGGAAATTCAAACTTCACCTGGTAATCCGTGCATAGTGCCGGCACAAGCGAGGGAGCACAACTGTGCAGACGTTGTCAGGTCCGGAAATGCGAAAGTCGCTCTTCTCCCGCATCGGATCGAACAGACTCGGCGTGACCAGATTCTCCATCTTGGGCAGCAAGCTCTCAAGCTCCTGGAGAATCTTGCGGCCTCGCAACGTGAGTTCGAAGCCTTGGCGCGATCGGACCAGAAGGTGATCTTGAAACATCGCCCGGGCGCGCTGTGACGCCCGGCTAACCGCTGGCTGGCTCAGCAGCAGCCGAGATGCGGCCGCAGTAATGCTTTTCTCCTCCGCAATCGCGGCAAATGTAATCAGGAGGTTCAAATCGACTTGTCGTAGTTTCTCTAGACGCATGATGGCCACGACGATTATGCATGACCGCATGTGGTTGTGGTTGGGGAATGATCTTTGACTGTGCAAGTAAGAAGAGTGCACAAGGAAAATTCAATGCAACGGGGAAACGGTTTGCAACACAAGCGGGTGGTTGTGCTCGGCGGTTCGTCGGGGATTGGTTTGGCAGTGGCCGAGCGGGCAGCGTCGCAGGGAGCGAGCGTCATTATCGCCTCCAGTAGTGCGGAACGAGTTCAGAAAGCCGTTGAATCCATCGGCGGAGAAGGCCAAGAGGTTGACGTCTCGGACGAGCGAGCCGTTGCAACCTTCTTTTCTAAGCTCGGCACTTTCGATCATTTGGTATTCACGGCGGGCGACAGCCTGCATTTCCACGCGCTTGCCGCTACGGATCTCCAACAGGCCAGACGCGCCTTTGAACTGCGTTATTGGGCAGCACTCGCCGCGGTCACATATGGAAGCTCCCATATTCGCAAGAAAGGGTCGATCGTGCTCACAACAGGAATCGCTGGCCAGCGCCCGCATAAGGGATGGGTAATCGCGGCAAGCGTATGCGGAACCATCGAAGCACTAACCCGTGCGGTGGCGGTCGAGTTGGCACCAATACGGGTAAACGCGGTATCTCCCGGAGTCGTTCGGACGAACCTCTGGCAGAGCATGACTGCGGCAGAACGTGAGAACCTGTATGAGAGCGTGGGCAAGAGTCTGCCAGTAGGCCGAGTCGGCGAAGCTCATGAGATCGCGCAACCTATTTATCTTTGATGCAGGAAGGATTCAGCACGGGGCAGACCGTTGTGCTAGATGGCGGTACGGTCAAAGTTTAGGGCCGCAGCAGTTCCCAACCGGCCTCCACCTCGGAGACATTCAAGGCAGATTGGAAGAGTTGAGCGATTCGCTTGCGTCTTGACCGGCGCTGGCCGAAGTTGCCCAGGACGCTCGGACAGCGGGAGAAAGAAAGTGCTCTTCGATACCGATAATCTTCACGAAACTCCTGAGTTTGGGCACCGGGCAAAACTGGCTTGGATTAAAGCAAAACGTGGTGCGGGCGGAGGGACTTGAACCCTCATGGGCCGTTTAAGCCCTGCGGATTTTCATACCGTCTACGGCTTTCGCCGCCCGGACGTGACGCCTTTGGAGAGCTCACGCCAGGTTTGCGGTCTGGACTATCCCTTCACCTTCCTCCGGAAAATCCGAAGTTTAGGTGCTGCCCGTCTAGTCTCTACACCTTCCCGGTTGGTGTCTCTCCGGGCTTGGCTCGGGATTGCCATTTAAGGTTTCCCCGAATTTGAGCAGTTCTGCATCGCCGGTTTCCCAGACGAGCACTCAAGTTTTCCTTAAGTCCGCTGCGTATGCCATTCCGCCACGCCCGCGCGCGGCTGTCTTACTCATGATAGGGCACGTAGCCCGATTTTACACATCCGTTTCCTCGTCAGCAGTTTGCGTTTGCGTGGGAGTCTCCACGTTATGTTCCTCTACCTTGTTCCTCTTCTTCCGCATGACATTGATTGCAGCGGCGTCGAGCGATGTCTTGATATCCTTTATCGTTGTGCGACGTCCGGAAGGTGGGCGCAACACGAGCGAGGAGCCATCGGATATGTCCCCGGCGATGCCAGCATCGAGGGAGTGAAGGTGGTTGTGGTCTCCGACGGGCACAGCGCAGAGAGAAGGTTGCTGACCCGCGTCGAGCCCGAATACCCGGAGACGCTACAGCAGCTTCAGATCGGCGGCACCGTGCGTCTGGCCGTCACCATTTCGCCGAGGGGTACCGTCGAGAAAGTGGCCTTACTGGGTGGCAATCCCATTCTTGCCGAAGCTGCCAGCAAAAGCGGTGAGGCAATGGCTCTCTACGCCGGGGCCATCCCAGACCACAATTGAAGTGACCGTGCCATTCGAGGCCCACCGCTAAGCGGTACACCCAGGCATTTGTCGGACTCCTTCGTGATTTTCAGATTCCCGCAGCGGATATAATTACCCCCCACCGACCCACGAAAGGATTTACATGCGACGTTTCGCCGCCGTTGTAATGATCTTCTCCCTGATTCTTCCGAACCTGGCGTTTGCCGCCGATGAGATTCCGCTAGCCGGATACGCGCCACGCTCCAGCCAGAGCGAGCGCGATTGGGAGGCGAAGTTCCGCGCCATCCCGGACCCTGCCAATCTCCGTGAGTACATGCGCCGCTTGAGCGCGCGGCCGCACCACGTTGGTTCGCCTTACGATAAGGACAATGCGGAATGGATCCTCGCGCGCTTCAAGGAATGGGGACTGGATGCCCATATCGAGACTTTCGATGTGCTGTTCCCCACTCCGAAAGTGCGCGTTCTCGAGATGATCGAGCCCACGAAGTTCACCGCCAAGCTCGAGGAACCGGCGCTAGCGATCGATCCCACGTCGAACCAGAAGTCCGAACAGCTTCCCACCTACAACGCCTATTCGATTGACGGGGACGTGACGGCGCCTCTGGTGTTCGTCAACTACGGCTTGCCGGAGGACTACGCGAAGCTTGACCGGCTGGGAATCTCGGTCAAAGGCGCTATCGTGATTGCCAAGTACTATCACTCCTGGCGCGGAGTGAAGCCCAAGGTTGCGGCCGAGCACGGCGCGATCGGGTGCCTGATTTACTCTGAACCGCAGGATGATGGCTACACCCGGGACAATGTGTTCCCGCAAGGACCCATGCGTAATCCGGATGGGGTGCAGCGGGGCAGCGTCATGGATTTTGCCTCGGCGAGCCCGGGCGATCCGCTTACTCCTGGCGTCGGAGCCACGAAAGATGCCAAGCGGCTAACGGTGAAGGAAGCGAAGAGCATCACCAAGATTCCCGTTCTGCCGATTTCCTACGGCGACGCGCAGCCGCTGCTCGCGGCACTGAAAGGACCAATGGCGCCGGAGGAGTGGCGCGGCACCTTGCCCATCCCATACCACGTTGGGCCGGGACCGGCGAAGGTCCATCTGAAAGTCGAATTCAATTGGGACCTCAAACCCGTCAACGACGTCATTGCGAAAATTCCCGGCAGCGTTGCACCTGAGGAATGGATCATTCGCGGCAACCATCACGACGCGTGGGTGAACGGCGCCGAGGATCCCGTCTCCGGCCAAGCCCCGCTCCTGGAAGAAGCCCGCGCCCTGGGAACGTTGCTCAAGCAAGGCTGGAAGCCGCGTCGCACCATCATCTACGCTGCGTGGGACGGCGAGGAACCCATGCTGCTGGGCTCGACCGAGTGGGTTGAGGCCCACGCCGAAGAGTTGCGCCAGCACGCCGCGGTCTACATCAATTCCGATGGCAACGATCGCGGCCTACTCAACATGGGCGGCTCGCATAGCCTCGAACAGTTCATCAACGGCGTGGCGCGCGACATCGAAGACCCTGAGACCAAGCTCACCGCGTGGCAGCGTGTGCAACTGTCAAAGATTGCCGAGGCCAAGTCCGCTGATGATCGAAAAGAGTTGCGGCAACGTCCTGACTTGCGCATCGCGGCCTTGGGCTCGGGCACGGACTTCACCGGATTTCTCGATCATCTCGGCATCGCAACGCTTGACCTAGGTTATGGCGGCGAGGATGAACAGGGCATCTACCATTCCATCTACGACGATTTTTATTGGTACATGCATTTCTCCGACAGTGATTTCGTCTACGGGCGCGCTTTGTCGCAGACGGTAGGAACATCGGTGATGCGTCTGGCCAACGCCGAAGTTCTGCCGTTTGATTTCGTAGATTTCGCGGACACGGTGCAGAAGTACACGAAGGACCTCGAG
This sequence comes from Candidatus Sulfotelmatobacter sp., assembly GCA_035511455.1. GTDB lineage: Bacteria > Acidobacteriota > Terriglobia > Terriglobales > Acidobacteriaceae > Sulfotelmatobacter. Next base: position 16,466 of record DATKFH010000098.1, on the reverse strand, counting down.
AAACTGCTCACGGACAAGCAGGAGGACATTCGCGAGCGTAATCAGGAACTGGAGGAGGGAGTCTTCAAGGCTACGCTCGACCCGAGACGTCCGACGGTGGCTCCGCCGAAAGAGGAAGTTCCACCACACCTGAATTTCGCCCCCATGGAGAATGCCGGCGAAGCCCTGGCGCGCAGCGCCGAGCACTACCGGCAGGCCTTGCTGCACAAGCAATCCGCGCTGGCCGAGTCCGACGCGGAAGCGCTGCGGGCTCTGAACCAGCGACTGATCGAGAGCGAACGCAAGTTGACTAACGACGACGGACTTCCCCGCCGTCCCTGGTACAAGCATCTTCTATATGCTCCCGGAATTTACAGCGGGTACGGAGTCAAGACCGTTCCCGGTGTGCGGGAAGGTATTGAGCAGAAGAAGTACACGGAAGCGGAGCAGGAAATCGCACGAGTCGCGAAGGCACTGGAGGACGAATCGGCGCTAATCGAATCCGCGGCGCAACTGCTGGAGCCGGAGGCTCACTAGACTCATGACTCGGGAACAAACCGCCAAGCCGTCGGTTAACGAATCTCCCATCTCAGGTAGCCGACTCTCACCTAGCATGTTCCGCTGGGACGACTGGGTGTCCCGGATTCCTGAGTCGGGAGGGTCTGCGTGGCCGGACCAGTGAACGGTATCGTTCCAGCCAGGTTAGCCGCACACTGTTGGATCGCCTGCGCATCGCCTGGCAGAGTGGACGGCAAACTCGGAATCGACTGGTCAGGATTTTTGAAATTAAACGCGCTCGTTAAGTCTCCGACCGTGGCCCGGCGCCATGCGCTCACATTGGGCACTTCGGCCCCGAACAAGGTTTCGAGAAATCGCAAAACCGAAGTGTGATCGAACAGGTCCGAGGACACAAATCCCCCGCGACTGAATGGCGAGATGATCAACATAGGTACGCGGAAACCTAACCCAATCGGCCCGGTGATCGCCGGACTTCCGACTACGGTCGGGTCTGGAACCGCAGGCGCGGTCACATATTCGCCGGGGGTGCCGGGAGGCGCCGTGACCGGTGGAACATGATCAAAAAATCCACCATTTTCATCGTAGGTAACCAACAAAACCGTCTTCGCCCAGAGGGCGGGGTTCGCACTGAGAGCGCTGACGATAAGGGAAAGAAAATTCTCTCCAAAGAGCGACGGCGCGGGCGGGTGTTCCGAAGTCAGGATCGATCCTATCAGCCAGGATACTTGGGGCAAATTGCCGAGTGCTACATCGGATAGGAAGTCGACAGGAAACTGTGGTCCAAATGCATTCTGATGCAGCACCGATGCCGGATCCTGGAAATTCTTGAAATAGGAGAGCACATTGTCTGACAGAATCCCGCCGAGAATATTCTCATCTGGCGTCGAGTAAACCTTCCAGGAAATTCCCCGAGCCTGAAGTTGCTCGGGCATGGTCGTATAGGTCAGACGGCCGTACATCGCCGAGCGATTGGTGACGATCGTCTGCAAAATCGGTCCGCCATCTTTTCCATCTGGATCGATCGAGGCCGCCATCGTATAGAGGCGATTCGGGTCGGTCGGGCCGATGACTGAACAAAAATAGTTGTCGCAAATCGTGAAGCCGTCGGCCAGAGCGTAGTAGTAAGGAAGGTCTGCGCGGGTATAGTAGCCCATGCTTAGTACCGCGTCGTTGGAATTAATCGGTAGACGCGAACTCACAAAACCGTCCATCTTGCCGTTGTCCCAGCTCTGATGTTGCGGCACCCAGTCGTGGCTAATGTCGTGGGTGCACGCCGCATTCGCTTGCGAGGTGTCCAAATGAAACGGCAGGAGATGTCCCACCGGTGAGGTCGTGGTGTTCGCTGGATCGGGTTGCTGGAACGCCGAGCTTTGATCGGAAAATCCTCGCACGCCCCGGTAGGTTCCAAAGTAGTGATCGAAAGAGCGGTTCTCTTGAATCAGGATCACCACATGCTCGATGTCCGTCAACTTGGAGCAACCGGTAGGTAGGGGCGGAACTAACTTGGAAATACCGCAACCGTGCAAACCCAAGGACGCCAGCTCGGCAACTGCCGCCGCAGATCCGATTTTAAGTAGTTCGCGGCGAGTGAAATTCTGCATAGTCCCCCGGCTTAGATGCACTCGCCCGAGCAAAGGTAGGACCGGTACCAAAGCCTTCTGGTTGGCAAGCTGGAAATGCAGTATTCAATATTCGCACGGTTTGTTAGTGCACTCTTGATTATCTTCGTGGCGGCCACAAACCGAGCTCTAGGGCACGGCATTTCCAAACCCTCCAGCTCAATCCGGGCAAGGTCCAAGCCCCACGATTTCACTCTCGGCGCAATTCCCGATGGTCGAAGAATAAAATCTCGACAGTCTAAACTTCTAACTTGATACCAAGAGGCTCACTTTTTCTTCACGGCAGAACAGACCTCGCCCCTCTGAGCAGGAGATCATGGGCACTGAAAACGCAACCTGAACGGCGACGGCAGCTCAAAATGGATGCGGGCGTTGATTGGCAGGAATTTACTTGAGAGTAGAACGATTGTGTTTTCAGAGACTTCGCGGTTGACGCACAATTGACTTGCCCTGCATTGATCCCGAGCTTGTTTTCAAGCATCTTGGCCTCAGAGGAAAAGTTGGAACTGGCATGGGACGGTGCTCGCTGGGTTGGGAGCACTGGCGAGCCCTTTTTTGTCGGACGCCGAAAGGAAGCATGAAACCCCAAATGCCTCAGTCTGCACCTCACACTGCCAGGTCTTCTTGTCTGCCGCTTACTTCACCTCCCTGTGCCGTGGCCGCCGCGAGCACCGCGAAAAGCGTGGCACGGCAGCTCAAGGGCTTGCTGATGCTGGCGCTAGTCTTTCTTCTCCTCCTTATGCTGGAACCGGCGAAACTCCTGGCACAGCAGACAGAGCTCGGCGATCAGGGATGGTCGCAGAACGATCCTGACGCGCAACGGCCTTATTCAGATTCCGGTCAACCGTATCCGGAGCGGGGTTATGGCCAGGCCCCATCTTCGGCTCAGCCGCTCAATGCAGTGCAACTGGAACAAATCGTGGCTCCGATCGCGCTTTATCCGGACACGCTGGTAGCGCAAGTGCTGGCCGCGTCGACCTACCCAGGTCAGGTTGCGGAGGCCGATCACTGGCTGCAGACGCAGGGCTACACCTCCTCTGACCAGATCGCGGCCGGTGCCGACGTTCAGAACTGGGACCCGAGCGTAAAAGCGTTAACGGCGTTTCCTCGTGTGTTAGCGCAGATGGACCGCAATCTGCAATGGACCACCGACTTGGGCAACGCCTACTATAACCAGCCGCTAGACGTATTCGAGGCAGTTCAGGTGATGCGCCGGCGCGCTCAGGCAGCCGGAACCCTCCAGAGCACGCCCCAACAAACGGTGCATTACGACCAGGACTACATCCAGCTGATGCCGGTGAATCCCCAAGTGGTGTACGTGCCAACGTATAACCCGTGGACGGTCTACGGAGCGGAGGTTTCACCGTATCCCGGATTTTCGCTGCTCGGCGCAGTGGAATCATTTCTGGGCTCGTCGCCGATCAACTATGGGTTCGGAATCGTGATGAGCGCCTTCAGCCACACGCCCTGGGGCTGGCTGGCGTGGGGTTTGAACTGGTTAGCGCAGTCCGTGCTCTTCAACCAGTCGGACTACTATTCGCACAGCACCACGGTGAGTGATTGGGGATTCCGGCACGATGCGTTTCATGCCTATGCGGGAAGGGGAGCGTTTGCCAGGCACAGCGGTGACCGCGGGTTGGGCGGTTACCATCGATTCGGCGGCTACAACGGGAATCGAGGGCAGGGATTCTCCCACCCGCGTGAAAAATATGCCGAGAGCTGGCGAGGAAACTACAACCACGGCTTCCACTCCTTTGGAGCCAGCTATGACCGGACGCCGCGCCAGGCCTACAACCATATGCAGTTGCCAGAAAGCAGGCAGCAGTCCGACCTCCGTGGCATCGGATCCAGCTTGAACCGGGGGAGTGGCGAAGGCTACCGCGGCGGGACGGGTGCAGCCTCCTTCCGTTCGATGCAAGCCTATCGCGGGCCGACCTCAGGTTTTCAGCGCGGCGAATTCGGGGGACGATCTTCCGGGACTTTCGCGAGCAGGGACTTTGCGGGCTCTTCCGGAAAACCACCGCACTCGGGTGGCTTCCACCTGTTTGGCGGCGGGCACGCGCCCAAGAACGTTAGCAGCCGCGGCTCAGGCGGCTTCCACATGGGCGGCGGCGGGCATGCGCCGAAGAGCTTCCACGGCGGCGGCAAGAATTTCGGCGGGGGGCATTCGCACGGCGGAGGGGGTCACTCCAGCGGTCACGGCGGCGGCAAGCATCGCCGCTGAGGTGATTCGCAGTCCGTCGGCGAGGTACGAACCCGACAGGCGAGCATTAGGGCTGTTGGTCGGAGTCCGGTCTGGCCAGCAGGAGCAGCACGATCCCGATCACGGTGAACATCCGGAAGGCGGCATCCTGGCCGTTCCACGTTTTCGACTGCCACATCAGGAACCATTCTCCGCCCACGCCGAGGAATGCGACCATCCACATCAACAGGGCGAGATTCAGCGCAGCAACGGCAAGACCTTTTGCCTGATGAAACGCGGCCGCCGGTGCTGAAAATGCGCGCGCTAAACGCGCTGCTCCCCACCAGCAGCACAACATCACGATGGATTCCCATGCGATGATGGAGACGTAGAATGCCGTGTGCCACGCCGGTGAGTTCAGAGCTCGCCACATACCGTGGTTGCCTGGAGAAGTGGAATCCATCATCAGCACGTGACGAACGAACTGGTAGTTGGTGTTGTAGTCCGTGAGATTGTTGAAGACGACGAACGTGTAGAACAAGGCCACAGCGACGACCAGCGAAAGCTTGGCTGCACGCAGGGTCATGGTTTCTCCGAGGTCGCAGGGGATGACGGAGAAGAGGACGAAAAAGCTCGAAAGTAGGCGGTCAGAGCTTGCAGGGTTGCGTCGTCGTACCCGGGGTTTGGGGGCATCTGTGCTTGCGGATTTTTCGATTTTGGGTTGCGCACATATGCAGCGAAATGCTCGGGAGATGCCGCCGCCCAGGCAGAGATCACGAGCCACGGACGGCGCGCTTTCTCACCGCCCACATCGCCCATGTTGTGACAGCGAAAGCAATTCTGTTGGGCAATGCGATACCCGGACTGGATGGTCGAGTCGGCGGTGTTCGTTCCGCGGGCCGCGATTGCCTCGAAGAGCGCCTTTTCGTCGCGGAATTCGAGACGAATCACCCCCCATGGAATCTGCGCTTCGTCCTCGTGTGCGAGGATCTTGAAGCTGGGGATGAACTGGCGATGGGAGACCATGTAGGGCCCCATTGACTGACCGTGACCTTCCGCATCCTTTGGCCAGCGTTCGGGCGGTTGGCCATTCACTTTCAGCACCAGCAACGGATGATGAGCCGCGAGATAGGCACGCGGGTAGTGGGCATGGTATTGATCATCACAAATCGCAATCGCGAGATCCGCGTCGGGCGTGCGGGCGAGCGCGCGCATCAGATCCTCTAGCGGGACGCCACTAATCTCGGTTGAACCCTTGAAGTTTGAGTCGTCGGTGACCGTGTAGGTGACTTGGGGAAGTCGAAGCAAGTCTTCTCGGCTCAGATAACGCGCTCCGGCAGAAAGATCTGCGATGTCCCCGGCGATCTCGAGATCAGTGGCGGAGAGACGCTGGGTGTGCGCCTTGGCGACCAGGCTGGTAGCCGAAGAAGACGCGGTTGCGAACGGAACGTGAACAGTGATCGCTGCGGCGACGGCAATCGCGAAGAACACAGCCGTGACCAAGTCTCGCATGGCACATGTTAGCGGAGTCGTGGGAAGCAGGCAAGAAATGCAGGTCCGTTGTGTTAGAGTGACTCCACTTTTCGTGTTTTGGGTCTACCTTACTCGTCTTCCGCGTCGTGATCGAAACGATTTGCCAGTAAACCTCACTAGTGATATAGATGCAGACTTCCAATCTGCAACGGGGATCCCGGTCATCAGTCAAAAACACTCAGACTTAGGCAAGATCCGAAATGACGCCCACGCTCAGCGAGATGTTTCGACGTCTTCTAAACGCTGAGGATCAGACCCGTGCCGCACGCTCGGTCGAGTACTTTGGCTGGCTCGATATGTTCTTGGGGAGCATCATCCTCATCGCACCCTATTGGACCGCTTCGTTGCTTCAACTGCCTACGCTAACGGTTCAAGGCGCGAACTATCTGCGTCTGGTTGGGTTGCTGGTCGGCGGACTTGGGGTGTTATATGTGGTTGCCGGGCGCCTGAATGCGCAGGGCTTCGTCTTCGCCTCTTTGCTTGATCGGCCGCTTGTGCCCGCGATCATGGCCGTCCTTTGGTACAAAGAAATTCTTCCCGGCCCGCTGGCAATCGCGTTCTCAGTCAGCGACTTCGGCGGCTTTGTCTGGACTCTTTTGGCCTGGTGCGAAGATGCGGGACTGGGCCCCGATCCCGACCATCCTCGTCTGGTTGCGCGGTTGGCCGCAGCGTACTTCGCCTTCGTGAGCGGCGTGGTCCGTAACGCACGCACTTTTCATCCTGATGGCAGGGTATTTCGCGGCACCGTGCGATCCCTGCAACCGGCCGATGCGAGTTTCGGACGCGCCGCCGAACAGCTCGCAGGATCGGCTCTCATGCGCATCGGTATGGGAGTAATGAAGCAGGGAGCGCCGCTCTGGTTAGCCGACCGGATCCCTGATGCGCCGAGCATCGCGACGCGCTTTTCTTCTTCCCCAGCCAGCCAGATCAGCTTGCAAGGCCGCACCGATGATTGCCTTGACCTTTTGTGTACCGCCGGTGGCAACCGCCTGTGGAAGCTGATTGTGAACCTTGCTCTGGGCGGCAGGATGTATGGTCTCCGTCAGTTCGATTACTTCAAGAACGTCTATTACGCCGACGTGCCGTACAGGATCGACAACGGCAAGCGCGACGTATGGATTCGGCTGGTCCCTGATATGGAGACACCCGGCCTCCCGCAAGACGGTCCGGCACGCGAAGATGGCCTCTCCAAAGCAGTCGCACGTCACGCGCTGCTTCGCATTGAAGTGCAGGTAGTTGGGGATGCTCGTGAGCCCCTCGTTCCCATCGCTGAGATCCGGTTTGAGGAGGAGATCCAAATCGATCAGGAGGCTCTGCATTTTGATCCGATTGCGGGGCGTGGTTTTGAACCACACGGAATCCTGACCGAAGTTCGCAACAGCGTCTACCCAGCAAGCGTTCGAAGCCGCCCCGCAAGCGCGCCGGAACGACTTCGTCGCGACCAAGAAGGTGTAGGCAATAGGCTGGCGGTGTACCTGGATGAAGGGACTCGCGCAACGGCCACTGGACGCTGGCGCGGTTGGGTCAAGTTCATTTGCTTATCCGGAGCCGCACTACTTGTGCTGTTCGCCATCTATATGGCAGTACGGCTGACCCGTGATCGCCCGGTCGAATACGCAGATGACGTTCTTCACTTTGAGTATGGTTCGACTGGCGGCGAGCGGACGAACGGCATTCCCTATTGGTTCTGGGTCGCGCTCCCCGAACTTTTTCCTGAGTACCTGCCTGACAAGATACCGGGTCGCGGTTACTCGGCCTTCGGGATGATTTACGATCCGGGCAAAGATCCGCGCTACGATCTGCCAGTCGGCATGTCGATGCGCAATTTCCGTGGCATCGATGTGGTGTATCTCAACTGCGCCTCCTGTCACACAGGCACGGTGCGAGATGCACCCGGCGTGATGCCACGCATCGTCCCGGGAATGCCGGCGCATACGTTCGACTTGGGCGCTTGGGGGAAATTCCTCACGACGATTCCCACGGACCAGAAGTTCACCCCGCAGCGTCTGCTCGACCAGATCAGCAAGATGCAGGACGATCCCCATCGTCGAGTGGACAAACCGGATCTGATCAACAGACTGATCTTCAGATACCTGGCGGCCTATCTGATGCGAGACCAACTGCTGATTCTGGGACAGCGACTCAGCTTCATCAATAAGGATTCCTGGGGGCCGGGCCGGGTTGATACCTTCAATGCTCCGAAGGCGCTCCTGAACTTCCCGATGGAGAAGTATGCCGACCCCAAAGAGCTGATCGGTAATGTTGACTTCCCGTCGATCTGGTATCAGGGGCCAAGAAAAGGGATGCAACTGCACTGGGACGGAAACAACACGTCGGTGGATGAACGCAACCTGTCAGCTGCGTTCGGCACCGGGGCGTATCCTCCGACGCTGGACGTCGACCGTGTGCTACGGACTGCAAAGTGGTTGGAGACCGCGAAACCGCTGTCTTATCCCTATCAGATTAATGGCCCCCTGGCGGTGCAAGGCAAGCAGATCTACCAGGAATACTGCGCTCGATGCCACGGCACACAGGAACCGCCGTTTCGCCATGACCCGCCACAACCGAACGAATTGGTCGGCACTGTTGTACCGATCGAGAAGATCGGCACCGATCGGTGGCGCCTCGACTCCTATACCTGGGTCTTGGCCGTCAACCAGAGCACTCTCTATGCTGGTTATGAGAAGGACTGGGGCTTCGCGCCGCCTTATCCCCAGCGCTTCAGCCACTTTCGCAAGCAGCCCGGTTACGCCAATTCTCCCCTCGATGGAATCTGGCTGCGCGCGCCCTATCTGCACAATGGATCGGTTCCGACTCTGTGGGAATTGCTCAAGCCCGAAAAAGAGCGCGTCGGGTTCTTCTACCGTGGCAATGACGTTTACGATCCCAAGAATGTTGGGTTCGTTTCCAGTATCGCCGAGCAGGACGGGCACAAGTTCTTCCCCTTTGATACTCAAGAACCGGGCAATGGCAATGGCGGACACACGGGTCCTGCGTATGGCACTGATCTGGCGGACGACGGAAAATGGGCCCTTCTCGAGTATTTGAAAACCTTTTGAGCGACCGAGCATGCAAATGAAAAGGCGCACAAAGCGATATGTGTTGATCGTCATCGTGGCAGTGCTCGTCATCGTCATCATCAGCGCATGGAGTTACCTATGGCGGGAGATCCCCCAGCCAGGATGGATCACCGCCGACGAACGCAGCAACTTCCTTTATGGCTCGGTCGGAGCGGAGCGCGAAGCCGGCATTCCTTATTGGATATGGCTGGCGCTTCCCCGCATGTTTCCCGAGTACATGCCGGGAAACGGCGGCTATGTCTCTCTCGGCTTCTCCTGGGAGGAAGGCAGGGAGATGCCTGCGGGCTTTTCCAAGAAAACCGTCGGCTACGTTCGCGTAGCCGGGAATTGCGCCTTGTGCCACGCCGCTTCTTTCCGCACCGGACCGGACGAAGGGCCCGAGGTTCTGCCCACTGTTCCGGGACGCGCCACGGATGTTCAGGCATTGCTCACATTCTTTCAGCAATGCGCTCAAGACCCGCGCTTCAACGCCACCGAGATCATGGCCGAGATCAATAGCGCGACCAAGCTTCCTCTGATTGACAGCCTGCTTTACCGGTTCGTTCTGATCCCGCGCACGCGACGGAAGTTTCTTAGCCAGAACTTGGTGATGATCGACTCGGCTCTCCAGCGGCATACACGCGACCCGTATTCCGAGGCTCCCTTCTCCCATCCGCAACTGAAGGCTCTCGCCGGCTGGGTGGAGGGCTTCAAAGTGCCGCCGTATCCGCTGGAGTGGGACCGCGCGTTAGTGGAGGGAGGCAAGCCGCTGTTTGCTCAGCACTGCGGATCGTGCCACGCACCCGATGGCAAGCAAAGAGGGATGTTGGTTCCTATCGCCGAGATCGGCACCGATCGCGAATTGGCCAATACCCAGAAGGCCAGCGGTTACGTCGCGGATGTCCTGGATGGAATTTGGATGCGTGGGCCATACCTCCACAATGGCTCAGTTCCAACGGTGGGTGATCTTCTCAAGCCCCCGGCACAACGGCCGGCGACTTTCTACCGCGGCAACAACCTGCTCAAGAATCATGACATCGGCTTCGTGTCAGACTTGGCGCAGGAGAAAGGTCTTCACTTTGTGTTCTTCGATACGAGGCTGCCGGGCAACAGCAACGCCGGGCATCTCTATGGGACGGAACTCTCGGATCAGGAGAAGAAAGCCATGCTCGAGTACCTGAAAACTCTGTGAACTCGAGCGCATGAGGTGGGCAAAAGGAAGCACGTATAAGGATGAGTTCCAAAGTTCCAAATTGTGAATATGTCGTCGTCGGCTCGGGAGCGGGGGGCGGTACCGTGGCATCTCGTTTGGCGCAGGCAGGAAGGTCCGTTGTACTGCTCGAAGCGGGTGGAGATCCTCGAACACTCAAGGCTGGCGATTCTATTCAGCCTGATGCGAACCGCTTGCCGGCGGATTACGACGTTCCTGCGTTCCATGCGTTTGCTTCCGAAAACAGCGCCATGAAGTGGGACTTCTATGTTCGTCATTACTCCGATGACGAGCAGCAGAGGCTCGATCCCAAGTACTGCCAGGAACATGATGGGGTGCTGTACCCACGAGCCGGGACCCTCGGGGGATGCACCGCTCACAACGCGCAAATATTGATCTATCCCCACAACTCAGATTGGGAATACATCGCCAATCTGACACAAGATTCCAGTTGGCGGCCGGAGAGGATGCGGACTTACTTTGAGCGTCTGGAGAATTGCCGCCACCGGCCCTTGCATCGCTGGTTGTCAAAGATAGGGTTCAATCCATCTCGCCATGGCTGGGGGGGATGGCTGCACACGGAAAAATCCATCCCCATGGCAGCGCTGTTGGACAGGGACCTCTTTCAAACGCTGGCGGAGTGTATCGATGAATCCCTTGAGTCTTCCGGTAATCCAGTCGAGCGCGTGGGCTGGTTTTTGGAAAGCTGGGGTGATCCCAATGACTGGCGCCTGGTCAGAAAGAACGCCAAGGGATCGCGCTATACGCCGCTTACAACGCGAAACCACGCGCGTACGGGGTCGCGTGAGTTCGTTCTGGAAACCGCTCGTAAACATCGTAATTTGAAAGTCGAACTGAACGCCCTCGCCACCAAAGTTCTGTTTGATGAGAACAAGCGCGCCACCGGAGTGGAGTATCTCCAGGGCGAAAAACTTTACCGCGCCTCTTCCCGGACCAGTCCGGAGCCGGGAGAACCTAGAAGAGTCTACGCTTCGAAAGAAGTCATCCTCGCCGGCGGCGCCTTCAACACTCCACAATTGCTGATGTTGTCTGGCATTGGCCCACGCGAGGACCTGGAGCTATTTGGAATCAATGTCATCGTGGACCTTGCTGGGGTAGGTAAGAACTTACAGGACCGATATGAGATCGCCGTGGGCAATCGGATGAACTTCCCACAGTGGCATATCTACAAAGGGGTGAAATTCTGCCCAGGAGACCCGCAATTCCAGCAGTGGGATCTCTGCCGATCCGGAATCTACGCGACCAACGGCTCGGTTCTTTCCTTCTTCAGGCGATCGCCGGCCGCGGAGGGACCGCCGGATCTGTTCTGCATGGCCCTGCTGGCCAACTTCCAGGGATATTCTCCAAACTACTCAAATTTGTTTGCCAAAGACCTCAATTACCTTACCTGGGTTGTACTAAAGGCGCACACCCGAAACCGCGCCGGCAAGGTTACACTACGCTCCGCCGATCCGCGGGATGCGCCTCGCATTAATTTTCGCTATTTGGAGGAAGGCGGGGAGAAGGACTTGGAGGCAGTGCTCGACGGCATTCGATTTGTGCGCGGGCTCACCTCCGAACTCAAAGCGCAGAAACTTATGTCGGAAGAATTTCCAGGAGATGATCTTCAGACTGACGAGGAGTTAAGGAACTATGTCCGAAACAACGCCTGGGGGCACCACGCGTCCTGTACTTGTGCGATCGGCCACGACGCGGACGGAGTACTAAGCAGCGATTTCCGAGTGCATGGAACTACAGGGCTTCGTGTGGTGGATGCGTCGGTTTTCCCTAAGATTCCAGGTGTTTTCATCGTCAGCGCGGTTTACATGATCGGCGAAAAAGCCGCCGACGTTATACTCAACGGCCATTAGAACCTTTGATAGGCCGGATGTTATTCACATTCGGTGGGGGCCCACAGTCGAAGACAAATTGACTCGGCCAGGTCCGGACTCAAGTCGGCTCGTTGAGTCCAAATATGAGGAGTACTAAACATGGCTTACAATGTGCCGCAACTGCTGCAAATGTCTAATTCCGATCTGGATTCCCTCTTCTCCGTTAGTCCGACAGGGGACATTCCGGATGGCCCAGCCAAAGGCACTGCGATCCTAGCTTCTGGCACCATTTACAGCCCGGAGATCGCCGAATTCGTCAGCCTGTTCGTGTGGCAGGGCAAAACGTTCGACTCGCAGAAGGGAGTGTTGAGGAACCGCATTCTGCCAATCGGCCTCAACGCTATCATTGCCAAAGTCTACAAAGGCGCCAGTTGGCTTGATCAAAAGGAATGCGTTGTTCTTGACTACTCCGAGACCTCGCTGGTGGCGCACTGGATTCGTGACGAAATCCGGCTGATTGAGCCGGGCTTCTATTTGGGGCGTGTTTACTGGGACAACAAGCCGCTGATTCACTTTTGTCTGCAATTCGGTGCTGCGGCGGGATCGTAGATATCGTCACGTTTAGTTTGGGATCGGCCAAGTTCGGGAATCGCATGTGACAGGCAGGAGGAAAGACTGTGATTAGCAAACTGGTTCGAGGGCTTCTGATCATTGTGGTTGTTGTACTGCTCTTGGTCGGTGCGGGTGTCCTCCTCTACTGGTGGAATTTGCCAAAACCCGGGCACGTCAACGACGAAGCTCTCTTAGCGGGCAGAGATGCTTCCAGTTTCCCCGCAGCCGATGACGACGACTTCCATGAGATGGACGGGGGCGTGGCCCTGAGTGCCGATGAAATCAAAGGGCGTAACACTTGGATGGTATGGACGGCCGGCAACGACCGCCTCTGGGATAAGCTGATCTACGCCAGCGCAGGTGCGCTTGATTTCCTGAAAGTCCTTTCCTCTCACCCCGAGTTACTGAAGATTAACCCCAACTTCAATCACGATCACCGGTGGGAATACCTCGGCTTGGTAAATGATCCCTGCTTCGAACAAGCCACCGGGCCCAATCCCGAAAGATGGGGTCTTTGGCTCGATAAGCGCCGCTCGAACTGCCAGCCAGACCACTTCGAAAATGAGACGAAGTATCCTGGGGTGAAAATTGGGACCCGTGGCTCGAATCTTAACGGCAAGGACTTTCCCGTCGGTTCGTTCTACGGCTACGAGACCGGCATCGTAGGCTTACGACTCTTTCCCAACCCGGACTTCGATGAGAAGGCCGCCAAACATTGGGATCCGGAGAGATACTATACCGACCCCGCTTACTACAATGACAAGCATCTGGTGCGTCCGTATCGCGTAGGCATGTCCTGCGGTTTTTGCCACGTTGGGCCCAACCCGGTCAAGCCTCCGTCCGATCCGGACAATCCGAAGTGGGAGAACCTCAGCTCAAATGTCGGCGCCCAATATTTTTGGATTCAAAGGATCTTCTACTGGCAGGGCGAGGAAGACAATTTCGTGTGGCAGCTCTTTCACACTTCGCGGCCAGGCAGCCTCGACACTTCTTTTGTTTCTACGGACAACATCAATAATCCCCGGACGATGAATGCTGTTTATCTTTTGAAAGAGCGCCTGCAGCACGCGAAACGTTGGGGCCAAGAAACGCTAGCCGGCGGTCAAAGAAATAACAAGCAGTTTAATGATTTTGTCCACGACGGATGGCTTACCAGTTTTTATTCCGCGACAGACACGGTGTGGACTCCACGGGTTCTAAAGGACGGCGCAGACTCGGTCGGCGCTTTGGGGGCACTCAACCGTGTCTATCTGAACATCGGCACCTTCAGCGAAGAGTGGTTGTTGCACTTTAACGCTCTGGTTGGTGGCAAGCCCATTACACCCATTGAGATTTCCGTTGCGCGAAAGAATTCCGCTTACTTTGCCGCTACCGAGGCGCAGACTCCCGCAACCGCGCTCTTTTTCTTGAAAACCACCGAACCACATCATCTAAAGGATGCTCCTGGAGGCGCCGAGTACCTGAAAAAGGACGAGGGGTTAGTGCCGCACGGAAAAGAAGTGTTCGCCGAGCGTTGTGCGCGTTGTCATTCCAGCAAGGTACCTGCTCCGCCGGTGCCCGGTCTGGATCCATCCGGTTGCGCAGGAAAGGACTATCTTAACTGCTGGAACCAATATTGGGAGTGGACCAAGACGTCAGACTTTAAAGAAAAGATGAAGAACATCGTGATGGCCCCCGACTTCCTCGATGGCAACTATCTGTCCAGCGAACTTAGGGTCCCCGTAACACTGCTGCAAACTAATGCTTGCAGCCCGCTCGCCACCAATGCTCTGGGCGGCAATATCTGGGACAATTTCTCCTCCCAGTCTTACAAAGACCTCCCTTCCGTCGGAACCATTACTTGGTACCATCCCTACACGGGTGAACCCAGGAATTATGTGATGCCCGCGGGCGGCCGAGGCTACACACGTCCCCCGTCGCTGGTGAGCGTGTGGTCAACCGCACCCTTTCTGCTGAACAACACCGTCGGCAAGTTTGACTACGATCCATCGGTCCAAGGGAGGTTGCGATCTTTCGAGGACGCGATTCACCAGATGCTTTGGCCGGAATCGCGAGATAAAGACGAACTGCTCGGAGACAAGATTCCGGGCAAGATCGACCGCACAACAAAAACGAGTTATCTCAAAATCTCCTACGGATACCTTCCTGATGCGTTGCAACAACTTCGCGGTACCGCGCGCTTTTTCCCTTGGCTTATCGACGACAGAGAAAAGATCGTCAGGATCGGCCCGATCCCCAAAGGCACTCCCGTGGGGCTTCTAGCAAATATCAACCCGCTGCCCGAGAGCAACGATCCGGATGAGCGTCTTCAGCACGACAAGAAGCTTCTAGGCCTGGTGCTCAAGATTAGCGGTGATCTCGAGAAACTCCCGCCCAATGCAACCGATGAGGACGCAGAAAGCGTCTTTAAGAACGTGGTCGAGCAGATGCTCGAACTCAGCAAGTGTCCTGACCTCATCGTGAATCGTGGTCATTACTTCGGAACGGATAAATCCGCCGGAGAGGAGCCGGGGCTGAGTAACGACGATAAACAGGCTTTGATTGCTTTCTTGAAGAGGTTCTAGTGTCTTCCCCGGAATATCTGAACAAAGTCGGGTCCGGGGTCAACATTCGCTGGCCCGCGAGCCCAATCAGGGCTGGAGTCCACCCGCTTGACGTCGCAGCGGCGTGGTTGACATGCCGGGACAAATTGTTTTCGCGAGGCTGGGGAGACGAATCACTCTTGACGGACCTTGTCCAGCGCGCCTCATTCGCCCACCCGCCCGGTTTGATTTCGGTCGACTGGTCTGTCGGAGATCGCAGGGCTGGCAAGATCCAGCAGGACGGCACATTCATCTCTCCCCTGGATTTGCTTCCAGCGGCCACTAGAACTGTGCACGTCCGGGCATGGTTGAAGCCAGGTAACAGCGCAGGCTGCGTCATCCTTGCCGCCTCCCGCGACGAAGGATACAAAATGCGAGAGCGCATTTTCGGCGCTCTCATCGATCGCGGACTCGACTTGTATCTATTGGAGAATCCGTTCTATGGCCGCCGCCGTACATCCTCATCGGCCTCGCTCGCCACATTCAGTGACCACATGCTCATGAATTTGGGTTCGGTCTGGGAGGCGCGAGCGCTGCTGGAGTATCTGCGTGGTTCCTACGGAAAGCTCACCGTGGCGGGGTATAGCATGGGCGGTCACATGGCTGCGATCACGGCCGCGGTGACTCCGTTCCCGGTGGCATGCGCTGCGCTTGCCACCGGGGCGTCCGCCGCTCCCATCTATACCAAGGGCCTGCTCTCCTGGAGTGTGAACCTGGATGCATTGGCTGCCAAACCCGGCCAACAATTAGCGGCGAGGGAACGACTGCATCTCCTGATTGAGGCGGGCGACTTAACCCGTCACGACCCGCCTATGCGAGCAGACGCTGCCGTTGTCGTCGGCGGCGTGAGAGACGGCTATATCATGCCAGAGGAGACTCAGCGCTTACATCAATACTGGTCAGGAAGCACCCTACGCTGGCTCTCAGCAGGTCACGTCACGGCGCTGATTTTCTTTCGAGGCGCTTTACGTGACGCTGTCGCCGATGCGACGGCCAAGTTGTGACGCCAAGGCTACCCTCTCTGGAACTGAGAAAAGCCCAAGGGCAATTGTGGTCGCGGAACGATTTAAGTAACGATCTGCCAGGCACCTCGAGCCATTCCTAAAATGGATTCGAGACAACGTCAAGAAAGCTACAATAGGGTCAGCGTTGTACCGATTTCGTGCTCCTTGAGCTCCTGCGAATTTGGCTATTAATGTATTCATAAGTAAGTAGACATAGAGTATAATGGCTGGCATGAAGCGACGCGACGCTCGTGCCCTCGACCATAAGACGTTGGAAGAGATTCGAATTCGTGCGGTGGAGAGAGTGCAAGCGGGCGAGAGCCCAGAAACGGTGA